>DEAU01000039.1:109707-232808 GCA_002348705.1 Candidatus Neomicrothrix sp. UBA2974
AAGATTGGGGACAGTCGTCCCGCAACCGCTCCCGCAACCGCTCCCGCTCCCGCTCCCGCTCCAGCGTCCAGCGACGGTGTGAGAGAGAGTGACGGACAGGGAGCGACCGTGTCAGGGCGTCGCCGTCGCCGTCGCAGGGGTGGCCGCGGTAGGGGAGGAGGCGGCCAGCAGCAGGATAGAAACCGTCCGGTGGAGGCGATTACCGATGATGCCCCATTGGAGTTGGACGAGGACCTCCTCAAGAGTCGAAGAGGCCGCGAACGCCGTGGAAAACCGATCGGTCGCTACCTGATGTGCGTCAGCGTGAGCAGCGGGGTCACTCAGATCGCCGTATTGGAGGGCCGCCAACTCATCGAGCACTACCTATCCCGTCCAGCTGATGACGTCAGCGAGATCCACGGCAACGTCTATCTAGCAAAGGTCCAGAACGTCCTACCCGGCATGGAGGCGGCATTCGTCGATATTGGAACGCCAAAGAACGCTGTTTTGTACAGGGGGGATGTCCAGTACGACGATGCGGACTTCGAGGGGAAAGGTCGCCCGCGAATCGAGCAAGTTCTCAAGGCAAAGCAAACGATTCTTGCCCAGGTGACTAAAAATCCGATTTCCCACAAAGGGGCCCGCCTCACTCAGGAGGTCTCGCTTCCCGGTCGGTTCGTGGTTCTGGTCCCGAACAGTTCAACCTTGGGTATCTCCAAGAGACTTCCAGAATCTGAACGTAAGCGCCTGCGTGGCATTCTCGATCGGGTCAAACCCAAGCAGCACGGGATCATTGTGCGAACGGCGGCCGAAGACATCACCAAGGAAGAGATTGAGCGAGATGTCCGCCGACTGCTCAGCCAATGGGAGGAGATAGAGGCTTTGTCAGGGCGTTCTCAAGCGCCGAAACTGTTGTACCGGGAACCCGAAATGGCGTTTCGCTTCATTCGTGAGGAGTTCAACAAGGATTTCAGGGGAGTTGTCATTGATGATGCCGAGATGTTCGAAAAGGTCCGAACTTACGTAGAGAGCGTGAACCCTGCACTGGTGGATCGGATTTCTTTCCACGACTCGGAGAGCGAGTCTCTGCCGCTGTTCGAGAGGCATCATGTCCACGAGCAATTACGCAAGGCATTGGACCGCAAGGTGTGGCTGCCATCAGGTGGGTCGCTCATCATTGAGCACACGGAGGCGTTGACTGTCATCGATGTCAACACCGGCAAGAACGTAGGTCGGTCCAGCCTGGAAGAGACGGTATTCCGGAATAACTTGGAGGCGGCAGAGGAGATCGCTAGACAACTCAGGCTTCGGGACATCGGCGGCATCATCGTTATCGATTTTGTAGACATGGAGGTCAAGACAAACCGTGATGCGGTTGCGAAAACCTTGCGTGAGGCCCTGGCCCGTGACAAGACTCGGACCCAGATTTTCGACATTTCGGAACTTGGACTGGTCGAAATGACCCGCAAACGCATCGGAGAGGGTTTACTCGAGTCGTTCGCAAAGGCCTGTGAAGACTGCGGAGGACGGGGATTGAATCTCGATGACGACCTTCTGGCCGGCTCGGGCCGGGCGGGACGACGGTAGGGGCCGATCGGAGACCGTTTGCGAACTGAAGGCTACTCATGGTGCGCTTGATCAGTCGGTGGTGCCTAGTGCAGGTAACGCTAGATTGAGGCCTATGTACGCAGTGATTGCCACTGGTGGCAAGCAGTATCGGGTCGAAGAGGGCCAGCGTATTCTCGTCGAGCGTTTGGGTGCAGTGGACAGCGAAGTCGAGTTGAAGCCAGTGATGGTTGTCGATGGTGCCGACGTGTTGGCCACTCCCAAGAAGTTGACTGGCGCGAGTGTGTCCGCCCGCATCGTCGCCGATGTCAAGGGTCCGAAGATTCGCGGCTTTACTTACAAGAACAAGAGCAATCAGCGTCGTCGGTGGGGCCATCGACAGCATCTGGCGGAGATCGAGATCACCGGGATTACGAGGGGCTGACGGTATGTCGAAGACCAAGGGTGGTGGATCCACTCGAAACGGACGTGACTCCAATGCACAGCGACTAGGCGTCAAGGTCTATGACGGCGGTCGGGTAAACGCTGGCAGCATCATCGTTCGACAGAGGGGGACCAAGTTCCATCCGGGGGCCAACGTAGGTCGAGGTGGCGACGACACGCTGTTCGCTACGGCCGATGGAATCGTCAAGTTCGGCCGTCGCGGTGGACGAAAACTGGTGGACGTCCTGTCTGACTGAAGAGGACTATTTCACCGAGTTGGCGGTCAAATTCGAGTACCCCATCGGTGGTGGATGCGAAGGGGCTTGGTGGCGCAGCAGCCGAAGGACGGGCGATGCCGTCTCGCCGGCGCTAGGTGGTTACGTCTAGGCCATTCGGAAGTCGTTCTTTGTCCCAATCGAGGAGACGGACGCCGGCCCGACACGCAAACCTGTCGGTCATTCCACCCACGTATCGCACTGCGGCCAAGGTATTTGCGGCCGATCCGCGGTTGTCGGGTCCACCGTCACCGTCCTTGGCCGGCAGGTCTGAAGGGTGAACTAAAAAGTGGTCGACGAGTGCACGTAGAAGATCTATTACCTGTCCGGCCTGTCGCAATGAGGCCGGACGGAGGTAGATCCTCTCGTAGTTGAAGGTTCGAAAGGCCGCCAAGGCCTCGGCTATCTCCGAAGCCATACCGACACGACCCTCCCGAGCCGATCCGGAAACAACTCCGTCTATGAAGGTGGCGAGTTGTTCACGTCGGGAATTTCCACAGACGGTCAGCACCAACGGTGGGAGTTCTTTTGTGGCGACGATGCCGGTGTGAGCGGCATCCTCAAAGTCGTGGCAGACGTAGGCGATCCGGTCCGCCCAGCTAACTACTTCCCCTTCGGGTGTCGAGGGAGCTGGACGCGACCAGGAGTGGTTTCGGATGCCGTCGAGAGTTTCAGTGCAGAGGTTGAGTGGGGCGAGGGTCACGTCTGCTCCCCATTGAGCGTGGTCATAGCCACCGTCGACGTAGGGAGATAGGGCGTCCTCGCTGGCGTGTCCACCTGGGCCGTGGCCACAGTCATGACCAAGAGCGATGGCCTCGGTAAGAGGAATGTTCAGACCGAGACGGGTTGCAATTGCCCTAGCAACCTGGGCGACCTCCAGAGCGTGCGTAAGGCGGGACCGCTGATGGTCTTCGGGAAAGACGAATACCTGGGTTTTGCCAGCCAGTCGACGAAAGGCTGTGGCGTGAAGGATTCGGTCCCTATCCCGCTCAAAACAAGTTCGAAAGGGATCAGCTTCTTCTTCAATAGCCCGATGACCACCAGAGGTCGAGCGGGTAGCACCTGTATTTATCGGCAGTTCTTCCCCGGCGTCACGCCGCTCTCGGTCATGTGTCACGACTGGACCAATGATTGCGTGGCTGTTGCGATGAGCGGTTCGTAGCCGATCCTCAGGGCTTGTTGTGACGTGGCCATCCATGGTCGATGCCCACAGTTGTGTCCGCTCGTTCAGAGGTGGAGTTTGTTCCTCCTTCCGCTTGCCTTGAATCATCTTCACACCCTACGTAGTGCCGGGAGCAGCCCATGGTCCACCGTAGGCTCGATGACATGTCACAGTTCGTTGACGAATGCGGTCTCAACGTTCGCGGTGGTGATGGGGGCGCGGGTTCGGTGTCGTTCCGGCGCGAGGCCCACGTGCCAAAGGGAGGTCCTGATGGCGGTGATGGAGGAGATGGTGGAAGCGTGTGGTTGGAGGCCGACCATAACGTTGCTTCTCTGTTGGCCTTTCGTGACCACCCACACCGACGGGCCAACAACGGCACTCACGGATCTGGAGGAAAACGCCATGGGAAGGCATCCGAGGATCTGGTCGTGAAGGTGCCCGAGGGCACGACAGTCCACGACCTTCACGGGGGCGAGGTGCTCGCCGACTTGTTGCAGCATGGTGACCGGTGGTTGGCAGCGGAGGCTGGTCGAGGTGGTCGTGGAAACGCAAAGTTCCTGAGCAACCGTCGTCGGGCACCTACTTTCGCCGAGCAGGGCGAGGAAGGTGAGGAGCGGTGGTTGCGGCTCGAACTACGGCTCATGGCCGACGTCGCCCTTGTCGGTTATCCCAATGTTGGCAAGAGCACGCTTATCTCTCGCATATCAGCAGCGCGACCGAAGATCGCCGACTATCCATTTACAACGCTGGAACCAAATCTGGGTGTGGTTCGTCCCGAGGGCAAGACAGAGTTCGTAGTGGCGGACATTCCCGGCTTGATCGAAGGGGCGAGTGAAGGAAAGGGTCTCGGTCACCGTTTTCTCCGCCACATCGAACGGGCCCGTGTTCTTCTCGTGTTGGTCGATTTGTCGCCCACTGCTCCGGAAACGCCAGAACGACAACTCGAGGTCGTTCTTGGTGAATTGGCGGCCTACCAATCGAACCTGCTGTTACGTCCGCGGTTGGTGATGGGCTCGCGGGCAGATGTGGCGGATCCGGCCCTGAACTTCGATGGAGAACGTCTCTCTGCAGTTACTGGAGAGGGTCTCGTGCCTTTGGTAAACGATCTAGTTGATTTGGTGGTGGGTGCCCGACAGATTCCCACGGGAGAGTCAACGGTGGTCGTCCATCGCCCAGAGGCTGAGGATGTCCGCGTCGAACGTGGAGACGATGGGGCCTGGGAAGTTCTCGATCGGCGAGTGGCTCGGATGGCGAATCTAAACGACCTGACCAATCCGGAGGCGCTTGATTACCTCCACGATCGAATGAAAAGAATGGGAGTCGACCGAGCTCTGACCCGAGCTGGTGTCCGAGAGGGTGAGACAGTCCGCGTCGGTCGCCTTGAGTTCACCTACGAGGAGGACTGATGGCTCTGAACGGCGACTCCGGCACTGCCGTGGTCAAAATTGGAACCTCATCAATCACCCACGAGGACGGGACAATCGACCGTGTCGCGGTGGGTCGGCTATGTGATGGGGTTGCTGAAGTGCGAGCTTCAGGCCGGAAGGTCGTCGTGGTGACGTCAGGAGCTATAGCTGCGGGGCTCCCGGAGCTTGGGTTCAGCGGAGACCTCCGGCCTCGAGATGCAGTCACGCTCCAAGCGGTCTCGGCTGTGGGACAGGGTGGCCTGATTCGCACGTATCGGGAAGAACTGGGACGGCATGACCTGATAGCCGGACAGGTGCTGCTCGCCCCTCTGGATTTCTTCGTGCGCGCTCAGTATCTGCATGCTCGTAACACCTTGGCCCGACTACTCGAACTAGGCGTAGTTCCGGTAGTCAACGAAAACGATGCCATAGCCGACGACGAGATTCGGTTCGGCGACAATGACCGCATCGCCGCCCTAGTCGCCCATCTGGTAGGAGCTTCGACACTTGTGCTGCTAACTGACACGCCAGGCCTCCTCACCGCTGATCCTCGCCTCGGCGCTGGTGGCTCTCTCATCGAAGAGATTGTGGAGATCGATCAGGAGTTGGAGGGTCTAGCTGGCACGTCAGGAACTGTGCGGGGTAGTGGTGGGATGTCCTCAAAGTTGGCAGCAGCGAAGATCGCCAGTTGGTCGGGAGTTCGCACGGTCATAGCTGACGCTAAACGTGATGGCGTGATGCTGGATGCCTGTGTGGGTACCTCGGGCGTAGGGACGGTTGTCCATCCACGTGAGTCCAGATTGGGGGCCCGACGACTATGGATTGCTTTTGCGGTGGGATCGGCCGGACAGATCACAGTGGACATTGGTGCGCGGCGCGCGTTGCAGGAGAGAAGAGTTTCTTTGCTTCCAGCAGGTGTTTTGAGTGTGGCAGGAACCTACGAGTCGGGAGCGGCGGTAGAGATTTGCGATCCTTCCGGCACAGTCTTCGCAAAGGGAATCGTTCGTCATGACTCGGCGCTATTGCGGGCCCACGCGGGTTGCAGGACCGGAGATCTACCTGACGGTATGGCCCATGAGGCTATTCACGCTGACGACTTGGTAGTGCTGCCCTAAGACTCCGAAGTCGTGTCGGTGTCGCTTCGCCGGCGTCGGAGAGAGGTGAGCTCCGATGCCGTGGGCAGGCCACGACCGAAAGCTACGCCAAGGTAGGCGGCCCCCGAGCCGGTAACAGCGAAAACGGCCGTTACTACGTCTGGCAGGTCGTGGGTAATCCACCGCAGGAGAAGCGCGACTATCACTGCTGCGGCCGCGGGAAGTCCCATAGCGCCTATTTCGCTGAATGGGCCAATTACCTGTGGGAGTTGCTTGCGGACTCTTCGGGTAAGCAGGGCTAATTCGATCCAAGCGGCCAGCGCTGAACCGAGAGCTAGGCCGACGGCCCCGAGATGGGGGTCTGGAGAACCGAAGCGGATTCCCTCGGCCAGCGGCCCAAACCAATCACCGCCGGCGATCGACAAGATTTCACCGGCATGAATAGTTAGTCGGTCAAGAGGAAACATGACAGCTATGCCGGCTCCTGCGGCAAGAAGCACCCGAACTGCAGCGATGCGGGCTGGCCCAGCGGTATCGCCGAGGGCGAAGAGTGTGTTCTGAGTGACTCGTGACGAAGCGACGGCCGGAAGGCCGAGAGCGTAGGCGGCAAGGACTAGAGCCACCGCTCGCCCGTCGTCCCCATCGAATGCACCCCATTTGAACAATGCGTTAACAATCGGTTCGCCGAGTACTAGGTAGGCCACGGTTGCGAAAGAAGTGAAGAACAACGCTCGGCGACGAGCTACGGTCAAAGCGTCGGCAACACTGGATGCCTTTCGAGCTCGGGACATTTCGGGCAGTGAGGCCGCAGCCACACTGGTCGCAAAAAGCGCTACTGGCAGGCCGTAGAGAACCTGCGCCGTCAGTAAGCCAGCGACAGCGCCCGTGGCCAGCATTGAAGCGAGCACAAGATCCAGATAGCTCGATAACTGAAGGACACCGCGACCGAGTACAGCTGGTCCGAAACGGCGACGCACGTCGGCCACCAGACGGTTACCCCTGCCAAGGGTGCGTCCCAGGAAGGGACGGAGTTCCGGTGCGAGTTGCCAAACTGCCACAGCCTGTGCGCCGAACTGAAGAGCCCCACCCGCTACCAAGCCCCAAGCAAGTCCGGTGGCAGCGTCACGAGGTGACCACTCGCCGACAAGGGCAGCGATCAGGACGCTGGCTTGCGCGACATTCCATAGCACTGGTGCTACGTACGGGAGAAAGAATCTGCTGTGGCTGTTGAGAACTCCGAGACACCAAGCAGAGAGGACGAGGAGCCCGAGGCCGCAGGTGGTGATTCGCAGCAGGTCCGCGGTGAGATCCAAGCGAGTGTCCTCGAATCCAGGGGCAAGAAGTCTGGCCAGTGGTTCAGCCGCGACGATTGCGATGAGAATCAGCGTTCCGGCCAGCACGGCCAGCAAGCTGGCGACCGCCGCAGCAACCCGGCCGGCCTCTTCCCGCCTTCCTTCTCCTAGTAGTCGGCTGTAGACGGGAATGAACGACGCGGAAAGAGACCCCTCGCCCAAGAGGTTCTGGAGAAGGTTGGGGATTCGAAGGGCGGCAGCAAACGCATCGGCGGCTGGACCTAGGGCAAGAACTGAACGCAGGAGGATCTCGCGTACTAACCCCGAGAGTCTGGAGAGGGCGATGCCTGCTGCCACAGCGCCCGAACCGCGCCCGGAGGCATCCTGCCGGGAGCCGTCCATCATGCCAACGTAGCCCCCGGACTGCCGTTGTTCGGGGCGCTCCGGAGACACCGTCGATAGCCTCACAGAGTGAGCTCTTCCTCCCTGGCCAACACCACTGTTGCCGAGTTAGCTCATCGCGCCCACGCCGCAGCTCCGGCACTCGCCGTTGCCCAGACAAAGACCAAAGACGCTTGCTTATTGGCCGCTGCTGACCGACTGCAGGCTGACGCCAGCGTGATATTGGCCGCCAACGCTGTCGACGTAGCTCATGCAGAGGCCAGCGGCAGCCACGAAGGTCTAGTTGACCGACTGCGCCTCGACGAGGGTCGACTGGCGTCCATGGCTTCAGGCCTCAGGCAGGTAGCGAACCTCAAGGATCCGGTGGGAGCAGTGACCGCTAGTTGGAGTCGCCCCAATGGACTCCAACTATCCAAGATGAGGGTGCCGCTCGGCGTGGTCGCCATCATCTACGAGAATCGACCGAATGTGACGAGCGACGCCTTTGGTCTTTGTCTCAAGTCCGGCAACGTAGCCTTCATGCGAGGTTCTTCCGGAGCGTTAACTTCAAATCAGGCCATCGCTACGAGCATCCGATCCGCTCTCGTCAGCGCTGAGTTGCCAGCTGATGGGCTAGTGCTAGTCGAAGATGGGAGTCGGGAGGCTGCAGTTGAGTTCATGAAGCAGCGAGGATTTGTCGACTGCTTGATTCCCAGAGGGGGCAGGTCACTGATCCGTTCGGTCTTGGAGAATGCCACAGTGCCATATGTCATCGACGGTGACGGCAATTGCCACGTCTACGTGGATGAATCTGCCGATCTGGGCATGGCAGCCAACATCCTTTTCAATGCAAAGACTCAGCGTCCGTCGGTCTGCAACGCGGCGGAAAGCTTGGTGGTTCACGCTGGAGTTGCTGATCGTTTTCTTCCAATAGTGACCGAAGCCCTAGATGGAGTCGAGTTGGTAGGTGACGATCGGGCACGCGCCGTGGTTCCCTCAATCGGTGAGGCCCACGACGAGGACTGGTCGACAGAGTATCTCGGTCTCAAGTTGTCGATCCGAGTAGTCGATGACCTTGACGAGGCGATTCGGCACGTGAACGAGACCGGTTCGGGTCACAGCGAGGCCATTGTGACCAGTGACGATTCATCTGCGGAGAGATTCGTTTGCGAGGTTGACGCCGCAGCAGTTCTGGTTAATGCATCGACCCGTTTCGTGGATGGCGAAGAGTTTGGTTTTGGAGCGGAGATCGGAATCAGCACTCAGAAACTGCACGCCAGAGGACCGATGGGCCTCGAACAACTGACGACGGAGAAGTACGTGGTCCGTGGTGACGGCCAGATCAGAGGCTAGGTCACCGCATTCGTTGTTTGAGGCCCACACACTGAATGTCCGGGCCAAAGTAACTCATCGGTAGCCTCCCTGAATGACCGACATAGACGCCCGCTTTGCCGACCTTGCAGGGGTTCGCGCCTCCCTCGCGGACGTGAACTATCTGGCCGACGACGGCATTGCCGGAATCGTGTATCTGGCGGACCGCTTGGGCAAACCGATCCTTGTCGAGGGTCCAGCGGGAACCGGCAAGACGCAACTGGCAAAAAGCGTTGCGGACATTGTCGATGCCCGGTTGATTCGTCTCCAGTGTTACGAAGGTCTGGACGAATCGAAGGCGCTCTACGAGTGGAACTACAAGAAACAACTTCTTCGGATACAGGCTGAGGGCGGTGAAGCTTCATGGGGAGAAGTGGAAGAAGATCTATTCTCCGAGGAGTTCCTTCTGACCCGACCGCTGCTGGAGGCCATCCGGGCGAGCGATCCGGTCGTCTTACTCGTCGACGAGGTTGACCGGGTTGAGGTGGAGACCGAGGCTCTGCTGCTGGAGATCCTGTCGGAGTATCAGGTCTCGATTCCGGAGTTGGGTACTGTCGAGGCCACTCAGGTACCACTGGTCTTTTTGACATCGAACGGGACCCGTGAACTTTCCGAAGCCCTTAAACGGCGCTGTCTTTACCTCTACATCGATTATCCCGACCTCGAGCGGGAGCGTCAGATAGTCACGGCGAAGGTGCCGGGTATTGGCGAAGACTTGGCGGACCAGGTTGCTCGCATTGTGCGCACGGTGCGTCAGCTCGACTTGAAGAAGCATCCTTCTGTCTCTGAGACATTGGACTGGGCCCGGACTCTGGTGCTCCTCGGGGTTGACCAGATCGATGCGGAGACAGCGATCGATACGGCGAACGTTCTCCTGAAATACCGAACCGATATCGAAAAGGCGGTAAAGGAGTTCGCGGACAATCCGGAGGAGTTGGCTGGGCCGGAGGCCTGATCCCGACCCTGTAGCTATCACTGGAAAGATCATGGCCGTAACCGAGTCCCCGTCCGACGTCGGCAGAAAGAGCGAACCGCTGCTCGACTTGCTCGGCGGCTTCATTCTGGAACTCCGAAACGCTGGTATCCCTGTGAGTTTGACCGAGAACCTCGACGCGATGGAGGCGGTCACCCATATTCCGCTAGCCGACCGCGAGGCATTCAAGTACGCGTTGGGTGCCACATTGGTGAAGAACCACAGCCATTGGCGGGCATTCGAGGTGGTGTTCGAGGTCTACTTCTCATTGCGAGGCCCCGAGTACGAGATCATGGATACTGACCCGGCATCCTCGCTCGGCGAGGACGAAGATCAGGACGCGAAGATGCCCGGGCAGGGTGACCCTCAAGGGGCTGGCGGTGGGGGCGGGGCAGCCCTGACACCCGAACAGTTAGCCGAGATGCTCTTCAAGGCCCTTCTGCAAGGTGACGAAGCGATGCTCCGAGCGCTGGCTCGACAGGCAGTTATGCGATATGCGGGGATGGAGCCGGGACGTCCAGTCGGAGGCACGTACTACCTGTACCGGACGCTGCGGAACTTGGACTTAGACGGGATGCTGGAGCGCCTTATAGAGGCAAGCCGTGAGCAAGCCCCGTCAAACCTCACACCACTGGAGGAGCGCTTGGAGCGCGATGAGTTCAATGACCGCATGGATCGCCTAAAGAAGGAAGTCGAAGCCGAGATTCGACGACGTCTGGTAGCTGATCGTGGGGCCGAGGCGATGGCCAAAACCCTGCGCAAACCACTTCCCGAAGACGTCGACTTCATGCATGCGTCTCGAGAAGAGATGGTCAACCTCCGGAAGGCCATCTATCCCCTAACCCGCAAACTGGCTGTCCGCTTGGCTCGCAAGAGACGCCATGGCCGCAAGGGACCTCTCGACTTCCGCAACACCATGCGTCATTCGCTCAGTTACGGGGGAGTTCCAGCAGAGCCAAAGTTTAAATTTCCTCGACCGGCCAAGCCGGAGATAATGGTGGTGGCTGACATTTCTGGTTCGGTGGCCGCCTTTGCCCGCTTCACCCTTCACCTGGTTTACGCCATCAGTAGCCAGTTTTCGAAAGTGCGATCGTTTGTTTTCATCGACGGCTTAGACGAAGTCACTGGTTTCTTCGAGGGCGTTGAGGACATCGGAGAAGCGGTGCACCGCGTTAACACTGAAGCAGATGTCGTATGGGTCGACGGACATTCGGACTATGGCCATGCTTTTGGGGTTTTCTGGGAGAAGTACGGGAGAGACGTTGGCCCAAAGACCACGGTCCTAATCTTGGGTGATGCGCGGAACAATTACCACGCCTCCCAGTCTTGGATCCTCAAAGAAGTCAAACACAGGTCCCGGAAGGTTTTCTGGCTAAATCCCGAACCACGGGCCTATTGGGATACAGGGGATTCGATCGTGGGCGAGTACGGGACATGGTGCGACGGAGTGCACGAAGTGCGAAACCTCCGCCAACTTGAGGCCTTTGTCGAGAATCTTGTCTAGTTCCGCCAGTTGAACAGCTGCCTTAGGCGCTCCCGGTGCGGAGTAGCTCGGCTACCCGGAATGCGAGATCGAGGCTCTGGCTGCCGTTCAGGCGGGGATCGCACATGGTCTCGTAACGGCTTCCTAGATCCTCTGTGAGCACTTCGGAGCCGCCCCCAAGGCACTCGGTAACGTTGTCACCTGTGAGTTCTAGATGGACGCCACCGGGATGGGTCCCGGCGAATCGATGGGCAGCGAAGAAGCCGGACACCTCAGCTAAGACGTCTTCGAAGTGACGCGTTTTGCGACCGTCATCGGCGGTGAAGGTGTTCCCGTGCATCGGGTCACATACCCATACAACAGGGTGTTCGGCCTCATGAACGGCAGCTAGTAGTGCCGGAAGTTGATCGACCACCTTGGTGGCTCCCATCCTGGCTATCAATGTCAGTCGGCCTGGGACCCGTTCGGGGTTCAATGCCTCGCAGAGGGCCAAGACTTCTTCCGACGTGGCAGCAGGGCCGAGTTTGCAGCCCAGCGGGTTGCGAACGCCACTCAAGAACTCCACATGTGCACCGTCAATCTGGCGAGTTCTTTCGCCAATCCAGAGCATGTGGGCCGAGCAGTCGTACCAGTCGCCAGTAAGGGAGTCTTGCCGGGTGAGGGCCTCTTCATAGCCGAGAAGGAGCGCTTCGTGGCTGGTGTAGAAGTCCACTTGACGAAGGTCGGTGAGCGTCTCACTGGTAATTCCGCAAGCCGACATGAACTGGACGGCTCGGTCGATCTCGTTAGCCAGGGCCTCGTAGCGCTGGCCTGCTGGGCTATCGGCGACGAATTCCCGGTTCCACTGGTGAACCCGAGATAGGTCGGCATAGCCGCCCTTGGTGAAGGCGCGCAACAAATTGAGAGTGGCCGCGGCTCGGTTGTAGGCGGTCAGCAGTCGGGTTGGATCGGCGGTACGTGCTTTGGACGAGAAGCTGACGTCGTTGACTATGTGTCCTCGAAATGACGGCAACTCCACTCCGTCGACAGTCTCGGTGTCGTTCGAACGGGGTTTGGCGAACTGTCCAGCTATTCGGCCGACCTTAACGACGGGTACTCCGGTGTAGTAGGTGAGCACCACGGCCATCTGAAGGATGACGCGAAGTCGGTCACGGATTGAGTCTGCTGCAGTGTCGAAGGACTCGGCGCAGTCGCCGGCTTGGAGGAGGAAGGCTTGGCCAGCAGCTACTTCAGCGAGACGGTCGGTGAGCTCGCGTGCTTCGCCGGCGAAGACAAGGGGAGGTAGAGAGAAAAGTTGCTTCAGAATGTCCGAATGAACCGCTTCGTCGGGCCACTCAGGCTGCTGAAGGGCGACATGATTGCGCCACGACTGAGGATCCCAGTCTGTGGCGGGACGCGAGGAATCTGTGGTGTTCACGAACTAAAGCCTACGGCCCACCCGCTCGTGGTTGTGAGGGAGTTTCGTGCAGAGCCAGGGCCCATCGGGTCGGCCGGCACTCCGGTCGGAGTCAGGCGACGTCGCTGTATTCGCTGGCGCGGTCGCGCACCGTGGTGACGGCTCGTTTGACGAGACGTCTGGCTGCCTCGGCGGTTACGCCCAACTCTTCTCCGACCTCGCGGTAGCTGCGCTTTCGGCCGTCTGTGAGGCCGAAACGCTGTTCCACGGCATAGCGGGCCCGGTTGTCTAGGACATCAAGGAGCCGGGTGGCCATTTCGCTTTCCGCTAAGGCCATTACCTGCAGCTCGGGCCCAGGAGCGGCATCGGGGAGCAGGTCGACCAACTCGTTGCTGTCGTCGTCACCGATCGTCCGATCCAAGGAAGTAGGGGTCGTTAGGCGATGAAGTCGGGCATGTTCCTCATCAAGCTCGTCTCCATTCCCTGAAACAGCCCGAAGAGCAGCTCGAAGACTGGCCGACCGATCACCGGGAAGACGAACCAGACTGGCCTTCTGGTCAAGGGCCCTGCCGATGGCCTGACGGATCCAGAAGGTGGCGTAGGTAGAAAACTTGAACCCTTTACGCCAGTCGAATTTGTCTACGGCGTGCTCCAGACCAAGATTGCCTTCTTGGATGAGATCCAAGAGCTCCATTCCAGGGGGTAGGGGGTATCGTCGGGCAACGCTGACTACCAAACGCAGATTGGAGCGGATGAAACGGTCCTTGGCCCGGGCGGCAGCTCGGATGGGTCGTTCGATGTCGCGACCGGTTTCGCCAGCTTCCTTGCGTTCACGGGCCGCAGCGCCAGCTTCAATGATCTGGGACAGTTCTCTCTCCTCCTGTGCGTTCAGAAGGGGGACCATTCCGATCTCGTTCAGGTACTGACCTACGGAGTCACTCATTTTCGTCTCAACTCGCTCTACTTTTAGCTCTGAACGGCTACCGCTATTACGCGCGCCGAATTAGGGATTTCTGGAAAGAGGACGTGCATCCGGACTGTCTGGTCAGGTGTTCCGGGTCCCGTCTGCCAGATATTCAAGCACAGACACTGCTCTCTGTCCATTCTTCAGCCCGTGACGTCGGTCATATACAGCAGTTGAATAGTCAGCGTCGACGCGTGTTTTGAACTGTTTTCGCAGGTCAGGTCGTATTACGCTGACTCATCTCACCATACGTAGTCACACGTGACGATCTTTAAGAAAGACTCGCTCGATATTATCGAGACGTGTCTCTTCGAACCGACGTGACTGTGCCGTCGCGGATAGGACTACTGGGAGGCACCTTTGATCCGCCGCACCATGGACATCTAGCGGCGGCAGAGACGGCACGCGAGACCTTGGGGCTGGATCGGGTGGTTCTTGTCGTAGCCAACGACCCGTGGCAGAAAACGGCAGCGAATTGTCCACCGGTTTCGCCAGTGGAGATCCGGCTCGCCATGGTTCGGGCTGCAGTGGTCGACCATCCGGACTTGGAAGTAGACGACATCGAGATCAGACGTGGGGGCCCGTCTTATACGGCAGACACTCTCGCCGAGTACACGCAGCATCACCCGAAGTCTCAACTGTTTCTGCTCGTAGGCAGTGATGTTGCCCCGGGTCTTGACGGGTGGGTGCGTCCAGAGGACGTTCGGAGCAGTGCGACAATCGTCGTGATGGAACGACCTGGTCACATCGGAGGACGTCCGCCTGCGGGATGGGAGTATGAGGTTCTGGACGGCAGCTTTCCCGATCTAGCCGGTCGGGAACTACGGGCGGTGGTCGCTGCCGGCGGAGACTCCTCTGACGCGGTACCGCCGAGCGTAGCCACCTTGATTCTCGACCACGGGCTTTACGGGATCCGCCGGCGACCGGGCCAAATGAGGAGATGATGCCGTCGGACGGGAGACAGCAGAGCCGGCGGCCCACACCCCGGCTGCCGCCGGTCTGGCGGTGGGGTTTTCCCGTCCTCGCCCTGCTAGTCGCCACCTTGGGATTCGTCCTTCTCTTTAGTGGCCTGTCCACGGTGTTGGATAGCCGACGCGGTGAGACGCGCGAGGCGGTTACTGACCCATCGGCCCCAGGCTTCGAGGCATTTGTGGAACAGACCTGGTCGATGCTGATTGCCACCGAGGATTTGAGTGGCGAGTTGGTTCAGGTAGCGGTGGTGGCAGCTTCTGATCGTGGCGGAAACGGGGGTACCGTCCTGCTGATCCCGGTGGAACTCCCTGTGGAAATCGGAGGCGGCGACGTGGGAGTGGGATGCGGCGAGCGTGGCTGCAATCTGGTTGACCACCACCGAGTCGGAGGTCTAGAACGTGTCCGCGCCGCTGTCGCCTCGGTATTAGACGTCGAGGTGACTGCTGCAACGCTGTTGACTCCTGAGCGTTGGAAAAGTCTCGCTGGTTCAGTCGGGTCAGTTCCCGTCAATCTGGCGGGTGAGTTGGTTGCTGCAAGTGGGGACGGGACGTCAGTAGTGAGATTTCCCGCCGGGACCGCGCAGGTGGCGGCATCTGACGTTGTCGACTTCTTCTCTTTTCCGGGAGAGGTCGGCGGCGCAGGTCGAATCGACCGGCAGCGAGACTGGTGGAAGAGTTGGATGTCGGCAGTGGGTTCCGGTAAGCCGGACACCAACCTGCCCGCCTTGGATCTGGATGTAATTCACCTTCTAGGGACCGTCGCCGGAGGTCGAGTCAGGGTGCCAGTTGGCCCGTGGACAGGAGGCGAGGACGTTCCGACTATCGACCAAGGTCGGCTAGTCGACTTGGTGGTTGCGATGTTTCCAGTCCCCATCCCTCAGGCGCCTGGGCTACGTCCTACCGTTCGCTTACTGAACGGTACCGGTGACCGCTCGGTGGATTCGGCAGCCCGACAGGCCGTGCTGCGGGCCGGAGTGGAGTTGGTGGTGGTGGGCAACTACCGGTCCGCAGGCGTGATCCAGACGCGCGTGCTGCACCGCGACCCCGCTGATCAGCCCGCGGCGGCTGCGCTGGCGGCAGCTCTTGGCGGGGGTGTCCTGCATGACGAGTTCCTGAGTCCGGTGACTGACCTAACGGTGGTTATCGGGTCCGATTTCCGAATGGATGGACATTGAAGCCGTCGGATGTCGGAACCTCGGATGGGCGCACGAATCGGATGCCGATCAGGGAGAAGACACTTGCTGACTGGGCCCGTGCTGCAGCTCGGGCAGCCGACGACAAGCTCGGACACGAGACGGTGGTAATCGATGTCGGTGAAGTGTTGTCGATTACTGACTTCTTTGTGGTGACCAGCGGGCGCACGCCCAGGCAGGTTCGTTCCATTGTCGAGGGGATCGAGGAACAGTTGAGAATCCTCGATTGTCCAAAGCCCTTGCGAGTCGAGGGCCAGGACAGCCACCGTTGGGTCCTCATCGACTACGGAGGATTCGTGGTTCATGTGCTGGACGAGGAGTCACGCCGCCTTTACGACTTGGAGCGACTCTGGTCAGATTGCCCGAGGGTGTCCTGGCAGGAAGGCTGGACCACCTGAGGAGGTGATCGCGTTGGCGCGGTCGGGGCGGACCGAGGGCCCGTGTTTAGAGGTGTGGGGTAAGAGGTCGACGGGCTGACGGCTGCCAACTACTCGCCCGGGAGTGCTGATCTAGGGTGTCTGAGAGTCGCTGAAGGCCCAAGGCGTCGGGGACGGCGATGCGTACCGCATCGGGATGGCCAAAGCTTGCTCCGTCGCGCAGCAGTATGCCGTAGAAAAGGAGATCGTCTCGCAGCCCGGGGGCGTGAGGGACCCACACGTAGTTCGCTGAGCTGTCATCTGGATGGAGGTCATGGGCTCTGAGTAGCTCGGATAACTCACCGCGTAGTTCGGAGATGCCTTCTCTCCAAGCACTGGGGTCCGCTCCGTCTAGGAGATCGGGAAGGGCGGCGGCGGCAAAACCGTTGAGTGACCACTGGGGTCTGCGTTTCGCTATTGCAGCGGCGGAGCGGTCGTCGGGGCACAGAACGTACCCGACCCGCAATCCAGGACAGGCCAGAGCCTTAGTTAGCGATCCGACAACGGTGGTTTCGGCGTCGCCACGTGTCCATTGACCGGTAGCTAGTGAGTAGAAGGCCTCATCGCGCACCTGCGCTTGGTCATCCGAGTCGGCTAGGCGTCCGGTCGGATTGTGGGGGTCCGATACCCACCGGGGAGCCTGCATGGTCTCGTCGACCTCGGTGAGGTGGCGGGCGTACAGAGAGAACTCGAATGAGTCAACGGAACCGACGGGATACTCGGCGGCTACTAGGGCGATGGCCTCGGCACCACCATTGGTTAGGACCAGTCTTTCTGCATCTATCCCGATGACCTCGGCGAGGGCAGCGGTTGCTCGTTGATCGTCTGGGTAGCGGACGATGGCGTCGAGGTGGCGGGCCAAGATCGGCTTGGGATCGGGGGCTAGGGGGTTGAGGCTGGCTGAAAGGTCGAGGATTTCACGGACGGGAACCCCAAGAGCAGTGGCTAGCAGGGAAGCGTCCCCGCCATGGGGCCCCGGGGGAATGAGACTTGTCATCGTGGGGCTCGATCACTGTGTCGGCTGGTTACTAGGGCGGCGAGGGCCGCAATTCCGAGGGTGACCACGAGGATCGCCTCGCAGCGGCGCACTAGGTCCACGGCGCGACGGATGTCCTTGGCGTCCGGATAGTGGCCGTCGCCGAGTATTGGTCGATCTTCAATTTTGCCACTGTAGGAGAGTGAGCCGCCGAGCCGAAGATTCAGAGCACCTGCCAGCGCGGATTCGGCTACGCCGGCATTGGGCGATGGGTGGTCGGAGGCGTCTCGGAGCACTGTGCTTACTGCATCCCGGGCTCGACTAGGTGCGGAAGCCGCTACGGTGAGGGCGAATAGGCGGGCAGGGAGCCAGTTGACGGCGTCATCCAATCGGGCCGCCGACCAGCCGAACCGCTCGTAGCGGCTCGAACGGTGTCCGACCATGGCGTCCATCGTGTTAATGGCGCGGTGAGCAGCCGCCCCTGGGGCGCCGGCTACGAGTCCCCAGAAGGCTGGAGCGATGACTGCGTCCACTGAGTTTTCGGCTAGCGACTCGACTACAGCAGCAGCGACTTGTGTCCGATCGAGATGCTCGGGGTCGCGTCCCGCCAAGGAGGGGAGGGTCGCTCGAGCCATGTCGAGGTCACCGGACTCGAGGTGGTTTGCGATTTCTAGGGCGATGCGGCGGAGTTGGTGACCGGCCGTGGCTAGGTGGACGACGATGGTTGTCGAGCCACACAGGCGACCTGCGACGAGCCCAATGGCTGTCCCAGTCGCTGTGTAGAGAAGTCCAGCAGCCCGGTCGTCTCGCCAGATGCGGGTTTCGAGGGTTGACATGCCACGGCCGAACCAAGCCACTGGATGAAGACGGTCAGGGAGTTTCTCTAGTCCGTCGCCGACTAGAGGCCCGGTTATCCGGTCTAGTAGCAGTGCGGTTGCGGTGGCTGTCGCCCGCTTTAAGAGATTGATGCTCATACGATTGCGAGGGTTAACAGGCCGGCCGTTTCACCAATCAGGATTGTCGCCCCGAGTACGTCACCGGTGAAGCCGCCGATTCGTCGTCGGGCCAAGGAGACCACGGCAGCACCGAAGACAACGAGGACTGCGAGAGCGAGCACGCCGCGAACATCAGCGGACATCCATCCGATGGCGATCGAAACGGCGAACCAGGGAGTAATAAGCCACCCCGAGGTGGCATCGGGTCCGAGGAAGGCGCTGGCCAGCCCTTCGGCTCGGGCGTAAGGCACCAGTTTTGGGACGAGGGCGGCGAGGGTGCGGCTGGCTGTCCAGAGAGCGATGAGAGTCAAAGGCTCGATGGGGGCGGTGGCCAGACCGGCCCAGCGAAGGCCGAGCGTGAGGGGGACTAAACCGAGAGCGAAGGAACCCACCTCGGTCCGGCGCATTACCTCTAGACGCCGATCGCGTTCGAGGTGAGGCAGGAGGCCGTCAGCGGAATCGGCTAGGCCATCGACATGAAGTAATCCTGTGAGTGCTAGGTCGACGGCCACCACCATCCCGGCAGCTACCAACGGTGACCAGAGGATGCCTGCTCCCCACCAGGTGGTTGCCAGTAAGCCGCCGAGGAGGGCTCCGACCGCTGGGAACCAGACAAAGGTTCGTGTATCGGGGGTGTGCGCATAGCCCATTACTGTGAGGAAGCCCAAAGCGTTTAAGAAACCTCGTTTGGCCTGCATTAGCTGTGCGTCCCGTGGGTGGGGAGCTCGAGGGTACGGCCGGCTACCACAAACAGGACCTGGTCGGCGGCGTCGGCGACCAGTCGGTTGGCTGCGCCTAATGCGTCTGCGAATCGCCGTCCGGTTTCAGTCTGCGGATGGACTGACAGGCCGACCTCCTCGGTAACCACCAAGGTGACATCTCCCCGGGCAGACCGGCCAGTGAGGGCGGTCACGATCCCGTCTAAGTCTGGGTCCAGATCGGGGTGGGCGGCCACCCAGGAACCAAGAGAGTCTAAAAGCACCGGTCCATCTAGGTCAGCCAGCAGTTGGGGGAGGGTGAGGGGATCATCAACCTCGTGGGTAGTCCAGTGGGGGGGTCGGCGGGATCGGTGACGATTGACACGGCCGATGAATTCAGTATCTTCCTCGGACGTGCATGCCGTGGCTAAGTAGAGGACTGATCCGCCGTCGGCGACCTCGGCCGCGAGTCGTTCCGCTACTTCGGACTTTCCGGATCGAGTCCCACCTAGGACGAGGACTATCACTTCTGGAATTCTCCGAAACTGACGGCCCTCTCAGGTCGGGATTCGGATAGACCGGCAGCCACCGCAGCATGGGCGGCTCGGGCCAGCCGGGCTCCCCATGGAGAGCGGGGCCCACCATAGGGAGCCGAATCGGGTCCTGGTGGCCAGCAGATGGCCACCGCGTCAGTCGCCGTGCCAGTGCCAGGTACTCCGGCTTCGATGAATGCCTGCACTTTGGCCTCGGTGGCCGTAATTACGGCGTTGACGGCAGCGGACGGCTCAAGAGGGACGGGCACCTGCACGACCATGTTGATGGTGCCTGGCGACCACGGGACCCAGGCCTCCTCGGTGTCCGCCGCCCAGGTGGCGCGCGTCACTCCGACGGTGGCATCCACCGCTACGCCCCCGACGGTTGCGTGCTGAGCCAGACGCACGTCAGCGGCCGTGAAGAAGGTGGCGCCGCCTCCGTCGAGGTCGAGGGCATCGGCTACTTGGTGTGCGTGGTGATCAATGCCGGGATCGCAGAAGGTGCTCGTGACGCCGACGTTGCAGATCCAGTTGACGACCGAGAGGCCACCGCCGACAGGCGCAGAGGAGAGGATGAAGACCGGCTCAGGGAAACGCCAGACGATTACGTGGCGGGTGTCGGATACCACGGGCGTCTCTATGGTGGGGGTCACCATTGAAGGACTTCCGTTGGGATGGCGATGGCGCGGGAGATTTTGACAAGAGCGTCTGTGTCGAGCTGTCGGTAGAACCATTCGGCAACAAAGTGGCCATTCTGTGCCTCTAAATATTTCTCATGAATAGGGAGCGACGGATACAAGTACCGGTCCTGATGCCTAGTTACTATCGGTTTTTCAGCACCTGACGCGGTGCCGCATGCCAGGAGGCTTCCGCTGACGCTGTTCCCAGTCATTTCAGGATTCGCGGCATGTCAGTAGTCGATCCCTTTGAGGGCCCGCAGTCCAGTCTCGTAGGCGTGCTTCACGTTGTGCATTTCGGTCACCGTGTCGGCCACGGCAATCAACTGATCAGGGGCGTTGCGGCCAGTGAGGACGACGTTGACTTTCGATGACCGATCCCGGATAGCCGTGGCGACATCTTCAACGTCTAGCCACCCCCAATTCACGGGATAGGTGACCTCGTCGAACACGACTAGACGGTGGCTGGCAGTCTCTAGGAGTGAGCGGGCGTGTCGCCACGCCTCAACTGCGGTGGCCCGGTCCTTGTCGAGATTGTCGCTGTCCCAAGTAAAACCTTCGCCGAGACTCCACCAGTCCACTCCGAGGTGACGCGCTACTTTCTCTTCTCCAGTGTGCCAGTTTCCAGACTTGATGAACTGGACGACGGCCACTGGCCAGTCGCGGGCAACCGAGCGCATGACTACACCGAAGGCCGCGCTGGACTTACCTTTGCCGTCGCCGGTGTTGAGGAGTACCAGAGATTCGGCCCTGCGGAGGCCGTCTGATCGAGGGTCTTCGGTCAGGGGATCGGCCGGCGACTCGCCGTTCATATGGGCTCCTCGATCTTTTTGAGTGGTTTGGTTTTCCGTCGGCGGCGAACGGTGACCGTAACGCCGCCGTGGTCGTCGACCGCGGTGTCGGCCTCGATGCCCCAATGTCGTGCAATAAGAGCCGGGATGAGCACGTCTGCCGGGATGCCGTCGGCGACCTTTTTCCCTTCGGCTAGGACGGCGACCTGATCGGCGAACTGTCCGGCCACCGAGAGGTCATGGAGAGTGGTTACAACGGTTAGGTTCCGCTCGACACGAAGCGATGCGATTAACTCGAGGACCTCTATTTGGTGGCCGACGTCGAGGAAGGATGTTGGCTCGTCGAGGACTAGGACCGGGGTTTCCTGTGTCAGCGCTCGAGCCAAGACCACCCGCTGCCGTTCGCCACCGGACAGGGTCTCGACGCGGCGGTGGGTGAACTCGTCTAGGTCGAGCCGGTGGAGCACCTCGGCGGTGACTTCGCGATCATGACGTGATGGCGAGAAACGTAGGCCCTGATGGGGGGTTCGACCCAAAAGGGCGTAGTCGAAGGTCGAAATGCCGATGGGTACTAGAGGGTGCTGTGGCACGATGGCAAGGCAGCGCGCGCGCTCGCGATGGTGGATTGACGAGGTCTTGATACCGCCGATCCGGACATCACCGAGGTATCGGACGGCGCCGGAAAGGGTTCGTATGAGTGTTGTCTTTCCAGCCCCATTTGGTCCTATCACAGACAGCCAGCCACCGCCGGGGATGCTGAGAGTGACGTCCTTGACGACGTGCCGACCGCCCAATTCGACGGTGACGCCATCGAAGGACACCTCGGAGGGCACGGTGGGGATGGGCCGGGGCGCGGCCGCTGCGGCACTCACTGGGCAGTTTGTCGGCGGAGGATGGCAAGGAAGAATGGGGCGCCGATGAACGCCGTGATGACGCCGATTGGCATCTCTGCTGGCGATTGAACGGTTCGGGCTGCCACGTCGGCCAATGCCAGGAAGGCGCCGCCGAAGAGGAGGGACAGTGGGATGACCCGACGGTGCGATATGCCGGCTACTAGGCGGACGGCGTGGGGGACGATCAGACCGACGAAGCCGATGAGGCCGCTGACTGCCACGGCAGCCGCTGCCCCAAGTGAGGCCACAATGAGGACGAGGCGTCGGACGGTGCGTGGTCGCAGGCCCAGGCTGGAGGCCTCGTCGTCGCCCACGGCGAGCACGTCGAGAGCGCCGACAGCAAGGAGCATCCCGCCACTACACACCACGGCATAAGGGAGCAGGAGGAGAACCTCGTCCCACCCGGCAGTGGAAAGCCGGCCGAGGATCCAGGCGAAAACCTGGCGTAACGTCTCGGCGTGACGCTGCTGGACGAAGGTCTGTAAGGCGGTGAAGAAGCTGGCCACAGCCACCCCGGCCAGTATGAGCGTGCTAGGAGGCATGGCGCTGCCCCGACGAACACTCAGGGTGCCTGCCGCGAGGACAGCCAGCAGGGCACCGACGAAGGCGGCGACCGGGACAGGATCGATTATGCCGAGGCCGTCTCCTAAGCCTGAAACGATTGCCAGTGTTGCGCCCAGGCCGGCGCCGGCGGCAATGCCCAGAAGGTAAGGGTCGGCCAGCGGATTGCGGAACACCCCCTGATAGGCGGCACCAGAACCTGCCAGCATTGATCCGACGAGGAGCCCGAGGATGACCCGTGGAGCTCGGAGGTTCCAAACAATGGCCTGCTGGCCTTCGCTCAGGCCGGATTCGACCGAAATTAGGGGAAGTCGGTCCAGTAACTCAAGGGCAACCCGACCGGGAGGGATGCTGACTGGTCCGGTAGAAACGCCAACAACGAGGGCTGTGGCCACCGCGAGAGTTCCGCCGACTAGCCAGCGTCCCCCGAGTCGCGACACTCCTAGAGATGGGGCCACCGAGGCAGTCATCCTCGAATCCGTTTCCCCTGAGTCCGACATGGTGCAAAGTCTCACTAGTCGCTGGTGTTGTTTACGTCTAGTTGGCAGTGATGGAATCGACGACTATTCGGAGAAAGTCGACGATGCGGGGACCCCAGCGAGATGGGACATCAGCCGGTAACTCCACGATTTGACCTTCGACTATGGCGGGGATGCTCTCCCAGCCGGGTCGGGAGGCGACCACCTCGGCGGTTTGGGCGCAGCATTCCACGTCGGCGAGGAAGATGAGATCCGGGCCGGCGTCGACGAGGAACTCGGCTGACAACTGGGGGTAGCCATAGGCGGTGCCATCCGGGTCGGCGGCGTCGGCGACGTTAATCAGGCCGGCCATGGCATAGATCTCGCCGACGAAGGTTGACGAGGTGACACTGAAGAGGGTGTCGTCTAACTCGTGGTAGTAGCTGAGCCCGTTTACACCGGAAGCAGCAGCCTCGGCGGCCAAGGCGTCCATTTCGGCACGGAGGTCGGCCAGCACCTGAGTGGCCTGATTGGATCGGCCTGTGAGGCTACCGAGTTCAAGAATCTGAGAATAGGTGTCGGCTACGGTGACGGCGGCTGGCAGGACAGCGGCCGTCACGCCGACCGCCTCTAAACCGGCGACCACGTCGCCCGGGTCGTAGGACATGATGACAAGGTCGGGGTCGTAGTTAATGATGGCTTCGACGTTGGGCTCCCAACCATTGAGGTCGGTGACCGGTGTTCCCTCCGGAAAGTAGGAGTAGGCATCGACGGCCACCACTTGCTTGTCGGCGCCGATGGCAAAGAGCATCTCGGTTGCGGAAGGTGAAATGGACACGATGCGGCTTGGTGCATTGCCGCTGAGATCCTCACCAAAGTCAACGGCAGGGGTGCCGGACATAGCGATGGACGAGTCAGCACCTCCGCAGCCGGATAAGGCTACGAGGGCGCCAAATAGGCCAGCCGCGAGCGCTGTGAATCGGAGTCGTTTGCTGGGAAGGCGCATGGTTGGGACTCTCCTGTCGTCGAGGGGCGGTCGCTCGATCGACAGGCCATTCGCCGTCTGTCGGCCGAACCGAATCCCTTACCTCGAGGGTGGTCTGGTTCGTTCGGACGGGAGCTGGTTCGGACTCAGTCCTTCCCCTTTTGGGAAGGACAATCACCGCTGCGGGACAGTGCCGGAATCACACCGGACTTCGATCCCCCGACCGCTCCCAAGTGTAGCGAGAGTCGTCGGCGAGATGCTGCAACGGGTAACGGGCTTCACGACCATCTCAGGTCGTCCTGTGTCCGGCTTCAGGACCAGGAGATCCGAGAGACGGTGAGGGTGGAACAGTAGAGGACGTCGCGGTTTCCGCAGGCCGACAAGAACATGCCGTTGGCCAACTTTGAACCAGTCCCGACCCGATCGAGGAGGTTGCCGGTAGTCACGTCGACCACAACTAGATCATCAGTGCCATCGAGCGTAAAGTCATTGATGATCATCTCACCAGATTCGGGGAACACCACAGGTTGCATGGTGGGTCGAACTTCGAGGTGCCATAGAGGTTCAAGGGTGATGTCGTTGACGCCTGCAAGGCCGCCGTTGACAGAATCCCAAGCTATGGCGATCCCAGGAGTGGCGTCGCTACCGGGTATATGGATCGGTGGAGCGATGATTCCGCCACCCGGGGTTCCGAACGGCGCAACGGTGCGGATATCAGTTGAATCCTCTAGCGAGATTCGGAGGAGTCGCAGTGGTCCAGTCCATGGAGTTGGCCGACGCCAAGAGAGGTCAGGTGGGCGCTTCCAGCGGCCATTTGGTTCAGTCTGATGAATAGCCCGAACTGACTCGACGTCGCCGCAGTCCATCACCCAGCAGGCGCCACCCGACAGGCAGGAGTCCCACGCCAGACCCTGAGGCCCGCCACCAGAGCGATAGCGAGGGAACCATGAGTCGTCGACTACAAGATCGTCGTCGCCGATGACGAGACGCCACAGGTGCTCGGTGCCGGGAACATAGACGTGCTCAGTTCCATCATCGGACAAGTCGGCAGCGATTCGACCCATTGACCCCTCGGCGAGTACCAGCGGTTCGCCAATTTGTTCGAACGTTCCGGGGGCGAGGCGAGTGATGGTCGTGCCGCCCTGCCCCTCAAGGCGCAAGTCCTTTGTGATGAGGCTTCCGTCAGAGAGAACAAGTAGACCGTTGTGGCTCCGATCGACAGGGAGTCGGCGTTCGACAAGAACCGAGAGGTCATCCGGGTCGAGACGATGGAGGTAAGACCCGTTGACCGACAGGATCGAACCATCGGCATGGACGAGAATTGATCCGCACCAGACGTGCTCCCCACACGGAAGTTCTGGGGAGGTTGCGAGAGGTTCCAACGTCTCGAGGTCAATTCGTTGGACCCAGCCGAAAGGTGGTGGTCCACTAAACGCTGCCATGGTACCGCCGACGTACCACTGGCTAGGTTCACGTTCGACCGCCATCACGTTCCATCGACCGTTACGCACGGTGGTTACGGTTGGCTTACCGGTCGATGCATCCAATCGACCAGCAGCCGCCTTCTGACGGCGGTTACCACCGCACTCGACGGGCCAGGCTGACTGCCAGTAGCCGGGATGCCGGGAGGTGCGGTCGAGGGTCGTCATGTGCGGAGGAGTCGCCTGACAGCCAGTACAACCTCCTGGATTCGCTCGTTGCCCTCGTCCTCGTCCTGCTGGACGGCATCGCGAACACAGTGGCGGATGTGGTCGTCCAACAAACCCACTCCAACGCCCTGGAGTGCCTTGGTGACCGACGAGATTTGCGTCAGGACGTCGATGCACCAGGTGTCCTCGTCCACGAGGCGCTGCAGACCGCGGACCTGACCCTCGATTCGTCGGAGTCGGAGAAGGACATCGTCCTTGGTGGAGGTATAGCCAACCATAGGGGGTGGGGGTATTATAGCTCTAATGCCCGACACCGTCGTCCTCCCCATAGAGGGAATGACTTGTGGAGCCTGTAGCGCCCGGATCGGACGTGGCTTGACGGCCCTTCCTGGCGTTGAGTCGGCCACGGTTAATCTCGTCGCCGAACAAGCGACAGTTTTGTTCGACCCTGCAGAAGTTGAACTCAGAGAACTACACCGGACCGTCACTGACTTGGGTTACCAAGTCGGCGAGTCGGTGGGCATGTTGGATACGGACCAGGCTGCACCAAGGGATTCAGCTACGGCTAAGGATTCCCCGACCCGGAACTTGTTGTTCTCCGCCGCCGTCACGGCACCGGTGTTTCTGGTTTCGATGGTCCCAATCCTGAGATTCGAAGGTTGGGAGTGGCTGGTCGGGGCCCTGTCCACTCCTGTGGTGTGGGGGAGTGGCTGGGTGTTCCATCGGGCGACATTGCGAAATTTCCGCCATAAGACCGCGACCATGGACACGCTAGTAACCCTGGGCACGGCTGCTGCCTGGAGTTGGTCAGTGTGGGCACTCATCGCCGAACGAGGTCACGTATATTTTGAAACAGCGGCAGTCATCATCACTCTGATCTTGTTCGGACGCAGCCTGGAGTCCGCTGCACGACGTCGCTCCGGCGAGGCGATCAGGGCTCTTGCTGGCCTGTCGGCAGACGACGCGATCCTCGAGGACGGCACGACCGTTCCGATAACCGATGTAAGTGTGGGGGTCCGACTGTTAGTCAGACCCGGCGACAGGATCCCGGTTGACGGAAGGGTTATCGACGGTTTCTCTACCGTCGACGTGTCGATGTTGACCGGCGAACCTGTCCCCGAGGATGTTGGCCCGGGAGACGAGGTCACCGGAGCTACGGTCAATGGCAATGGGCCGTTGGTGATCGAAGCCATCCGTGTTGGTGCTGAGTCGACACTGGCGAGGATCATGCGGTTGGTCGAAGAGGCACAGGCGGCCACAGCTCCGATCCAGCGATTGGTCGACCGAATCTCGGCCGTCTTCGTGCCAACAGTGCTCCTGATCGCGATCGGCACGCTGGCCACTTGGCTGGCATTCGGCGAGCCAGCTACCGACAGCCTGACTGCAGCAGTAGCCGTCCTAGTCATTGCGTGCCCATGTGCGCTGGGCTTAGCTACGCCAACGGCGATCATGGCCGGGACTGGCAGAGGCGCCCAGCTCGGCATTCTGATCCGCAGCGGCGAAGTGTTGGAGTCAGCTCGACACATTGGCCACGTAGTCCTTGACAAGACAGGAACTATCACCGAGGGACGGATGGCTCTCTGCTCAGTGGTGACTGCCGACGGAATCGATCCCGACCAGGCACTCTATGTAGCAGCAGCGCTCGAATCCCGCTCAGAACATCCAATCGCCAGAGCGGTCGTAGCTTCTGCAGATCAAGCCCCCCCTGCCAGCGACCTCGAAGTACTACCTGGGCGCGGTGTTCTAGGGATAGTCGGTGGAACTGCGGCGGCGATTGGAAGACTTGACCTCTTCGACGAAATCGCTCCATCTTTGATTGCTGCTCACAAGGCGGCCGTTGATGCTGGTCGTACATCGGTACTCGTTGGTTGGGACGGTGTGGCTAGAGCAGTTCTGGCAATCGAGGACCGGGTGCGGGACACCAGCGCTGAAGCAGTTGCTTCTTTGCAAACCCTTGGGCTCAAGGTGACCCTATTGACGGGTGACGATGGTCGAACGGCCCACACGGTTGCCGACGCTGTGGGCATTGACCGGGTTGTGGCGGGCGTCTTACCGGACGAGAAGGACGCCGAGGTGGCCCGACTTCGCAGTGTCGGACACGTGGTGGCCATGGTGGGAGACGGAATAAACGATGCGCCGGCCTTGGCTAGGGCGGACTTAGGGATCGCAATGGGAACCGGCACGGCTGTGGCGATGGAGGCAGCGGATATCACCATTGTGGCCGGCGATCTACGGGCCGTAACCGATGCGATACGACTGTCACGTTCTACGCTGGCGACCATCCGCGGAAACCTTTTCTGGGCTTTCGCCTACAACATTGCTGCCATTCCGCTAGCCGCCGCTGGGCTCCTCGCCCCGATGATTGCCGCCGGAGTCATGGCCTCTTCGTCACTTTTTGTTGTCGGCAATTCGCTTCGCCTACGCAACTTCAAGGGTCGCCATATACGCAATCATCAAAGTTATTCAGGCCTCTGACGATCGTGGAGCTAGAGGGAATTGAACCCTCGACCTCTTCCATGCCATGGAAGCGCTCTTCCAACTGAGCTATAGCCCCGAGGAGCGGCCAATCTACCAGCGGCTCTCTTCGACACGACCAGGTCGAGATCGCCCATGGTGGCTGCCCGTCTCGTAGCCTCCAGAGCAATGTCCTTGACCCCAGACCCCTTCGCTGACCCAGCCGGCCCGACACGCTACGACCCTCAGACAATCGAGGCGCGCTGGCAGCAGCGCTGGCAGGACGAAGGCACGTACCAGGTAGACAACGACGACCCTCGACCGCCTTTCTACGTCCTGTCCATGTATCCGTACCCCAGTGGTCCAGCGCACATGGGCCATGTCCGCAACTACACCATGGGAGACCTCCTAGTTCGATACCGGACGATGCGGGGAGACGGGGTTCTCTCGCCTATCGGCTTTGACTCTTTCGGTTTACCGGCCGAAAACGCCGCCATCCAGACAGGCACCCACCCCCGCGTCCACACGGAACGCAACATTGAGGCTCTTTCAGCGTCACTGAGGCGCATCGGCGCCGTCTACGACTGGCGGCGGATGGTGAAGAGCCATGATCCGTCTTACATTCGCTGGACCCAGTGGATCTTCCTGAAGTTCTACGAGGCCGGACTCGTCTACCGAGACACTGCTCCCGTGAACTGGTGCCCCGGTTGCCAAACCGTGCTGGCTAACGAACAGGTGTTGGGCGATGGTACGTGCGAACGTTCCAGCGACCTCGTCGAACGCCGTGACATGGAGCAGTGGTTCTACCGGATCACCGCATATGCCCAAGAACTCCTCGACGACCTCGACGAAGTCCATTGGCCTGAAAAGGTCAAGGTCATGCAACGCCACTGGATCGGGCGCTCCGAAGGCGCCGAATTCGGTCTGGCCATCGCTGATTCCGCCGGCAATGCCCGCACCGACGTCGAACCGCTGGCCGTCTTCACCACACGGCCCGACACTTCGTTCGGCATGACGTTCGCCGTCATTTCCCCCGAGCATCCCCGGGTCGACGAACTGACCACCGATGCCCATCGGGCTGAGGTCGAGGCCTTCCGATCTTCCGTGGCCGGACGCAGCGAGATCGACCGGCTCTCCACGGAAGGAGCCCTTGACAAGCGGGGCGTCGCCACCGGAGGGAGGGTCGTGAACCCGTTCACCGGACAGGCCATCCCGATCTTCCTCGCCGACTACGTGCTGATGACCTACGGCACCGGGGCGATTATGGCTGTCCCCGGCGAAGACCAACGCGACTGGGACTTCGCAACGGTCCACGGCTGTGACATCATCCGGACCGTTCAGCCACCCGACGACTTCGAAGGCGAGGCCTACGTCGGTGACGGACCGGCCATTAACTCTTCGTTCCTCAATGGCATGAAGGTCACCGAGGCCAAGGCCACCGCCATCACCTGGCTAGAAGAAAACGGCCACGGTGTCGGGAAGGTCAACTATCGGCTCCGCGATTGGCTGTTGTCGCGCCAGCGCTACTGGGGTTGCCCGATTCCAATCGTCTACTGCGACGACTGCGGCCAACAACCCGTTCCCGAAGACCAAATACCTATCGAGCCGCCCGACGATGTTGAGTTCATGCCCACCGGTCGATCTCCCTTGACCACCCATGAGGGCTTCCTGTCGGCTAACTGTCCGTCATGTGGGAAATCAGCCCGACGGGAGACCGACACTATGGACACCTTCGTCGACTCTTCTTGGTACTTCCTGCGCTTCGCAGACCCATGGAACGATCAAGCCCCGTTTTCGGCTGACGCTGCCCGGCGATGGCTTCCAGTCGATCAGTACATCGGCGGGGTGGAGCACGCCATTCTGCATTTGATGTACGCCAGGTTCTTCACTAAGGCGCTCGCCGACCTCGGTGTTGCTCCGCAGAGCCTTCGTGAGCCGTTCCAACGACTCTTCACTCAGGGAATGATCCGGCTCGGCGGCTCCAAGATGTCCAAGTCGAAAGGCAACCTGGTAGCGCCCGAAGACATTCTCGACAAACAGGGCGCTGACGCTCTGCGTCTTGCCCACCTGCAGGTAAAGCCACCTCAGGAAGACGTCGATTGGGAGGACTTTGGCATCGATGGTTGCGCCAAGTTCCTAAACCGCGTGTGGCGCCTGGCTGTTCCCGGCTCCGATCTGACGAAGGTGGTCAGGTCCGGCGACGAAACCGAGGCCGACTTCAACGTCGATCGGGCTGCGCATCGTCTGGTTGCTCGGATCACCGACGAATACGACCGTTGGTCGTATAACACGGCGATTGCCGGCTTTATGGAGTTCACCAACATGCTGTACCGCTACGTCCAGGAAGAGGACGGTCCGCATGCTGAAACTCTCGATTCGGCAGTCGACGCCCTACTGCTCGTCATGGCGCCTGCAGCCCCCCACCTGTGTGCAGAACTCTGGGAGTTGCGCCGAGGGGACCAGGTCCATCTCGAAGCATGGCCGGCTGCCGATCCGTCGAAGTTGCTTGATGACAATGTGACCATGGTCGTGCAGGTCAACGGCAAAGTGCGCGACCGCTTAGAGGTGCCGTCCGACGTCGACGAGGCCGGAGCGATCGAGCGGGCTCTCGCCTGTGAGAAGGTGGTGGCGATCCTCGCCGGTGGTGAACCCCGGAAGGTCATCGCCCGGCCGCCGAAACTGGTCAATGTCGTCGTGTGAGAGCTGAGGCGATGGCAGCCAATTCCTATTGGAATTATGGGAACAAACACTCAACTGGGATCCTGAACCGCCTCCATGAAGTTTCGGTACAGCAGCTCTGCATTCCTATTGAAGTCGGCCATTGTCTCTGCGGCATCGGTCTCCAACTCGATTAGGGCATCCGGACCCAATGTCGACTCGAGTGCCGAGCGGTAGGCCGGTACCCGTCCCCAGTTGACCACGGTCTCTGGTTCGACCTCAATGTGATACTGCATCGACCATGCGTGCCTGCCCACCCGCATGGCCTGGATGGCACAGGCGGAGGACTCCGCCAAGACCGTAGCGCTAGGGGGCGGCTGGACAACTTGAACGGAATGCCACTGGAGTGCTCGCTGGATCGGTGGCAGGCCGGCGAAGATGGGATCAGCGATACCGGCTCGAGTCAGGTGGACATCAAGGACGCCGATCTCGGAAGGGTCTTGGTAGCCGCACCGACCGTCAAGAGCATCGGCGAGAAGCTGGTGTCCGAGGCAGATTCCGAGAAATGGACGCTCCATGTCGACCACCCATTGTCTGATGGCAGCCTTCTCGGCAACCAACCACGGATGTTCGTCAGTGTCCCACACGTTCATCGGGCCACCCATGACCCAGAGAGCGTCGAATGTCCCCAATGGAGGGATCTCCTCACCGAGGTCCAACTCGACGGCGACCCAGTCGGTTCCATCGCTCTCCAGGTGGCGGCGGAACTGGGCCGGATGCTCGCACTCGATGTGCTGAAGAACGAGAAGTCGCATGTTCAGTCGTCGTGGTCCCGCAGGAATCGTTCCAATTCGGCAGCCAGCTGCTCGCCGTCCGGCAGGAGGCTGCGCGCATCGTGCAGATCGTCGTAGGCCGCTTCCAACTTTTCGAGCATTGTGACGTGCTCCGGGTTCTGGGCTACCAGGTCGTCCAATCGGGTTCGGGTCGCCAGCGAGGCCTCCGCCAGGGGCCCCTCGTCGATTTCTATGCCGGTTAGTTCCGCCACCCCTGTCAGAAGCGCCTGGGTCGCTGGCGGAAACGAAGAACCGGAAAGGTAGTGGGGGACTTGCGCCCAGATTCCGATGGCTGGGATGCCCGCCCGACCTGCCTCCATCTCGATCACGGCCTGCGCTCCAGCTGGGACCTCGATGGTCGCAGTTACGAAGTCGAGTCTCCCAGCAAGGTCGGGGCTTCCGGCTGTGCAGGACAGTCTGGTTGGACGGGTGTGCGGTACGGCTGCCGGATATGCGCCGAGTCCCAACACCATCCTTACGTTGAAGCGTCGGCAAAGGTCGACTACTGCCGCGGCGAAGCCTCGCCACTCGTGGTCGGGCTCCGGGCCGTGCAGAACTAGCACGTCGTTGTCGGCTGTCGATTCCAGGTGGAAGACCTCCAGAGTCGGCCATTCGAGACGCCGGCTGACCCCATCGACCAGATGAAGCGAAGGCCGGCGGGCCCGATGGTCGAGCAGGCGGTCGGTATCGAAGTAGGCGATGCGCTGCCCGGGATCACCGTCGACGAGCCGCTGACGGGCCGCTCGAGCCACTCCGGCGGCATCAATCCAGCCATCTAGAGCTAGCAACAGGACTGGATCAACCAGAAGAGGTTCTGCAGCGAGCTCCATCAGGTTGTTGCTGCTTTCGTTGTCCAACTTCAGGCTCCTGACGGGAGGCCTTTGGCCAGACTGTGGGCCAACGATGCGAGGTCCAGGACCCGGCGCCCGAAGAGCTCGACTAGGGACGGGTCATCCTGATCGCCCATCACACCGGCGGCGTATCGGCTGTACACACCTTCGACGATGCAGGCAATGCGCCAGTAGGCGAAAGCTACGTAGAAGTCGAGGTTTTGTAGATCGCGAGTTCCGCACCGCGCATACAACTCTCGGACCTCGTCGATAGAAGGGAAGCCATCGGCAGAAGTAGGTGGTGGAGAACCACCGGTGGTACGTTCGTCGGCGTAGGCGACCATTCCGGCTACGTCGGCCAGCACATCTCCAAGGGTGCACAGCTCCCAGTCGAGGACCGCGGCAACCGAACCGTCAGAGTTCATCATGCAGTTGTCGAGTCGGTAGTCGCCGTGGACGATGCCTACCCCCTGCTGGACCGGCACACGCGAGGCGAGAATCTCATGCGTCTCCAGCACACCGGGTACTTCGCGTGTAGTCGACTCGACGAACTGGGTCCGCCAACGCTTCAATTGGCGTTCTATATAGCCCTCATGCCGTCCGAGGTCGGCTAGGCCGACAGCATTGAGGTTCACTTCGTGCAGGCGGGCCAGTACCTCGATAAGCGACACGCCCATTCGATGCCGGGTTTCCACGGACACGCGTTCCGCGTCCTCGATAGTGCGCACGACCACACCAGGGACGAAATCCATCACGTAAAAAGGAGCGCCATTGATGTTTTCGTCCTCGCAGAGGCCAACCACCTGCGGCACGGGTACCCCGCTGTCAGCGAGAGCGCTGATAATCCGATACTCACGCCCCATATCGTGGGCTGTGGCCAGTACGTGCCCCAGGGGAGGTCGTCGCAGAACCCATTTGCGATCGTGACGGTCAGATACCTTAAAGGTCAGGTTCGACCGTCCACCGGTGATCAAGTCAAAACTGAGTGCTCCGTCAAGGCCACCCACTCGATCGTCGAACCACCGAACCAGATTGTCCTCGTTGATCCCCGCAGGTGTAGTCATCGATTCGGACGGTAGTGGAGGCTCCTGCTGCGGTGCCTACCCTGCCAGAGATGGATGTTACCGATGCCACGTTCCAGACAGAGGTCATAGACCGGTCGCATCAACTACCGGTAGTGGTTGACCTTTGGGCAGAGTGGTGCGGCCCATGCAAGACGCTGGGGCCGATTCTCGATGAGGTGGTCGCGGAACTCGCCGGAAAGATAATTCTCGCCAAGGTCGATATCGACTCGAACCCCGGAGTGGCGCAGGCCTTCCAAGTTCAATCTATTCCTGCGGTTTTCGGCCTCGTGGATGGCAAGGTCGCCAGCAGCTTCGTGGGTGCTCAAGGAATCGACGCAGTTCGGTCGTTCGTTCAGGGGCTACTGCCTGCCGAAGAGATCTCTGAGGTTGAGCGGCTTGTGGCCCTGGGTGACGAGGCTTCACTGGTCCAAGCTTTGACTATTGAGGCAGACAATATCTCGGCCGTCACGGCACTAGCCCTCTTACTCGTGGAGCGAGACGGCGACGGCGACACCGATGCCGCCCTCAAACTGTTGGATCGGATCCCAGAGTCGGCAGAGACCAGGCGAATTGCTGCGATGGCGCGTACCGAAGCAGTTGACGACATTGAAGCCACTTTGGCCGAGTTGCTGAAGACGGCAAAGGATGACGAGGCTGACCGGCAGCGGTTCGTTGACCTCCTTGAAGTTCTAGGCCCCGACGATCCGCGCACGGCCACCTGGCGTCGACGGCTTACGTCAGCACTGTTCTGATCCGCCTCGTCCTATAAAGCGGATCATCGCCGTCTGAAATCCCTCTGTTGACGACGGGGCGAGGACGGCCGACTTGTCGCCTCGCATCAGTTGAGTTGGTAACCGGCCCAACCGGAGGCAGGCAGCGGGCCGGTGTACCGTCAACTGGATGATCATCGAACTTGGGCCAGATCATCGCTTTGACGTTGCCCACCGCTCACTAGTAATGGGAATCCTGAATCGGACGCCCGACTCCTTTTGGGATCGAGGACGGTTTTGGGACTTTGACGACTTTCTCCAACTTGCACAGCGCCATGTTGATGCTGGCGCTGACTTGTTCGACGTTGGAGGTTCGAAGGCTGGCCCTGGACCCGAAGTCACCTGCGAAGAAGAGTTGGATCGAGTGATTCCAGCAGTCGAAGCCCTATCGGACCGGTTCGACCTCCCCATAGCTGTAGACACCTTTCGCGGTGCTGTAGTGGATGCGGCCTTGGATGCCGGAGCCTCTATAGGCAACGACATCAGCGGTTTTGCCGATCCGACGTTTCTCCCGGCTTGCGCACGCCACGGAGCGGCAGTAGTGGCAACCCACGTTCGGCTCGGTCCTCGGATCCCTGACCCGAACCCCGACTACAAGGCCGAGGGCGGAGTCGTTGCGGCCGTGCGGGACTTCTTGGCCGAACGAGTCCGTTGGGCACGAGAGGCTGGGATCCCAGACCAGCGAATCATGGTGGATGCCGGGCTCGACCTGGGGAAGACGGCAGAGATGTCCATCGATCTGCTCCGAAACTCAAGTCATTTGGCGGAACTTGGGCGACCGGTGCTCCTGTCGGCTTCAAACAAAGGTTTTCTCGGTGAGGTGACGGGCGACGACCTGACGGAGCGGGTGGAGGCAACTTGGGCCGCTCACGCTCTCGGCATTTCTGGAGCCTGCCGAATCCTGCGCTCCCACGATGTTCGGGGCGCACGTCGAGTGGCCGACGCAATGGCTGCAGTCTTGGCTGTGGACATCGAAGTGATCGGAGCAGTCCTGTGACCGCGCCCCAGCCGGTGGTCCTCGTCACGGGGGATGAAATCGGACTGGTCGGCGAGGCCGTCCGGGAGGTGGTGTCGCTGGCTCTTGGCAGAGACGATCGGTCGCTGGCCCTTGAGGAACTAACCGAGGACGACTATCGCACTGACGACGGGTTCGAGGTGGCTCGCCTTGTCGATGCTGCCCAGACTCCGCCGCTCCTCTCCGAAAGACGGGTAGTGGTCGGCCGTCATCTTGGTCGATTCGGCGACAAGGAAGCCATCGCACCACTAGTCGCTTACCTAGCGGATCCGCTGGAAACGACGGCACTCGTCGTTGTGTGGGAGAAGGGTGCCGTTCCGGTTCAACAGCGCCTCAATCCGGTGCCTAAGTCTCTGCTCGAAGCTGTCGTAAATGCTGGCGGAGAGGTGCGAAAGACTTCGGTGGGTCGAGGTCGCGAGGCTCAACAGTGGTTGGATGATCGCCTTGATGAGGCACCTGTCGAACTGGATCGCTCAGCTCGTGTCCTCGTGCACAGTCGACTAGGTGAAGATCGGCCGGCTGTAGTGCCATTCCTTGAAACGCTGGCAGCGGTCTTCGGCACCGGAGCGGCCCTGGGAGCAGAGGACGTCACGCCCTTTCTCCGAATTGGCGGCGACGTTGCGCCATGGGATCTTGGGGACGCCATCGATCAGGGTGATGTCCCCAAGGCGTTGGATTGCCTGTCGCGGATGATGGGAGTCGGTGGTCGACACCCTCTGGCGGTCCTGTCAGTCCTTCACGGCCACTATGGGCGGCTACTGCGTCTTGACGGTTCAGGGATAAGCGACGAAAAGGGTGCTGCTGATGCGCTGGGCATCAAGGGTTATCCAGCGAAGAAGGCACTCCAGACTTCACGACAGCTGGGGGGGGACCGGATCTCTCGTGCTGTGAAGCTCCTTGGGGACGCCGATCTCGACCTTCGTGGGCGTTCCGCGTGGCCTTCGGAACTGGTTGCAGAGGTGCTCGTTGCCCGTCTGGCAAGCCTTTCCCGGCGCTGACCCGGCTCACAGGTGAGGCGGGAGAGATTCAGCTGCTGGCGCGATTGAGTCTTCGTTGGAGGCGGGACTTACGTCGGGATGCGGTATTTGGGTGCAGAACTCCCTGGGCCGCAGCCTTGTCGATCCGCTTCATCGCGGCTGCAACAGCTTCGTCCAAACTCTCGCCAGCCTCGGCTGCCTCAAGGGCGGTGCGGGTGCGGGTTTTTAGCTCGGCCCGTGCAGCCCTATTGCGGAGGCGGCGTCTCTCGTTCTGGCGGTTTCGCTTAATCTGACTCTTGATATTCGCCACGGGGGCATTCCCTCGGTGTTTTCGTCTCTGCTCCCACCCGAGGCAAGTTTCATCCGGGCGAGGTCCGGTCCACGTGCCGGTACGGCGGACGATCCTACCGCCGGTACGGTCCTGTCCGGCATGGACCTCTCCCGGTTGCGAAACACATCGATCATCGCCCATATCGACCACGGCAAGTCCACGCTTGCCGACCGGATGCTGGAATTGTGCGGCGCGGTGGATCCCCGCGAGATGCGTGCCCAGTACCTCGACTCGATGGACCTAGAGCGGGAGCGGGGTATCACCATAAAGCTCCAGAGCGTTCGTCTGGACTGGAACGGCGCGGTCATCAACCTGATCGACACCCCCGGCCACGTGGACTTTGGCTATGAGGTGAGTCGCTCGCTAGCTGCCTGCGAGGGCGTGATCCTCGTCGTAGACGCAGCTCAAGGGATCGAGGCTCAGACGCTTGCGAACTGCTATCTGGCGATTGAGAACGATCTTGAAATCGTCGCTGCTCTCAACAAGATCGACCTGCCAGCAGCCGAGCCTGAGCGATATGCCGAAGAGATCGAGCAGGTTCTCGGCATTCCGGCTGAAGAGGTTTTGCAAATCAGTGCCAAAACCGGGGAGGGGGTGGCGGAACTGTTGGATGCTGTGGTTGATCGCACGCCGCCACCGACTGGCGACCCGGAGGCACCTTTACAGGCTTTGGTCTTTGATAGCCATTTCGACCAGTACCGCGGAGTGGTGTCGTCGATTCGAGTCGTTAATGGGCGTTTGGGTGACAAGGATGTACTTCGATTCATGCAGGCGGGCGCGGTGCGCGAAGTCGACGAGATCGGGGTGCGTCGTCCGGACCCGACCCCGGTGGCCGAACTGGGCCCCGGTGAAGTGGGGTACCTCCTGGCTGGCATCAAAGACGTTGGTGAGGCCCGGTCCGGTGAGACCGTGACCACCAAGCGCAACGGCGCCAGCGATCCACTCGCGGGTTATCGAGAGCCGCAGCCGATGGTTTTCAGCGGGCTCTATCCAATTGATGGCGATGAGTTCAACGACCTGCGAGAGGCGCTCGAAAAGCTCGGTCTAAATGACTCCAGTTTCACCTATGAGCCCGAGACTTCTGGAGCTCTGGGTTTCGGCTTTCGTTGTGGCTTTCTCGGTCTTCTTCACATGGAGATCGTCCGAGAACGTCTGGAGCGCGAATTCGACATGAGCTTGATCACTACTGCGCCGTCGGTTGAGTACCGAGTGACTCGGGTCGGTGGCGAGGTGCAAGAGGTCGACAATCCCTGTGATCTTCCATCCGGTGCTGAAATCGACCATATCGAGGAGCCATTCCTGCTGGCGACGTTGATCACGCCGGCGGCGTTCACAGGCGCCCTGATGGAGCTCTGTCAAGAACGTCGGGGCGAGTTAGAGGGCCTGACCTACCTCTCGCCGGAGCGGGTTGAGTTGAAGTACCACCTCCCGTTGGCTGAGGTAGTCATCGATTTCTTTGACCAGATGAAGAGTCGAACTCAGGGTTATGCCAGCCTTGACTACGAGCCCGAGGGCTATCGGCGATCCGACCTAGTGCGTGTTGACATCCTTCTTCACGGCGAGACGGTAGATGCCTTCTCTGCTGTGGTCTACAGGGAGGCCGCCGACGTTTACGGCCGAAAGATGACTGCCAAGCTAAAGGAGCTGATTCCGCGCCAGCAGTTCGAGGTGCCGATTCAGGCCGCCATCGGCGGGCGCGTCATCTCGCGTGAGACGGTGCGAGCCTTTCGAAAGGATGTGACTGCCAAGCTTTATGGCGGCGATATCACGCGGAAGCGAAAGCTGCTGGAGAAGCAGAAGGAGGGGAAGAAGAAGATGAAGTCAATCGGACGTGTCGATGTCCCCCAAGAGGCGTTCATTTCTGCTCTCAAGTTGGACGATTAAGTGATGGGGCTGTGGTGGAGCCCGGGACCTCTCGGGCCTCGCCGGTAACATCGAGGCCGTGTTGGAGGACCGCAAGGCAGCCATCTTGAGTGCAGTTGTCGAGGAGTACATCCAGACGGCCCAGCCAGTCGGCTCGGCTCGCGTTGCTGCTGTGGATGAGGTGGGTGTCTCGTCGGCCACTGTTCGCAATGAACTGGTTGCCTTAGAGGAACAGGGTTACCTTGCCCAGCCTCATACTTCTGCCGGTCGGGTGCCGACTGAAAAGGGTTACCGATTCTTCGTTGACCATCTGGATGGCCCTCGTTCACTAGATGCGGCGGATCGTGATCAGGTGCGGGCATTCTTTCGTCGTTCCCATCGCGAAATGGAGCAGATGCTGGCCGATACCAGCAGCCTCCTCGCAGACTTGACGGGTAGCGCAGCGGTCGTGCTGGCGCCTGATCGTGATCACCAGGAGGTGCGGTCAGTTCAAGTTGTTGGGCTGACTGGAGAACTGGCATTGCTGGTACTTGTAATGGCCAACGGCACGGTGGAGAAGCACACACTTGATTTGGTTGGGCCTGCGGCGGATCCAACAGATGCGACTCTGGCAGTGGCTGCTGCCCACTTATCTGGTGTCCTCATTGGTCAGAGCTTGGCGACTACCGTCGACACTCCGGTCACCGGGGATGAGGGGGTCGATGAGGTCCTAGCTACGGTCTCCAGAGTCCTTGCAGCCCGTCAGGTTGCGACTGGCCGGGCCTGGGTAGGCGGAACGGCGCAGGTCGCCGCTGCCTTTGGGGAGGTCGAGCGGGTCCGCCAAGTTCTCGACGTGTTGGAGCGTCAGTTCATAGTGGTCAGCTTGATCCGCGACGTAATCGACCGGGGACTGAGCGTGGCCATCGGTTCAGAAACTGGAGTGGAGCCGCTTGCTGACTGCTCGCTAGTCGTTGCCCCCTATGAAATCGATGGAGAGGCGGCTGGATCAATCGGGGTATTGGGTCCCACCCGAATGGACTACTCGCAAGCACTGGCGACGGTGGCGGTTGTGGGTCGTCGGTTGGGCGATCATTTAACCGAGGGTTGAAGGGATGGCCGACCGCGATCACTACGAAGTTCTGGGTGTTGCTCGAGGTGCCTCGGCCGACGAGATCAAGAAGGCCTATCGACGTTTAGCCCGTCAACTCCATCCGGACGCCAATCATGGCAAGCAGGCGGTGGAAGCGGAGGCAGAGTTCAAGGCTGTCGTTGCCGCCTACGAAACGCTCTCAGATCCAGAACGTCGAGCTCGCTACGACCGCTTCGGACATGATGGGTCCGGAAGCAGCAGCGATCCGTTCGGCGGGTTCGGAGACATATTTGAAACATTTTTCGGCGGCTCGCCATTTGGTGGGGGAGGGGGGCGCCGACGGTCGGGGCCGACGCCGGGTGAAGACCTGGAAACTACTTTGGAGGTTGAATTCGAGGCGGCGATCTTTGGTTCGGAGGAAGAGGTCTCGGTTCGCACTGCCGTGGCATGCATCGAATGCGAAGCCACTGGTGCCGTGCTGGGGTCGGGGCCTGAGACGTGCGGGGGTTGCAGAGGGAGCGGCCAGGTTCAGCGCGTTCGCCAATCGATGTTGGGTCAGATGGTGACTGCTGCGGCTTGTCCGACTTGCTCGGGTCGTGGTCAGGTCATTACCGATCCATGCGGATCGTGTCGTGGAGAGGGACGAGTGGTCGAGGACCGATCGTTCACTGTGAACGTTCGGGCTGGCGTGGACGAGGGGACGACGCTACGCCTCGGTGGAAGAGGCGCCGTCGGCCCCCGCGGTGGCCCAGCGGGGGACCTCTACGTCCGCCTGCAGGTGAAAAGTCATCCGGTATTCGAGCGCCATGGCTTTGACTTGGTGCACCGCCTGCAACTTCCTATGACCCAAGCCGCATTGGGTGTGATCCTCGAGTACGAGACTCTGGACGGCGTCGAAGAGCTTCGGATTCCGCGGGGAACTTCTAGCGGCGAGGTGTTCCGTTTTCGAGGGCGGGGCGTGCCGCATCTGGAGGGGCGGGGGCGGGGCGACTTGCTGGTGGAAGCAGTCGTCAAGACCCCTGATGACCTTACCGACGAGGCCGAGCGTCTTCTCCGAGAGTTGGCAATTGAACGGAACGAAACGGTCGCTGACGAGGAAGAGGGCCTGGTCTCTCGAATTCGCTCGGCCTTTCGGTAGAAGCGGGCAGCGTGGACCCCAGCGGGCCCGATGGACACGGTGGACCCCATGTCTTTGTGCGGGACCTCTCGGAGCCGCGGCTAGACCGTTCAGATCACCACCACCTTGCAAATGTCTTGCGGCTAAGAGAAGGCGATGCCCTGACGATCGGTGATGGAGCCGGCCGCTGGCGGTTGGCCAGCTTTCGAGCCGACCCGGAGGTTGGCCCGGCCCTGGAAGGCGGAGTGGTCGAGGTGCCGGCGCCTCACCGCCAGGTGACAGTTGGCTTCTCGCTCATTAAAGGGGGTCGTCCCGAACTGGTGGTACAGAAACTCACAGAGTTGGGTGTTGACCGCATAATCCCGCTCGCCGCTGACCGATCTGTGGTCCGATGGTGCGACGCTAAGGCCGCTACTAACCTCGACCGACTCCGTCGGGTGGCTCGGGAGGCGGCCATGCAGTCCCGGCGGGTGCGTCTACCGAATCTGGATGCGATGGTCCGACCAAATGATGTGCCCGACGGTCCTAGGGTGGCGATTGCGGAATCAGGCGGTGGTCCACTGAGTGACGAAATCGAAGTCCTACTCGTTGGTCCGGAGGGCGGGTGGACTGCCTCAGAACTAGAGGGTCGCAAAACGGTTGGGTTGGGCTCGACGGTGCTTCGTGCCGAGACGGCAGCGATAGCTGCAGCCAGTCTCCTAGTGGCACTGCGCGACGGTCGTCTGTCGCCAGCGGTCTGACGAAACTTTGCACCGGCCTCCTGAAAAGATTGGAAACCACGGAGCGCGGTCGCTACCGTCACGTCTCGTGGTTGAGGTTCCTAGTTCCCTATCACCATCTTCGATGCCGTCGACTCGGGACGACGACTACAGCATGCGGCTCGGCGAACGAATCCGCGTGATCAGAAGACAGAAGCGCTTGTCCCTTCAAGATGTCGAAGCTCGTTCTGAAGCTGAGTTCAAAGCCTCTGTACTTGGTGCATATGAGCGTGGAGAACGGGCTGTTTCAGTTCCACGACTGCATCGGTTGGCTGAATTCTACGACGTTCCAGTCGACCAGTTGCTTCCCTCCGGTGATGGGGAGACTGTGGTCAATAAAGGAATAGACGAGCAGGCGTCTTGGATGCCGGGTCAGAAGGTGGTCATCGATCTCCTCGCGCTGGCTGACTTCGATGGTCCTGAGATCGACCTGATTCGCCGGTATCTGGGGATCATCCAAGTGAAGAGGCAGGACTTCAATGGGCGCGTCTTGACCATCAGGCAGGACGATCTGCAGGCTCTGGCAGCAATTTTGGGCACTGCTGTGGATGACGCTGCTCCACGTCTAGCGGAACGGGGTTTGTTGCGCCCACCGGCCTCTTCCTGAACGGTTGCCAACAACCTCAACTGGTGATCCAGTATGGACCCGTGGGCTGCTGGGGTGACCGGTAGCCTCCGAACACGATGAGCGTGTTCTCGCGCGTCCTGCGCAGCGGAGAAGGTAAGAAGGTCAAGGCCCTTGAGGCCATCGTGCCAGACATCAATGCCCTGAGCGATGTCACGGCAGCGCTGTCCGACGAAGCATTGCGCGCTAAAACGGTTGAGTTTCGTAATCGCCTAGACAATGGCGAGGACCTTGATGAACTGCTCGTCGAGGCATTTGCCGTAGTGCGTGAGGCGGCATGGAGAGTTATTGGCCAGCGCCACTACGACGTCCAGTTGATGGGCGGCATGGCCCTGCACCTCGGCTGGGTTGCTGAGATGCGAACGGGCGAAGGCAAGACGCTGGTTAGCACGCTGCCCGCGTACTTGAATGGCTTAGCGGGACGTGGCGTGCACCTATGCACCGTGAACGACTACTTGGCCAGTCGGGACGCCGAATGGATGGGCCAAATCCATCGCTGGCTTGGATTAAGCGTCGGTTTGGTTGTTCCTGACGAGCGTGACCGGGCTGCTAAGCGAGCCGCTTATGGCGCAGACATCACATACGGCACCAACAACGAACTGGGCTTCGACTATCTGCGCGACAACATGGCGATGTCGGACGACGAGAAGGCTCAGCGAGGACACGCCTTTTGCATCGTGGACGAGGTCGATTCGATCCTTATCGACGAAGCCCGTACCCCATTGATAATAAGTGGGCGTCTGGCGGAGGCCGCTGCTCTTTACCAACGCTTTGCTTCAGTGGTCCGGGGCCTCAATCGCGAACTGCATTATGAGGTGGATGAGGAGAAGTCGATCATTGCGCCCACCGAAGACGGCGTCCATGCCGTTGAGGCTGCTCTTGGCGTCGACAACCTGTACGACCAGGTCTCGGCCAATTTGGTCCACCAGCTCCACGCCGCGCTCAAGGCGAAGGAACTCTATAAGCGCGATCGTGACTACATAGTGGTCGACGGCGAGGTGCGGATCGTCGACGAATTCACAGGCCGAGTGCTGGAGGGCCGTCGCTGGTCGGATGGCATTCATCAAGCAGTCGAAGCGAAGGAAGGCGTGTCCGTCCGAGAGGAAAACCAGACGCTCGCGACCATCACTCTCCAGAATTACTTCCGGCTCTACGAAAAACTTTCCGGGATGACTGGAACTGCCGAGACCGAGGCAGCTGAGTTGGCTGGGATCTATGGCCTTCAGGTGGTTCCGATACCCACCAACCGTCCACTGATCCGAAGTGACAAGAGCGATCTGATCTTTAAGTCTGAGGCCGGAAAGTTCGCTGCGGTGGTCGACGACATCGTCGAGCGTCGTGATGCTGGCCAACCGGTTCTTGTTGGCACGGTCAGCGTCGAAAATTCCGAGCGTCTTTCCCGGGAGCTGGAGAAGCGTGGAGTCGCCCATGAGGTTCTCAACGCCAAGCAGCACTTCCGCGAGGCGGAGGTCGTCGCCCAGGCAGGACGCCCGGGAGCGGTCACCGTTGCCACCAATATGGCTGGTCGAGGAGTGGATATTTTACTCGGAGGCAATCCGGAGAACTTGGCCGAACGGGAAGCTCGGGCCGGAGGCTTTGACACGGCAACGCCCGAAGGTGAGGCGAAGATAGCTGAGTTGCTGGTCAAGTACGAGCCTGAGTGCAGTGCTCTGGGTGAAGAGGTCCGGGCCAACGGTGGGTTGTATGTATTGGGCACGGAGCGGCACGAGTCCCGACGCATCGACAACCAGTTGAGAGGAAGAAGCGGGCGGCAGGGTGACCCCGGTGAGAGTCGCTTCTACCTGTCGTTGGAGGACGAGTTAATGCGCTTGTTTGCTTCCGACACCATGCGCGGAGTGATGGATCGCGCTCTCCCCGAAGACATGCCAATCGAGTCGAAGATGGTCACCAAGGCCATCGAGCGGGCCCAGACGACTGTAGAGCAGAAGAATGCCGAGGCCCGCAAGAACGTTCTCAAATATGACGAAGTGATGAACGAGCAGCGCAATGTCATCTACCGGCGCCGTGACGGCCTGCTCGCTGACGACGACCTCCGGGAGGGTGTACTGGTCGCTCTCGGGATGGTGGTGGATGGCGCAATAGAAGCGTTTTGCGCTTCTGAACTCCCCGAAGAGTGGGACCTAGACGCTCTGCGAGTGGAGTTGGACTCCTATTGGCCCCTAGGGGCGACGGCGACCGACGACGGGGACTTATCGCAAGAAATCTTCTGGACGGCAATAGTCAGTGCACGTTCGACGGACCAGCTCTATGAGCTCCTGACCGCTAATGGAATGGCGGCCTATAAAGCGCGCGAAGCGGAACTCGGAATAGAGGCAATGCGGGAAGTTGAGCGGCAAGTGATGCTGCGCATAATCGATCAGCGATGGCGTGAGCACCTCTATGAGATGGACCACCTACGGGAGGGCATCCACTTAAGGGCAATGGGCCAGCGCGATCCAGCTACTGAGTGGAAGCGTGAGGGTTTTGAACTGTTCGGACAACTGGACGACCTTATTAGTCGCGACTTTCTTCGCTACGTGATGCGTATCAGGGTGACGACCACGGAAGAAGTCACCCAACCAACTGAAGTGATCGCTAGTGGACCTGAAGGTCCGGTGACTGGTGCAGCGGCCGTTGCAGCGGCGGCTGGGGCTCCGGCCCAGGTTGAAGAATCTAGGCCTGCGACGCAGGCGACGAAAGTAAATAGCGAGTGGGAGAAGACCCCAAGGAACTCTCCCTGTCCGTGCGGCTCTGGTCGTAAGTTCAAGCAATGCCATGGGGGCTGAGGTGCAGGATTTTGAACCCGTCATAGCAGCGCTCCGTGCCCGTCTTGATGAGGCCGCTGGCTATTTGCGAATCGAGGAGCAACAGCAACGCCGCGATGTCCTAGAAGCGGAGATGGCCGATCCGGATCTGTGGAACGACCAGGACCGCGGACGTCGTGTCCAAAAGGATCTAGCGGCGGTTGCAGAGGACTTGGAACTGCACGCGGATCTGCTGAGTCGTCTCGAGGATGCTGAGACGCTGTCGGAGATGGCCAAAGAAGAGGGTGACGACAGTCTGGAAGAGGAGATCGACGAGGCAACTGCTGAACTGTCGGTCCGCTTCGATGCTCTGGAACTCCGTTCACTCTTTAGCGGTCAGTACGACGAGGGAGACGCCGTATGTCACGTGCAGTCGGGAGCAGGGGGTACGGATGCCCAAGATTGGGCGGAAATCCTGCTCCGCATGTATAGCCGGTGGGCGGATCGACGTGGTTTCCATTTGGAGGTTGAGTCGGTCTCGGAGGGAACAGAGGCGGGGATTAGCTCAGCGGAATTCGTAGTTCGCGGACGTTATGCCTTTGGGCTCCTTCAGGGAGAGCGCGGCGTTCATAGGTTGGTGCGAATTTCGCCATTCAACAAAGAGGCGAAGCGGCAAACGGCATTTGCTTCACTGCAGGTTGTTCCATTCTTCGACGAGATTGCCGACGAGGTGGACATCGACGAGAGTGACCTTCGGATCGACACTTATCGATCGTCGGGTGCTGGCGGACAGCATGTCAACGTGACCGATTCTGCGGTTCGTATTACTCACTTGCCTACGGGAATCGTGACCTCTTGTCAGAATGAGCGCAGCCAGCACCAGAACAAGGACAAAGCGATGCAGATGCTGGCGGCTCGCCTTCTAGATCTTGAGCGACAGAAGCGCGATGCAGAGATTGCCCAAATCGGCGGTGAGAAACGCGACGTGGACTTTGGAAGCCAGATTCGTTCCTATGTTCTGCAGCCGTATCAGATGGTCAAGGATCTGCGGACGGAGCATGAAGTGGGTGACGTCGCCAGCGTGTTAGACGGAGATTTGGATAACTTTATGGAGTCGTACCTTCGTTGGGCGCGTTCCAGCAGCGTTGGGTGACCGTTCGTTGCGGTCTAAGGGCGAAAGTCGTGATCTGAGAAGGTAGAGGCGCCGCGATCGGCTGGAGCGCCTCTGGTACCGTGCGCGCCGTGCAATCGCGATTCGGGTCTCAGGTCCCATCTAGATTAGGGATGGATTTTCGGGAAGGCGAAGCATGATCCGGCTGGACGGCGTTTCGAAGGTCTACAAGGGCGATGTGGTCGCCTTGCGGAATGCTTCAGCAGAGATCCAGCGAGGAGAGTTCGTCTTCTTGGTCGGGCCGTCCGGATCGGGCAAATCAACCTTTATCCGGCTCCTGAACCGTGAGGAGATTGCGGACGAGGGGCGAATCACAGTGGCCGGCAAGGATGTTGGTGAGATGAGCTCCTGGAAGGTTCCGTACTTGCGCCGTCAGATTGGCTACATCTTTCAGGATTACAAGTTGCTGCCGAAGAAGACGGTGTTTGAAAATGTGGCCTTCGGCCTAGAGGTCATTGGCCGACCCCGTCAGGTGGTTCGCAAACAAGTGCCGGCCATACTCGAACTGGTTGGTTTAAGCCGCAAGGCAGAACGCCTGCCCGACGAACTCTCGGGCGGCGAGCAGCAGCGGGTGTCGATCGCGCGGGCGTTCGTCAACCGACCGCTGATTCTCCTTGCTGACGAACCCACCGGAAACCTTGACCCCGGCACTTCGGTAGGCATCATGCGGCTCTTGGATCGCATCAACCGCAGTGGAACGACTGTGGTGATGGCCACCCACGATCGAGGCATCGTCGATTCGATGCGCCGTCGAGTCATCGAATTGGACCGCGGAGTCATCAAACGGGACGAGTCGCAAGGCGTATACGAGTGACCTGCTCGACAAACGACGATCAGGACCGGGCGGAGAGCTGAAGTGCTGTACCGCCTCTGGTACTACTCCCGGGAGACCTTTGTCAGCCTCTGGCGAAACCTCAGTCTGACCATGGCCGCCATCCTGACTGTGGCAATCTCACTGTCTCTCGTTGGCTCGTCTCTGTTAATCCGCGAGGGTGCGGCCAGGGCCACTGCGCAGTTCCAAGAAGGTGTTGAGTTCATCGTCTTCATGCGGGCTGACGCCACCCTCGAGCAAGACACGGCCATTCGGACTGTCTTGGATACAAGCCCTGCGATTACTCGGTACACCTACGTTGACAAGGAAGCGGCGTACGTCGAGTTCCAGCAGTTGTTCTCCGACAAGCCCGAACTGGTCGAGAGCGTCACTGCGGAGATCATGCCGCCGTCTTATCGGATCGTGCCGGCTAACCCCGAGACGGGGAACGTGGCTGAGATGGCTCGACAGTTTGGAGAGCAACCGGGAGTCAAGGAAGTGGCGACAGCCACTGACGCCATTCGGCAGATCGAGGACTTCTCTAACCGGGTCAGCCAAGCGCTTCTAGTGGCGGCCGTCGTACTGGTCGGGGTCTCGGCGCTACTTATCCTGAATACGGTCTTCACGGCAATTGGCGCCCGACGCCAAGAGATCGAAGTGATGAAGCTGGTTGGCGCAACGAACTGGTTCATTCGTATCCCGTTCATGCTGGAGGGAACGATTCACGGACTAATCGGGGCGGCGCTGGCGGTTCCCGCATTGTTCGTCGTTGATCATCGGGTGTTGGCCTACTTCCAAGAATCGGATGCAGTGCCACTGTTCAGAGGATTCGCAGTGCCCGATGGTTTCGTTTGGGACACCAGTATCTGGCTGCTGGTTATTGGCGGGGTGGTCGGAATGATCGGCTCGGCGGTAGCGGTTACCCGCTACTTGGACGTCTGATCACACATGGTCGGAAATGACCCAGGAGAGGGTTGGGTGCGTGTTCTAGAAGTGGCGCCTGAACCGGGCGCGATTTCGGAATCGACAGTGGAACTCTTAGGACAGGCCGAGGAACTCGTAGTCTGGACCACAGAGTCGGGGGTGACCTGCGTGTCTGAGGCGCGCTGTCCGCACCAGTGGTCCCATCTTGCCGTCGAGGGCGCGATCGACGGCGAGGAGCTCATCTGCCTTACCCACTTCTGGCGATTCGACACCGATGGGGCAGGTTGGAAGCAGAACGTGAATGGGCGCCGAGACCGAAAGGGAGATTTGGAGGTCTTGCCGTGCTCCGTCTCTAACCGGGAAGTCTGGGTCCGCAAAGGGGGCTGACTCTCGACACGGCCCACCGTTGTCGCTTTTTCCAGCCTGGTGAGAGGCTACGTTCGAGCGAATAGCTGAAGGGCTGGGCAAATGGGTATCGACAAGGACTTGCTTGGGAAGTACACGCTGACCACCTGGAGCTACAAGCAGGGTGAGCTGGTCAGCCTTATGATTCACCTCGGGGTCCGACTTGGCATCTATGAGGCCCTCGACGGCGCAGGACCGGTTACCGCCGTGGAGTTGTCGTTGGCTACTGGCCTACATGAGCGGTGGCTTCATGAGTGGCTACGGGCACAGGGGGCGGCAGAGCTACTGGTTACTGCGGACGGCGAGACGTTCGAGCTGGAGGCCGAGGCGGCACTGGTGCTGGCTCGCAGGGATACGCCAACATACGCGGCGGGCGTCTTCGCCGGCCTGCGCGATCCTCGCGTGGCCGACGGTCTTGCCGAGGCATTCCAGACCGGGATCGGCCTCACCTACGACGACCAGGGTGAGGGATCGGAGATGCATATCGAGGCGATGCTGGCCCCTATGGCGCGCGCCCTGCTGGTACCCACAGTGCTGCCGGCTCTGGACGGGGTGGTCGATCGCCTGTCGGCTGGAGCGAAGGTCGTCGACGTGGGCTGTGGGACTGGGCTGGCAATCAAACTGATGTCCGAGGCCTGGCCCGGGAGTACGTATGAGGGTTACGACGTATCGGAGCGTGCGGTGGCCAAGGCCCGCGAGCGGTTTGAAGACGCGGACAACGTCACGATCCATCTGGCGGGCGGGGAGGACGTACCCGCGACCGGTGACGTGGACCTGGTCATGACGCTGGATTGCCTGCACGACATGCCTCGTCCGGATCTGGCCATGGGTGCCATCCGGTCAGCAATTGCGGAAGACGGTACGTGGCTGATCAAGGAGATCAAGTCAGCGCCCGAATGGGCCCGCAACCTCCGGAACCCGATGCTGGCAATGATGTACTCGACGTCGGTGGCAACCTGCATGGCGTCGGCTATGTCTACCGAGGACGGCTTGGGGCTCGGCACACTCGGCTTGAACCCGGTGAGGTTGGAGGAAATGGTGGCCGAGGCGGGCTTCACTCGCTTCGCTATGCACGATTTCGAGGACCCGACCAACCTTTACTACGAGGTTCGACCTTGAATCTCTAGCCAGTGCGCAAAACGGTGCCGCGCGTCACGTATTCGCAGTTCAGACGTGAAAGCCGTCCCTGAGCGCTCCGATACGCTCGCATCGTTCCCAGTCGCACCCCCTGAGTCTCGTAGCATCAACGCGGTGTCACGGACACCTTTAAATACACCCACCTGGCCGCGGCAGAACCCTCTTTGACCCGTTCATGTCCGTCCTATTTCGTAGTCAGTCGGACCTGCTGATACGGCGGGCGAGGTCGAGCCCGACGACCAGGACGACATCAGCTGATCGGACTCGGGCCACTGATCTCTGTGGGACGTACTCCGTAGAGGCTGGCATCGGTTCGATGCGAATGTAGGGCGAGACGACCTCGCGCACGGCGCGTGCGTCGCCTAGATGTCCAGGCCGGTAGTAGGCGAAAGACTCCTGAACAGCCGATGCATTTCCTGGGGAGGCCATGTCGTAGTCGGCACTGCGTAGAAGATTTGTTGCTAGCCCTGCCACCCCACTTAATCCAGAGCCGTTGGCAACGAACACCCTTACCTCGTTAGGTGGAAGGCGGGGCGGTTCGAGTCCGGTTACGGGCAGACCGGATCTATCAAGAATTACCGGTGGGCCAACGGGCACTAGGCAGCCGTCGGATTTGCCAAAGCCAGTGCCGTGGCGGCAGGGATGCTCGTAGCGCCGAACTTGGAGGGTGCGAAGGTGGCGATCGTCAACGGTGGTTGGACGCATGTCGGGAACGTCTAGTGGGCCGACGTTGGCTAGGGAAACCTGAAGGCCAAGCAGGCTGGGATCGGGACCAGCTTCGTCGACGGCCCGAGCAATCCACCGGACCAGACTGCAAGTCTCTAACACCGACCGGTGGACATCGTCGGCTGTGGTTTCCACCAGCGGTATGGGAGTATCTGACAACTCGGCCCAGGTTCGAGCACACATGAGGTCAAAAGGTCGTCGTTCTGCCCCATCTATCCGATGAGAACCGGTTGCCGATGTGTCTACCACGATTGTGCCGTCGTAGTAGTCGCCTGCGGGTATTCCACCGAACTCAGCTATACGGGCCGCTATAGCGTCAAGGCCGTGGCCGTTGAGGCCGGATTGGATGAACAGAGGTTGCGGCATCTCTTGGTCGAGCATTTCCAGCACGAGCCAGGGAAGCGACGTCATGTTGAGTAGAGGGATAACGACGTTGACCTCATCGACCACCATGGATGAGACGGCGGCCTTCAAACCAACCTGACATGTCGTTGTGCCCTCACAACCGACTTGATACTGCTGAAACTCATGTCCGGTGCCGTCTAGAGCGCCAGCGATCGACGCGAGGAGGTCGTCAGAGCGCTGAGGGGCATCGGGTACCACGATGCCAATAGAGGCTTCATCCAGAAGCCCCTGATCGAGTGCAGTGAGAACGGCGAAGCGAAGGCCAGAACGATCTCCTACCTCTAAGGACTGGAGGCGGCCGCCAGACAGCACGAGGTCGCTGTCAGACACGCCACCGGTAGTCAGATGCGCAGTGCGATGCCGCATGGTGAGACAGGAAGAAGCTGTTCCGGGGATCGGTGTGACGGCGAGTACAACGGCAGGCTGATGGATTTCGATGGCTTCCAGGCAGGCGGCTTCGCGAAGAGTGTCGATATCGAATCCTCGGCCTCCGAGAGCCGAAACCTCGACGGTCCGGAGGTCGAGCCAACGACCGTGTATCCCACCACACCGCCCGTTCACGAGATCGATAAAGGCGCTCAACATGGCATCGATGTCACCCAGAGGCAGTTTGAAGCCGATTCGGGATAACTCTTCGAGGCGGGTGGCCAAGTGAACGACGGTGATCGAGTCGGCAGAAATGCCGGGTTCAACGTTGACTGGAGCCGTAAGGGGGTCCTGAACGGGGGGTCGACAGAAAGTGTCCAGCCCAGTGAACCGCCTGCCGCGGTCAAAGGAATCTTGGAACTCGCTGAAGAGTTCGCCTCGAGGGTCAGAGTAGCTACCGTCGATTACCTGCCCGTCAGGGAGACCGGAGATGGTTCCGGTCTCCTGTTTGGTTGTCGCTTCAGCGGTCTGGTCAGCACTTTCACTGGTCAAAGCCGTTCCGGAGATTGAGTCATTTGCCAGAGAAGTGGTGGATGTGGCCGGGCGGTTTGATCTTGCGGTGGTGCCTGTGATTGAGGAGGTCGTTTCCGGAGTCCTGACAGCTTGAGCGTCAGCGGTGCCGGGTGAAGATGCAGCGACTGGAGGGTTGCTGCGCATTGAGTCAGTCGTTACCGACGCACCTCCTTTCTGGTCGCCTCCCGTGCAGGCTGCGGTCAACAGCAGAATGATGAGTGAAAAGAGGAGGCTGTATGGGACAGTCGGTTGCGGATTCTTGAGAGTCATGGGAAGACACCGGGCGGTCGTCGCGATTTGGGACTGTATGCGGACTATGAGGCGCGTAACGACCACCCTTGAGGTTGACAAGGTGCCCCTAGTGTCCTTCTCCAGTCGCGTAGCGTCGTCACTGTGGCAAAAGACGATGGTTCCCCACCTCTGGCGGGACAATCAGAAAGCTCTGAAGAGGTGTCATCCGGAGCTCTGCCTGAGCGGGTTTCAGGCGAGGTGGGGACTGAGGTCTCAGAAAGCCTTCGGAACCGTCGGTCGGCTTTCTTCCGCCGTGGATTTAGATCCTCCCCAGTAGCGAATCTTCCTAGACCGACGGGAGGTAGATGGACCGAAGCGGAGGCAGATCGACAAATCCGGACCTTTCTCATCCGGCTGGCAGACGGCCGTGAATTGGTTCACCGGGAGGATCCTGTTGAACTGCTTCGTGAGAACGACCTACTGCTTCTTTTCGGCCCTCAGGAAGAAGCAGCTTTCGCAGAGCTAGCTCTCCGCTTCCCGGACGAGACAGTTACCCGGTGGGCGACCTTGCTAAGTGGTGGCGACCGGTCCGAGGCTTTCGGGCCTCGGTCTCGGGCTGAACGACGGGATGAAGCCAGCATCGTTCGTGAGCTCCAGGTTGGCGTCCGCAAACGGGTGGCTAGTTTGCTGCTTCTTTCGGTTGTTCTGTTTGGCCTTGGTTTGGCAGTTAGGACACTTCTATCCGAGCAGCCGGAGGATCGGTCCGAACGGGCGATTCGGTTTTCCCGGATTATTACTGACTCAAACTCGGAGGGATCTATCACCGCCGTGGAGGGTGGTCCGCCTATCGCCGTCCCCGAACTGGTCGCTCCGGTTGACCAGGTAGTAGCGGTCCTCAAAGGTGATGGGCTTCCCGACGATCGAATCAGACTGGACGTTCCTATTGATGATCTGCCAGTGCCGCCAGGAGTGCTGGCGGCCGCGGTCTTCGAACACCGCGGGGGACAGGTGGCTCTAGTGGGGCCCGAGGACTGGTGGGCGGGGACCTGTGTCCGAGTGGCCGTGGCCACAGAACTACTCCGACCTCTGGATGTCGTGGTCCATGAGGTTGCCGAGGGGTCATGCCCGGATGACCTCCCGGGTCGCCCTGCGCGAGTCACCTGTGTGGGCCGTTCGGTCCTCATGTTGGCCATTGATATTCCCCAGGGTTCAGTCGAACTCGACGAAGGTGGCCTCGGGTGGGCTGAGGTGATCAGATTTTCGGTGGAGACAGCACCGACGCAGAACTCCAAGTGGGAGGCATTGTCAGTCCGGGGGGCGATTTCCGTCCCAGACTCGACTGAAGAGACGGCAATTGCCGTGCCGACGTTTGGCGGGGCGCCGGGTGATGTCATCCGGGTGGAATTTGGCGATGGAGTTCTCGCTGACGGATCGGCGGGCGGTGATTGCACACTGGCATGATCTGTTTGTCGGACTGGTTCGAGATCCGTCCTTGTTGCTCCTCGTGGAGCGGTACGGTGAGCGTATGTGCGGTCGCGTGGTGACCGCGTCCGGCCCCGAAGAGTTGAGTGAACATTTGGGTGCTGACGCTGTCGTGGACGTCTTGGAGGGGCCCGATTACAACGTGGCGCCTTTAGGACGCCTCCCCATAGCCTGGGAGGCAGCAGAGGATGGCCGGCGCTTATTGGGAACCGCCCGATGGGGCCTGGTGCCCAGATGGGCCAAGGAAGCGTCATTCGGAGAGCGAACATTTAACGCTCGCATGGAAACTGTTGCCACCAAGCCGTCCTACCGGTCGGCGTTTCGGCGTCGACGATGTCTAGTACCGGTGGATGGCTACTACGAGTGGAGTCCTGGCATGCGTCCCGTGAAGGGCGTCAAGCAGCCTTGGTACGTATCTCGGACTGATGGAAACCTGATGGTTCTGGCCGGGCTCTGGGAAGATTGGATTGATCCTGAAGATGCAAGGGAGGAGGCTGCCTTATTGCGAACCTGCACGGTGATCACCGTGGAGGCAAGCGCTGAAATGGCAGCGGTCCATCACCGTATGCCTGCTGTCTTGGAGTCCCATGACTGGGGCCGCTGGCTGGATTCGGATATGGGCGAGTCGTTACCCCTGCAAAGTCTCCTATCCCCGGCTCCTGTCGGTGTGCTGTGTTGGCATCCGGTTGACCATCGGGTCGGTGACGCTCGTTGCAACGGTGAGCAACTGACGAAACCGATAGAGCTGGATGTCGGCACGAGTCCCGATGACGGGTCTGATTCGGATTGGGTGCAGAGGTCGCTGTGGTGAAGTGGTCTTCGTGGAGTCAGATCGGGCTGGGGAGTCGACCCCTGATCCGGACGGCCCAATCTCTGGAGCGAACCGGTGAGACAGTTGTCACTAAGGTTGTTTCGCTGCGGCGACGCCTCGACATCCGAATGCTTCGCTGGCAGGCCCGGCTGGATTCCAAGACTGGCGATCGGATAATTCCCTGGCTGACCGCTTTAGTTCTAACTGTTTTGCTGTCGCTTCTGGGGTTGGCTCGCAGTCGAGACCTTGGAATCGGTCCTGATATTGGCCACTACCTCCAGGCAGCTCACCTCATGGACCGGGGATTCGACCCGGTGGTGACTGACCTAGGTCACAACATTTTTGCTGATCAGGCGGCTTGGATCTTCTGGCCGATCGCTTGGACGCTTCGTGTCCTGCCAGCGGCTGCAACCCTGATTGTGCTCCAATCCTTTGTACTTGCGCTCGCGGTGGTGCCGATCTGGCGCATCGCGCGCGGTCCAGCAAATCTCCGCATCGGCGCCGCTTCGGCCCTTGTAGCTGCCTATGCCCTGCACCCGTCGGTCCACGATCTGAATCTTGCGGGGTTTCATCCAGAGGCAGTGGCTATTCCCGCACTGATGGCTGCCTACCTAATGGCACACTCAGCTCGCTGGTGGTGGGTTGCCACTCTTTGCGCAGTTGTGGTGGCAAGTCGAGCTGACCTCGGTTTGGCAGTGGCGGCCCTGGGCATGGTCCTCGTAGGTGAGAATCGACGCACTGAAGGATGGTCGTTGGCCACCGTTGGCACAATCTGGTTCTTAGTCATGGCCTTTGTTATCCAGCCGATTCTCGGGGGCGGCGACTACCCGCATCTGATCGCATTCGTCGCCTACGGGGACGGTCCGCTGACGATTCTTCTAGGCATGTTTGCGGATCCCTTTGGCCTTCTTGGCGATGTCCTGGCGCGAGACGGCTTTGACAAGGTTCTACTCCTTCTGGCTCCGGTGCTCTTCCTTCCCTTGGTTCGACCCCGGTACCTGCTGCCGGTCTTGCCACTGATTGTTCTCTACCTGGTAGCCGACGTGGACGACGACAGTTTTGGGAACCCACAGCAGGATGTGGCCGCGTTGGCCTTTGTCTTTATTGCTGCCACATATGCGCTGATGCGGATCGGCACCGAGGGCGTGAGTCGGATTCATGTCGATCGACGGGTGCTGATGGTGCTGGTACTAACCGCCACCGTTTTCTTTGTCCGTGATGCAGAGTCGTCGCCATATGAGGATCCGTGGGCCTGGGGACGGAGGTCACCGGCGGACGTAGCGCGGGTTTCAGCGTCAATATTGGTTGGTGATGATGCGCGAGTAATGGTCTCGCCTGAGGTCTACCCGTTGGTAGCTGACCGACATGACGCCCACGTGATGCGGTTGGATCGGGGATCGCTGCCTGGCCTCGACTGGGCAAATCGAATAGACGCCGTAGTGCTCGACGTCGACTCGCTCGGGTGGACGGCTCCTGAGGCGCGGATGTTTGAGAGTCGGCTGATCAATATGCAATACCGAAAGCGTTTTGACCTCGATGGGGTTCGGCTATGGACACTGCGGCCCGGAGCCTGACGACGCTTTAGAGCGCCTGTATTTCAAGAAGCGACACCATGACCCATTTCGTCCAGCGCGTTCTTTAGTTCGCTGGCGACGTCATCTAGATCTGCTGGGTCAGATGAGGTGTCGGCATGAGCAAAGTCCAAGTGGCCCATGTGATCGATGGGAACGACATGGAGGTGGGCGTGAGGCACTTCGAAACCAGCGACCATTAGACCAATCCGTGCAGGAGAGAAGGCTGCCATCTGGGCGCGTCCGACGGTTTGGGCAACGATTGAGCAGTGGGTGGCCACCTCAACCGGAAGGTCCGTCCAATGGTCGATTTCAGTTATCGGAATGACTAGAACGTGGCCTCGATTCAATGGGCGGATGTCGACCATCGCCACACAGATGTCGTCGCGCCAGATGATCCGGCCCGGGAGTTCTCCGTCAATGATTCGGGTAAATATCGAGGGCAAGTCGGCCTCCCGTATTTCATTGGACCGGTTCCCGAACGGAGCCAGTGTTGCTAGGGATCGTAGGCTGCTGGCGATGGGGGGTGCGGCTGGCGGATCATTAGGTGACACGTCCAGTAGTGGGCATGAGGCCATGCCGACAACACGTACTGGGTGGACAGGCCTTTGCACTTTTCCCAACCTGATAACGATGGTGCGTTTGGCCTGCATTCCATGGTTTCTGTGGCTCTTGATCGATCAGAATGATCGGACTTCAGCTGCATTACTGCTCGGTGCTCTTGGTGCTACCGACTGGGTGGACGGATGGATAGCGCGACGGTTCGATCAGGTTTCTGACATTGGCAAGGTTCTTGACCCGACGGCTGATCGGCTGCTGTTGGTGACCGCCCTGTTAGCGATTCTCGCCGATGGTTCCATTCCGATTTGGTTTGGCGTCACAGTGCTGGTGCGAGAGGCCCTGGTCGGGTTGGGAGCAATTGTGTTGGCGGGTTTTGGTGCGCGTCGACTTGACGTGACATGGTGGGGCAAGACAGGCACCTTCGCCCTCCTTTGGTCGGTTCCGTGTTTCTTGGCTGGTGAATCGACTATCTCTGCCGCACAAGCTTTCACCGCTGGCGCGTGGATCTTCGGACTTCCGGGCTTGGCGATCTCTTGGTATGCGGCTTGGGGCTACGTGCCGGCCGCTCGGGTTGCCTTGCGAGAAGGCCGGGCATCGGCTGACTGACGAAATTTGCGCTTGGTTGCCCGCAGGAGGTGTCCGTCGGGAAGTCTGAGGTCGACGCGCGGTAGTTTGGCGATCGTGAACATCCCGGACGACCTTAAATACTCCTTCGACCACGAGTGGGTTCGAGACGTTGGAGGTGGTGTAGTTCAGGTTGGGATCACGGACTACGCGCAAGATGCTCTCGGAGATGTGGTCTTTGTGGAGCTCCCGACAGTGGGTACGTCGGTGGAAGCCAGGATGGTCTTTGGCGAGGTGGAATCGACGAAGTCGGTCTCGGAGCTCTTTGCGCCAGTCACCGGTGAGGTGGTAGCAGCTAATGAGGATCTAGAAACTGGCCCGGGTCGGATTAATGAAGATCCCTATGGAGAGGGTTGGATTTGTGAGGTCCGGGTAATTGCTGAAGGAGACCTCATGGATGCAGACGCCTATCGACTCCTGATCGAAGGTTGAGCCGTGTCGACACCTTGCCCAGACTGCGGCCGCGCTGGCTCTGGTCGGAGTAGGTACTGCGAGGCGTGAGGAACTCAGATGCCTGACATGGACGAGACGACGGATTCCTACGATGTGGTCGAGGATCTTCCCCATAGCGCCGACAGGGAGCGTTTTCCAGCACAGTGCGGATTGTTTGTGGTCGAGTCAGGGCCAATGGCGGGCTCTCGGTACGGCCTCGAAGCGGGTTTGACGACGGTTGGTCGGCATGGCGATGCGGACATTCTCCTCGACGACGTAACGGTGTCGCGAAGACACGTAGAGGTTGAGCGGGTTGGTGACCGGTACACAGTTCGAGACGTCGGTTCGTTGAATGGGACATGGCTAAATGGCTCTCGTGTCGAACAAGGCGATCTCCGGGATGGAGACGAGTTGCAGATAGGACGCTTCAAGCTCGTCTTCTTCCATGGCACGGCGGTCTGAACGCAGGTGTCGGATGGCGGGCGAGATTAGAAGCGGACTTCAGTCCGCCGATTGAGATGAACATTGGTGAAGTTCTCCAGATCCTTGAGGAAGAGTTTCCCGACGTGACTGTGTCGAAGCTCCGGTATCTGGAGTCGCGAGGCCTAGTGCGCCCCGAGCGGTCACCAGCTGGTTATCGGCGGTATACCGACGCGGATGTATCCCGCCTGACTTGGGTGCTGCGCCAGCAGCGCGACCGCTTCCTCCCACTAAAGATCATCGCCGAGATCTTGGAAGACGGCTATATGGAAGACACAGAAGAAGGGGGCTCAGTTTCGGTACCGGCATTTCGTGAGCAGATCGGCAGTCCTAGTTCGGGCTCGGTCAGCATGAGCCGCTCTGAGCTGGCCCGTATGGTTGGCCTGGGCGAGGAAGTTGTAGGTGAACTGGAACGGCTCGGTCTTATTGAGGGTCGGTCTGCTGGGCGCACGAGGGTATACGACGACGAGGACGTCCTAGTCGCTCGGGTGGCGGCCTGTTTCCTCGGTCACGGCCTTGACGCGCGACACCTCCGAGGTTTTTTGGTGTCAGCCAAGCGGGAAGCGGGCCTTCTTGAACAGTTGCTTCATCCACTGGCTTTGGAACGTGGGAAAGGCGAAATAGCAGTATCGGAGGTCCGTCGCCTGGTGGACGAGTTGCTCGATGCCGGGTCGGCCTTGCATGAGCTTCTAATTCGTCGCGAGCTCAGAGGTCTAGGGCGGTGAAGGCCATGACGTTGCACCGCTCCTCAGCGGAGATCGACGACCGAGTGGCTGGCCTTGCTCAAGATCTTGCCGCTTGGGTTGATGAACGAACCGTGGTGGTAGGGGTGCTGAAGGGCTGCCTACCTTTCTTGGCCGATCTGACTCGGCGATTCGAAGTCCCCGTCGAAATTGACTTCCTTGCCCTTAGCTCCTTTGCTCCCGACAGTGGTCGGGTCCGACTAACCAATGATCTACGGATCGACGTGGGGGGTCGATCGGTGCTGCTGGTAGAGGGCGTTGTCGACACCGGTTTCCGGCTCGACTACTTGCGGCGGCATCTGGTTTCCCATGGGGCGGAAGAGATTCGCACGTGCACCCTTTTTGACCGAACCGACCGGAGGGTCTTGCCCATGGAGATTGAGTATGTGGGTTTCCCAACTGAAGCGTCCTATCTCGTCGGCTACGGGTTGGACCACCGGGGATACTTTCGGAACCTCTCGGCGGTGATCGAGGTTGATTTATCCGAACTCAACAAAGGCGGACCGGAATTCATCGAAGAGGTCTGCAACGTCGGCCGATCCGGGGTATCGAACTAGGGTCAACTTTGTGCAGTCGGACTCCAGCGCCCCGATCACCAACCTCTTCACCCTTGAGGGGAAACGACCGTGATTGCCATGGAGGTTGTTGGTGTCCAAGAGGTCCTGCCCTCGGACACGCCGGTGGTGATCCTGCGCGAGGTAGATGGCGAACGGATTCTTCCAATATTCATCGGACTTCCAGAGGCCAAGGCGATTGCTTTGGCTTTGGCAGGACAAGAGCCACCCCGGCCCATGACCCATGACCTCATGTCGCTTTTTTTGGAGACCTTCTCGGTCTCGGTTGAACAGGTGTTGGTCACTGACCTCCGAGAACGTACTTTCTTTGCTGAGCTCACCTTGCGAGGTCCAGCGGGCGTTGAGGTTATGTCGGCTAGGCCGTCCGACGCCATTGCACTAGCCGTTCGCAACGGTGCTCCGGTCTTTGTTGCAGAAGAAGTGCTAGATGATGCCGGCTTCGTCGCTCCGCCGCCGACTACGGAGGAGTCGGGCGGTCCTGGTGCTGAAGCGCAACTGCAGGAGTTCCGGGCCTTTCTGGAGTCTGTCCAGCCCGAGGATTTTGATAGCTAACAGGTTTTGCCAGCCTGTATAGGTTCCTTGTATATCTCGCGGAAAGCGCGAAATATCTCACTCTAAGCGCGAAATCGTTGACGAAGAAGTGCTGGCTCTCTACGCTGTATCGAGTAACAGGGCTGTAGTTCCACTATTGGAACTCGCCCACACTGGAGGGACGTCCCAATGGACAACGAATCGATCAAACTCGGCGAGGCGACGGACGTTGGCTTCTCGGGGAAGAAGGCAGCAGAGATAGTAGGAATCACCTACCGTCAATTGGACTACTGGGCGCGAACTGACCTAGTTAAGCCGTCACTTGCCAAAGCTCACGGGAGCGGAAGTCGCCGACGCTATTCCTATCGAGACCTGTTGGAACTGCGGGCCGTTAAGTCGCTGCTGGACGCCGGTATCCGTCTCGGGTTGGTTCGAGAAGTTTTTACTTATCTGGCCGAACACCTGGACGAAGACGTTACGCAAGTGAATCTGGTCATCCGAGGTTCATCGGTCATGGTCCGCGCCGGTGAAGAGGAGATCGTCGATTTGCTCCGGCACGGACAGGGCGTATTGAACATCCTCCCGCTCGCTGGCGTAAAGGACGAAGTGGACGCCGCCATCGTTGAGCTTTATCCCCAGGATCGGGATTTGGTGAGGGACACGCGCCGGGCCCGAGCAATCGGGGAGTAGAAGAATTCTGGCTGCGAACGGGGTCGCTGTGGCCCTCGCTCCTCGAAGTTCTCGAGGCCGGAGAACCTTTTGAACGTTCGTCCGTTACGGCTTGACCCGCCCGATGTCGACCCGATCTTTTCTCATGATTCCGAGCGACAGGTGGCGGACCTACTCGACTTCTACGAAATCGCTTGGGAGTATGAGCCCCGCACCTTCGTGTTGGAGGCTGACCGAGATGGCAACCCGACCACAGCGTTTACTCCGGACTTCTATCTCCCTGAGCATGACCTCTATCTCGAGGTGACCACGCTGCGGCAGTCATTGGTGACTCGGAAAAACCGCAAAGTTCGCATGCTTCGCGAACGTCATCCTGGAATACGAGTTCGCATTCTGTACAGGAGTGATCTCGATCGACTTCTGGTTACCCACGCTGCCTGAACTATGAGTCTCGACTTCACTGGGTGGTTGCCTGGCAAGAAGTTCAAGAAAGTGAACTACCCGCAAGAGGCAAGCCGATCCTGAGCTCTCCGCTCGCGTGTAGTGCCGATGGTTAGTTGACTAGGTCGGGTTGTTCGCGCAGGATTTGGTCGAACAGCGGTTGAGCGCTGAACCAACTAGCGAAATTTCCAGCTACCTGACGGTGTGTTGCGGCTGCGGTTTCTTCATCCATTAGTACCGGGGTGCCAGCCGCTTCCGCTAGCAGTTGGGCTTGACAGCTGCGTTCCATGGTCACGAATAGCCATGTGGCAGCGTCGACACTTCCACCGACGGTCAAAAGACCATGGTTCCGAAGGATGGCGGCGCTTTTGTCGCCAAGTGTGTAGGCGATCCGCTTGCCCTCTTCGGGGTCGTTAACCACTCCCGTATAGTCGTCGAACAACACGTGGTCGCCGTGGAAGACACAAGAATCCTGGGTGATTGGATCGAGGAGGCGACCCAGCGACGACCATGCTTTACCGTGGAGCGAGTGTGAGTGGGCAGCCGCTACAACATCGGGTCGGGCCATGTGTAGTTCAGAGTGGATTGCAAATGCAGCCTGGTTTACCGCGTAATCACCTTGGATGACTTGGCCAGTGTGGTTGACCAATAGCAGGTCCGAGACGCTGATGTGGCTGAACGGTAGGCCGAAGGGGTTGACCCAGAAGCAGGCATCGTGTTCGGGATCTCGAACTGTTATGTGTCCAGCCACCCCCTCCGAGAAGCCAAATTTGCCGAAAATCCGAAAGGCGGCGGCGAGACGCTGTTTGCGATGACGCCTCTCCGACGCGATGTCCTTGAACTCCGGTATGTCGTAGGGAATTGGCTTGTCGGCGAAAGTTGGTGAGTTGCTCCGTGTATTCCCCCCGGCCATGGCATCCTCCCTTACCTTGCCAAAGTCTAGTTAGCGACCGAATCTGGGGCAGAACTGGACCGACCTCCAGGACCAGAGAGGGGAGCTAACGAGGGAGAACGTCCACCGCCTGCTGGCGGAGCCAATGATCGGCAAGGACCAAGAGGGTCATCGCCTCAACCATTGGGACGGCGCGGGGTAGGACGCAGGGGTCATGGCGGCCCTTGGCTTCCAGGGTGACGACCTCGTTATCGATGGTCACTGTGTCTTGAAGCGACGCGATGGTAGCTGTCGGCTTGAAGGCAACACGGAACGTCAGATCGTCTCCAGTACTTATGCCGCCCTGAACCCCGCCGGATCGGTTAGTTGCCGTCTGTGGGCCGTTGGGGCCCGGGACAAACGAGTCGTTGTGGGCCCGTCCGGTCATGTTGACCGCGTCAAAGCCGCTTCCGATATCAAAGCCCTTGGAGGCGGGCAGTGAGAGCATCGCTTTGGCCAGGTCGGCTTCTAGGCGGTCGAAGACGGGAGCGCCGAGGCCGGCTGGTATGCAGCGAGCTACGCCGGAGACAATTCCTCCGAGGGAGTCACCGTCTCGACGCGCAGTATCGATTGCTGCCTCCATGGCCTTGGCAGCCTTCGGGTCGGGACACCGCGTGGGATGAGCCTCTACATCCTCGAGGGTGACGGCGGTGGCGTCTACAGATGAGTAGACATCGTGGACCTGGGATACCCATGCCAGAACTTCGATTCCAGCCACTTCAGCTAACAGCCGTCGGGCTATGGCACCGGCTGCGACTCGGCCAATGGTCTCGCGCGCGCTAGCACGACCACCACCCCTCCAGTCACGCAGTCCATATTTGGCGTCGTAGGTGAAATCTGCGTGTGACGGCCGGTAGAGATCCTTCAGGTGCTGATACGCGGCGGGTCGGGCATCCCCGTTGCGGACCAGTACTGCTATGGGGGCGCCCGTGGTACGACCTTCGAAGACCCCCGACAGGATCTCAGCTCTATCGCCCTCGTCTCGCTGCGTGGTCAGGCGACTCTGACCGGGTCGGCGCCGATCCAAATCATGCTGTAGGTCGGCCTCAGAGATCGGTAGGCGCGGTGGACAACCATCGACCACTACGCCGATGCCAGCACCATGGCTCTCGCCCCAGGTCGTGAGGCGAAACGAGTGTCCGAAAGTACTACCCACGTTGGTCGAGCATAGGTGCGTACTTCCGACAGACTCGGTTACTTTCTTGAAGGATTTGTCGGGCCGGATACGCTCGCTCGCCGTGGCAGCAGTGGATGGGCAACTGAATCTGGCAACGGCTTGGGAGGCCGTAGCAGATGAACTCGGCGAAACACGGCCTGCTGTGTCGGTATCTGGCAGGCACATATGTTGGGCTGAATTTGAAGATCGGGCAGCCCGCCTCGCCACGACCCTTCTAGAGCACGGCCTCGGTCGAAATTCGAAAGTCGCCCTCTATCTGTACAACGGCAGGGAGTACCCCGAAGCGCAGTTCGCGACCTTTAAATTGCGCGCAGTTCCCGCCAATGTGAATTATCGCTATAACGCCGAGGAGTTGGCGTACATCTTGGAGAATTCCGACGCCGAGGCCTTGTTCTATGACCACACGTTGGAAGACCAAGTAGAGGAAGCGAGACATCGCTGTCCCCGCCTGCGGTTGCTGGTTCGTGTTGGTGGGGAGCAAAAGGAAGCTCCTGACTGGTCAGTGCAATTCGAGCTAGCGGCGACAGCGGATCCTGCCAACAGGATCGATCGTTCTGGAAGCGACCTTTGGTTCCTCTACACAGGTGGCACCACAGGAATGCCGAAGGCGGTGATGTGGGATCATCAGAATCTTCTTGGCGGAATGGAGGGAACATTTCGGCCATTTGGTGAAGTCGTGCCGACGACTCCATCAGAGGCAGCGGCGACAGCGAGGCGTATCGCTGATACGGACAAGGAGATCCGGCAGCTCTGTGCAGCGCCGCTAATGCATGGGACATCCGGTATCCCAGGCTTGGCCACACTGTCGCACGGCGGCATGCTGGCCACCCTTGTTGCCCGAAGTTTCGACGCTGACGAATTGTGGAGTCTCGTTGCTCGGGATCGGATAACCATGATCACCATGGTGGGGGACGCCTTTGGTCGCCCCATGCTCGAATCCCTCGACAGAGCGGCTGCCGAGGGACAGCCCTTTGACTTGTCGTCGCTGAGACTCCTGGTCTCTTCCGGGGTTGTCTTTAGCGGAAAGCTCAAAGAGGCGCTGCTTGATCACCACCCCTGCACGATCCTGGACTCTCTGGGCTCCTCGGAAGGAACCGGAATGGCTAGCCAGATCACGTCTCGGCGTCGGAGTTCTCAGCTTGCTTCCGAAACGAGTTCTCGGTTCATGCTTTCGGAGCACACACGGGTCTTCAATGAGCAGAACGCAGAGGTGGTGCCGGGGTCCGGTGAACAAGGAAGGTTGGCAACAGCCTGGCCACTTCCCATCGGCTATTTCAAAGATCCTGAAAAGACCGAGAAGACCTTTCCGACAATAAATGGCCGGAGGTGGTCCATACCGGGCGATTGGGCGACGGTGGAATTGGATGGCACTATCACCCTTCTTGGGCGCGGGTCAGGCTGCATCAACACAGGCGGAGAAAAGGTCTATCCGGAGGAGATTGAAGAACTCCTCAAAGGATTCGAAGAGGTCACTGACTGCAATGTGGTTGGTATCGATGACGAACGTTGGGGACAGGCGGTTGCAGCGGTAGTGGAGTTGGCGGTGAGCGGATCTGTAGGCGAGGAGGAGTTGTGCAGTCAGCTTCGGACTCGAGTGGCCGCTTACAAAGTACCCAAGAAGGTTGTTTTCGTGGATCGGCTTCTTCGAAGCCCGAGCGGCAAGTCGGACTACCGTTGGGCGCGTGAGACGATCCTGGCCTCGTCGTCGGATGGCTCGTAGCGGTCGAGATCTACTGGACCATCTCAGTGTTGGGACTCCCTCGAGTCAGACTCTTCGAAGAGACTAATGAGAGACGAGGGGTTCATTCGCTGGAGTACCTCCTCGTTGCGTCTGGCGATCGCTTCGGAGAACTGATCGTCAGTGAAAACCCAGAAGGAGCCGGACAGAATGGCGTCGTAGACGAGATCCGCCACACTTGAAGGACTGTGGGCCTCGGTAGCCAGCATCTCGCGCACGGCGTCCCGAGTGGCTATTTCCTCAGCAGTGGGAGTATCGGCTAGGGGATTTGTCAGATGCTCGGGTCGATTTCTTCCGGAATCAATTATTTGCGTGTTGACAAAGCTCGGACACAGTGCGGTCACGCGCACCTGAGAACCGGAGGACAGCAGTTCATTGTGGAGTGTCTCTGCTATCGCAATGGCGGCATGCTTGGAGGCTGAATATGGCCCAATCCCAGGGTATGCGGTGTGCCCGGCCACCGAGGCAGAAATGACGATGTGCCCCTCATTTTGGGCTGTCATCTTGGCCAAGAATGAATCCAAGCCATGCACGATGCCCATCAGGTTCACGCCGAGTACCCACTTCCAGTCAGCGAGAGACTGCTCAACGAGAGGAGCCGAGTGGGCGACCCCAGCGTTCAGACAGAGGACGTGTGTCGCCCCATGGACCTCATCCACCCTTAAAGCAAGTTCACTGACAGAATCCGGATTAGAGACGTCGCATTGGATTCCGAGTGCGTCAGCGCCCGACTCCTGCAGGCCTGCTACGGCGTCGTCCAATATGGGAATCTCTATGTCGGCTAGGACCACTTTCATACCGGCCGTGGCAAAGCGGCGGGCGAAGGCAAGCCCTATACCCGATGCTCCGCCAGTGATGACGGCCACTCGTCCAGTTAGGTCGTCCATTCAGTAGTCCCTTTCGTCATGAAGGTCGATTAGAGCGCAAGGAGGGCCTGCTCGACCAGTTCCGGCATAGCTGGATGTATCCATAATTGATTGCGGGCCATGTCGTCGACGGTGAGGCCGGCGGCCATTCCCTGAACAAGCAACTGGACGAGCGTCGGGGCCTGCGGTCCGATGATATGAGCTCCAAGAAGTTCACGAGTTTCTGGGTCGGCGAGAACCTTGGCGAATCCGCTTTCGTCTTCCATTGCCCAGCCGTAGGCAGTCTCTGAATAGTCGCGGACTGCAACTACGTATGGGCGCGCGGCTGCAAGCAACTCGGCTTCGGTTGGTCCGACTGACGCAATTTGGGGATGGCCGAAGATCGCGTGTGGCACGAATCGACGATCGATTGTGGTGTGGTCGGCATCGTCAATCAGTTGGCGAGCCACTAGACGGGCCTCATCGTTGGCGGTGTGCTTCAGTTGCACAGGGTTAGTGACGTCACCTAGGGCCCAGACCTTCTCGGCAGTCGTCCGGAGGCGTTCATCAGTGATGACGTATCCGTGTTCGTTGACGCCTATTCCGCCAGCAGCCACATCCGCAAGATCAGCGTTGGGAATCCGCCCCGTGGCGACAAGCAGTTGGTCGCCCTCAATTGTTGATCCGTCGGAGAAAATGAGGCGGTGCGCGCCGTTGAGGAATTCCGCCCGCTCGATAGAGGTATTGAGTTGGACGTCCATCCTCTCGGTGTACGTAGCGGTGAGGCGTCGCCTGATGTCGTCGTCAGTTCCCCGAAGGAGTTGGTCACCGCGATGGACGATGGTTACCCGACTACCAAGGCCATCGAAAATATGAGCCATTTCAACCGCAATGAAGCCGCCGCCCAGCACTACCAAGTGCTGGGGGAGGGTGTCTAGGCGCATCACGTCGTCTGACGTCCGGTAGGGGACAGTGGTGATGCCAGGAATTGCCGGAATAGACGGCCGTGCGCCGATGGCCAAGACGATTCGGTCCGCAGTTACGGCCTCGCCTCCCAGATCTACCGTGCGATCATTGATGAACCGAGCGCTGTGTCGGTAGACCGTGACGTTTTCTAGAGACTCTCTGTAGGCGAGTCCGTTGGCAGCGATTGAATCGATACGGTTGAATACACGATCACGCACGGCTGGCCAGTCGGCGGCCGCGGCGGACGTCCGCAAGCCAAGACGTTGCCCATTTCGTGCAGCTAGCGAGACGTCCGCTGCGTGCACCAGCATCTTTGAAGGAATGCATCCACGGTTCATGCAGGTCCCGCCGAATTCGGCAGGCTCGGCGATGCCGACGTCCCAGTCATCATGTTCCGGGCCGACGATCGTGTTGCCAGAGCCGCCGCCCAGGATTAGTAGGTCGTGGTGAGTCATAGATGTATCCGGACTTTCGTCAACCTGCAGCAAGCAGGTTGCCAAGGTGACGCAAGGTTTGCGTTCCGGCTCCTAGCGAGGTGGTCAGATGTTTGTTCCAGAGGGTGTATCGGTGCAGGGGGTAGGACTTGGCCACACCGACCCCACCGTGGCAGTGCTGCGTGGCGTTGGCGATGTCGGTAGCACGTTCCGAGGCCCACCACTTGGCGACGAGAAGGTCCTCTGACGCGTCTTGTCCGTTGGCTAAGCGCCAGGCCGCCGACATCGTGGCAAGCCTTATCCCACTGACGTTCACAAATTGGTCGGCGAGTCGCTGGCCAACTGCCTGAAAGGCAGCGAGGGGTCGTCCGAATTGCTCGCGGGACGACGTGTATTCAGCTGTCAAGGCCAGCGCCTGCTCGGTAACTCCCAACTGTGTGGCACAAATTCCTAGTCGGAGGTGGTCGAGGAGGGATGTCACTGCGACATTGCCGCCGACAACCTCACCGACCACGCCATCGAAGGTGACGTCCCACAGGGGCTGACGTCGGGTAGAGGTACCCTCGCTCGACCGAATCCCAGCAGCTTCGAGGCCCGAATCCGGGACTTCGACCATGATGCACCGCGGTCCCTGCTCGGTGGATGCGGTGACGAGAATCGCTTGAGCAGCGTCCAGGTACTCGACTACGACCTTGCGACCCGATAGGAAGCCCTTGCCATCTGAAGTGGATTCAAAGTGGCAAGAGGGCTGGTGGAGCCTGTCATCCAGGTACTCCTGGACAGCGACGGTCAGCACTGTCGATCCGTCTGACACGCCCGGCAGTATTCGGTTTCTCTGTGCGGTAGAACCATAAAGGTCGATTATCAAAGCGGCCATGCAGGTCGGTAGCAGCGGAAGGGGAGCAACGTGATTGCCTTGAGCGCGCAAAATCAGGGCTAGCGATACGGCATCTAGACCCACCCCTCCGACGTCATTATCCAGGGCAATGCCAAGGAGTCCAGAATCGGCCAACTTGGCCCAGAGGGAACGGTCGAACCAGCCAGCAACCGCCTCAATTTCCTGATGCCGCTCAATGTTCAGAGAATCACCCAGAATTGCATCAGCTAAGTCAGCAACTGCCTGCTGTTCCTCGGTCGGAGTGAAATCCATAGTTAGGCTTGATTCTTTGGCTGCCGGAGTCTTTCACGGGGAAGGCCTAGGCCCGTCCTGCCGATGATGTCTCTTTGCACCTCGTTCGTACCCCCACCAAACGTCAAGACCCAGACACTGCGGTACGCCACCTCTATGGAGTTGAGGATGGTCGAGCCCGGCGAGTCCGGCGTCAGATGGCCGGTGGCCCCCATTACTTCAGTGAGAAGCGTGTACATGCGATGCATTGATTCCGACCCGTGGACCTTCACAGCGGAAGAGTCGGCGGGGCTCATACGTCCAGCGGTGTTCTCGGCAGCGACATACCAGTTGAGTAGGTCCAGATGCCGAGCCAAGGCCCGGCATTCAGCAAGCTTGATGCCTGCCCATTCGTGTTCTATGACTCGGCGCCCGTCGGCCGCCACGGTGTCACGAGCCCAGGCCAGACCCTGATCGGTCAGCGTGGTCAGACGGGCGCCAGGGAACAGGGATACTCGTTCGTAATTGAGTTGGTTGGTGATCAGAGCCCAACCGCCATTCACCTCGCCGACTCGCATGGCATCGGCGACTCGGACGTCATCGTAAAAGGTGGCTGTTGTGTGGGTCTGACCGAAAGTCTCAAACGGTTGGATGGAAAATCCCGGGTCGCTGGTATCCACGAGGAACATCGTGATCCCCCTGTGAGGGGGGGCGCTTGGATCGGTGCGGGCCGCGAGCCATATGTAGTCGGCGTTGTAGGCGAGGCTCGTGTACAACTTCTGGCCGTTGATCACCCAGGCGTCGCCCTCATGGTCTGCTCGTGTACGAAGAGAGGCGAGGTCAGTGCCGGCATCAGGCTCGGAGTAGCCGATAGAGAAGTGGACCTCGCCGGCAAGAACCTTAGGTAGGAAGAACGCTCGTTGCTCGTCGGTTCCGAACTGACGAATAGTTGGTCCAACGGTGTTAGTGGTAAGGAATGGGATTGGGCATCCAGCGGCTTGAGATTCGTCGAAGAAGATGTACTGCTCGATAGGCGTGAAGCCCTTGCCGCCGTACTCTGTTGGCCAGCCGACTCCAAGCCAGCCGTCACCGCCTATCTGCCGGATCAACGCCTTGTAGTCGGGGTTTTCGGCGAACTCAGCATTAGAAACCCGAGTTTTAAGGTCAGGTGTCATCAAGTCGCGGAAGTAGATCCGCAACTCGGCCTGGAGGGCCTTTTGGTCATCGGTTAGATCAAGGAACACCGGTAAATGCCTCGGTCTGCGGACTGGCGGCACATGCTTAGCTCCTCGGGACGTCGCGCCACGCAGCGCCCTTGAAAGGATCAGGCTCCTTGGGTAGGCCAAGAACCCTCTCGCCGATGATGTTTCGCTGCACCTCGTCAGTTCCACCGGCAATGCTCGCTCCGGCAGCGGACACGCAAAACCTGGCCCAGTCGCGAGCTTCGCTGTGGGCGTTGTCGGCTAGGCCCCAGGCCTGTCCAGCCGGGCCGAGGATGGCCATCGACGCGTCTCTGACCCGACGGGCCAAAAGGGATCCGGTCAATTTGGCTATCGAGCCTTCTGGGCCGGGCACGCGGCCGCTAGCGATCGCACTTCGGATCCGTTGGCCGACATAGTCCTTGATTTCCTCGCTGATCACGAGTTCGGCTAAAGCCTGGCGGACAGTGGGGTCGGTGTGTCGGCCAAGTTGGTGCGCGAGACGGATGAGCTCCGGGTGGCGCTTTGTGTTAAGGCCTCCAGCACCGGCGCCGATTGAGACGCGCTCGAACATGAGCATGCTGACCGCGAGATTCCAACCCTGATTCACATCGCCGAGCAGGCTGGATGCCGGAATACGTGCACCATTGAAGAAGACCTCGTTAAAGCCGCGAGTCCCCGAGATCTGAAGAAGTGGGCGAATGTCGATACCGGAGACTTGCAAGTCAACGATGAACATGGAGAGGCCCTGGTGCTTTGGCAGTGATGGATCAGTTCGGGCGACCACCAGACCGAGGTCGCAGTAGTGGGCGCCTGAGGTCCAGACTTTCTGGCCGTCGAGGATCCATTGATCGCCATCACGAACTGCCCGAGTGGAGAGGCCTGCGATATCTGAGCCAGCTCCTGGCTCGGAAAACATCTGACACCAGATCGTTGTTCCTCGGATGTTGTCGGGGAGATAGGCCGACTTCTGCTCATGAGTGCCGTACTCGTTCAACATGGGCAGGCACATACCGTGGCTGATTGACAACGGTCCATCGGGAAGTCGCCAACCGGCGGCTGTCTGGGTGAAGAGTTCCTGGTGACGCTGAGTCAGGCCGGCACCCCCGTACTCAGTTGGATAGGTGAGGCCAGCCAGACCGGCGTCGTCTAGCGAGGCCTGATAGCTCCGTGCAGCGTCGAGTGACATGGCCTCGCTAGGTGGAGTCCGGCTCTCAGGTATTAGCTGATCAACTGAGTCGAGGCGTGGGCAGTGGTTATCGAGAAAGGCAGAGACCCGTTGGACGAAGGCAGATTCGTCAAACGTTTCGGCTCCATAGTCCTGCGTCGATGCTCGGTAGACCATCGATGGGCGACGGTACCGGCCTCCTTTGGCGCATTCGGCATCAGGCGCAAAGGTTCTAGACATTTGCTGGCGAACAGCGGCAGTCAATCTGGTGGCGGTGAACCCAGACAACCAGAGGAGATAGTTCTCTCTCAAAGTTTTGGTGCGACACGGCTGCGGATCTCAACAGGCTGTTGCAGGTCCCCTCTCTCGGATCGCAGACAAGGTGGATGTCGGTCCTAGGATCCCTTTGGATCATGGATCTAGGTGCCCACGACGACAAACTTGTCAACCAGGCCTCGGGGAGCGGCAGGATGATGGCCATCACCACCAAAAGGCGCGTACCGGCTGTTGAGGGCCTCTTCACCATGGGCGGCGAACCACAGTTGATTGGTGGTCGTCTGCTTGATACCGGAGGATATTGCTTTCCCCGCGATCTCGGTGGTGCGGACCCGAGTTGTCCCTCCAGCGGCGTGGAGGAGGTCCTTCTGACTCGCCGGGGTCGAATCTGGTCTTTCACGAACAGCGCATATCCGCCACCACCCCCATTCGTCGTGACTGAACCGTACGTGCCTGTGGTGGTGGCTGCCGTGGAACTGGATGTAGAACGGATGGTCGTGCTCGGCCAGGTGGTGCCTGACTTTGCCGTTGGCGACCTCGAGGTCGGGATGGAAGTGGAGTTGGAACTGGGTGTGCTGTACGAGGACGAGGAGACTGAGTACCTAACTTGGCAATGGCGACCTGTTCTGGGCGAGTCGGCTACTGGCGTGAATTAGGAGGATGGGATCGATGGAGGAGATCGCTGTCCTCGGGGTGGGGATGCACCCTTGGGGCAAGTGGGGCCGGAACTTTGTTGAGTACGGAATCCATGCTGCCCGAGAGGCCCTCGTTGATGCCGATGTGGACTGGAGAGAAGTGGGCTTCGTGTCGGGGGCTATAACCGTCCGATGTGGTTATCCCGGCTACGTAGCGGGCTCCACGTTTGCCCGCGCTCTGGGATTTACGGGTGCTCAGGTGGCCAGTAGTTATGCGGCGTGCGCCTCTGGGGTGACTGCGCTATCAGTGGCCCGAGGGCAGATTCTGTCTGGGGTGTGCGACGTGGCACTGGTAGTTGGTGCTGACACCACACCTAAGGGGTTCTTGGCTCCACAGGATGGGGTTAGGCCGGACGACACCGACTGGCTCCGGTTCCACATGGTGGGAGCCACCAACCCTGTGTATTTCGCCCTTCATGCTCGACGTCGGATGGCCAGATACGGAGCTACACCAGAGGACTTCGCGATGGTGAAGGCCAAGAACAGCCGCCACGGAGTCCATAATCCAAATGCCCGCTACCCAAAGGAGTACGACGTAGCAGACATATCCAACTCGCCGGTCGTCTCAGATCCGCTGCGCCTGTTAGAGATCTGTGCCACGAGCGACGGCGGAGCAGCCTTGGTCGTCTGTTCTATGGACTATGCGCGGTCGAAGGGAGTTGCTGATCCAGTGCGTGTGGCGGGCCTATCCACGGTGACCCCTACATATCCGGACACTGTGATTGACCTGCCGTACCTGGCTACTGATTCGGCGGCCAGTGCTGAACCACCTGATCTTGGATTCAAGGACTCCATCGGAGCGCAGGTCTATGCCGAGGCGGGAATGGGTCCTGCCGACGTCGATGTAGCTGAGGTCTACGATCTTTCGTCAGCACTCGAACTGGATTGGTACGAACAACTGGGCCTCTGTGAAGAGGGTGAGGCCGAAGCGCTCTTACGGGCCGGGGAGACGTCAATTGGAGGGCGGGTCCCGGTCAATCCAAGTGGCGGACTCGGGGCGTTTGGAGAGGCGGTACCTGCTCAGGCTATTGCCCAGGTCTGTGAGTTGACCTGGCAGCTACGGCGTCAGGCTGGTGCTCGGCAGGTTGAAGGAGCCCGGGTTGGTGTCACAGCCAACCAGGGTCTTTTCGGGCATGGTTCGTCGGTCCTACTCCGGCGGGCTTCTTGAGGGAGGTATCGCGCAGTGGCCTTACAAGAAGTAGTGGTTGACGGAGTTGCCACCATCACGATGGATAACCCTCCAGTGAATGCATTGGGGGCTGCGGACACCTATGCACTAGCTGGTCTGTTGGATGGCTATCGGACTCGGGAGGATGTGCGAGTGGTGGTCCTGACGGCGCGAGGTCGCGGCTTCTGTGCAGGCGTCGATATCAAGGAGATCCAGGCCATGGATTCTGATGGGGGGCATCGTGGCCTGGTGGAGGCCAACCGGTCGTGCGAAGAGGCGTTTCGGGCGGTCTATGAGTGTGCCGTTCCGGTAGTGGCAGCGGTGAACGATTTCTGTCTGGGTACCGGGATCGGCTTGGTGGGAAATGCAGATGTCATCGTTGCTGCAGAGAGCGTGGGCTTCGGTCTGCCGGAGGTGGATAACGGAGCGTTGGGAGCAGCCACGCACCTTATGCGTCTTGTGCCGGCTCACCGGGCGCGCTGGATGCTCTACAGCTGCGAGTTGGCTAGCGCAGAGGAACTTCATGCCTATGGGTCGGTGCTTCGCGTCGTGTCCGCTGACGAACTGGCGGACACGGCTACTGAGGTGGCGGGCGTCTTAGCAGCTAAGAACTCTGACGTACTTCGTGCAGCCAAGGCATCAATGAATGGCATTGACCCGGTCGACGTCCGTCGGAGTTACCGCTATGAGCAGGGGTTCACCTTCGAGTTAAACCTGCTTGGACGCGGTGATGAAGCCCGGTCGGCATTCCTGAGGGGCGAACGGTCCCCGACGCGGCTGGTGCCCGAAGGGCCATGAGGGTGGGACACCGCGTCGCGCAAGCCAGCCTTCTGGTGCTGGCTGGTGGTCTCGGGACGCGATTCGGGGGCACGAAGCAACTGGCTGCCGTCGGTCCGGGCGGCGCGGCGATTCTCGACCACTCGATTCGCGAAGCTCGAAACGCTGGTGTTGAACGAATAGTTGTCGTCGGCCGATCGGACCTCGATGCGGAGTTGCGGTCGCACTTGACGAGCCAGCATCCAGACCTTGAGCTAACAATTGTCCATCAGGACTGCCATGGTCCTCGTCGTGTAAAGCCCTGGGGTACCGGACACGCAGTGATTAGCGCATTGTCGGTGATAGATGGACCGGTGATTGTCCTCAACGCCGACGATTACTACGGCCCCACGGGCATTGCCATGGTGGCTAATTCGATCACAGAGGGCCGCTCGGACGAGGTTGCTCGAGGTGTCATGCTCGGATTTCGCCTCGGTCAAACTTTGCCGACCTCTGGGTCGGTGTCCCGTGGGGTCTGCGAAGTTGATGGTGAAGGTCGATTGGTAAGTTTGGTCGAAACTCATGGAATCGAGCGCCGGGGCGACGAGATCTGGGCGAGTACTCCACCTGGTGAACTGGACCCTGAGACGCCGGTGTCAATGAATATCTGGGGCTTGTCGGTTGAGGTAGTCACTGGACTAGTGGGCCAGTGGAACGAGTTTCTTGAGACTAACGCCGGCTCAGAGAGCATTGAGTTCCTCTTACCAGTTGCCCTTGATGAGCAGCGCCAGACCGGCAAACTGGTGGTTGATGTTTTGGACACTGAGGAGACCTGGATAGGTATTACCAACCGCTTGGACCTAGTGGCAGCTCGCTCGGCGTTTGCAGAAATTCGGCACTGAGGGGAGGCTGGGTGCTCCTGCTTCGTTTTGATCTCCGGATCCCGCCGTTCGTCGATGATCTGACCCCGGCTCGTCAGTACGGCGAAATGCTGGAGATGGTCCGCTTCGCCGACTCCCACGGTTTTGCCGGAGTGGTTCTGTCGGAACACCATGGGGCTGAAGATGGCTTTATGAGCGCTCCATTGGTGGTTGCTGCCGGAGTACTCGCAGCAACTAGGAATCTGTTCTGCTCTGTATCGGCTCTGCTGCTGCCTCTCCACGATCCGATACGGGTAGCAGAGGATGTCGCGGCGATCGATTTGATGGCACCGGGTCGAATCAGCGTGGTGGCAGGGATCGGTTACCGGGATGAGGAGTTCGCCATGTTCGGTCGGGATCGAAGCCGACGCGGCCAGGCCACTGAAGAAGCAATCGCAGCGATGCTTGCCGCGTGGAGTGGAGAACCACTCGAAGTTGACGGCCGACCGATTCTGATAACCCCGCGCCCTACCAGTCCTCCGCACTCGCTCCTTGCAGTCGGGGGCTCGGTAGAAGCGTCCGCCCAACGTGCAGCTCGTCACCATCTAGCGTTCGTTCCGGCAATCGGTGACGGGGCTCTCGCGGCGGCGTACTTGGAGGCATCGGAGGCTGCAGGGCATGAAACTCCGTTCTGCGCTTTACCAAATGGTCCTGGTCTGGTGCTGGTGAGCCGTGACCCAGAAGCACTGTGGGAGCAGATCGGTGAGAACCTGCTTTATGACGCCCAAACCTATGCCTCCTGGCAAAAGGCCGACCAGCGCACGAGTTGGCAGGTTGACGCCACGGATCTCTCGACGCTGCGGGCGGGAGGGCAACACGCAATTGTCACACCAGACCAGTGTGTGGACCTTGTGCGGACCAACGGGGCAGCGGTGGTGCATCCGTTGTGTGGAGGGATCGACCCCGAGGTGGGGTGGGACTCACTACAACTGATTGCTGACGAGGTGGTTCCGGCACTGCGGAGTGCCTCAGCAGGTCCCAGGCCCTCCGAGAAGTAAACATCATGCCTGACCTATTGATCGAACGAGACGGACCCGTGGTCATCCTGAGAATGAACCGACCGGCTCGCCGGAACGCGATGACTTTGGCCATGTTCGGTCGTTTGGCCGATGCCTGGGATGAGATTGATGCCGATAAGGACGTTCGCGTTTGCGTCCTTACCGGTGCTGGAAAGCACTTTTCGGCCGGAATGGACCTACGAGCGATGGCCGACGATGTCGACCCCACCGACGACTACGACGTGGCTGGTCGGATGGAGCGGGAGGGATCTCGGTGGATATACGACGGACTCCTCAAGACACGACACCCCAGGGTTCCGGTGATCGCAGCGGTGGAGGGCAACGCCATCGCGGGAGGTACCGAAATCCTCCAGGGCACAGAGATCCGGGTAGCTGGCGAAAGTTCGATCTTTGGTGTTTCGGAAGCCCGCTGGTCCCTCTATCCGGGGGGCGGTTCGGCGGTTCGACTCGTCCGCCAGATTCCATATACGGAAGCTGCCGACATCCTTCTCACTGGACGCCATTTGAAAGCCGATGAGGCCAAGCGAATTGGCCTCATCGGTGAAGTAGTTCCTGATGGAACTGCTTTGAAGCGGGCCCTGGAAATTGCCAGAACAGTGTCAGCGAACGGGCCCTTGGCAATCGAGGCCATCCTGCGGACATTGAGGGAAACCTCGGGTATGACCGAATCCGAGGCATTTGCCTTTGAAGAACCGCTGAGTCGCTCTGTGTTTGCCTCTGAAGACGGGAAAGAGGGTCCCCGTGCGTTTGCCGAAAAGCGTCCCGCGAACTTTCGCCGGCGCTAAAGATCGTCAGTTGGAAGATCGGCTAGTCGACGGAGTCCCTGGTTTATGCCGGGCAGGGCCGTCTGGAATTCGTAGCCACGCTCTGCAGCGTCAGCTAAGACGAGGCGTTCACACTCCTGCCAAGTGGTGGCACGTGTTCCCGGTAAGTGCCGGTTGTAAGGAGCGTCAAAGATTATCACTCGATTACCGGTGGCTCGGAGGGCGTCGACGTTGTGGGGGCCGTCATCGATGTACAAGTCGGCACCGACCTCGGGCTTGTCTCCCAAGAAGCAGATGTCCCTGTAGGGGATGTCCTCCTGGTCCAGCCAAGAAACAGTGTCGGCTATTGCCGTGGCGTGGCTCCAGTTGACATATAGACGGTGAGTGATAATGCGGATCCATACGCCTGCATCGGATAAACGCCAGAGTGACTCCGCTGCACCTTCGATACAGGGCATCCACGAGAGCATTCGGCGTTCTGTTACAGCGAGGCGGTGGAGACGCTCAAACTCATTGACATCGAGACCCCACTCGTTGAAGTCCCAGGAGCGCTCGAGAGGCAGGTCGTCCAGTGGCCTACCAAGATCTTCGGCCACCACCGTGCGGAAGGCCTCGGTGTAGTCCCCACACACGCCGTCGAGGTCTACGCCGAGGACATACGAGCGTTCCATAGCGGGGAGTAGACCTCTAGCCAGCAGTAAGGCCGCCGTCCACGGTGACTATCGCCCCGTGCATGCGGCTGGCTTCATCAGACGCCACGAAGGCAATGACATTGGCAACCTCCGTGGGGTCAGCCATGGGCCGGAAGCCGATATATCGCTGCATTAGTGCGTAGTCGAGATCATCGGGCATTTGGAAATCACGACTCATAGGGCTGTCGACCCCGCCCGGTGCTACAGCGTTGATCCGCACGGGTTCCTTGGCATATTCCATAGCTAGTGCTCTGGTCATATTGATTACAGCTCCCTTCGAGGTCGAGTAGGCGACGGTGTATGCCTGGCCCATCAACCCGGCGTTGGATGCCACGTTGACCAGATTGCCGTGACTCGATACCAGGTGAGGGAGGGCCGCCTGACTGAACCAGAAGGCACCAGAAACATTGACTCCCATCATGCGGTTCCAACCTTCTTCAGTCACGTCGGAAACGTGTTCGGCCCAGGCGATTCCAGCCACATTCGCGAGCACGTCAAGTTGCCCATGTTCGAGCACTGTGTTCTCGATGGCGGTCATGCAGTCATTTCGGATTCCCACGTCCCCCACCAACGTCGTCATGCTGGCTCCCGATTGGGCTGCGGCAAGGGCGACTTGGTCGAGTCCGTCGGCATTGGAGTCGAAGCCAACGACATCGGCTCCGTCGGCAGCGAACCGAAGGGCAGTGGCACGGCCGATGCCAGATGCAGCACCAGTGACCAGAGCGACCTTGTCGTTGAAGCGACCCATGTCTATGACCGTACCGGCCAGCGATCTTTGGTCACCGGTCGGAATGTTGGGGTTGCAGCATCGACTCGAGCCGGATTTCTCCACCACTCAGAGTTGGTCATCTCCTTATTTCGATGCGAAGGCGGCCCTCGTTGACGACAGTTTGGTCAAATTCGCGCCCCTGCGGGCACCGAAAGGCGATGCTGATGCGCGGGCCAGCGCAGGCAACCTTTGGAATGCAGTGTTCGTAGTGCTGCTGGACAGGCCCAGACATAACAAGTAGGTCACCGGATCGGAGAGTCCACTGGAGCGAGGCACCACCCCCCCGTGGACGAATACGGAAAGTGCGCGGGCCACCAAACGAGACCAGGGCAACGTCGTCGTGGGTGCTCCCGGGCCGAAATCGGTCGCCGTGCCATGCCACACCATCGGTGCCGTCTCGGTAGAGGTTTGCCCAGCTTGCGACGAATGGCCGATGGAGGAGTACTTCCAAGGCATCGGCTAAAGAAACCATCTCGGGAGAGGGTTCCTGAATGGATGTTGAGAGACGTGGTTCTACAACCGCGTGATCAATTATCCACCGCTGATGTTTACGCCAAGGAAGACTCTCTAGGAGTTCAAAGTAGAGGCGGTCGGCGCCCATGACCCAGTGAGGGAGGTGTATTACTCGACAGGAATGATCAAGATGGCTTTCTTGGACGCCCAGGGCGGCGTCGGTGATCTCAAATGGTTCGAGTGCGAAGATGGTGGACTGTAGGGGAGCGGTTGGAGGAGTCACGGCCAGAGACTACTCCCGTGGGAACAGGTGTTCGATCACCTGCTCGAGGCGACGTCAAGGGGCCAAAACGACGAATGCCCCCGCCGGGGTAAGCCGGCAGGGGCATTCGTACGCGATATTGGGTCTACCGAGCTACGCCCTTGCTTAGAGCGGAAATGGCGGCGTCCTTCACCGGAATGAAGGCAGTGATAGCCAAGGCAGAACCGACATCCATTCCGAAGTCGCTCAAGCCCAGGATCTCAGTCGAGGCGCCATAGCCCCAGCCACCGATGTCGCTAATTACGACGAACAGGTAGGCCCAGATCAGTGTCAAGTTGGATCCCACGACAGGAATGTTGCTCAACATGCTGTTTACCCCGACGGTGTCGAGGATGCTATTCAGCACGGCGAGCAAACCCTGGAAGACCATCCCGAGGATGATCAGCGTGAGAATGGTTGCCATCATGATTTGGTTACCCCTTTTGGTTGTGAGGCGAGCCCTGTCTCCGGATGACCGGACCGGGACCGCTTTGTAAACGCTAAGTGCGCAACCACCTTAGACCGCGGCAATCCTGTAATGAAACCGCAACATCCGCGAATTTGCTAGTTGCTACAACTAACATTCCCGCCCCATGAGGGAGCCGGCTCCGAGCCCCCGTCGACGGGCTGGCCGTCTTCTCGGGGTGTTGCTCGGCGGCCTGCTCCTGGCCTCACTGCTCTTGCCGGGCGCATTGCAGTCCTGGACTGACACTCGTCCCGATGGGCCGGTGAGAATGATCGCTCGGGCATGGTCTAGACCGGCGTTGTCGTTGTCAGAGTCGCTTCGGTTGAACGAGCCCGTTCGGATTCTAGAGCGCCTAGTTGAACGCTTGAGTGGAGTGGAGGAGCCCACCACATCCGCACCGGCTTCACCCGACGCAGCAGAGACATCGACCAACACTGTCGCACCCAGAAAAGCTGACTGGTCCGATCCCCTCCGAATTCTCGGAGTCGGTGATTCCCTAATGTTGGACCTGCAGTACGGCCTCGAAAGAGTGCTCGAGCCGCGATCGGATGTGGTGGTGGAGGGGCGTGGGGCCCTGGGTTTCGGTTTCACCGTGCCCTTCTGGGACTGGGAGAAAGATGTGGTCCCCGACTACGAGCGCTTGGTGGCGGAGATACACCCAGATGTTGTGGTGGTCATGATCGGAGCCAACGAGTTTGAGGGACATGCGTTCGAGGGTGAAGACCTCCTTCCAGGCACTGACCGATGGCGGGAAGTGCTCCGCCTCCGTTCCTCCGACGCAGTTTCAAGATGGCGAGCAGGGGGCGCTCACGTTTACTGGTGGACAACGCCGCGGATGCGAGATTCACGCTTCAAGACCGACGACCTGAACGAAGTGTGGATTTCGACCTCTGTCGAATGGAGTCCGTCTGTGACTGTCATCGACAGCATGGAAGTTCTGGGAGATGCGAATGGCGCCTACCAAGAGACCGTTTCGGATGCCTCGGGAGAACAACTTCCCCTCCGCAAGGAGCACGGGGTTCACTTCCACGAGATCGGCGCAGACCTGTTGGCCGTCCAACTGGAGGAGATCTTGGTGGCTGACGGATGGCTGGCCTCTGACTAGTCCGTTTCGCGGCCTTCCGCTTGGTGACTAGTCGGGCTGTCAAGATGGTTTGTCGGGTGATCGGAATCAGAAACCGGACCACGGAGAAGCGCTAGTTCTTCAGCCAAAGAGCGCACACGTCTTTCGAGACGCGATAGCTCATAGGAGAAGTGCATGGCCACGAGAAGAAGAAAGCCGATTGCCAAGAGGAGGAAGAGCGTCGGCTGATACCAGATGCCCAGGCGTTCAGCGACGCGGTCTAACACGGTAGGAACCGAGGCCGCTACGGCCAAAACCAGCCCTACAGTCAACCAGAGCACCGAGTACTTGGCTTTCAGGACCCCGCGGCGAACCATCCGCACTATGGCGACTACTGCCAGAATGGTCAGTACGGCTACCACGGCATGGGTTTCAACACTCATTGGGCCATTCCTGCTGTTCGAACTCGGCGCCGCTTCCCGCCAGCGACTAGGACAATCAGGAGTCGGACGAAGTGGTAAGCCAGACGGAGGTTTCGGTTTGATGCCGTTCCTGCAGACCGATCATGCATCACTACTGGCACCTCACGGACTGTGAAACCTTGCCGCATAGCGAGGACTAGAGCCTCTACCGACTCCATGTACTCCACCGGATACTCGGTAGAGAAGAACTCGACGACAGGACGTCGAAACGCGCGAAAGCCTGAGGAAGTGTCGGTGAATCGCTGGCCACTGACACGGTAAACCAACAGCCGGAGAAGGGCCATGGCTAGCCCACGACTATGGCCCACTCGGTAGTCAGGTGCCCCGGCGAAGCGACTACCAACGACCATGTCGGCATCATCCAGTCCTCTGAGGAGGTCGGGCACTTGGGAGGCGTCGTGTTGGCCGTCGGCATCAAACTGGTAGGCCCGGTCGAAGCGCTGTTCGGCGACGTAGCGAAAACCGAGGCGAAGAGCGCCGCCAATGCCAAGGTTGAAGGGAAGCCGGAGGCAGGTGGCACCGGCATCTGTCGCTACTTGGTGGGTTCCGTCGACAGAGCCGTCGTCTATGACCACTATCTCATGAGTGGGGACATGGGTAGCGAGGTCGGAGAGGACCCTAGGGAGGGAATCGGCCTCGTCAAAAGCTGGGATGATGGCAGCGGTTCGCACGGTGGGAACGGTATCGCCCGCCTGACGTACACATCAGGTGCATTGACTAATAGGCGTCAAAGTCGAGGAATTCAAAGGCTGAGATGTTTAGGGCATCTTGATCGAAGTGAGGCAGGCCGTCGTTGGTAAAAGCGTAAACAACTAGCTCCAAGGGGCTGGGCATGAATCGTTTCGGCAGAGCAATTCCGCTACCCCGAAGATGCGGCGTAGTGCCCCAGTGGAGGACTAAGGGCGTTCGATGCTGTCGGGCCAAAGTGGTTGCCAGGGAGCGGGATGAGGCGCGCACGGTGCGTTCCTTATCGGTGTGTCGAGGAAGGACCTTTAGCAGGATGGCTACACGAAATGGGCCGAGGCGAGTTGAGGTACTTACGAAAACTACGTCTTCATGAACATGGAGAACGTAGTTAGCTCCGGGACGGCTGAGTCGCCATCGGAGCAACTCGGCGGTCCACCGGGTCCCGTAGCCTGTCACCGGCGGTCGTGTCGGTGTCGGCAGGTATGTTTCGAGAACGGGCCCCTCAAGGAATTGCTGATCGACTAGATAGCTGGAAGCCGTTGGAGGACGAACCCCGGGAACGAGGAAGCGCGCACTGATGTGGGGCAACATGCGCCAGCCCATTGCTTCAACCATTCGTGGTGCAGATTGGGCATTGGCAACCCCGAGTATCCCTTGCAGACCGTTGGCTGAGCCCGACCGGTAACTGTCCTCGACTGTTCGTCGAAAGGTGCCGGCACCTCGATACTGAGGATGAGTGGCCAAGTCGACCCCTAATCCAAGTCGGAGCTCGCCCTGAGTGCGTGACTCGAGCCGGGTAGGCACGAGTGAGTAGTTCCCAACCTGTAGCCCTACTTTGTCGACTCGTCCGATCGAGGCGAATCCCTCTGGGTTGTCTCGGTAGTACCAACTCAGCTGATCGATTCCAATCGGCGGGTCGTAAGCGAATACGAGATTCAGGAGGTCGGCGGTGGGTTGCAATTGGTCCATGGCTAATCCGACGGCTCGATGGAGGCCTCACTGCCGCGACGGCGAATAGTGGTCCAGGAGATAATGGCGACAACAACTAAGGCAGTTCCAATGGTGACCCGAAAGCGTGCGTGTCGAGTGCAGTCCACCTTTTTGGTGGCAGTCGGGTCACCTACCTGCGGACGCGGAACGGTAAAGACCTCTGCTGCGGGTTGGTCGTGGCCAACCATCCCGACTACCGGCGTTTGACACCCGATACGAGGAGTGGCCTCAAGGGAGAAGGGTGCACCTCCAGGAAGTGGCCGGGAAAACGGGACGAGGCCGATCCAAAGGCCCAGACATAGGGCAACCGTCGACGCCGCAAAGCGATAGGTCATGCTCCGCCGAGCCTAGGCCTCATACTCTCGCGGAGTGACCGGCAACTGGAAGAGCAAATTGGAGCTATCTGGATTTTCCCCAGGTCGACGGATGGGTGCAGTTCTTGTGCTCGCATTGGTGGCTGCACTATTTGGCTCTTCGCTGCTCAGAGAAGAACCCCTGCGAGTGGTGATTGTCGGTGACAGTGTCTCCTACGACGCGGAACCTGGGATCCGGGCAGCTCTTGAGGCGACAGGAGATGTCTTAGTCGAGACCCGGTCAATTGGCGGGGTGGGCCTGCTTCGGCCGGGAATCGACGGCTACCTAGCGGAGTCCCTAGAGGACGAACCGGACGTGGTTGTCGTGATGTTAGGTGGATGGGACCTCGGCGAGATTCTTGAAGACCCATCCGCGTACGAGCAGCGTTTGGATGAAGTCGCTGAGCTTCTAACTAGCTCTGGTGCGAACATAGTTTGGCTGGGGATGCCACCAACGCCGCCAGGCGAGGGGATCGAAAATGCGCGACAGGCAGCGAATCGTCTCTTTGCTGGCCTTGGTGATCGCCATCCGTCTGTTGTGTATATACCGACGGGTCCTGTGATCGGGGGTCCGACAGGTGGATCTGAGCCTGGTTTCGTGCGATTCCGTGCTGGCATTGACGGCACTTGGATTCAGGTTCGGAAGGTGCGCGAGGGTCGCGATGACGGTCACCTTTGCCCGGGGGGAGCAGTCCTCCTGGGTTCCGTCGTGCTGGATGCTGTCTCGAAGCGGTTCGGACTTGGCACCCCGGCCGACCTCTGGTGGGAGGGATCCTGGACCTCTGATCCTCGCTATGACGACCCGCCTGGTAGTTGCTCGGCAACGGCGTGATTGACGGATTCCCGACCGTCGACGGCCTGTCGGGTTCGCTGTAATCGGTCAGTAAAGACATCGATAGCGACGGCCGCGAGAATGACTAGAGAGGTTTCTGCCGCAGTTCGGTACCGAGTGTTACCAAAGGCTGAGGCTGCAGTCAGCGTGGCGATTGGTACCCAAGCTAAGAGGACCAGTAGTGGGCCGCGACTGCGTCTAACGACAACAGCGCCTGCGACGGCAGCGGGGACCAAAAGAAGAAATTGGGCAAAGCCCAGGGCAGAGACGGCAAATGATCGACGGTCAGCGTGGACATCGCGGCGGAGTTGTCCAATCGGCTCGTAGAGCCCCCACATCCTCCCAATGCGTGCCGGGATGACTGCTGACGCAAGTCGGCCACGATTTTGAGCGATGTAATCGGTGGCACGCTCACGCACTACGACGTCGCGTTCATACTCATCCAGCAATTCACCGTTTGGGCCATATGGGGCGGGTTGGCCGCATTGGAGGCTCCAGTAACCGATGTCTGACCCGTAGTAGGTGTCGTCGCAATTAGTCTGGACCAGAACGGTGCCGGCACCGTTGGAGAATAGGACCGGGGCGTCGAAGACAAGAGAGTTACGAACAAACCATGGGAGGCAGAGCGCGAGGGCTACGCAGCCACAAATGCCGTATCGGACAGCGCGCTCTCTCCATGGAAGTGGAGAGCGAATCAGTATTACAGCAGCCACTATCGGCAGAAAGAGGATCAGTTCGGAGCGGGTCAGGGCAGCGATGCCCCCGACGAGGCCGAGGACCATCGCCCTCCTACGACTGGGTTCTTGCCAAAAGCTGACTCCGGCCAACATGGAAGCAGCCGCAGCAGCAATAGCCGCCGTTTCTGAGACGATGAGGCCATCATTGATCCACACGAAGGCGTACGTTGCGGTAATGCTGGCGGACAACAGACCGAGGCGTTCTGATCTCAACCGGCGGCCTAATAGGCCCATGAGGACGATGGCTGGGAGTCCCAGGAGAGCGGAGATGACCTGCTGTTGCCCCACCGTGGTTGCACCAAGAAAAGCGAAAGTTCCCATGACGATGGTCCACACCGGGGGATGACCGGCAGTCGGCTCGAGATGCCCGATGGGTGTCTCAACGACCGCCACGCTGCCATTACCCAGTGTGACCTCGTCGATTCCGCCAAAGAAGTGCCGGATCGGTTCTGGAAAACCCATGCCGTCAGCGAAGAGGTTCGCCGCTAGGTGATAGCCGGCGGCATCACCGCTCAACGGATTGTCATGGGAGACCAAAAGTACGTGAGCAAGGCGTACTACTAGGCCGAGTCCGACGATCAGGCCGAGACGACCACGAAACGTGCCGGGAAGGCTGAGATTTCCGCGCCTCAAGGGATCAATCCTCCCTGAGCCTGCCATCTGTCCACTGGGCCATGCGGTTCCGAGGCGCGACTCTTTCCGGGTCAATCACCTCGAGGGAAGTAACCGGGATACCAAGAGACGCTGCCACCTCGGCGAGTGGTGGGCCAACGGGGTCCGATAGTAGGCGCCGCACCTGACGCTCCATGCGGGAACGGCGAAGCCACGCAATCCGACTGGCCAGTTCTCCGATATGTGCATGCTGGTGGAACGGTTCGTCGGGATCGAACTCCCAAGGGTGGCAGTAGGCCCATAGCACTTCGTCTTCCGAGGCCCGTCGAAGGCCGAAACGACGAACGGCGACGGGAAGCAGACGGAGGTATGTGCCGCCGAGATAGGGGAGGACAATCGGGCCGAGGCGGACTACCGGGCAAGGGAACTCGACCGGGCCGCCTAACCACTGGAATGGGCGTCGGGGCAGACCGGGCCACCCATAGAGCGGACTCGGGGCGGGTAGTACGCTGGATGAATAAGTGAAACCGAGTTCGCTTAGGAGAGGAATTACCCAACCGGCCTCCGGCACAAGAGACATCATTGGGGCCCGGTAGCCGACTACCTCTTGTCCAGACAGGTCCTGAAGGAGGGCCCGACCGCGACCGGTGTCTCGGATGAAGTCCCGAGGAGAGAGGGTGGGGAGCGGCACGTGGGTCCAAGCGTGAAGTCCTATCTCGTGACCCTCAGTGGCAGCGCGGCGGACTAGCTCTGGCCGCCGTTCGGCTAGATCACCCACGACGTACACCGTGGCTCGGATTTCGAACTGGGCAAAGAGGTCTAGGACTCGGTGGGTGGCGTCAACTACGCGTTCCGGGAGGCCGGCATTCGGCCGGAGGTCCTCGACGTCGAGGGTGACGGAGGATTCTGGCAACATCAACCGATTGTAGGATCGTCCTCCCTCGGAGTAGCGGTGGAGGTGCTGAGACATCGTCGCTTTTTTAGGGTTGAGAGGCCGATGGCAGCCAATAAGACAAGGGCCACCTCAGCCGATACCCGATAGCGGGTAGTTCCAAAAGTCAATCCCGCCACCACCGTCCCCGCAATAGGAAGAGCGAGCAAGGTGAGGAGGGGCTGACGGCGACGAAGGAGAGCGGTGATTCCTACGAGTCCTAATCCGCTAACGGCAAGGAACTGGGCGTAGCCAAGGACGGAAAGTCGCATCGGGCGATTCTCCACAAGGACGTCTGCTCTCAACTGTTGTATTGGGGCGTAGGCGCCCCAATACCGGGCTATCCGCTTGGGCACCACGTGCGTCACGAGGCGCCCCGGATGCGCGGCTATGTAGTCGAGTCCTCGTTGCCGGTAGATCACGTCGCGTTGGGACTCGTCTATCGGCATACCATCGGCTCCCAAAGGCTGAGGAAGTCCGCACTGGTATTCCCAGTAGCCCTGCTTGTCGCCGTAGTAGGTGGCGTCACAGTTCGCTTGCGCCAGCAAAATTCCCGACCCGTTGCTCAGCAGCACGGGGTCTTCGAAGACAGCGAGATTTCGAACTATCCACGGCGCGACTATCAGCATGAAGGTCAGGCCAACGATGGCTAGCATTTTGAGGCAATACACGCGGGGGGGCTTACCTCCTCTGGGGACAACTCCGGGTATGGCGGCGTTCGGTCGACGGAGTACACCGATCGTGATGAGCGGGAGGGCGACCATGAGCTCGGCTCGGGTGAGGGCAGCCAGCCCAGCAACAACGCCCAGGACGACGGCGGTATTGACAGCGGGCCGGCGGTTGAATTGGAGGGCGGATCCGAGGAGGAGGGCTGTCAGCGGGACTATGAGCGTCTCCGACATTAAGAGTCCGTCATTCAGCCAGAAGCTGGCGTGTACTGCTGTTAGAGCAGCGGCAGGAAGCGCTACCCCGGAAATCCCAGTCGACCGTTCGACCTGTTGGGCCGTGAGGCCCACCGCTAGGACCCCGGATGCCCCGACCATTGCAGAAATAACCTGGTGGCTACCGACCGATGTGAGTCCAAAGAAGGAAAACACGCCGAGAAAAACAACCCACAGTGGAGGGTGGCCTGCAGTCGGCTCTATATGACCGATAGGCAATTTCGAGTTGGCGGTGACAACGACGGCAGCGGGGTCGTTGACAAACAGAGTTTCGTGGCCGCCGCCGTAGAGGTAGCGATATGGTTCGGTGAATCCGAGGCCGTCGGCCATCAGATTGGCAGCCTCGTGGTAATAGATGCCGTCGCCGCTCAGCGGACCGCCCCATTGGGCTACAAACACGTATGAGAGGCGGACGAGCAGCCCGACGAGGGCCATGGCGACGATGCGACCCCAAGTGGTCCGCGGCACTAGGGGCTGGAGGGAGCCAAGGGCCGCTCGGATCATCGGACTTCTTCGTGGTAGTCGTCCTCAACGTTGACCTGCCATACATCGTGATCGCCGTATCCGAGGATGTTCTCTACGGTGAGCATGGCGGTGAGCATCGAATGATCCTGGTTGTTGTAGCGATGCATGCCGTTGCGCCCTACCGGATGGACGTTACGCACATTCTCGGCCAGCCAACCTCGCAGGAGCTCAACATTTCCTTGGTAGTGGGCGTCATACATGGGGTAGGCCTTCGGCATCCGGACCACATATCCGGCTTCGACTCTGTCAGGCTTCAAAAGGCTGAGCCGAGCCATTTCCTCTGTGCCGAGAGCTACGAGGTCATCGTCGCTGGCGGACCACAGATCGTCTCCTTCGGTGACGAAGTACTCAAGCCCAAGACACGTTCGTCCGTCCTTGACGAGATGCGGGGACCACTGGCCGAAGTTCTGAACTCGTCCAACACGGACGTCGGGGGCATGGATGTAGACCCAGTTATCCTCAAACCCGTCCTCGCGAGGCACTACGAGGGCGACGGTCAGGAAGTCCCGAAATCCCAGACCATCGGCAGCCTGCTGGATCTCCTCGGGTGCAGGAGGATCCATCGAATGCACGAGTTGGGGAAGAGGCATCGAAGAGATGACATGGCTGGCTTCGATTAGGAGCGTCCCATCGGGTCCGGCGGCCTCAATCGCGTGGGCCAAGCCACCGGCGTGAAGTACTCGTTGAACAGAATGGGAGAGACACACATCTGAGCCCTGTTCCAATACCAGGTCATGGCAGCGCTCCCACATCATCCCCGGGCCATAGCGGGGGTATTCGAACTCTTCAATCAGGCTGGTGATGTCCTTCTGGTTTCGACTCGGTGTCAGGGAGTTCCAGATCGCTCTGAAAAGCGAGAGGTTCTTGATGCGCTGAGCAGCCCAGTCGGCTTGGAGTTCGTGGGCTGGGATTCCCCAGACCTTTTCCGTGTACGTCTTGAAGAAGATTCGGTAGAGGCGCCAGCCAAAACGACTTGCCGTCCACCCTTCGAATGATGTGAGGTCCTTTGGAGGATGTACTCGAACCCACAAGTAGGACAATACGCAGCGAACGGCCTCAACGATTCCGAGGTTACGCAGAGCGTTCGTCGCCTTGAGGGGATAGTCATAAAAGCGGCCTCTGTAGAAGATTCGACTCATTCGCGGTCGGACCAGAAAATCATCAGAGTCCAATATTTCGTGCCAGAGGTCTGATACCGCCTGAACCTTGGTGAAGAACCGGTGACCACCAATATCGAAGCGCCATCCGTCTCGAACGGCTGTCCTACTGATTCCTCCAACCACCTCATCGGCCTCGAGAACGATCGTGGTTACACCTGCCTGACCGAAGCGATACGCGGCAGTAAGACCCGCTGGTCCTGCACCGATGACGACTGGTTGCAGTTCGGCGGGCTTCGAATCGTTCTGGGTTTCCGACACTGGGGTCGGCGGGCCGTTCATGTGCGGACAGATGCCTCCGTAGGGGATTTGGTGCCCGTCTGTCGTGCTTAAGTGACGGGGGAGCGGGAAGGTCTCGCGAGCGTACCGAAGGGTCTGAGGGTCCAACGGTACGCTCCGCACCTGTGGATATGGTCGAGAGCGGGTCGAGGCTCACGAGCCGCCAGCAGACGACTGTTCTCGCACTCGTAGCTGTCGGTGTGGCACTCAGGTTTTTCGCGCCGACGCCAATGTGGCTTGACGAGGCAATCTCAGCGTCGCTCGCTGAAGAGGCGTCAAAGGGATGGTCCGGCCTAGTAGAGGCGTTGCGGCACGATGGTCATCCCCCGTTGTATTACGTGTTGCTCGCGCTGTGGTCCGAGATAGTTGGTGACGGGGACTGGGCGTTAAGGGCCTTCTCCGGTGCACTCGGAGTTGTAGCGCTGCCGCTGGCCTGGATGCTTGGTGCTCGACACATGGACCGTTGGGGTGGTCTGCTGTTCACTGGAGTGGTTGCCAGTAATCCCTTCGCTATCCGTTATGCGACTGAAGTCCGCATGTATGAATTGCTTCTCGTTCTCTTGCTGCTAGGGCATCTGGCTGTCGTTCGTGCATGGGAACGACCCACGCCAGCACGCCTGACGGCAGTGTCTGTTGTCGTGGCGGCATTGCTGCTGACCCACTACTGGGCCTTGTTTGCCATAGTGACATCGCTCATGGTTCTCGCCACGGCGATGACGCCGCTCGGTCGACGATGGGGTTCTGATAGTCGCCGCGCCACCCGTTTGATGGTGGCGTTAGGAACGGGATGCATGGCATTTATACCGTGGCTCCCGGTTTTTCTGGATCAGGTAGTTCACACCGGTACACCATGGGCATCAGCAGCTCGACCGACGGTTGTAGCAGCCCTTACTCTGGAGGCGTTCGGAGGTGGGCGCGGCTCCGAGGCCCTACTCGTAGTTGTTGCGTTGAGTGTTCTCGTAACCTTCGGTCTCGGGACACGGGCTGGCCATCCAGGCGGTCCGCCGGAGGTCGGATTGGCGGAAGAGCCCTGGCTGCGGTTGGCGGCGGGACTTGGTTGTTTTACCTTGCTTCTGGGAGCTTCCGTGAGCTTGGTGCTTGGAACGACATTCCAAGGCCGTTATGCAGTTTTCTCCTTAGCACCAGTCTTACTGGCAGCCTCAGTTGGCCTCCGACGCTTTCCCACCCGGGTTGGGCTTGCCGGCCTCGTCTTCCTCGCTCTCCTTTCTTTTGTTTCGGTGGCGCGCGAGATGGACCGAGCGAGAACACAGATAGGTGAGGTGGCCGAAGCAATCTTTAACCATGGTTCGCCGAAGGACCTGGTCGTTTTTTGCCCGGACCAATTGGCCCCAGCCGGGCACCGCCTGCTCGGTGGTCATTTCACCACAGTTGCTTATCCGTCTCTGGACGACGGGCGACGTGTGGATTGGCGGGACTATTCGGAACGGAATGCGAGGACCGATATCGAGGATGTGGCTGACACAGTTGTTGCACGATCGAGTGGTGCCGCCAACGTCTGGCTTGCATGGATGGACGGCTATGAGACTTTGGAAGGACAGTGTCCCGCTTTGCGCTTGGCTCTCGCTGATCGCCTTGGACGGCCTCAAAAGTTCGTGTACGCGGATGCGAAGAAGTTTGATGATGCAGCGAATCTCTCAAGGTTCAGCATTTCGCCATGAGCAGATGGCGAGAGTCAGGTCGGGCAGTTCCTAGCTGGGTTGTTGAGACTCTCGGAGTATTGCCTGCTTGGGTAACGGCCCGACTGCTGGTCGCGGTGGGTTGGCTGCTGGCTCATCTCATAGCCGACGCGGAGACGCCACACGCACTCGAACGCGGTCTTCTGGCATGGGATGGGGACTGGTACCGCTCCTTAGCCACTCACGGCTACGACGGTGTGCCATTGGAGGGTGTGCGTTTCTTTCCTGGCTACGTGCTACTCGGCCGCGCAGTGGATTTCATCCTGCCGGGCGGCGTAGGGACTGCCTTGGTGGTTGTCTCCAACGTGGGCACCTTGGTTGCCATGGTTCTCCTTCACCGCCTTGTGGTCCTAGAGACGGGCGATCGTCGCGTAGCGGGTCGCGCTGTCTGGGCTCTTGCACTGTTTCCGCCCGCCTTCGTCTTGGCATGGGCATATGCAGAAGGCCCGTTTCTGGCCTTGGTGATCGGGTGTCTACTCCTGCTTCGCCGGGAACGCTGGTGGTGGTCAGGCCTGTTAGGGCTGGCGGCCGGTTTGCTGCGGCCGACTGGTGCCCTGCTAGCAGTGGCCGCGCTATGCGCAGTCTGGAGGCCGTCAGGACGGCCCGATTCTTTACTCGGTCGGGTAGCGGCGGTGGGTGGTGGGCCACTGGGAGCGAGTGCCTACGTGGCGTGGGCGTCGCTTCATTTTGAACAGGCGTTCTTACCAATCACCGTGCAACAAGACCTGCGTGGTGATCCGATAGACCCTCTTCGCCGGCTGTTGAGAGGTTTTCGTGACCTCTTCGGACCGGATGGTCTTAGTGATGGACTTCACGTAGTCGCAGTGATAGGTCTGGCTGGGTTACTAGTGGTCCTATTTAGAGTCTGGCCGTTGCGGTACGGCGTTTTCGCTGCTGCTTGCCTTCTTGTAGCACTTGGTGCTGAAAACCTAAACAGTCTGGAGCGTTACAGTCTCAACGGGGTACCGATTGTCCTCGGCGTCGCGACGTTGGCAGGTCATCGGCGGCTAGGCGGAGCGATTCCGTTGGCCTCGGGTGTCGCTCTGGTGGCACTATCTGCTGCGGCTTGGTTGGGGAACTACGTTCCCTGACTTTGATTGGTCCTCAGTGAGGAAAATAGCCTTGATGCCTTCGCATAAGGACCTGGAGGCGCGGAAACGGCTCCAAGTAGCCTTCCGGCGAACCGGTCAACTTCTCGGAGCCGCTCCGTCGTTCCACACCCATCTTCTGGTTCCATCTCTTTCGAGTTGGGCCAGAGTGTTTATGGTCCTCCCCTGATAAGGCTCTGGGTCTTGACCAGGGTCCCTTCCCGCTTTCGGGTCCTGAAGCCGTAGCTTCAGTTCCTTCCCACGAGCCGGTTCCATCCGGTTCGAAATCCTTAGCCCTATCTGGCGTGCGGCTATCTTGGACTTCGGCGTCACGTCGGGTCAAGAGAAGGAGGCGTTTTCCCCGGAAATTGAAGGGTTTCCCCCAAAGAACCCTCAGAGATCCACAGCTTTGTCCCCAAATACCGCTCGTATGGACACCCGAGGGGCACGAGCTGCAGTCAACTGACCAGTGCGGACCCAGCAAATAGGGCGCCGAGAGCTCCTAGGAAACCGAGGGCTCCTGTTACTCCCCGAAGCGCTGGTGACTTGCTGGTGGCATGGATGAGAGCGGACGCACCGGAAAGGCCGACGAGAGACAACTTCACCAGAAGAAGGATGAGATAGTCGGTGTCGCCCCCGTCAACTCCGACCGCGACCAATCCCCAAAGGCCGGTAGCGACGGCTAGTCCGAAGCATGGCCAGGCGATTTGGGCAAACCGCCTAGCGGCGATTTGCGGCGCCTCGGCTCCGAGAGAGCGCAGCAGTGGGAATAGCCCGAGCATCACAATTTGTCCGCCAATCCAGCCTGAAACCCCCAGCAGATGAAGGAAGATTCGTAGGGTGTCGATGTGAGTGGCTCCGAGGACGGGAACATTCTCGAAACTCATGTCGTCAGTCTGCCCAGACGCCGCGCTGCTGAAGGACTTTTCGAAGGACTGAGGGTCGGTCAGTCATTAGCCCATCGACACCTAGGTCGAGGAGCCGGTTCATTTCGCTGGGGTCATCAATTGTCCAGACGTGGACCTGCAGGCCTTGACGATGAGCGAGGTCGATAAACCGCCGGTCGACTAGCAGCATCCCGGCCTGCCGGACGGGAACCTGGAGGCAGTCATGGGCACCGGTTGGTGCCGGGATTCGAAAGCTCTGAAGTCGAAACAGGGCAGTGGCAACAGGGCCAGCTGAAGAACAAAGGTTTTCGCCGAGGATCCGCCGGAGGCGATGTAGACGCCGATCGGAGAACGATCCCACACAGATCCGATCGAGAGCGTTGTGCCGGCGAAGAGTGTTGGCAAGAGGCTCGACCACTCGGTCATCCTTCGGATCGATGTTTATGCATGCGTTTGTGAATTCTTCTAGGAGGGAATCGAGCGTGGGGATAGGTTCAGTGCCGGAGATACGAGCCTTGGCGATTTCGGCCGCAGTGAGGTCCGCTATTCGCCCGGTCCGATCAGTTACGCGGTCCAGGGAGGGATCATGGAAGGCGAGGACTTCGCCGTCGGCGGTGAGGTGGACGTCGGTCTCCAGATAGCGGTAGCCGAGTGATACTGCGTGCCGGAAGGCTGCCAAGCTGTTCTCGGGGTACTCCTCACTGCCTCCCCGGTGAGCGAAGGCCACAGGACGGCCAGAGGTCAGGAAGGGATGCGAGCCGCGCGTGCGCATAAGGAAAGGATGCCACGATGATCGACCGAGACCTGAAACGTTGCTTGGGCCAGATGATGAAGGGGGTTCAGGTGGTCGCCGCTTCCCATGGCGGGCTGACTCGGGCCTATACCTCGCACTGGGTCTGTCAGGTGTCCTTTGACGAGCCAGTTCTTCTAGCGTCGGTCTCTCCGAAGCACGATACTTATCCCCTGATTGCGGAGTCCGGCCGATTTGCGGTTTCGATCTTGGCGGGCGACCAGATCGACCAGGGGCAGTACTTCAGCTATCCGGGGCACAAGTTTCGATATGTCGCCACTGAGATGCTGGAAGAGGTAGATGAATGGCCAGTCGTGCCGGAGTGCATCGCCTGGCTGGGCTGCGTGATTGAGGAGCGGATTACAGGTCGTTACGACCATGATCTGTTCTTCGCCCGAGTGGTGGCGTTTGGTGAGGGGCGCCTTGGAGAGCCCCCGCTTCTGTATTCGAGTCGTCACGGTTGGCGCGTAGCGGGAGAATCGGCTCGCGCCTCTGGGGATTCTGTGCGGGACCGTCTTGCTGCACGGGTCGAGTTGGAATTCGGGTCGGGCGACCAGAAGAAATCTGCCGGCGACGCTGGCTAAGCGAGAGATAGCGTAGAGACATGGCCCGGCGCACAAAAATTATCGCCACTATCGGGCCAGCATCCGAAGATGAGGACACTCTTCGGGCGCTAGTTCGGGCTGGAATGGACGTTGCACGCCTTGGTCTCGCTCACAACACGATCGACGAGGCAGCACAGCGGATGGCCGCTATCCGCCGAGTTTCCGCCCTGGAACGCAGATATGTGGGGGTCCTGGTTGACCTTCCCGGCCCCAAGGTTCGAACAGCATCATTTGGAGAGAATGCGATCGATTTGATTGAGGGGACGAATGTCGAACTCCGAATTGGAAATGATTCGAGTGATGCGTCGGTGATCGAGGTCGAATACGAGGGCCTGTTATCTGATGTTGAACCTGGCGATCGCCTGAGTATGGGCGATGGTCGGGTGATCTTGGAAGTCACCGATGTTGGGACAGACAGACTTGAAGCTCGTATTGCCCACGGAGGCACCCTCGCAGGAAGTCCTGGCCTCCATATCCCGTCGGACCGCCTGTCGGTCCGAGCACCAACGCCAGAGGACCTCGAAGCGGTTGAGCGTTTCGTCGAGTTGGGTGTCGATATGGTCGCCGTCTCGTTTGTCCGTTCGGCTGAGGATCTGTTGTGTTTGCCGATTGAGCCACATCCTGCTGGACCAATTGTGGTGGCCAAGGTAGAAACTCGCGCCGCGATTGACGATCTGCCTGCCATTATCGAGGCAGCAGGTGCTGTGATGGTCGCTAGGGGCGACTTGGGGAGCGAATGCAGCATTGAGGAGTTGCCAATCCTCCAGAAGGAGATAATTCGACAGTGCATCTCGTTGGGTCGGCCTGCAATAACAGCCACGCAGATGCTGGAAACCATGGTCTCCAGTCCAGAGCCGACACGGGCTGAGGTTTCCGATGTTGCCAATGCGGTCTGGGACGGATCGAGCGCTGTGATGCTTTCCGGCGAGACGGCCATTGGAGTTGATCCGGTCAATGTGGTGGAGACCATGGCCAGAATCGCGGAAAGAGCGGATGAGGCTTTCGACCATCGGGGCTGGACTTCGGAACTGTCCGACCTTCGGATGACCGATACGGACGATCCCGACACATCGATTACTGACGCCATGACACAAGCAACAGCACGTGCCTTGGAGGAGTTGGGTATAGCCACAATCCTGTGCATCTCTGGTAGTGGTTTCACAGTTCGGTCGATGGCTCGGTTCCGACCGTCAGCCCGGATTCTGGGTTTAAGTGCAAACGAACGGACTGTCAGACAGTTGACGTTGAGTTGGGGAACCACGCCGATGCACCTCCCAGAAGAGGGGGACCTGGAGAACCGGGTGTTTGAGGCCCTTGCTGTTGCTCGAGATCGAGGTGAAGTGTCTGCCGGCGACCTGGTGGGCGTACTTGCCGGGACTGACGTGCGTTCTCGCTCTACCAATGTCCTACGCGTCGAGAGGGTTCCAGAGGTGTGATGGCCTGCGGTGGTGATGGTCAGGAACAGCGCGGATTGAGGTCGAATGGAACTTTGACCACCTGGCCAAACAAGGAGCAGTCGCACGTTGCGGCACACGTTCCCAGTTCGGTTCGCTGATCCCACAGTCCGATAGCCAAGACAGCCAGTCCGATCACGACGACGGAGCGAACGACAACACGGCTCAAGAGGCGGATAGCTAGTACCGCCAGGATCATCGCTAGTAAGACACCGATTGCTGTTGCTGATCGAAGACGGTCAGGCTCGGCCCAACGGGGCAGTGACACGATTTCAGGCAGCAGATCAGGGTCCAAGACGGTGCCGTCGAGGAAAGTAGGAGTAAGTCGGTCCTCGCGAATGGTTGACGGCACGGAACGAGGGTAGCGATGAGGCATGCCGGTAGTCGTGGACCCGCAGTCTTGTCGTTCGAAACTAGCCTTCCTCTTATGAGCGACCTGAGCAATCATGTGAATCTGTCGGCGTCCGGACCACCGGAGACCGTTCTTGCTCCAGAGGATCCCGAAGCAGATAAAGCTCTTGCCCAAGCACTCGAAACACTCGAGGAAGGTCGGCGAGCAGCTGTGTCGGATGTACTTGCTGACTCACCGCAGCATCTTGAGGCGTGGGCACGCCTTGGTGACCTTGGCCGGGACGTGATGGAGTCTTATGCCGCCTACCGTGTCGGTTACCACAGAGGATTGGATCGCCTGCGTCAGAGTGGTTGGCGCGGTTCCGGCTTCGTGCGATGGGAACATCCCACTAACAGAGGGTTTCTTCGTTCCCTAGCAGGTCTTTCTCGCATGGCGGCCGAGATTGGGGAAGACGACGAGGCTGCGCGCTGCGAACTGTTCCTCCGCCAACTCGACCCCACATGGTCAGATGAAGTGGCCGATGGGAAATCCTCTTGAGTGGAGATCGGACTGTTCCTGATACCCGGCCAACGACTTCCTTTGCTGGGGCGGTTCTAACTGGTGGAGCTAGTCATCGAATGGGGCAAGACAAGGCCCTGCTGCTACTGGAGGGGCGACCTATGGCGAGTATTGCTGCTGATGCGTTATGGGAAGCCGGAGCATCCGATGTAGTGGCGGTGGGGGGCCATCAGGCCGAACTGGGTGCCCGTGGGCTTCGTTGGATCCCCGACGATGAGCCGGGCCAGGGCCCACTTGGAGGTTTGATTAGTGCACTCAGGGAACTGCGAACTATGCCAGTGGTCGTTGTCTTGGCCTGTGACCTTCCAGCCGCTTCGCCTGACAACATCAATGCGGTTACTGAAATCGCTTTCGGGTTAGCCGGAAGCCCGGCAGCGGTTGTTCCGGTGGCTGCGGGCCAGCGGCAATGGCTACACGCCGGCTGGACTGCGGAGGCGCGGCCAATACTTGAGGCGGCTTGGTCTTCCGGTGAACGGGCGCCGCATCGGGCAGGTGCCGGACTGAACTTGGTAGAAGTAGAGGTACCGGATCCGAAAGGTCTCGACGACGCGGATTGGCCTAACGATCTTCCCGGTGGGTCAGATCAGGTGGGACCTGACCGGTAGTGTGCGCAGGACCCGGGTGATCGCCTGAGTCGGCGAAGGGCTGGAGTTTGCATGACTGAAGAGGGCGACATCCCAGAGGTGGATGTCGATGAGTTGAGTGGCCGACTAGCAGACGGGGCCATGATGCTGGATGTCCGGGAAGTCGGCGAGGTAGAAGAGGTCAGGGTGCCTGGAGGCATACACATACCTCTTCAATTGGTGCCCGGACGGCTTGAAGAGATACCAGTTGGCGAAACCTTCTACGTGATCTGTGCGGTGGGTGGACGAAGTCGTTCGGCAGTCGAGTTTCTGCGGGATGCCGGCTTCGACGCGGTGAACGTTGCTGGTGGCACTAAGGCCTGGATCGCCGCCGGTTTTCGCACCGCGTCCGGCCCGCTGGAGGGGGAAGCATCCTGAACAAGCGGGTGGAAACTTCGTACCGCTTGGTTGAGAATCAGGGCGAACTTGATTCGCTCCTAACGGTCCTTGCATCGCAGGACCGACTCGCCTTTGATACCGAGTTCCACAGGGAGAAGAGCTACTTCCCGAAGGCGGCCCTAGTCCAAGTTGCTTGGCCTGGTGGACTAGTGCTCCTCGATCCACTCGTCTTAGACCTCCGACCGATGGCAGCTCTGTTCAATTCAGATGTCTTGGTTGTGATGCATGCCTCCGGACAGGATCTCGAGGTCTTCGACCGTGCCTGCGGAGCCGTACCCAGCAATCTCTTTGACACCCAACTGGCGGCAGGATTCATAGGCTTGTCTTCCCCGTCCCTCGCAGCTCTCCACGAACACGAGTTGGGTATCCATCTGCCAAAAGGCGATCGCCTAACTGATTGGTTAGCCCGCCCTCTGTCGGCTTCTCAACTTGATTACGCAGCCTCAGACGTGGCGCACCTTCTTGAGATTCACGCACGGCTAGTCGACCGCCTATCTGCTGCCGGGCGTCTGGCCTGGGCTGAACAAGAGTGCAGACAGATGCTTGAACGCGAACGAGGACGGCGCCATCCAGAGGACGCCTGGCAAAGAATCAAAGAGGCGCGACAGTTACGGGGGAGAGCGCGTAACGTCGCACGCTCTGTGGCTGCGTGGAGAGAACGTCGTGCGGCGGAGGTCGATCAACCGGTTCGCAAGGTTTTGCCCGACCTCGGGGTAGTTGCAGTTTCGCAGCAGATGCCCAAATCGCTTGAAGAGTTGCGGAAGGTTCGCGGACTGGATGGCCGGCACCACAAGGGAAAGATTGCCGAAGAGATCCTGGCGGCTGTAGCTGCCGCTGATGGGCTTTCGCCACTAAAGGTTGAGCCACCACGTCGAGAGTCTGGTCGAGACATTCGAGCGCAGGTAACTCTGGTCTCGGCATGGCTGGCGCAGATGGCCCGCGATCAGGAGTTGGACTCGACCCTTATTGGCACTCGCAATGACATAGAGGACCTGGTCCGGGGAGTGGATGAAGCACGAATGGCCCAGGGTTGGCGAAATGAGATTGTGGGCGGTCCGATCCAGGACCTCTTGAGTGGTCGAGCCTCACTGGCATTTGATGGCCGCCGCGGCCTCGTTATGGAGCCGCGAGATGCCGAAGTGCCCGCTCCCCGTTTGAGCGGGTCGTGTCAGTAGAATGCAATGCCTGCCTTCGATCATGCCCGATCGTGGGGCGCGGCGCGATAATCGCGATTAGTAAATTGGCCGTCTCTAAACGGAGGGTGCACTGTGAAGAAAGGTCGCCACCGTCGCTACGAGGAAGCGCGGGCTCTCAAGCAGAATCAGGACTTGGACTTGGACGCTATCTTTGAGAGCCTTGATGTCGTCGAGCGCCCCGAAGATGGGGGTTCGCCGGCATTTGAGGCTTGGGCTGACGAGTATGAAGACGGCGACGAGTTGGACGAGTACGAGGAAACCTCAGAGCCGGCCGGGTAAGTCCACCCATCTATAACCGCCGGTCTCAACTACGGGTCTCGTCGAGGATTTCGTCCAATTTTAGGATGTCATCCGCTGACAGCATCCCGATGAAGCCTCCGTCGGCGTCTGTTACGGCGAGGACATCGACGTCGGAATGTTCCATGGCCACTATCGCGTCCCTAAGTGTCCAAGTTGGCTGTGCTGAAGGCAACTCGGTATTGAGTAGGTCGCCCACCTTCGCGTCGTCCCAGTCGCTTCGCTCGATGCCAGACACTTCGCTGAGGCTGATCATGCCTAGGTAGTTGACACCGGCGACGACAGCGACGGACCGTTCGCGACGACCCAAGACGTGCAAATACATGAACTCGGCCACCGTCGCGTCTGGTGGCACAGTTAGAACATCGGTATCGAGCGCTGAAGTCACCGGGAGGGTAAATCGTCTCTCCAAGTGCCCCAGACGAACGGAGTGTTGGTGCTCGGCTACGGACGACTTCCCCGCGACTACTTGACTCACCGCTGCGGCGACCAATGCCGGTACCACGAAAGAACCACCGGTGGATTCCGCAACGAACATGACTGCAGAAATCGGCGCTCTATAGCCAGCACCTAGAAAGGCTGCTAGGCCGAGGGTTGGATACAGGCCGGGACGGTTGGACTCAAGAAGGGTGCCAGTGAATTGTCCCAGGATGACTCCTTGTACCGCCAACGGTATGAAGAGTCCGCCGACACCGCCTGCCGCCAGGGTGACGATAGTGGCTGCTATGCGAAGGCCGAAGAGGAGAGCGATTAGTCCGAGACCATGATTGGGACGGACCACCCATTCCATGGCTTCGAAGCCGGGCCCGATAGTGAGAGGAGCGTCGAAGGCTAGGTCTGCGACGAGGGCCAGGCCGGCGAGAGAGGCTCCGCCGGTGATCACACGGCCCAGGAAAGTAGGGCTCTTGGATTGGGTCTTGGCCCATCTGACAAGCCAAGCCATGGTGCGACCTCCTAGACCAGCGAGGATTCCAAGAAGCAGTGCGCCGAATACGTCGCTTACTTCCACGGCGGTGAACAATCCGGCTAGGTCCGCCGCATCGAACCAGAGAACATCGGTGTCGGATTTCAAGGCCAACTGTTTGACGTCGAGCCCGATTCGATTCTCGGGGTCATTTAGGAACGGGATCACCGGTTCGTGGCCAATCAAGTTGATATATGAGACGTAGCTGGTCGCCGAGGCGAGAAGCGATGGGAGAAGGGCGCGGCGGTTGACGTCATCGCGGTACGGCGCCTCTAGAGCGAACAAGACACCGGTCGCTGGAGCCTTGAAGACTGCCGCCACACCAGCCGCTGCTCCAGCGGTGAGAAGGATCTTTACATCCTCACGCCGAAGCCAACGTCGGAACCGGTCGCGAATGCCTAGACCGATGGTCGAACCAGCGTAGATCGACGGTCCCTCAAGGCCGAGTGCGCCGCCGAGGCCGATAGTGCTAATGCCCGCCAGCAGCTTGATCGGAAGGTCCCGGAGGGGAAGCTTCGGGTTGCGGTCATGGAAGGCCCTATTGAATTCGTCAGAGGTTCCAGGCGGCAGGCGTCGGCCGGGGTGTCGAAGTATGAGGGCGGCTAGTAGGAGGCCAGCAGCGGGAGCGATAGCCATTAGCCAAAGAGGTCTGTCAAGGAGGCGTTCCAGGAGCACGGTGGCTGAGAGGTACTCAAAAGCGGCGATGGTCACCGCGACTGCGGCACCAGTGAGGACGGCTAGTGCGAGAACCGGAGTATCGCCACGTGTAGCGATGGCGCGGAGTCTCTTCACGTCGTACTTCCTACACGGTTACTGGTGGTGATCCTCGCCCAGGTAAGAAGAGCTATGTTTCTAGAGGTCTGTTGCCTGCCGGCCGGGCCGGCGGCCGGGCAGAATGGAGGAGTGCGTTCTCAGTACTCCATTTTCAGGCGTGGTCGGAAGCCGGCAAAGAAGGCTAAACGGTGGAACCTCGACCCTGTCGAGAATGAGCTCATCGCCGCCCTCGGAGCTGACCGCGTGGACTCTGGTGGAGTTGCTCTTGGCCTTTACAGCCGGGATGGATCGGTAACTCGCGGAGGTCGTGCCGGGATCGTCTGCTTCCCGGAAAGCACGGAAGAGGTGGCGGCCTGCGTGTCGGTCGCCGCTAGTCACGACCGTCCATTCGTTGCGCGCGGTGCCGGTACTGGCCTAGCTGGAGGTGCTGTGCCATGTGATGAGCCGATCGTGGTGGTGACCACCCGCATGAACAAAATCCACGAGGTGGATGTCGATCGGCGCCTGGCCTGGGTGGGCCCCGGGGTCGTGAACCTAGACCTGACTCAGCACCTCGTAGGTACGGGTCTACATTTTGCTCCGGATCCCTCCAGTCAGCAGTCGTGCACCATCGGTGGCAACGTCGCCAATAATTCAGGCGGTCCGCACTGCCTTCAGGATGGAGTAACCAGTGCGCACGTGCTAGCTGTCGAGACCGTGTTGCCTGATGGCTCGGTGGTGGTACTAGGAGCAGAGGAGGGTCGAGCACCTGGATACGATTTTCGCGGCGCCTTCATTGGCGGAGAGGGGACGCTTGGGATTGCCACCAGAATCTGCGTTCGCCTCACCGAGGACCCTCCGGAGGTCGCCACTTTGCTCCTCGATTTCGCCAAAGTCGAAGATGCTGCCGAGACCGTCAGTGCGGTTATTGCTGCCGGCATTGTGCCCGCCGCATTGGAAATTATGGACCAACGGGTGGTGGAGGCGGTCGAACCGTTCGTCCAAGCGGGCTACCCGGTTGATGCGGCAGCCTTACTAATTGTCGAGTTGGACGGACTACCCGGTGGTGTAGCCACCGAAGTTGAGCAGGTCAGAGATATCGGCATCGGTCACGGCGCACGAACCGTGCGGGTAGCGGCTGACGAGGACGAACGAGCACGAATCTGGAAAGGACGTAGAAGTGCATTTGGTGCTATTGCAGTGATTAAGCCTGACTATTACCTGAACGACACTGTTATTCCCAGGACGCGGCTTGCTGAGGTACTTACACGCGTATACGAGGTAGCTGATGAACGCAATCTCATTGTCATGAACGTCTTCCATGCTGGAGACGGAAATCTCCATCCACTTATCGTTTATGACGCAAGGGAACCGGGCGCGCTGGAGAATGTTCTTGAGGCTGGCGAAGAAATTGTGCGGATTTCTGTGGAGGCGGGCGGTGTCCTGACTGGCGAGCATGGCATTGGTCTAGAAAAGAAGAGGTTTATGCACATGCAGTTCACCGATGACGATCTCGACGCTCAAGATCGGCTTCGGCGAACCTTTGATGTGAGAGGGCTAGCCAACCCATCCAAGGTGTTGCCGACCGGAGCCAGTTGCGGTCATGTGAGCAGTCTGAGCAATCCACCGGCGGATCTATGGATTTGACCGTTATGGAGGGGTTCCGCGAGGCGGTAGGCACATCGGGACCGGTCTGTGTGCGAGGTGGACGCACGCGCTGGAACATTGGCCGTGAGGAGTCTTCCATCTGGACTGGGGAGCCGATTCGCGAGGTGGTAGCTCCTGCTGGGATCGAGGCCTTTGAGCCTGCAGAAATGACGGTCAGCGCGGGTGCCGGAACAACGCTGGAGGAACTAGCGGCGGCCTTGGAAGCTCAGGGTCAGGAGGTTGCCCTCGAGGGGCCATCGGGAGCCACCATCGGCGGTTCACTAATGGTCGGATGGAGTCCACTCCGAAGAGGGACGCTCGGTGAAACAACTGACGCTCTTTTGCAGGCGGACTGCGTTGGCGCAGATGGAGTGAGATTTACGGCTGGAGGCCCTACGGTGAAGAATGTCACCGGCTATGACCTTTGCAGACTTCTAGTGGGTTCTCTCGGAACGCTAGCCCTCGTCGGACGTGTGATTCTGAGGACACGTCCGATCCCGGAGTCGAGTAGATGGCTGGCGGGTCCCGTTGAGCAGAGTGTGGTCAGAAAACTTGTGCATCGAGCGGCGACTGTGCTGTGGGATGGTTCTCAAACCACGGTGCTGATCGAAGGTCATGAGGTTGACGTTCGCGATCAGACCAAGCGTCTCAAGTCTGCAGGACTGTCCGAAGTGGAGTTGCCTGAACTACCGCCATTTCGAGAACGCTGGAGTGGTGCTCTTCCTTCCGGCGGTGTTCTCCAGATTGGCGCCGGAGTGGTGCACTCCTGGAAGAGCCCCGTTGCTCCACAGGTGGCGCCTGGGATAGCAGCATTGGCTCTTCGCCTCCGGGACATCTTCGACCCAGAACGACGACTGAATCCGCAATGCGATCCGCACTTGGTGGCTGCGTGACCAGCCAAATGAAACCTGGGCCTTTAGGTCTCGACGCCGACGCACTTTCCTCGTGTGTGCAGTGCGGGCTGTGCCTTCCGCACTGTCCGACATACCGCGTGACGGGGGATGAACGGCGATCCCCCCGAGGCCGCATAGCGCTCATGCGAGCCGTTGAACGGGACGGGGCCGCACCGGACCAGGACTGGTATGACGCCTTCGACACATGCGTGGGGTGCCTCGGATGCGAGACGGCATGTCCGTCAGCGGTCCCTTATGGGTACCTGATTAACGCAACGCGATCAGCAATTACTTCTGAGAGACGTCCACCTTTCAAATTGCTGGTTGGCCTGCGCCTCCTGTCATGGCCCCGGCTACTCCGATGGGGCAGTAAAGCTATTGCCGTAGTCCAGAGGTTGGGTCTACTGCGACGAACGGGCCTCTTGCCCGATCGCATTCCGTTTCGCAGTCAGCGTGCTAAGAATCCGGGGAGTCGAAACCTGCGTTCCGGCGAGCCGGCCGAAGTGGTTCTTTTCACCGGCTGCGTCATGGACGTCTGGCAGCCGTCTGTTCATGCGGCGGTAATCGACGTGCTAAATGCCGCTGGAATAGCCGTTGAACGGTCGGGTGATGCTGCTGGTTGCTGTGGAGCGTTGCACGAACATGCTGGCCTCACCGACGACGCCGTGAGTCATGCGCTGCGTGTAACAGCAGCGCTCTCTGATGGTCGTCCAGTTCTAGTGGACTCAGCCGGCTGCGGCGCGGCTCTGAAGCACTACGGCAGGTTGCTTGGCTCGAAGGCTGCGAATGAGTTTTCGTCACGGGTCTACGACATTCATGAATGGTGCGTTGACGACAGTCGAGTTTCTAGTTTGGTGGCGTCCGTCGAGGGGCGAACTGGCCGACCGACAGTCGTTGTCCAGGACCCGTGTCACCTCCGTCACGATCAAAAATGTCATGACTCTGTACGAGATCTTCTTCGGCCCATCGCAGATCTGATCGAACTGGACGACGAGGGACTCTGTTGCGGTGCAGGAGGTGCCTACCAACTGTTACAGCCGGATCTAGCCCAGGCGGCCCGTGCTCGAAAGGTGGCTTCAGTGCACCGGGCAATTCGTAGTGAATCAAGTGTGACTCTGGTTAGTGCCAACCCTGGGTGCATGTTGCATTTGTCGGGAGATTCTTCTCTGGTCGCGCGCGGTGTTGCGATCCGGCATCCGATGGAAGTGGTAGCGGACAGGCTTCTGGGGGCTGGTATGAGGGAGAACGTAGGCCGCGTAGCAAGTTCATTAGAGGTGGATCTCGATGGCAGGTGAGTTCGCTGAAATTCGCGAGCGTCTGCAGGGGATTGCTGAGGAACTGGCTGATCTGGCTCTCGTGCGTCTCCGAGAGTCAATCGATGCAGGAGGCCATGAACTCCCAGTCGACGAGAAACGGTTGACTCGGGCGCGGCGGGCGGTTGAGAAGGCGATCAATTTACTTGAGGAACCGGACGAACTTTAAGCAACTGTCGCTTTCCGGCCGCATAAATCTTCGCCGTCGGGTTCATGTTCCGACGACCGGGATCAGTGCTCGTTGGTCGGCGGGGCGGGCGACCTCCAGGCGGTGGCCGACCTCGATGCGGTCGTAGAGAGTGGTTCGCTGGACTAGACGCCGACCTAATGGTTCCACGAGAGCGGCGAGGTCGGACTCTGTGACCTGTTGACCGTGTTCTGCACCAGCAGCTCTGGAGATGTTCTCGTCCATCAGCGTTCCACCGAGATCGTCCACGCCTGCCTGAAGAAGTTGGCGGACCCCTCCGAAACCGATTTTTACCCAGGAGGCCTGTATGTGGTCAATCAGGCCGTCATAGGCGATGCGGGCAACGGAATGCATGAGGAGGGTCTCTCGAAACGTCGGGCCGCGTCGGGCTCGACGCTGCAGGTAGATGGGTGAGGCCATATGCACAAAGGGGAGTCCGACGAACTCAGTGAAACCCCCGGTCTCTTCCTGCAGGTCACGACAGCGAAGGAGATGCCGAACCCAGTGTTCCGGTTGTTCCACCGAGCCATACATGATGGTGATGTTTGATCTGATGCCGACCGCATGCGCCGTGCGGTGTGCTTCCAGCCATTCCTCAGTATTGATCTTGTCGGGGCACAGAATCTCGCGTATTCCGTCATCAAGAATTTCCGCTGCTGTGCCGGGTAGCGACCGAAGCCCAGCTTCGTATGCACGTCGGAGGTACTGGTCAAGCGGTTCATTGAGTCTTCGGGCGCCCTCAGTCACCTCCAGTGCAGTGAAGCCATGGACGTGTATATCTGGAACCGCAGCGCGAACTGTCCTGATGACATCGATGTAGTACTCACCGTCGAAATCAGGATGGATTCCGCCCTGGAGACAGACCTCGGTGGCTCCCATTCTGGCGGCATCAGCAGTGCGGGCGGCAATCTCGTCCATCTCGAGAAGGTAGGGAGTGCCGCGCAGGTTGAGAGAGAGGGGACCCTTCGAGAAACCGCAAAAGCGACACTTGTAGGTGCAGACGTTTGTGTAGTTGATATTCCGGTTGGCGACCCAGGTGACCTCGTCGCCGACCCTTCGACGTCGGAGCTCGTCGGCTACCTCTGCTACTGCCACAACTTCCGGGCCGCGGGAAGCGAAGAGGGCACGCAGCTCCAGTTCACCAGTCTTCTGGCCGTCAAGGACGCCTTCAAGGACCTCTCGAAGTCGTCCGCGAGGTGCAGAACTACCTGGTACAAGGACGGCAGGGCTGGACGGCGAACCGGAATACCAAGCCGTGGAGCGATTACCAACCTGACGAATGTCAGCTCCATCATTGCTGAAGGCCGGTTCGATGGCCTGGGGGAAGACGGCACCGGGATCATCGCGGCCAAGGCCCTCGGAGTCGCTTCGGTCCTGTACGGCGAAGATCAAGGACGGGTCGAACCAGTACTCGGGCTCTAGGACGAAATGCGGGTGGGCTGTCAGTCGGGGTGCGAGTGTAAATCCGCGGTCTTCGGTTACTTCGCCAAGTCTCTCCAAGTCAGGCCAGGGCCGTTCGGGATTCACGTGGTCGGCAGTGATTGGAGAGACGCCGCCCCAGTCGTCGATTCCGGCGTCCAGAAGCGTGCCGAAATCATCAGAAAGGTTGGGTGGCGCCTGTATGTGAACTTCTGGTGGGAGAATCAAACGGGCGAGGGCAATTGCATCTTGATGGACGTTGTCCGGGCAGGGCACTTCGTGGTGCATGGCCGTACCGGGCTTAGGTAGGAAGTTCTGGACGATGACCTCCTGAATGTGCCCATACTGTCGATGGGATGCAGCGATAGCCTCGAGGGCTGCAACTCGGTCGGAGCGATCTTCGCCGATGCCAACAAGGATCCCAGTGGTAAAGGGAATTGCGAGACTCCCCGCTGCGTTAAGGGTCTCCAGACGACGATCTGGGGATTTGTCAGGAGCGCCGCGATGGCAGGGCAGGTCGCCGCGCAGCGACTCAACCATCATTCCCTGCGATGGGCAGACCTTCCGAAGCTCTGAGAGTTCGTCATAAGAAAGAGCACCGGCATTCGCGTGCGGAAGTAGGCCGGTCTCGTCAAGCACTAGTCGTGCCATCGAGGCCAAGTACGCAATTGTGGATTCGTGACCGTGGCTCTTCAGCCATGCCGACGCTGCCGGGTAACGAATCTCCGGACGCTCACCTAGGGTGAATAGCGCTTCGTGGCAACCGAACTCTGCGCCTCGGCGAGCTATATCTAGGACTTGCTCGGGTGTGAGAAAGGGGGCCTCGACACGAGCTGGGGGTTGGGCAAAGGTGCAATAGCCGCACCGGTCTCGACATAGCATCGTCAGAGGAATAAAGACCTTCGGGCTGTAAGTGACACGGTTACCGTGATGCAGGTCGCGAAGGCGACGGGATTCGGAGAACAGCTCCTCCCCGTGAGGAACCTGGGCCAAAGTCTGCTGTTGGAGGCTGTTCATGTTAGGACTTCCTCGATCTTGCGGCCGGGGCCCGGCCGACTCCCTATTTGGTGTGGGCGAATGTTCTCCTGGCATGAGGGGCACGTAACCGCTTGCTCAAGCGGGGTTTCGCAGGCGTCGTGGACCAGGACAATTGGTGGGCCGCTCGCGGCATACCAACGATCACCCCATCGCATCAGTGCGACTAGCGATGGGGAGAGGTCGGTTCCCTTGGCCGTCAGTCGGTACTCACAGCGAACAGGTCGTTCTTGATATGGGAGTCGCTGGACAATTCCTAGTTCTACCAGACGGTTAAGCCTGTCGGTGAGTAGGTTGCGAGCGATACCAAGGTCGCGGTGGAGAGCTTCGAAGCGACGGACGCCGCGAAAGAGATCCCGGAGGATGAGCAGAGTCCACCGGTCTCCGACAGCCTCTAGGGTGGCGGCGATAGAACAGGCCGAAATGTTTGTCTGTTTCGGGCGTGGTCTGTCGGTCATTTCCGAACCGTAGCAGTCCGTTTTGTTTCGAAACGGACTCGGTCATCAGAATCTTGAAAGACGAACTAACTGCTGCTTCGTAGTCGTAGAAAGAACTCAGAACGTGTCGGCCTTCTCAGCGAGGCTCCGTATCAGGTCGTCAAAGGACGCTATGAAGGCGGCAACGCCCTGCTGCTCGAGAACGTGAGCTACGGCATCGAGGTCTACGCCCAGATCCCGGACGGCTTTGAGTGTCGAGAGGGCACCTTCTATGTCGGCGTCGACAGTTCTGGCCACTGTTCCATGATCCTCGAAGGCCTTCAGAGTGATGTCGGGCAATGTATTGATGGTGTCGGGACCGATCAATTCATCGACATAGAGCGTGTCCCGCAATGACGGGTCTTTGGTTGAGGTGGAGGCCCACAAGGGGCGCTGGACCCGGGCGCCCCTTGCAGTCAGGGATTCCCATCGTGGTCCGCTAAACGCCGACGTGAACATCGAGTATGCGACCTGACCCTGAGCGACTGCTGTTCGACCACGTAGCGCAGCGGCGTCTGGTGTTCCAATTGCGCTGAGATGTCGATCCACCTCAGTGTCGGTTCGGCTGATAAAGAAGGATGCAACCGAGGACACCCTGGACAGATCTCCATCGCAGGATTCGAGGCCGGAAAGATATGCCTCGATGACCTCTGCGTAGCGGTCGAGCGAAAAAATAAGGGTTACGTTGACACTTTTCCCTTCGGCGACCATCTCCCGGATAGCCGGAATCCCTTCCGGCGTAGCCGGAATCTTCACAAGGAGGTTTGGCTTGGGAATCCGTTCATGAAGAGCGCGAGCTGCGGCAACGGTTCCAGTTGTGTCCCAAGCAAGAGACGGGTCAACCTCGACTGAGACCTGGCCATCGTGACCACCGGACGCTTCGTGGACAGGCCGGAGGATCTCCAAGGCGTCACTGATGTCGCGCACCACCAGGCTCCAATAGGCGTTCTCTGCGTCGCAGCCATTGGCTACTAAATCTTTAAGTTGATCGTCGTAGGCGTCGGTGCCAGACATCGCCTTTTGAAAGATCGACGGGTTTGAGGTGATGCCCCGTACACCTTGAGAAACCCAATCAGCCAACTCGCCTGACAAGATCCAGCTGCGCTTTAAGTTGTCCAGCCAGGGACTCTGGCCCTGGAGGGCGTAGAGGTCATGGAGGCGCGTCACAGGAAGGTCCTGTAATTAAGTCCAGGAGACGTACTGGTCGATCACGCCAACAGGTCCTCAGCAGCGGCTACAACGGCGGTTGGCGATATTCCGAGCTCAGTCATCACGCGTCCGCCCGGAGCCGATGCGCCAAAGCGGTCGATGCCTACCTGCCGGTCCGACCATCGGTCCCAACCAAAAGTTACGCCAGCTTCGACAGAAATGATCGGGATGTTGGCGGGCAGTACCGATTCTCGGTAAGAGTCATCCTGTGCTGCAAAGTCCTCGATACACGGCATAGAGACCACTCGGACAGAGCGCCCCGAAGCCACGAGGGTTGCTGCCGCGTCCATCGCTACGGCCACCTCGCTCCCGGTAGCGGCTATCACCAACTCGGGTTGGTCGGCATCAGCTAACACATATGCTCCTCGAGCGACTGCGGCGCTATCGCCGGTGCCGATTAGTACTGGTACATCTTGGCGAGTCAGTAAAAGCGCAGTCGGACCAGTGCTAGACACGATGTGGCGCCAAGCGGCTGCTGTTTCGTTGGCATCGGCCGGCCTCACCACACGAAGGCCCGGAATCGATCGAAGCGAGGCAATGTGTTCAACGGGCTGGTGGGTGGGTCCATCCTCGCCGACTCCCACGGAGTCATGACTCCAGACGAAGACAACCTTGGCGCTACTTAGGGCAGCCAGTCGTACAGCGCCCCGCATGTAATCGCTAAACACCAAGAAGGTGCCGTTCACGGGAAGCATTCCTCCATGAAGGGCAAGGCCATTGCAGATAGCACCCATGGCATGTTCCCGGACACCAAAGAAGATCTGGCGACCCTCGGGGCAGTCATCGGCCTGGATGCCGCGATCCTTGATGGTGGTTCCCGTGTTACCGGTCAGGTCCGCGCCCCCTCCAATCAAGCCAGGCACCACATCGAGGAGAGACTGGATGCAGGCGTTGCTTGCCTTTCTGGTAGCCATCGGCGTCCCGGACTCCCAGGAGGGGAGAGCATCCTCCCAACCATCCACGCCGCCAGTGGCCCACGCTGCATCCCATTCCTCTCGGCTTCCATCCCAGGCCGCCATGCGGGCTTGCCAGTCGATCCGCAGAGAAGAGCCGCGGCTTCCTGCAGTCCGGTAGAAGTTGAGGACGTCCTCGGGCACATGGAAAGCCTCGTCGGTGGGCAAATTCATCCGCCGTTTGGTTTCGGCAATTCCTTCATCGGTAAGCGAATACCCGTGGACAGCCGGCGAGTCGACGTCTGGAGAGGGATGGCCGATATGGCTTCGCAGCACGACCAGCGATGGCCTATCGGTGACGTCTATTGCCTCTCGGATTCCAGTCTCTATTGTCTCGAGGTCTTCAGCGGACTCACCAAGATCCAGAACATGCCACCCGTAAGATCTAAAGCGGCTCGGCACATCATCGGACAGCGCAAGCTCGGCCGGCCCGTCAATGGTCACGTGATTGTCGTCATAGATGGCGACCAAACGTCCGAGACCCAGGTGACCAGCTAGCGAGCAGGCTTCGTGACTGATTCCCTCAGCGAGATCTCCGTCTCCGCAAACCACAAAAGTGCGGTGATCACACACGTCGATGCCAAAGCGGGCTCGCAGATTCCGTTCGGCAATGGCCATGCCGACACCATTGGCGATGCCTTGGCCCAACGGTCCGGTAGTGACTTCGACACCGGTGGTGTGCCCTGCCTCTGGGTGACCCGGGGTGGCTGATTGCCATTGGCGAAACTCACGAAGGTCATTGCGAGTCAAGCCGTAGCCGGTTAGGTGGAGCATCGAGTACAGCAGTATCGAAGCGTGTCCGGCAGAGAGGATAAAGCGGTCACGGTCGGGCCAATCAGGCACCTCTGCGTCGTAGTTGAGAATCCGGGTCCACAGAACGTGGGCCAGCGGTGCCAGAGCCATAGCAGTGCCTTGGTGCCCGGATCGAGCAGCGTGTGGTGCATCCATCGCGAGGCCGCGGACCACATTGATAGCTTGTCGCTCTAGGACCTCCGAATTGGTACTGATTGGTCCACTCTCCAGCGCAGTGTTCGTACTGAGTTTCCACCTCGGCCAGAGCCGTAGCCAGCCAGATGCGTCGACCGGCACCCTACCCCCCACGTCCCCTGCGCCAGAGGAAATGGCGGTCAGTTGGAAGAAGAATCGATCAGTGCCAACTTGTCGAAGTGCTTATGCCGGCTTTAAGACTGTCGAGACCCGAGGACAAGTATTGACGCGGTGTATCCGTGAAGATGGTGGCTGGCTCCAACTGGGCCGATCTCTCCAGCGCAGAACATGCCTGCAACATTGGTGGTGCCAAGGCCGTCCGCCAGGTGCTGTGCATCGTGTCCGGATTCCCCGAACAGGTGGCTGCCACGTCCATTGCAGGTGAAAGCTAGGGCAGTATCGGCTTCCAACGACTGGAGGCGATCGTCTAGGTCACGAGTCGCGGCTGTAGCGTCCCGGACTTGAAACTGAACGGTTGTGCCTATCTCTACCTCTGCGCCGACAGCGAGGCTGCCGGTCTCGCGTTGAGCGCCGAGGATTCCGCGTATCAGGAAATCGCCGGGGCTGAAGGCTTCTCTCTGCTCGTCGAGGACAATTCCAAGATGTAGTCCTTTACGCAAACGTTCGCGAAGAGTGTCGTCGGCATTGGCAGCGAGTGATTCGAGTCGATCGAGAGCCGGGCGCCCTGCAAGCGACCGAATTAGTGGGCCCTCGGCATCAGTAACAACCATTGGATCGCCCACGGGGTGGCATCCAGTAGCGACAATGGCCTTGGCTCCTAGGTCCGGCGGCAGGACAATGGCGACTGCACCATCGCTGAAGGTGTCGTCATCTAGGACTAAGCGGTTTCCACCGGGTTGTGATGACGCTGAGGCGAGTCCGCCTACCAGGGTCTCGCTCGGTTCGAGGCACGCGGCCAGCGTCGCTGCGTCGAAGGTGTATGGGTCTGCCATGAGGAGCAGGGGCCCGTCATGTGTTCGCCCGGGAAGAGCGGGTTCGGAGAGTCGCAGCGGTTCAACAGGACCCGTGTTCCCAGCCCAGAGAACGGTCGACGGTCCCGCTTCGATTTCCTGGCGATGAGCCAGGGTAGCGACGGATCCGCAGCCAATCAGGTGGCTGGGTCGAAGAACACGTCGGACTGTGCGAGCAATCAGCGCGGTGTTCCCAACGTGTGTGCCGGACGTGAATAATACGGCTAAATCGACTCCGGGTCCGAGTCGTTCAAGACATTGACCGACGACCTCGGCAGCAGCCACCTCAGCCTCCGGGTGCTGGCTAAGGGCGACGGCGTAGCGAGATGAATCCACGGGGGAACGGGAGGTCAGCCGGGTGGGTTATCGGGCGGTATGAGAGTGAATGGGACTGAAGTAATAGGACCTTGGTCTATGCGGCACTCAGCCTCAACTATTCCGAATTCACTGAATTCGAGTTCGGCCCGAACCAATCGGTATCCAAAGCGTCCGGGATCGACAGCCAGCGGCTGCACGTTACGCGCCACTTGTTCACCGTCTCGGCGGAATACGACCTCAAGGACTCCTTGGCCGGAGTGCTCCGGCGGGCAGTGAACAATTACGACGAGATGTGGAGCCCAGGTCACGGGAAGGGCATTAGGTGCCGCAGCGCTGAAATGAATCCCACTGAGATCTATATGAGTCGCACCACCCGCTGATGACTTTAAGTCAATGCCCTCGAAGAAAAGCGCTGCAAGAATATTCATCTTCTGAACCTATGAGAAATCCGATCAAATCCGAACCTGAATCGTTTCGGGGGCTGTGCTCCGGAACGGGCAACTCGTCCTACCATGAAGAGCAGTGCGTCGACGCCTCATCTTTCCTCTAGTCCTCCTGACCGTGGCGTTACTCGCTGGTTTACAGGCGCACCGATCTGATCAGGCGGCCGGACTACACGACCTGAAGCTCGGCCCCGAGCCTCTAACTGCAGCTACACCCCTGCTCTCCATTCGCCGGGTTCCCGAATTTCTGCAGGCTCCGACTGCCGACCGACGCCTCCGGAACGATCTCAGTCCAGCTATTGCGGCGCTTCCAGAAGGTAGCTGTGTTGCAGTTTCTGAGCACGGCCGACAACTATTAGAACTAGAGGCCAATGCCCCAATGGTTCCCGCCAGCGCGCAGAAGCTACTGACCGGCTTGGCCGTTCTACATCGGCTGGGGTCCGGCGGAGTGTTGACTACCCGTGTTCTCGGAGAGAGTTATCCAGTCGACGGTGTCCTTGAAGGGGACCTCTGGATTGTTGGGGGTGGTGATCCGTTGCTGATGACAGCGCCCTACGCGGATCGCTTTGACGACCCGAGGCCATATACGGGCCTAGAGGGCCTAGCGCAAATGGTCACTGAAGCGGGGGTTCGCGTGGTCGAGGGATCCGTTGTTGGTGACGAGTCGCGCTATGACTCCGTCCGATACCTCGGAACCTGGCCGGATCGATTCAAACCAGGTTGGTCGATCCAATCGGGCCCGCTAAGCGCCCTGTCAGTGAACGACGGATTTTTCCAATGGGACCTCGTCAATACTGCGGCTTCCTTGAGCGTGCCTGCAGATGACCCGCCGGAGAATGCAGCTCGGATTTTCGATGATTTGCTTGAGGTTGAGGGAGTTGTAATTCGGCAACGTCCCGATTCGGGTACCACTCCCGTGAGTTCTGGGATGGTGTCACTGGCTGAGGTGCCATCGGCTCCAGCATCGGCTTTGGTCGAGCAGATGCTTGTTGATAGTGATAACACAACGGCTGAACTGTTGGTAAAGGAACTCGGGACGTTTGGTGGCGAGCAGGGCACCACTGTTCGGGGCCTGTCGACAATCCTTGAAATTTTGACCGAGGCTGGCCATCCAGTGGAGGGGGCGGTCCCCCATGACGGCTCAGGTTTAGACCCGGACAATCGCGTGACCTGCGGTCTGTTGACAAGCGTGCTGAACGATCGTGATTTCGGCGATCTATTGGTGAACTCCCTTCCAGTGGCTGGTGACCGGGGCACTATGAAGAAGAGATTTGTGGGTACCGCAGGAGAAGGCAGGGTGCGTGCAAAGACTGGGACGCTGCGAAATGTTTCGAGTCTGGCCGGCGTCGTGGACACGGCAGGTGGACGTCGCCTCGCGTTCGCTCTTATCAGTAATGGCGACCTACCGTTCGAGATACGGGATCTCCACGAGGATGTAGTGCTTGCGATGCTCTCCTACCCGTCGGGGCCACCTATTGAGACTCTTGGCCCAAGACCTGTAGGTGATCCGTTCGGTGTGACCACCTCCGGAGGATGATTGCCGGCGGAGATCCCGGATCAGCAGGGAGTAGCCACGGTCTAACTCGACGTATGCCAATGATCCCATTAGGCACGGTCCTGCTTCCCTCCACCCTTCTTCCTATCCAACTCTTTGAGGCCCGTTATCTCGAGATGATTTCCGACGTCCTTGCAGGAGATAGGGAGTTCGGAATAGTTCTTATACGACGGGGCAGCGAGGTTGGAGGCGGCGAAGAGCGCCACGATATTGGGACTGTTGCCCGTGTCGCGGAAGCCATACGGCTTCCCGGAGAACGTTGGTCGGTTTCGGCTGTCGGCTACCAGCGGATTCGAATAGAGGAGTGGCTACCAGATGACCCGTACCCAATGGCGGTGGTCGAACCCTGGCCTGACGAGAAGGAGGACACGTTGCTATCTAGCGTGATAGCGGGCCTGATCACTCAACTGCGCCGACTTTTGGCGGGCCTTAGCGAACTCGACGAGAGGGTTCCCGTCACGAGCTTCAAGGTGGCCAATGAAGCGTGCACGGCAATCTTCCAAATGACGGCGCTTGCACCGATAAGCGTCTACGACCGACAGCGTCTGCTGGAGATAAGCGGAGTGCAGCAGCGGGCCAAGTTACTGGGCGATCTACTTTCGGAAGCGCAGGAGACCGTTGACATGCGTCTTGCTGGGGCGTAAGGACTTTCCCTGAATTGGGCTAGATCAGCCGGGCTGACCTTGGCGTAGGTGCTCGCCGGTAGCGTTACGACAATGGGCCCAAACCGATCGGCCGATGATCTACCGGAACTCCTCAAGAGATACATCCGACAAGAAACTCTTGACCCGCTCCGTTCGCTTGGGCGCTTCGTTGGATATGGCCTAGCAGGAGCTTGCTTTCTTATCGGCGGTTGTCTTTTGATTGCGGTTGGTTCTCTCCGACTCCTGCAGAGCTTTGAGCCACTGACCGGTTTCTGGTCCTGGGTTCCCTATCTCGTTATTTCCGCCTCGATGGTTGGACTTGCCCTGCTGGCTTACTCACGTATCGGTAGGGGCAGCGTCGGTGAGACTAAAGGGAGGGTTTCCAAGTGAACACCGACGGTCAAGTAAAAAGAGAAGACATCGAGGAAGAACTGCGTGCAGTACTTGCGACTCCTGACGGGCCCGTAGCGAGCGCACGACCACGAATACTCGGGATCGCGGTTGTGGTCGTCGCGGCTGTATCTGTGGCGGCCTATGTGGTTGGCAGACGTGCAGGACGGCAACGGTCGACAGTCGTTGAAGTTCGCCGAGTCTGATGGCGTTCGCGATGTCGAGCCTGACTACACGAGCCATCCGCCGAGGCCTGATTGGGGGGCACACTTCTTGGCGTCTGCTTCTCGTCGCGATTGGCCTCATCCGTCTCTTCCGTTTCCTGAGCTCAGGTCGCCCTCGGGTCTTGCGCACTGCTGTCGAGCCAGGTGAGACCCTCGAGGTGCGGCACCTATTGGAAGGCACGAAGTGAGCGTCCGCCCATTCGTAGAAGGTGATCAGGTTCTCCTCGTAGACCGCAAGCAGCGCCGCTACTTGGTGGCGCTTCAGCCTGGCTTGGAGTTCCACTCCCATACAGGGGTGATATCCCATGATTCCATACTCGGTTCCGCAGAGGGCAGCGTCCTGCGTTCCAGTCGGGGTAGCAACTTCACGGTGATCCGTCCAACACTGGCCGAATACGTACTCAAGATGCCACGCGGCGCTCAGGTGATCTATCCAAAGGATCTTGGACCGCTTCTCATGCTTGCCGACGTGTTTCCGGGCGCCCGGATCATCGAGTCCGGCGTGGGTTCAGGCGCCCTTTCTATGACTCTGCTCCGAGCCGGGGCCGAGGTGGTCGGCCATGAAATTCGAGAAGATTTTGCCGCAAGAGCCCGTAGCAATGTCGAGACGATGCTGGGGAGTGATGCGCTTGCCCGATATGACGTCCGGCTTCAAGATGCCTACGAGGGCCTCGAAGGAAAAGACTACGACCGAGTAGTCCTCGATATTCCAGAGCCCTGGCGAGTCGTGCCACATGCAGCAACTGCTCTGCGGGCGGGAGGAATAGTCGTCGTCTACACCCCGAGTATCGTCCAGGTGACGAAGCTTCAAATCGCCTTAGATCAACATGGCTTCGGTTTTACCGAGACGCTTGAGGTTCTAAACCGGACGTGGCATGTGGATGGCGACGCTGTCCGTCCCGATCACAGAATGGTGGCTCACACCGCATTCTTGACCCACGCTCGTCTGTTGGAACCTTGAGAGGGCCAGACGACTCAATCCGATGACCGAGCGGCTCCTCAGTTGTACAGTAATTCTGCTCTTGGTTCTGGTTCTCAGTGGGTGCTCGACCACGGAGAGCACAACTTTTGCGCCAGCGATCGACAGCAGAGTGATGGGCGCACCTCCCCAGGACCATGAACTGTCCGATTCTTTGATCGCCCGTCTTCTTGATTCAACGGTGTACGTCAAGGGACAGGATTGCAAGGTGACCCAGAACGGCTCGGGCTTTGTGGTCGCCGGTGGGCTGGTGGCGACTGGTGCGCATGTTGTCGCCGGTATTGAGGCTCCGATCCTCATCTTTTCAGATGATCGGCCGTCAGCAAATGTGGGACGGGAGGTATCAAGTACCGTGGTGGCCTTCGACCCCGTGGCGGATCTAGCCCTACTTCGACCGCACGGGGATTTCCAGCTTCCCGCTCCACTTTCCATGAGCGAGGCTGCAGAGGGGACGGTGGGCGTCCTCCTCATACACGATGGCACGCGACCCTCGGCGATCCCGGCGCTTATTTCCCAGCGAATCCGAGCTACTGGTGTCGATATCTACGGAGAGGCGGCCAATGGGCGCGATGCGCTGGTACTAGTGGCTCCTGTCGAGCTTGGGCATTCAGGGGGTGCTGTTGTGAACGCCGCAGGCGAAGTGGTGGGAGTTACTTTCTCACGCAACCGTGGAGGTCGCCCGGTTGCTTACGCAGTCCAGTCCAGCGAACTCACGAAGCTAATAGACGGAGTGGACGACGAGCCAGTGGCGGCCGGACCGTGCCGCGATGGTAGCTGAGTTGGAGGTCTTAGGAAGATGGCGCCCGAAGCGGAAATGGGGAACTGAGAACTTCGCTCAGTCAACTTCGATATAGATGCATTCTCCGGGGCATTCCTCTGCAGACTCGATTGTTGCCTCTTCTTGGCCGGCGGGCACCGGAGCAATGGCCTCGGCGCCACCCGGGTCGCTGAGGATTTTGTCTCCGTCTTTCACATATGCGAGGCCGTCATCCAGAAGGGCGAAGACGTCTGGCGCAATCTCCTCGCAGAGTCCGTCGCCGGTGCACAGATCCTGATCGATCCAGACCTTCATTATCAGCGTGTTCCTCTCTCTGGCACGGATTTACCGTGCTGATATCGGGCGATTGGATTGATGCCGTTTGATCGGCCCGGTGAACGCAATGGTACAAGAAGCAATTCACCAACTACTGGAGTTTATAGATTTCCAAGATCATGACACTGTTATTACGTACGGGTGTGTGGTCTTCTGACACAACGCAGCCGTGCAGTGTCGTGCGACCCGGGTGGGAATCATGGTCGGTACTAGGGTCAGTGCTGTGGACGAATCCATAGATGGACTGACTCCTGAAAAGTCTTCCAAGGTGGCAGATTTAGCGGAGCTAGAGCGCGAACTGACAGAGCTTCGTCGACGGCTTGTGGATACTCCGAGACAACTCAGCCGCTTAGAGACTGAGGTCCGTGACATCAATCGAGAGTTGTCAAGAGCTAACGCGCGTAATCAGAAGTTGAATACAACACTGCAGACAGCGCGTGAACGCATCGCTGTCTTACGTGAGGAGGTGGCAAAACTCTCGGAGCCTCCGTCCGCGTACGGAACTGTTCTTCAGGTGAATGAAGACGAAACAGTTGACGTCCACTCGGGTGGGCGAAAGATGCGCGTCGGAGTGCTTCCGGACCTAGTTCACGAAATTGAACCAGGTCAGGAAGTCGTTCTGAATGACTCAATGAGCGTGATAATGGCCAGGCGTCACGACCAGACGGGTGAAGTCGTGATTATTAAAGAGGTCCTATCCGGCGGTAGCAGAGCTTTGGTGGTAGGCCGCGGGGACGAGGAACGGGTGGTCGAGTTAGCCGCTGGCCTGATTGGTATCGGACTTCACAGCGGTGATTCCGTAATGCTGGACCCACGGTCGGGCCTCCTGCTCGAACTGCTTCCGCGCCCGGAGGTTCAAGATCTAGTTCTCGAAGAGGTTCCGGACGTTAGCTATGAGGACGTCGGGGGCCTGAACCATCAGATCGAGCAAATCGTTGACGCAGTTGAACTTCCGTTCTTGCACCAGGACCTGTTCGCCGATTATGACCTCCCGGCTCCAAAGGGAATACTTCTTTACGGTCCTCCCGGTTGCGGTAAGACCCTGATTGCCAAGGCGGTGGCCAACTCACTCGCCGGCAAGGTCTCGGAGGTTTCGGGCGATGCGGAAGCGAGAAGCTATTTCCTAAATATCAAGGGCCCAGAATTACTCAATAAGTACGTAGGCGAGACCGAGCGCCAAATACGTCTGGTCTTCCAGAGAGCTCGAGAAAAATCAGAGCAGGGCTGGCCGGTAATTGTGTTCTTCGACGAGATGGAGTCGTTGTTCCGGACCCGGGGGACCGGCATCAGTTCAGATATTGAATCCACGATTGTGCCACAGTTGCTGGCGGAGATCGACGGTGTTGAAACCCTGCGGAACGTGATCGTGATCGGTGCTTCGAACCGGGAGGACTTGATCGACCCAGCAATATTGCGGCCTGGGCGATTGGACGTGAAGATCAAGATTGAACGCCCGGATCAAGTGGCAGCGGCAGCGATCTTTTCCCGGTATCTCGTGGGTGAGCTGCCTATTGATGAGGAATTGGTCGACACCATCGGCGGTGGTGATCGAAATAAGGCTGCTTTGGCGATGATTGATGAGACCGTTTCCGAGATGTACAGCGAGGACGAGCAAAATCGCTTCCTGGAGGTCACCTACCAAAACGGAGACAAGGAAGTCCTGTACTTCCGTGACTTTGCATCGGGTGCCATGGTCGAGAACATCGTCCGGCGAGCTAAGAAGCTTGCTATTAAACGCGAGTTGGCCGGCGGGACTCGGGGTATCCGGACCGAAGACATGATCCAGTCGGTTCGGCAAGAGTTTCGAGAGCACGAGGACCTTCCCAATACGACCAATCCAGACGACTGGGCGAAGATCTCTGGCAAGAAGGGCGAGCGAATCGTCTACGTCCGGACGCTTGTCAGCCGGCAGGCCGACGAGTCCGGTGGTCGAGCCATCGAGGGTGTCGGCACCGGTCAGTACCTCTGAGTCTGCCTGTTAACCGCCGATGGCCGTTCCCAAGACGCTCGGGATCGAAACCGAGTTCGGCATTGTCCACCGCGGGGTTGACGAACCGAATCCGATCAGCGCTTCATCCTTACTTATAAACGCCTATCTGGGACGCCGAGCCGAACCAGGTGTCGGGCCCGGGGCTCCGCGTGTTGGCTGGGATTTCATCGACGAGACGCCATCGATTGACGTTCGCGGGTTCACACCTCTTGACGCCATGGCGCCGGAGATCGAAACGCATCTGGTGAATGCCGTTCTGACCAACGGCGCTCGGTACTACGTCGACCATGCACACCCGGAGCTAAGTACACCTGAGTGTGCGGATCCGATGACCCTGGTGTTGCAGGACCGTGCCGCCGAGCACATCCTCGTGGAGTCCATGGAGGCCGCGAATGAAGTCCTCCCCGAGGGACAGGAACTGATCGTCTACAAGAACAATTCTGACGGAAAGGGCAACAGCTACGGCTGCCACGAGAACTACCTCATGGATCGTGCTACTCCGTTCGGACGGATCGTCCAGCATGCAACGACACATTTTGTGACCCGACAAATCTTTACGGGAGCAGGGAAGGTGGGCTGCGAACTTCCGTTCAAAAACCGTTTTGACGTTCCCTTTCAGATTTCCCAACGGGCGGACTTCTTTGAGGAGGAGGTCGGCCTAGAGACCACTCTGAAGCGACCCATTATCAATACCAGGGACGAGCCCCATGCGGACCCGATCCGTTACCGACGCCTGCATGTCATAGTCGGAGACGCCAACATGTGCGAGGTGGCAACCTTTCTAAAGATCGGGACGACTGCGTTAGTGCTCGCCATGGTCGAGGAGGATTGTTTGGATCCATCGCTCGCCGTTCGGGATCCTGTCAGGGCCATGCAAGCTGTTAGTCGGGACACCAGTCTTGCTGGGACGATGGAGTTGGCTGACGGCCGAAGAGCCACTGCGATCGAAGTTCAGTGGGAACTTCTGGAATCTGCTCGGAAGTACCTCTCTGAATACGGCCATGAGATGGTCGGGGGACCGGTCGCCGGCCAGGTTGCGGACAGATGGGAGTCGGTTCTGACTGACCTCGAGGCCGACCCGGATTCACTCGCCGGCCAGGTGGACTGGATCACGAAACGGCGTCTAATTGACGGATTTCGGGACCGACACGCACTCCAAAGCGACGACCTGCGGCTAGCTGCGCTGGACCTGCAGTATCACGACCTCAGACCCGGCCGCTCGCTCTTTGCCCGATTGGGAGCTGAAACACTGGTCGATGCCGACGAAGTGCGGCGAGCAACTGAGGAACCACCAACAGACACTCGGGCGTATTTCCGTGGCCGCTGTCTCTCTCTCTGGCCGGAACGAATTGTGGCTGCAAACTGGGACTCGATGGTCTTTGATGTAGAGGGCGAGGCCTTGAGGAGAGTGCCGATGATGGATCCACGCCGTGGTACCAAGGATCACGTGGCTACGCTCCTCGAAACCTGCGACACAGTCGATGAGTTGATCGACCGGCTGTCGTCCTAGCAGGGTCGATTTCGGTCGGAAAAGAACGGATGCCCGAGTTGGGCCGAGAGTTGGGGTAAGACATGGCTGAACGGGAAAGACGCCAGCGAGATACTGATATAGGGACTGGCTCAGACGATGAGGTGGTAGCCGATGTGGCGACCTCATCGCGTGCCGCTGAGCACGGCGAGCGGCTGAAGCACGAACTTGACGACCTGCTTGATGAAATCGATGAGGTGCTGGAGACCAATGCTGAAGAATTCGTCAAGAGTTACATTCAAAAAGGCGGGGAGTAAGAGGCCATGGGACTCCCACTCTTTCTGCCGAACGACGACCCGGGACCTAGCTTTCTTGGACTTTTGGAACGCTCCGGTAAAGGCCTAGTAGACCCTACGGATTGGCCTCCTTCGGGGTCCGGGTTGACGCCCCATGGCACGACCGTCGTTGCGGTGCGGCATCGCGACGGTGTGGTCATGGCCGGGGACCGGCGGGCTACCTCTGGAAACCTGATAAGTCACCGGAGCATTGAAAAGGTCTTTCCGGCCGATCACCACTCGGGCGTGGCCATAAGTGGCTCGGCGGGCGTGGCCATGGAGATGGTTCGCCTGTTCCAGCTCCAATTGGAGCATTACGAGAAGGTCGAGGGCAAGGCACTTAGTCTCGACGGCAAGGCCAATCAGCTCAGCCAGATGCTCCGCAGCCACCTGCCGATGGCAATGCAGGGCCTTGTGGTGATTCCTCTGTTCGCCGGTTATGACCACAGACAGGGATTAGGTCGGCTGTTCCAGTTTGACGCGACTGGCGGCAGGTACGAGGAGCGTGATCACGCTGCTACCGGCTCAGGGAGTCTCCATGCCTCGACAGTAATCAAGCTTCGATATAAGGACCACATGTCCGAAGATCAGGCTGTCGACGTCGTGGTTGAAGCCCTGTTTCAGGCGGCCGACGAAGACAGTGCCACCGGTGGCCCAGACCTCATTCGGGGCATCTACCCGGTGGTTGCCAGCATCACTGCGAGTGGATTCGAGCGGCTTGCGGACGGCAGAGTTGCCGACTCGACGACGGCGCTGGTGGAATCACTTACAGGTGGGGGTTCTGACTGATGGGCATGCCAATGTACGTGTCGCCCGAGCAGTTGATGAAGGACAGAGCTGATTTCGCGCGTAAAGGAATTGCGCGAGGTCGGGCAGCTGTCGGGGCGACCTACTCAGACGGGGTGCTCTTTGTGGCCGAGAATCCCTCCAACACGCTTCGCAAGGTCAGCGAGATCTATGACCAAATAGGGTTTGTCGGAGTTGGCCGCTACAACGAGTTCGATGGTCTCCGTAAGGGCGGCGTGAGACACGCGGACCTAAAGGGCTACACGTACAGCCGAGAGGACGTAGACGCTCGGTCGTTGGCCAACCTATACGCGGAGTACTTGGGTCAGCATTTCACCCACGAACAAAAACCTATGGAGATCGAGTTGCTCGTAGGGGAGATGGGTGAAGACCCCGAAGGCGACCAACTCTTTCACCTTCTCTATGACGGCACGGTTATGGATATGTCAACCTTTGCCGTCATCGGCGGCGAAGCTGACGCCATCCGCGCTCGGATGGAGGCTGCGTGGGATCGGACAGCCCCCTTGGCTTCTGCTGTGGGGCACGCTGTGAGCGCCCTGGCCGGTCCAGAGCGGTCTCTTGTGTCCGATGATCTTGAGGTTGCAGTTCTCGCACGCTCCAATGGCCGACGCGCCTTCCGACGGATCGAGGGCAACGGGCTCGACGACCTTTTGTCGTGACAATCAGAGGACGCTGATAGGAGCCTCCGGTGCAGCGGCGAATCTACGGAATCGAGAATGAATACGGCATTACCTGCACAGTTGACGGCACAAGGCGACTCAGCCCAGATGAGGTAGCTCGCTATCTGTTCCGCAAGGTCGTGCATTGGGGTCGGAGTTCGAATGTCTTTCTCGGGAACGGGGCTCGTCTCTACCTAGACGTTGGATCTCATCCCGAATACGCCACGCCAGAGTGCGACACTGTTCAAGCAGTCGTAGCCCACGACAAAGCAGGCGAACGAAATCTTGAAGAACTTGTGGGTTTAGCCGAGCGATATCTCCGGGAAGAGGGGATTGATGGCGACGTCTACTTGTTCAAAAACAACACCGACTCTGCGAATAACTCCTATGGCTGCCATGAGAACTACCTGACCACGCGCCGTGACGACTCGTCGGAATATGAAGAGGTGCTCATCCCGTTTCTAGTAACCCGACAGATCTGGGCTGGTGCCGGAAAGATCTATGAAAGCGCACGCGGTGGGGCTGGTTTCAGCATCAGTCAGCGGGCGGCCCATATCTGGGAGGGCGTATCGAGCGCAACCACCCGATCGCGGCCCATTATCAACTCACGCGATGAGCCCCATGCTGACGCCGAGAAATATCGACGCCTCCATGTGATCGTAGGTGATTCGAATATGAGCGAGTATGCGACATTCCTAAAAGTGGGCTCTTGTGGCTTCCTTCTGCGGATGCTTGAGGAACCCAACGTGATCTTTCGGGATATGACATTGGAGAACCCGATTCGTGCGATTCGGGAGATCAGTAACGATCTGACGTGTCGCCAGTTAGTGAAGCTGGCGAGTGGTCGTGAGGTCAGCCCGTTGGACGTCCAAAGAGAGTTCCTCGACCGCGCCCTCCGGTTCGCCGAACGGCGTGATGTCAATGACGAGGAGGCACAGGTGTTGGCGATGTGGCAGCACTGTCTTGAGGGCATCGAACGCGACCCGCTGAGCCTCAACCGAGAGTGTGATTGGGTGGCCAAATATCATCTGGTCGAGGGGTACAGGTCTCGACATGGTCTAGGACTGTCCGATCCCAGGGTGCTTCTACTCGATCTTCAGTACCACGATGTCGACCGCCAGCGAGGCCTGTTCTACCGGATGCAGGATCGCGGCTTGATGGAGCAGGTGGTTACAGAAGCTGAGGTTGAAGAGGCCAAATCTCGGCCTCCGTCAACTACCCGGGCGCGTCTCCGCGGTGAGTTCATCCGTCGGGCCAAGGAGAAGAATCGGGACTACACGGTCGATTGGGTGCATCTGAAATTGAACGATCAAGCCCAGCGAACGGTGCTCTGTAAGGATCCCTTTAGATCTGACGACGAGCGTGTCGACAAGCTCATCGAATCACTCTGAGGGCCGGACGTCGCTCTTACGGACAAACCGGTGGTGACATAGGCTCGGTCTTGTGGCGGACCTCTCGAAGTTGGAACGTCTATTGGACCTGATGGCAGTCCTGATGAATGCCAGGTTTCCACTGACTTTCGATCAGATCAAAGAGGAGCTTCCTGAAGCTGCGTACCGCCTGGACAGGCCGGACTTGGCCAGGTTCAAATTCATACGGGACAAAAAGGACCTGGAAGCTGTCGGAGTGGTCATCGAGGATGGGATGGACCCTGATAGGCAGGTCTGGGGG
>DEAU01000033.1:0-3272 GCA_002348705.1 Candidatus Neomicrothrix sp. UBA2974
GAGGTTGTGGAGACGTCCACGACGCGTGCTCCGGCCATGTCCGTCACTTCGACCACGACGAACCCGACGGCAGCGACAGCGAGCTCCGAGTCGCGTGCCTATGACTTCAGCGCAGTAGGTCCCATCGTTCAGGCGTTTTTGGAGGAGAGGGATCTAAACGGAGCTGGGTTGATCGTGGTCGAAAAGCAAGACGGCATCGTCCACCATGAACACTGGGGAATATTTGGTCCGGATCGGATCTCACTTATTGCCTCCTCGTCCAAGATGCTGGTGGCTGGCATTCTCTTGAACTTGCATGACCGTGGCCTCCTAGATGTCGATGCACCGGTTGTGGATCTAGCTGGTTGGGAAGGCAATCCTGAAATTACGGTCGCTCAACTTCTCTCCAATACCTCGGGATTGGTTGGCTTGTTTCCCGATCTCGCCTATGCGCCATACGTCTGTCAGTTCCTTCCCCTGGGGGCGCTTCTGGACTGCGGCAAACAAATATTCACGACGGTTGAGGACGACGCCGATGTCGTGCCCCCTGATACAGAGTTTCGGTACGGAGGTGGCCAATGGCAGGTTGCTGGTGCTATTGCAGAGATGGCCTCGGGTAAGACATGGAACGAGTTAGTTGACGAGGTCTACGTTCAACCATGTGGCTTGGACGTCCTAGCCTTCAATAACCCATTCACCCAGTTCGAATCTCCGCCGCTGAGCTACCCGAGGGCATTTGCTGGGGACCCGGGCACTCTGACTGAAACCAATAATCCCAATCTCGAGGGCGGCGCCTATACGACTACCGGCGCCTACGGCACTCTCCTTCTAATGCAACTTCAAGATGGTCGATGCGGCGACCAACAGGTGCTTTCCCCAGAGTCGCTGGAACGCATGCACGCTGACCGGACTCTCATAGTCCTCGAGGGGGGTTCTGTGGACGGCGTGCTCGCGTACGGAGTCGGTACCGGCTATGGCATGGGTTGGTGGATTGACCGGTTGTCCGGTCGTCGTTCCGATGGCGGAGCATATGGGAGCATGCCGTGGCTGGACTTGGAAGACGGCTATGGCGCCTATTTGGTTGTAGAAGCGACCTCGGCCGACGGTCGGGACTTAGCTGATCGCCTCTACCGAGTCGTGGAGACAGCGGTGCTCACCGCTAGGGGCTGAGCAGGTTTATAGCCTCTACATGCGGCGAACGTCTAAAACTCTTTCGCACGGAAAAGAAATAGGGGTTGGACGGTGACTGACAGACGTATGACCGTCGAGACGATCATGGTTATGGTGAAAACGTAAAGACATTCTTTGTCCATCTGATCGTTGAAAGAGTCATCGAGCGCGTCACCGGACAGTGAACCAAGGTCTGAAAGACTATGGGAATGCGCATCCGGTCGCTGGTCGCCGCGGTGGTAGTCGCCTTGCTGGTGTCCGTCTCTGCCTGTTCCGATGGCGACGATGAGCAGGCCCTATTTACTGGTGCCGAGGCGCCGGTTCTGGTCGAGGTCCCTTCGGTGGTGGGCAAGACGGTTGATTTCGCCGCCGGAGTGTTGTCCACAATTGGTTCCCCAGCGGTGGTTGAGGTAGTGGACGGCCTTGAAGGTATTGCTGACACGGTGGTGGAGCAGGTTCCGCTGGCGGGCACATTGGTTACTCGCGGATCACCCATAGTGGTCCGTGTGCCAGCTGCTAGAGAGGACGGGCCGGACTCGACACGATCAGGCGGGACGACTGTCGTTACCACGACGACCGCATTGGTCAACAAAGGGATGGCTTCAGTGGAGGAGTCGGCACCTAGTGGCGACATGGCGAAGGCTGCTGCCACCACTTCTGCCACGCTTGCTGCAACGCCCACATCAGCAGCGACGGCTCCGACGACAACAGAACCTCCGGACGCCAATTTGACCGCGACGAGCGCAGTTTCAACTACCTCCGTCCAAACTCCGACGAGCCTTGCATCTCCGACGACGGTTTTTCCGGTTTCTGAGGATCTGGTGCTGGCCTCCACTTTTGCTTGGGGTGAGAGCAGCCCCCGTGTCCGGCTGCTCCAGCAGGTTCTCGGGACGACAGCCGACGGTATCTATGGCGAAGACACACGGGCCGCGCATTTTGCCGCCCTCTCGAGGAGAGGCCTTTCCACTGGCGGCGTTCCATTGGCGCCTGTGTCGGCCGCAACTACAACTACAACTACGACGACCCCGACGACGACCACGACTTCTACGACGACGACCACGACTTCTACGACGACGACCACGACTTCTACGACGACGACTTCTACGACCACGACGACGACCACCGTGGCTCCGGTAACCACGACCACGATCTACAACAGGTCGCTTGGCCTAATCACTACCAGCAACTCGTATTCGGCATCGTTGAATGTCGGGGAGCGTGACGCCTGGATGTTCAAGGGTGTCACCGGCGCCGAACTGATCGTCCGTCTTACCTCATCGGACCTTGATGTTCACCTGAGGGTCTATAACCCGGCGGGAACCCTCATAGGTGATAACGACAACACGTCGGGGACTAACTCGTACTTGAAGCTGGTGCTTTGTGACACAGGCACCTACACCATCACCGCTGATGGCACCCGGAAAAATTCGATCTCAACATCGACCACTGATTACACGGTTTCGCTCGAGGGTGGAGCGGCGACAACCACTGAGTCGCTAGCGGCCTACTTCGCTTCGACGACCTGTAACTGAGGCCCTAACGACCGAACAGACTAAGGCGACGCGCATAAGCCCCTCGACTCTGGAATACTGCGCTCATGCTCAAGCGAATCCTCCTTCCAACCACCCTCGTCACCCTTGTCCTTGCCTCCACTGGCTGCGGGCTTTTTGAGACGAACGACGACGAACTCGAGACGCTCCGGGTGGAGATCATCCAGTTGCGCGAGGACTTAATGGAGGTACAGGCTGAGGTTTCTTTACTGGCGCAGCGCGCTCCCACAACCACGATCTCTCCGACACCGACCACGACCGCCGCTCCGGCGACCACGACATCGATGGCCGTCACCGGCGGCAGTGCATCAGTTGAGACTGAGGATGATGTTCCAACGGTCACCGTGCCAGTTGGTCTCAACGAGGACGCCATTCTGCTAGCTACCTACCAGTGGGGTCCGAGCGACCCTGCAGTCATCCTTCAGGAACTATTGGGAGTGACGGCCGATGGTTGGTACGGCAACGGCACTCGGACTGCCCACTTGGCTGAGTTGGAGGCGCGAGGTCTGGACACCTCGGGCGTGCCCTCACCACCCACGACCACCATTCCGGCTGACGCGGCTTCGGACGATT
>DEAU01000033.1:3682-22649 GCA_002348705.1 Candidatus Neomicrothrix sp. UBA2974
GGACGATTCGGCTGACGCGGCTTCCGACGACTCGCCGGACGCGACCACTACGACCACAGAGGCTCCGGCTGAGACGACGACTACGACGGAAGCCTCCGAGTAGTCGGGAGGAATCAAGGCTTGGGCCTGACTGGTGCCTGGCCTCGGTCCCGCAGAGTTTCAGTTCTCGATGATGTTGTGCTCCGGACCGTATGGAAAGCCGGTGATATTCTCTGCGCCGTCCGCGCCAACTATCAGGATGTCGTGTTCTCGGTAGCCACCGGCGCCCGGCTGGCCGTCGGGGATAGCGATCATTGGCTCCATCGATACGACCATTCCAGGCTTCAGGACCGTTTCGACGTCTTCGCGGAGTTCCACGCCAGCTTCACGACCGTAGTAGTGGCTGAGCACGCCGAAGCTATGGCCATAACCAAAAGACCGATACTGCAGTAGCCCGTATCCTCGGTAGATCTCGTTCAGCTCGGCAGCGATGTCGCAGCACCTAGCGCCAGGGCGGATCAGTTCGAGGCCACGCTTGTGGACCTCCACGTTGACCTCCCAGAGCCGTAGGTGCTCGTCCGAGGTGACGTGGTCGCAGAACAAAGTCCGTTCTAATGCCGTGTAATACCCGAAGATCATCGGGAAGGTGTTCAGTGAGAGAATGTCGCCCGACTCAACCAACTTATTTGTAACCGGGTTATGAGCACCGTCCGTATTGATGCCGGACTGGAACCAGGTCCAGGTATCCATGAGTTCAACAAATGGAAAACTATTGGCGATTTCGCGAATCATCGCCGAGGTGGTTGCTATCGCAATCTCGTGTTCGGGTACGCCAGCACCGACCGCCTCAACGCAGGCTGCGGCACCTAAATCGCAAATCCGGGTGCCGTGCCGAATCAGGTCGTGTTCCTCAGGCGACTTGACCGTCCTCATCCACATAGTTGCCGAGCCGACGTCCACGAGCTCAACACCAGGAAGAGCGTCCTGAAGGGCTTGGAACTGACCCACAGTCAGGGCGTCACATTCCACGCCGACGCGTGACGCTCCGTTGATCAGGCCTCGCACGGCTTGGTAGTAGTTGTCGCGGCGCCAATCGGAGTAGACGACGTTGTCGCCGTAGGTGCGTCGCCATGGCTGGCCGCCGTCGATGCCCGCCGAGATCGTGGTGGCTTTCGCCGCATCAACCACCATCCCGTATTTCCGACCGAAATAACAGAAAAGCCAACCCGAGTAGTAACAGATGTTGTGATATGAGTTCAGCAGGCATGCGTCAATGCCTTCAGCGGCCATATGGGCCCTTAAGGCGTCCTGCCGGCGGTCCATCTCTTTGGCCGAGAACGGTGACCACTCCTTCTCACCCCAGTGCCAGCGAGTGACATGGACCATGTCGTCAGTGGGTGCAGAGCCCAACAAGGAACCTCCTCGGATCGTGACCGGGCCGGCACAGCGTTGGGCTCGATCGCTCGGGAGAAAACGGCGAGTTGGCCACCTTGTCGGTGGTCAGCGCGTCAACCGCTGATGGGGGAACGCTACCGGTTTCCCGAGCCGCCAAGGCCGGCGACCAGACGGTCCAGAATCTGATCGAGCATGGCCGTGGATGTTCCAAAGGTAAGTCGGACATGTCCTTCGCCGCCGCTGCCAAATAGCGGGCCGTCCTTGCCCAACACGTTCGTTCGATTACGTAACCACGAGCCCGGCCGATCCCCGGGCTCATATGACGAGAGGTCGAGCCATGCGAGAAAGGTCGACTCAGGCATGTGCACGCGAATGTCCGGCAGTTCGTTGGCTAGTCGGTCTAAGAGGTGGTGGCGGTGCCGGTCGAAGAGAGCGACCAGTTCGTCTACCCAATCATCGCCATGGTTCCAGCCGACGACCGCCGCCAAGGATCCCAGACGGTTCTGTCCACCAAGCAGATTGGTTGGAATCTGGTTAAATCGCGCCAACAGCCTCTCGTCGGCGAAGGCAGCGACCGAGGCCCTGAGCCCCCCGATGGCGAAGGTCTTGATTCCCGAAGTGAGCGTAACGGTGACGGGTGCCGCGCCCGGGATGGTCGCCGTGGGCACATGCTTATTTCCGGGGTATGTGAAGTCAGCGTGTATCTCGTCCGAGGCGATGATCACGTCGTGTTCTATGGCGAGCTCGACGATCCTCGTCAACTGGGCAGGGGTCAGAACCTTTCCGGTGGGGTTGTGCGGGTGACAGAGCAGAAGGAGGCGGATCCCTGGGTCCTGGACTAGTAGGAGCTCCAGATCGTCGAGGTCGTGGTGCCATCCTTCGCTGTCGCGGACCAACTGCCACTCGACAACCCGTCGTCCAGTCGTTGGGCCGATGTCGTGGAAGGGGAAGTACACCGGTGTTGGGAGGACGACGGCGTCTCCAAGGTTGGTGAATGCCTCGACAGAGGCCCAGACACCCTGCAGCACCGAGGTGTTGGGAACCACGAGCGCAGGGTCGGCATCCCATCCGTGTCGGCGCGACCACCAGCCACTGAACGCCTCGGCGAACGCCTCGGCGCCTAGGTGGTATCCGAAGCCGCCTAGCTCTACAACTTCTCGCAGCTTTTCCTGCATGACCGGGAAAGGACCGAGATCATGTTCAGCAACGAAGGCCGGGATCACCTCAGGCGCCAGCGGCGTCCACTTGTAGCCCCCAGAGGCAATCTTTCGTTCTACTTCGACGTGGTCCGTGAGGAGGTGGCGGCCGGTGAACACGGGTGTCAGGGTAGGGCGTGGGACTCAACGGCTGTGAATAGGCCGACCGGCTATTCCGAGAGCGGCCTCCATCAAAGATTCACCAAGTGTGGGATGAGCATGGATGGTCCCGGCTAAGTCCTCCACAGTGGCTGCGGTCTCAACTGCGAGAGTGGCTTCACCTGCGAGTTCGGCCACGTGGGCCCCGACTGCTTGGACTCCGATCACGGTGCCCTCCTCGTCGGCTACCACGGTCACAGTTCCTTCGGTTCGGCCCTGAGTGTGAGCTCGCCCCGAGGCACTGAGGGGAAATCGAGCGACCGAAGGTTTCAGACCGGCATTTTCGGCGGCATCCGGGTCGATGCCGACCGAGAGGACCTGTGGGTCGCCGAAAACAATCAGAGGGATTGCCGCCGGGTTGAAGGTTGCAGGGCGCCCACAAGCGGCATCGGCTGCCACCTCAGCTTCGGCCGTGGCCTTGTGGGCCAATGCCGGACCCAAGGTGAGGTCACCGATGGCATACAGGTGCTCATTGGCACGACGCGATGTGTCGACGCGAACGAAACCGTTGGGATCAACGATGGCCCCCGCCCGCTCAATAGCCACGGTGTCAGAATTTGGTTGTCGTCCTGCCACTATGCAGACGCGGTCGGCGGGTAGAACCAACTGATCACCATTGCTGTTCTGAATGATTAGGCCGTCAGCATCCACACCGACTGCTCGATGCCCTAAGCAGAGACCTATTCCAAGATCGCGGAGCCCGCGAGCCACCTGGCGTGACGTCCGACCATCGAAACTTGGTAGGACCTGGTTAGCGACCTCTACGATGGTGACTTCACTTCCGAGCTTTGCGAACGCGCAGCCCAGTTCGACTCCCACATAGCCTCCACCCACCAATACCAGTCGATCCGGGAGGGTGTCAGCGAATAGAAGATCGGCGGAATCGACCACTGTTTTTCCATCGGTAGGCACCTCGGGCAAAACGATTGGCCGCGAGCCCGTGGCGACGATGGCGTCTTGGTAGTCAAGAAATTCCAGAACATCGTCACGCTCTACTGACACGCGTCCCGGTCTGGTGAAGCGAGCGTGGCCCACAGTTACCGATACTCCGGCGTTGGCTAGTAGTCCCTGAACACCGTCGGTGAGGTTGACCACCATCTCGTTGAGATGGCAGCGAACGCTGGCCATGTCGACAGAAGACTTGGCGTCCAGTCCCCAAGAGCGAACTCTGACACCGAGAGAGTGGGCGTCGGCTACTTCGATCAGGGCCTTGGACGGTATGCACCCCACGTTCAAACAGGTGCCGCCTAACTCTGCCCGCTCTACGAGAGTGACGGATCTTCCTAGGCGAGCGGCGTGAAGAGCCGCGGAGTAGCCACCTGGGCCTCCACCAACGACCATAAGGTCGACTGGACTGGATACTTCGCCGACTACCACCGGCTTCAACTGCTAACGAGCAACTGCAGGGGTTCGACCAGATCGGCGACCACGGCGCTGCGGAAGGCCTCGGCGAGGTCACCGTCGATGATCCGATGGTCGGCGCCTAGGACTATGGGAAGAGTAGGCCTAGCGACCACGGCGCCCTCCAACGCCACCGGACGCTCGGCGACCGCTCCAAGTCCGAGGATGGCGCCCTGACCAGGCGGGATTATCGGTGTGGCAAACCGGCCCCCCAGCGAACCGTAGTTTGTGATGGTAAAGGTGGCTCCAGCCAGATTGGAAGGACTGGCGTCACCGGCGCGTGCCTGAGTGGTGACCGCAGCGACGCGCTCTGCCAAGGTGAAGAGGTCCAACTGGTCGGCGTTGTGCACGACCGGTACGACTAGTCCTCTCTCTGTCGCTGTAGCGATCCCGAGATTGATTTCGTCGGGGATAACCATCGTTTCACCGGGAGATCCCTCGACGTGGCCGTTCACTACCGGGAATTGAAGGAGCGCCCGAACGACGGCCATGGCGGCGATCGTCAGAACGGTGACGGCGCCAGACCCGGGACGATCAATGGATCGGATACGGGTCCGAAAGTCGACCAGAAGGGATGCATCGATCTCGTCCATGGAGTGGATGTGGGGGATCTCAGACCAAGCCTGAGCCATGTTGCGAGCGACCACGCCGCGTACGCCCCGTAGTTCGTGTCGACCGGGGGTCGCTTGACCAAGGCCAGTTGCGGCCGATTCACCTTGTTGGTTCCTACCCGTTCGAGTGGTAAGCGAAGTCGGATTGAGTGAAGAGTGCGAATCCGCGTGCCGGACGTCATCGCTGGTAATGCGGCCGCCCGGACCGGATCCGGAAATCGCGGTGAGGTCGACGTCCAAGCTGAGAGCTAGGCGGCGGGTGGCCGGCGAGGCCTTCGGGCGGTGGCTTGGGGCGGGTTCAGGAGGAGGGATGGGAGCGTCGGTGAGGCGCTGAGACGGGAGCGATGCCGTCGGGTGTTCCGTGTCGGAGGCTTGGTCTGTGTTGTCGGCGATTTCTACCAGCAGGTCGCCGACGCGAATCCGCTCACCCTCGGTTGCTCCGAAGCTGAGGATGGTTCCCGCTACCGGCGAAGGCAACTCCGAACTGGCCTTATCGGTTAGAACTTCGACCAGGGGATGGTCGCGCTCCACTTCCTGACCGATGGTCACTAGCCATTCGACTATCTCGGCCTCTTCAAGGCCTTCGCCGATGTCGGGCAGGAGAAAAGAAAACGGCACGTCGGTCAGCCTCAGGCGACCTCGAGGACGCGCCGGACTGCGGCGGCGATCCGTGCCTCGCTAGGGACGTAGGTGTCCTCGAGCTGTCCGACTGGATATGGCACGTCGTAGCCAGAGACGCGGACTACAGGGCTCTCCAGCGACCAGAAGCACTCCTCGACGATCGTGGTTACCACCTCACCGGCAAAACCACCGGTCTGGACTGCCTCCTCAACAACCACAGCTCGGCCGCACCGGTCTACGACTGAGGCGATTGCCGCTAGGTCGAGGGGGACCAGGCTGCGGAGGTCGAGCACGGCGACAGACAGATTTTCGTCGATCAGGGCATCGGCGACCCGACAAGCTAATTCCACCTGGTAACTCCAGGCAATCACGACCACGTCATCGCCCTCACGCGCGAGGCGCGCTTCTCCAAGAGGCACGAGGTGCTCGCCGCTGGGGACCTCGCCTCGTATGCCGCGATAGCCCCGAAGAGGTTCAAGAAAGACCACGGGGTCCGGGTCCCGGATTGATGAGGACAGCAATCCCTTGGCGTCGGCGGCCGTCGCCGGAGTGACTAGCTTGAGGCCAGCGATGTTTGCCAGCTGACCCTCCAGCGAGTCGGAGTGGAGTTCGGGGGTTCGCACACCGCCACCGAACGGCGACCGGATGGTGATGGCCGGTTCGAATCGGCTACGTGTGCGATAGCGAAGTCGGGCGACCTGCCCGGCGATTTGGTGCATTGCTTGGTAAGAGAAGCCAAGAAACTGCAGCTCGGCTACCGGGATCAGGCCGGCCATGGCCAACCCAACGGCCGCTCCGGCGATCACGCCTTCGGCAAGTGGCGTGTCGACCACCCGCTCTTCACCGAACTTCTCGACGAGCCCTTCTGTGGCCCGGAATACGCCGCCATTCCGGCCTACGTCCTCACCCAGGACCACGATCCGCTCATCGCGGGCCATCTCGTGATGCAGGGCTTCATTGATGGCTTGGAGCATGGTTAGTTCTGAGGGTCCGGTCACGGAGGAACCAATCTCGCTCATAGCTCTGCCTCGCTCAGCAGTGCGAGTCGTTGACGCGCCATACGAGGGCTGTCGACCGATAGGCAGTGATCCATTAAGGCTTCCGCACGAAGAGGGTGGGCCTCGGCGGCATCGGTGGCTTCATCGATCCGGGACAGGGCCTGAGTTTCAACGGCGCTGCGGATTTCGTCGTCCCAGAGGCCTAGTTCGACGAGGTGTTTCTCAAGCCGTTCGATGGGGTCATCTCGGCGTGCTGCTTCGAGGTCCTCTGGGGGGACATACCGGGTGGGATCATCTGCTGTGGTGTGTGCTCCTAGCCGGTAGACGCAAGCCTCGATCAATGTGGGCCCTTGTCCGGCCAATGCCCGTTTACGGGCCTCGTCAACAGCGTCGAAGACAGCCGCAGCGTCGTTTCCATCGACTGTCACGCCATTGATGCCGTAGCCGACGGCTCGATCGGCTAGGGACGCTGCAGCGGTCTGCTGGTGAAGCGGAGTGGAGATTGCCCATTGGTTGTTCATGCAGAGCAGAATGACCGGTGCTCGAAGTACGCCAGCCAAGTTGGCAGCCTCGTGGAAATCTCCCTCGGAGCTCGACCCGTCACCGAAGAAGACAACAACTACGCCAGCCTCGTCCTGCAGCGTCATGCCCCATGCCAGACCTACTGCATGCGGAATTTGGGTGGCCAATGAGATCTGCAGGGGTGCAACCCGCACTGACTCAGGTAAGCGACTGCCATCGGGGTGACCAACGTTGTAGAGCATGTAGTGATCAAGTACCTCGGGTCCGTAGCGCTGGAGAGCCAGCGGCTCGCGGTACTGGGGGAGAATCCAGTCCTGAGACGGATCGAGGGCATGAGCCGTCGCTGCAACGGTGGCTTCGTGTCCGTCGATGGGTGCCACTGTGCCGATTCGCCCTTGACGCTGCAGGTTCCATAGTCGCCGTGCCTGAGTCCTTGCCGCAACCATGTCGACGAGGACTGCCAGCAGTTGGTCATCGGAGGGTCGCGTCATAGCACTGACCCTAGTCCCGGCCCTCCCGGCCGTTGTCGGGGCAGGGAGTGGAAGATGGTCGCCGGTCACAGGTGTCGAAAGTCACTTCCTATTGCCGGAGGGGGGAGGTGACCCACCGGTAACTTGTTGTGCACAAGGGTTCCCTCCCCCGGGAACCGCCAGCCCCGCTTGGAACCTGCCCCCGGTATCTAGCGCAGAGGCTGACTGCACGCCCCGCCCTCCCCGGTGGGGCGTGCGAATTTTTCCCACCGGGTCCACCTCTGCCTACGATCCCAGAAGCCTCTCAGACACTCTGGGGGTGGGGGAGGGAAATACATGGGCGACAGCCGCCGCAAACGGATCCGGATGACCGATGAAGAGATGTGGACGTTCATCGAGGAGCAGAAGAGCCTGCAGGTCGCCTGCCTCGAAAAGGACGGGTCGATTCATCTCTCGACTCTCTGGTTTGCGGTCCTCGCCGAGCGGCTCGCCTTCGGGACATACACCAAATCGCAGAAGATAATGAATCTGCATAGGGACAATCGGATCACCGTCCTCCTCGAAGACGGCCTTGAGTACGAGAATCTCCGTGGAATGATGATTAAGGGACGAGCCGTGCTCCATGCTGACGACGAAAATGGTGGTGCCGACGAAGTTCGTCGTGTGGCACGGGCGGTAATGCGGCGAAACCAGCCGGAGATTCCCGAGGAGCATTTCGAGTCAGCTGTAGAGCTCTGGGCAGCAAAACGGACCGCCGTAGTGGTCGAACCAGAGACGGTGATTTCTTGGGATCACACCAAGTTGGAAGGCGCGTACTGATGGAGGCGCTGTTTGCCGTTCAGGACGAGGATGTGGTCAAAGGACAGCTGGAGCATCGGAGGGCCAACCTGCCTGAACGGACAGCCGTGATTGCTGTAGAGGCCGAGCGGGCAGCGACTATGACCCAAGTCCAAGCGTTGGAATTGGAGCGTCTCGACTACGCCCGTCGACAACACCGCTATGAGGGCGAGGTAACGGCCGTCGAGGTCCGCATAATCGAGTTGAACGAAAAACTCTACAGCGGTGGAATCACGTCACCGAAGGAAGCAGCCAGCCTCCAAGACGAGATAAACCACCTTCTGAAGAGGCAGGACGACCTCGAGGGCCAAGTGCTTGAAATCATGGAGACTCTCGAGCCGGTCGATGCTCGTCTCAAAGAATTGGCAGAAGTGGCCGAGCAGCAGGACATGGCAATATTGGAGGCTCGCGAATCTCTCAAGGTGGCCGAAGCCGGAATCGTCGACAAACTTGCGGAATCGGCTAAGCGTCGGACCGAAGCGGTTGCTTCCGTGGGTAGTGACCTGCTAGCCCGTTACGAACGTAACCGGCCGACGTTTGGTTCCAGCGCGGTGGTTGGTTTCTCTGGTTCAGATTGCAGTGGCTGTCCCTCGTCAATGCCGGCCGTGGAGGCCGACCGGGTTCGGTGCCTTCCGGCAGGAACCTTGGCCGATTGCAACGAGTGCGGTCGCCTCGTCGCTCGTTGATCGATACAGGTCAGGAGGCGAGGCCGGTGTTCGTCTGGTTTATTGTCGTCTCAGTCGTCGCCGTCACTCTGGTCTTCAAGAGCGCGGCCATGGACATGCGCTTGGTGGCGGTCGGAGCTGTCCTGCCGGTAGTTGAAGCTGTTTTGGGTGGACCGGGCCTTCTCCACACCCTGTTGTGTGGTGTTCTCCTGCTGCTAGGAGTGATGCTCATAGGTCGAGGTCGACGTGTGGTCCAGCGGCGGTGGCTTGGTGTGCCGATCGGTCTGCTTTCCCACCTTGTATTAGATGGGACGTGGGTTGACACCGAGATTTTCTGGTGGCCGTTCGCTGGAGCCGACGCCCTCGGTGATGCTTCGGTGTCCGATTTCGGTCGAGGCTGGGTGGGCCTCTTGATGGAGGTGATTGGCATCGGCCTGGGGATCTGGGCGTGGAAGCGGTTTGACCTCTGCCGGCCAGAGGCCAGAAGATCGCTGATTCGTTACGGCCGACTCAAGGCATAGCGGCGTTTCTGATGCTTCACGTCATTCGCCATGGACGCACAGAGTCCAACGCTTCTGGCCTCATGCTGGGACGGCTCGATCCGGATCTCGATGACTTGGGACAGCGTCAGGCCATTGCCGTAGCAGCGGCGATAGGGCCGGTCCATCGAGTGGTTTCTAGCCCTCTTAGCAGAACTCGACGCACGGCTGCTGCGTTCGAGGCAGTCGAAAAAAAGGCCGATGAGGAATTCGTCGAAATTGACGAACGATGGATCGAGATGGACTACGGCGAATTCGATGGCCGTCCGCTCGCCGACGTATCACCGGAGACCTGGGCAATTTGGAGGTCAGACTTGGATTGGGCGCCGCCAAATGGTGAATCGCACCGGTCCCTTGGACGTCGAGTACGGGCGGCACTAGAGGACCTTGCCGAGGACGCTAGGGATTCCGAGGTCGTCGTGGTGACACATGTGTCTCCCATCAAGGCGGCCTTGGCTTGGGTGCTCGACGTTGGCGAGGAGGTGGCTTGGCGGACATTTGTAGCTCCAGCCTCGATCATGACGATCGGATTCGGTCCAGGGGGGCCGTCGCTGCATGGGTTCAACGACACTTGCCACCTAGGCGGCGTCGGCGCCTGACTAGGTCCAGAGTGATTCTCAGGGTCCGGATTCAGGCATCAATTCGACAGCGTCTAGGTCTCGGATGGTAGTGACAACGCGGTCGAGCATTTCGCCGACCAGTTGGACAGCGCGTTCGTTCACTAGTTCTACGCCCCCTCCGGCCTGGATCGGGTAGCACAGGCAAAACAGGGCTGTGCGTCGGTAGTCCTCCCACAGCAAGTCCATTGGATAATCGATGCCAGATTCGGCGAGAGTTGAAAGGTAGGTCTCGCAAAGACGGGTCTCGTGTTTCCGTCGGTCGTCAACGGTGAGACTCTGGCTCAGGAAATAGCCAAGGTCGTAACCGCCGACCGTACGGACACATATCTGCCAGTCAATAGCTACAACTTCTGGGTCGGTTCCGGCTCCATCTTCCTTAAAGAACAGGTTGTCCAGGCGGTAGTCGGCGTGACAGAGGGTGGTTTGGCGTTCAGGGAAGGTCATCATTTGGGCGGCAGCGGCGGGGAACCGTTCACCGACGGAGCGGATGTCATCGTCGACGCGGTCGCCGAAGGCATTAAGAAATGGTTCCCAAGCAGTAGCCACCCCGTGCTGCACTCCCTGTGGCAAAGGTGGATCCCAGCCGCAGGGGAGCCAAGAAAGGTTTGTTGCAAAGGCAGGGCTTTCCCAGAAGGTGGCGTGGTGGCGCGCCAACGCTTTTACCGCAAGCTCGGCGAGTTCAGGTGGGCATCCATCGAGTTGACTGTGGACTGTGGCGTCGGATAGATCCTCTAGTAGCAGTACAAAATCGTCGCTCTCCGGGTCATGTTCAGCCGCCAGGCAATGCGGTGTGGCGATCGGGGTCATTTCGGCTGCTGTCCGGTAGAACGCAACCTCCTTGCGGTAGAACTCGAATGTCCGAGTCACGAAGCGGGTTGCTTCGTGGTCCGCCGGCAACTTCAGTACCACCGAGTTGGGTCCTGTTCCACCCTCGTAAGTCAGGGTGATCCGGTGGAGGAGACCCATGAGACCTACGCCCTGCCCGATGGGTTCGGCGTCGAAGCTGGCCACTCGGCCACCTTCCAAAGCTCTGGAAGCGCTCAGTGCGTCAGTCAGCCAGTCGGTAGTGACTTCTGCAACAGAAGAAGGAAAACCATGTTTTCCGGTCTGCGCGGGAAGATCTTGATCTCTGCTCATGTCGTTACCAGTCCACTCAGTTTTGCGATATTTGGTTCTCGCTCAGTCGTGATTGTCTAGCCCGCCGGAGGATGGAGGAGCGAAGCCGTCTGGCCAGCGGGTAGTGGCATCGTGACGGATGCCGTCCAGCACTACACCTTCGAGTTGAGCGCCGGTCAGATCAGCTCCCACCAAGTCGGTCAGGGAGAGGTCGACGCCTATGAGCGATGCACCCCTCAATATGGAACCGGAAAGATTCGCGGCACGGATTATGGCTCCATTCAAGATCGCGCTTCGTAAATCAGCACCGCCGGCGAATACTCCCGTCATGTCGGCCTCGAGCATGCACGTTCGGCTTAGGCAGGACCCAGCAAGACTTGCCGCTCCAAGATCAGCACAAGTCAGGTCGGCTCCGGTCAACCAGGCTCCACCCAACTCGGTGCTGCGTAGATCGGCGCTACCCATTCGAGCGTTGCCTAGCCATGACCGACTGAGCACCGCACCACCGAGATCGGCTTCGGTCAGGTCGGCGTTCCATAAGTTGGCATGGTGGAGGTCGGCATCAGCAAAAATCGTGCTTCGGCAGATGGTGTGACGGAGATCGGCGCCAACTAACCGAGCACCCGACAGATCGGATCCACTGAGCACGGCGCCGCCGAGCCATGATTCACTGAGGTCTGCCGAACGAAGATTGCAGTCTGTCAAATCGGCACCAGCTAGGTCGACGCCCGCTGTGACCTCATGTCCTCGCACCCACATGGTCTCCTTCACCAGTTGGAGGTTAGGCCACGCGACTTGTCTCTTGTTTCTGGCTCCCGACGTGGTCGCCGGCTCCACAGTCCGGCAGCATTCGTCAGTGACCGTTTTGTTGGCGGGCTTGGCGGCCATCGTGTTTGGTCTTGGCGACATTCTCGGTGGCGTTGCAATTCAGCGCGCCAATCGTTTAGGCGCCCCGATAGCTATAGCCACTATCGCGACATTTGTTGGGGCGCTGATCCTTGGCGGCGTGGTATTGGTTCGGCCTCCGGAAACGGTGCGGCTAGAAGACGTTCTGTGGCCAATCGGCGCGGGGACCATGGCTGCCATCACCCGCCCACTGCTTTACCTTGGGATGGCCCGAGGGCCGGTGGCGGTATTCGCTCCGGGGTACGGACTGACCATGATCGTGGTGCCGGCGATCTTGGGTCCGTTCATCGGTCAGGGACTGCAGACCGTCGAAGTCATCGGACTGCTTTTGGCGGTTCCGGCGGTCGTCTTCCTGTCGGGAGAGGGGAAACTTCCCAAATTTGGTGAGTTCGTCCGGAGTCCAGTTATCGGCCTCGCCCTCATAGTAGGAACGAGCCTTGGGATGACAGGCATTTTCTTGACTCAGGCAGCGCCCGAGGCAGGAGATCTTCCAGCCTTTCTGGTACTGGCAACCGGAGCAGTGATTCTGCCTCTGGCCGCCTGCCGGCAATCATCGAACCTATGGCCCGAACGGTTAGTCCGTCGTTATGGGCTCGTTCTGGGTTGCTTTACCGGAACGGCGTTTCTATTGAGTACCGCGGCATATCTCAGAGGATCGGCGGCAGTGGTTACTGCACTGGTCGCGCTTTGCCCAGGAATTAGCGTCCTTGTCTCCTGGCGGTTCCTAGGGGAGCGGCTTTACCCCTTGCAGGCCTTGGGCGGTTTCTTTGGAACGATCGCCGTGGTTTGTTTCTCGATGGCTACCTAACTCTGACCAAGGGCAGAAAATGAGTTCACGCTGCCTGAGCAGATCAGACAGGGAATCAGCCTGAAAGCTCGACACTTTGACGTCGCTATACCTGATTCGCAGTGCGGTGAAGTGTTGACTTCTGGAGGCGTCAATCACACAGGCAGACCTGCTGCCTCTGAGCGATGGTGATGAGAACTCCGTTGCAGTTGCCCGGCTAGGCATCCTGCGAAATATGGTTCTGGTGTGGACGACGAACACCGACCAACCGAGCTCGGCCTCGTCGGCGAAGCTCCTTACTTTGCCACCATCTTCACCACCAAAATGACCGAAGATCTGGATGGGTATGAGGAAATGGCCGACCGAATGGCAGGGCTTGTAGATGCCCGCGAAGGATTCCTGGGGATGCAGTCGGCGCGCGGGGACGATGGTCTTGGAATCACTGTGTGTTATTGGCGATCAGAAGAGGACATCACAGCGTGGCGAGATGACATTGAGCACCTGGAAGCCCAAGAGGAAGGTTGTAGTCGCTGGTACGCCCAGTACACCGTGGAAGTTGCGCGAGTGGAGCGAACGATCGAGTTCGAGCGCCCTGAGTAAGTCCTCTCAGATACTCCAACTGGTAGAAGTAACATTCAAAGACATGTAGTGATGCCCTTCTTCGCTGTCGCCAGATGTAACTACGGGCGCCCGTCGACTATGCCCCATCGGATTCGTGCCCAGTAGCGCTCGTGGAAAAAATAGAGAACCAACTTTGTAATGACCTCAAGTCCACCGATTGAGATGGCCGTTGCAAGGTTGCCAGTAAAGAGGAGCCCCAGCAGCATGGTGTCTGCGCTAGCAAGCACTCGCCAGGTCGCCGTCTTGGTGGCCGAACGTCGCCGACCATCGCGGTAGTGGCCTTCCTCGTCCAAAGTCCGGTCCCATTTAAGCCGCAGCCACAGCCGTTCATGCAGGTAGTAGAGCGTCATCTTCGTCACCACTTCGGTGAGGGCGATGAAGGCGGCTGTCCTTGCTTTGTCAGCCCCGCTCGACTCTTCAAGACCAAAGAAGGAACCAAGAACGCTCAGAATGACAAATGACAGGACCAGAGTGTCGATAGTTCCGACTATTCGCCAGGAGATGGCTTTGGCTATGGACCGCGCAGGCTGAATCTCTGGCGGGTTCGGTGGATCTAGTCGTGGATCTTCAGGACCAAAGATAGGGCGTTCTGGTTGTTCTTTCATTTCACATTCAGTCTGTTATTGGTCGCCGGGAAAGGGTGGAAGGACGGACGAATCTCGGTTGGAGGTAAACGCAGACGGCTCAGTGACCATAATAGGGGCGCCGTGTTCGACCTCATTTCGAAACAGAATTTCGAGGAAATCGGCGGATGGCGAAGAAGAGTCCCCAGACGCTGCCACCGATGATGCCACCAAGCATTTGCTGAAGGACATTGGCTCCTCCTGCACTGATTCCAAAGAGCGGGATAGCGAGTGTGAGATAGGCCACAACTATCAGCCTGGGAGCAAGGTGGCGTCGACGTAGCCCAATGGATACGAGAAGCGCTGCGAGCAGAGGAAGCAGAACGAACGTCACCAGAGCTTCCCAGCCGCTAAGCACTCCATCTCTTGAAAAATTGTTCTCGGCAGAGGCAATGAATGAACCAGCTAAGAAGCCGGTCAGGGTCGTAGCAGAGATGATCTGCCTGTTGATCCGGACCGCCATTGAATCAGTCTGCCGCCTTTCTTGCGGTAGGTGGTCGGACAGACATTGGCCCCCAGTCGTTTTCAGGGACTCAGATTTGACAGAGTGGCACTATGGGTATCTGGGAGCTAGCCGGCGGTTTCATCCTGGTGGTGATCAGCTCAACTATCGCTGGCGCACTGGGTTTTGGCGGAGGGATTGTGACGATTCCCTTCTTAGTGCTGATTAATCCAGATTTCGTGCCAGTGCCGATTGTTCTCATGACACCTGTATTTACGGGTCTGGTGGCGTTCAGAGAGCGAAAGTGGGTGGACCTCTCCGTCCTGAAGTGGGTATCCGTTGGCTTTGTCCCCGCGATGGCGGTCGGATCTTTCACCCTTGTTGCAGCTAGTTCTAGAGCATTGGGTGTTCTCATCAGTCTGCTATTGCTAGCGGCCATAGGGATGCAGCTAGCCCGCCCTCAGTTGAAGCACGCAACCTCAACCTTTTTGGTGGGTGGAGCATTAGGTGGATTTATGGCAAATACGGTGGGTATACCGACCATCGGACTGGCGCTAGCGATGAGCAATTTTGAAGGTCCAACGTTTCGGTCCACGCTGAACACCTGCACCACTGGACTAACACTGATCTCTATCGTCGTGCTCGCTTCAACAAATCAGATCGATCGCACCGCTCTCATCACAGCAGGTGTCCTAGTCTTCGCAGCAGCAGTTGGCTTCCTCCTCAGTGGGCCAATTCGCCATTTCGTGGATCGAAGGGGAATTACTCAACTTGTCTATGCGGTGGCTGCACTAGGTGCAGTCAGCTTGCTGATTCGATCAGTAGCGTGATTGCAAATGACCGGTCAGAGGCCTATATCAAGTGCTCTGCAGCTATGGATACGGGCAATGACGGCACGAGTTGCCACAACAACTACCGGCCGCTAATAAAGCAATCTCTGTAAAAACCAGAAATCCTGTGACTGGATCTGTGTAGGTGTCTGATCCATTCCGCACGGCAGCTGCGTGGGCGGAGAAATAAGGCTCTTGCTGCTGGTTCTCGGCGATTGTTCCAGAGTACCGATCACTTCTGGCTGTTTTAGTTGACGAGAACAAATGTCGGGACCTCTGCAGTGACGAGCGAGGCATCAAGAGTCGCCTCTGATCCGTCTCAGAGTCGAGTCAGGATAATCCCCGTTACCTCGGCTGGTAGGCCAGCACCGCCCCAGATCGCGTAGACAGTCGTTCCATCGGGTATATCGAATCGGCCTGAGTTTGCTTTTCAGGCAAACTGTCTGGATGGAGATCAACTTTGGAGTTTTTATACCCCAAGGATGGAAGATGGATTTGGTTTCGATCCCCGATCCAGTCGACAAGTGGGCCAAGGCAGTGGAAGTTGCCAAGTACGCCGAAGAACTGAATCTAGACTCACTCTGGGTCTATGACCACTTCCACAACTTTCCCAACCCCGCCAACGAGACAGTGTTTGATGCCTGGACTGTCCTCGCAGCGATTAGTCAAACCACCAGTCGGATCAAACTTGGTCAGATGGTGACCTGCACGCCGTATCGGGAACCCAGTCTCACCGCCAAGATCACCTCGAACTTAGATGTGATGTCCAATGGTCGCCTGATATGGGGTGTCGGTGCTGGCTGGTACGAGCACGAGTTCGTCGGATATGGCTATCGGTTCCCAAGTCCCGCGGAGCGCATCAAGATGATGGAAGAAGCGATCGAGATCGTGACAGCGATGTGGTCCCAGCAAAACGTGAACTACGAGGGGCGGTTCTACTCGATGAAGGGTGGCCAGTGTGATCCAAAACCTGTCCAGCGACCGAGACCACAGGTGTTGATAGGGGGCCAAGGAGAACAACTGACCCTTAGGGCGGTAGCGCGCCTCGGCGATGCCTCGAACTTTGGGGGAACCCCCGAGCAGTTCGCTCATAAGTGCACTGTGCTTCGGGACCACTGCCGCGATTTGGGACGCGACTACGACGAAATTCAGAAGACAATCTGCGGTGAGGTAGTCCTCCGAGAAGACGAAAAGGAAATCGTCGACGGAGGCAGCCGCTCGGTTCAAGGTTTGGAATTCGAGGAGTGGCGCTCCTTGAACTTTGTTGGAACACCCGAGCAGGTTGCCGAGAAGATGCAGGCTTATATTGACCAAGGGTGCACGGCCTTCTACCCATGGTGCAGTGATTATCCAGAAACCGAATCAGTTCGACTTCTCGCCGAAAAGGTCATGCCCGAAGTTCGACTCGCCAACTCCTAACGGTTGGGGGGCGAGGGTCCACTTCAAAGCCCTAGTTGTCGATACGTGCATAAGCGCCTGTTCCTAACTCCAAGCGGTAGAGGCATGGAAGAGTGAGAAGGTGAGCGAGTGGGAACTGGTTGCAGGCTTTGCTTTATGGGTTGTTGCTACAACCTTGAGCGGGGCATTGGGTTTTGGCGGGGGCATTGTCGGCGTTCCGTTTCTGGTTCTAATAAACCCAGAGTTTGTTCCCGTTCCTCTACTCCTGCAGGGAATTTTCTTCACTAGTGCGGTTGCCTGGAGGGAACGAAGAGCGGTAGACCTTTCAGCGCTTAAGTGGGCAACCATCGGTTTGCTCCCTGGCGTAGCGCTGGGAACATGGACGCTGACTTCAGTCAGCAAGGACGTTCTCGGACTTCTCATCGGCCTCTTTCTTCTGGCCGTCATCAGTCTTCAGGCAACTGGTTTTCGTCTGAAGCAAAATCAGAGGACGTTGAGTTTGGGTGGCGCCATAGGTGGCTTTACGGGCATCACCGCTGGTATTCCTCTCGTTCCGTTGGCGCTTGTGATGAGCCATTACCAGGGTCCTAGGTTTCGCTCAACCTTGAATGGATGGGGAATGACGATGGCAATCGTTTCTGTCATGACACTCGCCTTCGCTAACGAGATTGATCGGTCGGATCTAGCGGTTGCAGCCGTGCTAGCCCTCGCTGCAGTTGTCGGGATTGCGCTTAGTGGCCCCCTTCGCCATATTGTGGATCGTCGCGGTGTGGCCCAAGCCGTATACGCAGTCGGCGCGTTGGGTGCTGTCGCCCTTTTGGTGCGCTCACTGACATGAATTCCGTGGCAGACCAGATCTTTGACTCATGCCGTCTCCTGGTGCACCAGTTATCCGCTTGAAAGCGGCGTGACCTGTGCCAACGCAGTTCGGCGGACAGCTGCCGGCTACCTTGAAGGCGGAAACAAGAGCACAAAACCCAGCGCCTGTCGGTGTGGGTGACGGTGAGCCGACCTGCAGGCGGGGTTCTGTCTAGGTTGCGTCGGTCGGCGGTCAGTTTTCAGCGAACTTAGGAAGAATTCGTAGTTGTTCTTCAATGGGCAGTAGGACGAATTTGTCGAATTCGACGATGAAGTCCGACATGGTCATTCCATAAGTTTTCAGGAACGCCCCTTCATGGCCTAGTTCATTGAGGTTTGGATAGAACACTTCAAGTAAGGCATCTGGTCCTACGAGGTTGGACAAGTAGGCGTGTGCCCAGGTCCCGTAGTCGTATCCCACGTTGTTCATTCCGTGAGGAGGGATTTCGTTTGCTCTCTTTTCTGGGTTGTTCTTCTGCCAGTCCCTCAAGAAGGTCATCTTGTCTGTCATCCGGTCAGGGAATGAGTTCCAATCGGAGGCAGTCAGTTCACCTGCTTCGCGAAGCCGTTGAACTGCGGTTTGCGCCATCCATTCGGCACCGCCTTCGCCGAACCAGTTTGCTGTGTTCTGCACGCCAAATTCGTTCCACCGCTTGTCACGGTCGAAGGTGTATATGAAGGCGTGTTGGACTGCGTGAAAGTACTCGTGGAAGACCGTTGTCTGGTCGCTGGCATACGAGCCGCCGTCACAGATCTCTGCGAATCCCATTGGGTATGAAGAACTGAAGAGATGGATATTCCAAGCTCTCATACCGTTACGTCCCGCATTACCTGTGCACTTGAGCTCGAGAACAGCTTTGGAAACTGCAGCCGCCTGTTCCGGGAGAAACTTGGCTACGTGTTCGTTCTCGAGACAGTCCTGTTTGTCTCCGAAACGGTCCAGCCAACGGGTGCAGAACTGATCGGCAAGTTCTGTGGCGGCGTCCACATCGATACCAGCGACCCAGTATTCAAGCGGACCGTAATTGCCCCATTCTTCGGTTGCTGCGAATAGAGCCTCCTCTATTAGCTCTTTGGTTTGGGGCGCAACATCAGAGGCGTAGAACAACTGTGGTGGCTGCTCTATCTGCTTTCCCCAGGGATCTGCAGCAGCCTTTTCCTCGTAGGCAATGATGCAATTCTCCAGAAGGAGGAGTTCTTCGGCATCGGGATCCTCGTTGATGAAACTCAAAGTGCGTGCTGCACCTACTACTCCGATTGTGCATGTGGGAAAAGTGAGGTCGCCGTAGAGGCTGTGGGAAGCTCTAGCGACGTTGAACCGCTCAAATAAGTCGGTAGTCGTGGGTGCCGCAGTTGTGGTTGGCGGTGCGGCA
>DEAU01000017.1:0-162 GCA_002348705.1 Candidatus Neomicrothrix sp. UBA2974
CCCGGTGACGTCTTCTACCTCCACAGCCGCCTGCTGGAGCGCGCCGCCAAGCTGAGTGATGAATTGGGCGCCGGATCGTTGACTGCTTTGCCGGTTATCGAAACCAAGGCCGGTGACGTCTCGGCGTTCATTCCGACGAATGTGATTTCCATCACTGACGGT
>DEAU01000017.1:474-778 GCA_002348705.1 Candidatus Neomicrothrix sp. UBA2974
ATCACTGACGGTCAGATCTTCCTTCAGGACGACCTTTTCAAGTCGGGTGTGCGTCCCGCCGTAGATGTCGGAATCTCGGTATCCCGAGTCGGATCGGCTGCCCAGATCAAGGCCATGAAGACGGCTGTGGGCACGCTCAAGTCCGACTTGCAGCAGTTTCGCGAACTGGAGTCCTTCGCTGCGTTTGGCTCTGATCTAGATGCCGTGTCACAGGCGCAACTCGACCGTGGTTACCGCCTAACTGAACTTCTCAAGCAGGGTTTGAACTCACCGTTGCTGGTCGAAGAGCAGGTTGTATCGATTT
>DEAU01000017.1:1076-2049 GCA_002348705.1 Candidatus Neomicrothrix sp. UBA2974
TCGAAGAGCAGGTTGTATCGATTTGGGCCGGTACCCGTGGCCACCTGGACGGCGTCGATGTGGCTGACGTTGGTCGTTTTGAGTCTGAGCTCTTGGACTGGTTCCGAACCCGTCACGCCGATGTGCTGGCTGGGATCCGAGAGTCGGGCAAGGTCGACGACGAAGACGCCTTTGAGGCGGCCATCATCGCTTTCGCAGAACAGTTCGAAGGTTCGATCGGTGCTGTCTTGGCTCCTGATGCTGAGGTCACCGATACCGACTCGTCGATCGTCGATGCCGATACCACACTGCCCGAAGAGGACATCTCGGAGACTGGGTGAGCTACTTGACCTGCTCTCCGGGCACAGAGGTGCTTTGTTGCGTTGTTGAACAGGCGCGCCCCGTGACGAAGGGAGCGTGCCATGGCAGGCGGTAAGGAGCGAGAGCTACGTCGCCGCATCGGTAGTGTGCAGAACACCAAGAAGATCACGCGGGCAATGGAGCTCATCGCGGCGACCCGCGTCGTGAAGGCTCAACAGCGCGCTCGAGCGGCAAAGCCATATGCCGAGCAGATCACTTCGGTGATCGAGAACCTCGCCGCTGGAGGGGCCGAGGTCGACCATCCGTTACTGCGTCAGGCCGAGAAGGTCGAGCGGGTCGGAGTAGTTGTAATCGCGTCGGATCGCGGCCTGGCTGGGCCATATAACTCCTCGGTGATTCGAGCCGCTGAGCGTCAGGTGCAAAATGCCCGGACGGAGGGAGCGGATTACTCGCTGATTGTGATCGGCAAGAAAGCCCGCGATTATTTTGCATTCCGGAACTTCAGCATTGACTCATATACCGAGGGCATTAGCGACAATCCCACCTATGAGGATGCGCGCCGGGTGGCTGACACGGTGGCGTCTGCTTTCACCGAGGGTCGGGTTGACCGCGTGGAGCTCGTCTACACGGAGTTTCTCAGTATCGGTAGCCAGAAGGTAGCCACCCGCCGCTA
>DEAU01000017.1:2357-3359 GCA_002348705.1 Candidatus Neomicrothrix sp. UBA2974
GGTAGCCACCCGCCGCTTTCTGCCGCTTGAGTCCACTGAGACAATCGCTGCCGTGGGCGGCGGCGACTCGGGGATTAGCAGTTCCTTTGAGTTCGAGCCCTCTCCTGAGGCCGTGCTCGCTGCCCTGTTGCCTCGTTATGTTGAGGCTCGCCTGTTCGGTGCCCTGCTGGAGTCGGCGGCTTCTGAGCACGCGAACCGCCAGCGTGCCATGAAGGCCGCAACCGATAATGCGGAAGAGCTCATCGTCAAGCTCAGCCGCGAGATGAACCGGGCACGTCAGGACGCCATAACCACCGAGATTATGGAGATCGTCAGTGGCGCGGAGGCCCTCGGGTCCGAGGACCAAGACGACTTAACCGAAGAACTCGTCGCCACCGGCGCCGAGACCCGAACCAGTTAGAGATTCTGGAAGAGCCAGGAGCAATCATGACCGACACCGCTCTCGCCGACGGCCAAATCGTCGGCATCGCTGGACCGGTGATCGATGCGGAGTTCCCTCAAGGAGAGCTCCCTGAGATCAACACGGCCCTCGAATTCGACGTCGAGGTCGACGGGAACTCCGTCACCATCGTCGCCGAGGTTGCCCAGCAGATCGGCGAAAGCCGGGTGCGGGCAATTGCCATGAAGCCGACTGACGGCCTCACCCGGGGCACGGCCGTGCGTAATACCGGTGCTGGCATAAGCGTGCCAGTTGGTGACAGCACCCTCGGTCACGTTTTCAGCGTGACCGGCCAGGGACTTGATGATCCGATGGCCGGTCAGGGTGCAGACCGCTGGGAGATCCACCGCTCAGCCCCGTCGTTCGACTCTTTGGAACCCAAAGCCCAGATGTTCGAAACAGGCGTGAAAGTCATTGATCTTCTTACTCCCTATCTGCAGGGAGGAAAGATCGGCTTGTTCGGCGGTGCTGGTGTTGGCAAGACGGTGCTCATAACGGAGATGATCAACCGTGTGGCCACCAACCATGGTGGTGTGTCGGTATTTGCCGGGGTGGGTGAGCGG
>DEAU01000017.1:3656-3938 GCA_002348705.1 Candidatus Neomicrothrix sp. UBA2974
GTATTTGCCGGGGTGGGTGAGCGGACTCGTGAAGGTACCGACCTGCGTCTGGAAATGGATGAGTCGGGTGTGCTGGAAAAGGCCGCCTTGGTTTTTGGCCAGATGGATGAGCCACCTGGGGTTCGTCTCCGTGTAGCTCTATCGGCCCTGACCATGGCTGAGTACTTCCGCGACGAGCAGGGTCAGGACGTGCTCCTGTTCATTGACAACATATTCCGATTCGTCCAGGCCGGCTCGGAGGTGTCGACCCTGCTGGGCCGTATGCCTTCCGCTGTGGGTTAC
>DEAU01000017.1:4250-4556 GCA_002348705.1 Candidatus Neomicrothrix sp. UBA2974
GTGGGTTACCAGCCGACGCTGGCTGACGAGATGGGTGACCTCCAAGAGCGGATCACCACGACCCGCGGTAGGTCGATCACCTCAATGCAGGCGGTGTACGTACCAGCCGATGACTACACAGACCCAGCACCGTTCACGTCGTTCACTCATTTCGATGGAACAACCGAACTAAGCCGCGATATCGCGGCGTTGGGCATCTACCCCGCCGTGGATCCTCTGGCCTCCACGTCGACCATTCTCACCCCGGAGGTCGTTGGCCAGAAGCACTACGACACGGCTCGCCGCGTTCAGGAGATACTTCAGCGG
>DEAU01000017.1:4630-86641 GCA_002348705.1 Candidatus Neomicrothrix sp. UBA2974
ACCTCGACCACCAAGGGCTCGATTACCTCGGTCCAGGCCATCTACGTTCCCGCCGACGACCTTACCGACCCGGCTCCGGCAGCCTCGTTCGCCCACCTGGACGCAACGACCACGCTGAACCGCGCGATTTCGGAACTGGGCATCTACCCGGCCGTCGACCCGCTCGACTCCACCTCCCGCATCCTGACGGCCGAGGTCGTCGGCGACGAGCACTACAAGGTGGCGCAGGACACGAAGATGCTCCTCCAGCGCGACAAGGAGCTGCAGGACATCATCGCCATCCTCGGCCTCGATGAACTCTCTGAGGAGGACCGGATCACAGTGTCCCGGGCCCGCAAGGTCCAAAGGTTCCTCTCGCAGCCGATGAACGTGGCCGAGGTCTTCACTGGCCTGCCGGGTGTGACCACTCCGGTGGACGAGACAGTGGAGTCGTTTGCTGCTCTCGTCGACGGCGACTTGGATGACCTGCCCGAACAGGCCTTTTTGAATGTAGGCGGTGCAGAAGATGCGCAGCGTAAGGCCCGCGAACTCGAGGGCTGACGAACCTCATGACGTTCCAGGTCGAGTTGGTATCCCCGGAGGCCATTTCCTACAGCGGCGAGGCTGAGATGGTTATTGCCCGCACCGTTGATGGTGGCGACATAGCGTTCCAACCGGGCCACGTGCCGTTCATTGGCGTGCTCGCTGTCTGGTCGGTCGACGCTATTCGTTCCGATGGCACTCGGGACACCATTGCTGTGCATCAGGGCTTCGTGCAGGTGGCCGGGACGAAGGTGAGCATCCTTTCGGACGTTTCAGAATCGGCTGCTGATATTGACGTTGCACGTGCCGAAGCGGCACGGTTGAATGCCGAGGAGGCGCTGTCCAGGGACCGGGACGACGAGGAAGCCGCTGCTGCACTGTCCCGGGCTGAACTTCGGCTGCGGGTAGCTACCAGTTCGTAGTTCCTCGGACGCCCAAGGGCGTAGAGGTTGATTGCTTGTAGCTAGTGAGACTGGCCGGGGATTAGTAGACAGATGAGAATTCCTCGAGTTTGTCTAGGGCATGATGGGCGTCGATCATCCGCACTGTTCCCGACTTCGAGCGCATCACCAGCGACTGTGTGTGAGCCGCGCCCGAGGAGTAGTGCACGCCCTTGACCAAGTCACCGTCGGTGATCCCAGTAGCCGAGAAGAAGCAGTTGTCGCCTGCCACCAGGTCATCAGTGGTGAGGACACGATCAATTTCGTAGCCGGCAGCAACTGCTTCGTTTCTCTCTGCTTCGTTGCGGGGCCAAAGGCGGCCTTGGATGGAACCGCCCATGCACTTCAGCGCGGCGGCCGAGATGATCCCTTCCGGCGTGCCACCAATGCCGAATAGCACGTCAGCCCCCGAGTCTGGCCAGGCCGTTGAGATGGCGCCGGCCACATCGCCATCGGGGATAAGCCTGATCCGGGCCCCAGCGGTTCGGACTTCGGTAATCAGGTCGTTGTGGCGGTCCCGGTCGAGGATCACTGCGGTCAGGTCGCGTATGTCTTCACTCTTGGCTTCGGCGATCCGGCGCAGGTTTTCAGTGGCTGACACACTGATGTCGACTACTTCGACGCATTCGGGACCGACGGCTATTTTCTCCATGTACATACACGGGCCTGGGTCGTACATAGTCCCCCGATCGCTAACAGCGATGACAGCGATTGCGTTGGCTCGGCCCAGCGAGGTCAAAGTCGTTCCGTCGATTGGGTCGACAGCGATGTCAGCAGCTGGTGGGAGTCCATTGCCGATCTTCTCGCCGTTGTAGAGCATCGGCGCCTCATCCTTCTCACCCTCGCCAATGACGACAATGCCATCCATGGTGACGGTGTCGAGTACGTGGCGCATGGCGTCGACTGCAGCACCGTCAGCACCCTCCTTGTCGCCTCTGCCCATCCAGCGTGAGGCGGCGAGCGCGGCGGCTTCAGTAACCCGGCAGAGATCGAGGGCGAGGTTGCGGTCAGGTACTTGAGCGTCTTCAGTCATGGATCGGCAACCTACCCCGCGCGGTGGCGTCAGTCGGACCCGGTGGCACACTGCGCTAGTGGCTTGGTGTTTCCAGTGTGGTATCGGATATGCCCCCGGCGTCGAGGACTGCGTGGAGTGCGGGGTGGCGCTGGTCGACGAGGCGCCGATGGACAGCACTGCGGTCGGAGAGACCGACGAGGATCAACTTGCCTACGAACTGCACGAGTGGGCTGGTGAGAGTCGGCGCATCCTTGATCAGGACCTGACGTCGGCTGGCATAGCCCACGCTTGGCAGGGGGCGACTCTGGTGGTACGTGCTGCAGACGAAGAGTTTGTGGATCAGGCAGTCGAGTCGGCGGCCGAAGCCGGAGGTCCTGCGCTCGACCCCGACGCCGAGACCCTCGCCTACGAAGTAGATGGATGGGCGGCCGACGAGCAGTCAGCGTTCAGCGATCTGTTAGTTCGACTAGGTATTCCGCATGAGTTCGATGTGGCGGGCGACCTAGTTGTTCGAGCCGCCGACGAAGAGGCCGTCGAGTCGGCGCTGGACACCTTCCAAGCTGGTTCCGACGAGCGGCCTGAACTGGAGGGTTTAGATGCCAACAGGCTGCTGTCCGACGTGTTCGTGGCCTGTGACCGGCTCCGACGTGATGCCCGTGACCTGACCGGGATCGAATCATTGATCGTCCTGACCCCAGTTTTGATTGGACACCGGCCTCCCTTCGGGATCGATAGCCGGCTTTGGGACGCTCTCGGTGACCAGGTTGCCGGCCTAGTGGACCTACTTGGCACCGGTGACGCTGATCCATCAGCGATTTCTCTTGAGGCCAGCCAACTGACCGAGGTGCTCCGCCATCTGACCTAGTTCCGGTTGATGCACTTGGTTTCTTCTTACGAGCCATCCGCCAAATCGGCGGTGTATCGACACCGGCCACGAGCTACAGAATCACTGGCTGGACCGGCGTTGCGGGTCGCGTCGACTACGTGGGATCTTTTAAGTTCCGACTACGAGCGGGGGATGACGCATGCGCTTCTACCAGATCATGGAATTCCGGGCATCGGCCGAGGACGCTGTAGCGGATATCCATCGCTACAAGGAGACGATGGCTGGCCAGACTACGGCGCGGCGGGCCACCGTCTGCGTTGATCGCGACGACCCGGGCCTTGTCGTCCAGATCGTGGAGTTCGACTCCTACGAGGAGGCGATGGCAAACAACGCGCAGGAGGGTACTCAGGAGGCAGCTGCCGAAGCTGAGGCGGAGACGGGTGGGATCACATACCGCAACCTCGAGGTGGTCGAGGTGGTCGACGTCTGAACAGCGGACCCATTGCTCAGTAGGCTGATTACTTCGCGGGGCGGGACCACTGGGCTAACCAGAGCGCCCGGTAGCTTGGCCATTCGAGAAAGCCCACATAGCCATCCTCCACGAGCGCGGCGTGGAGACGCGGCAGATTCCACATCGGTACGGTCATATCGGCGTGGTGGGCTAGGTGGTATCCAACGTTGCAAGGCACCATGAATAGGCGGGACAGCAGCGACTGACGGACGCTGTGGCTGGTGCGGCGGCGGTCCTCGGAGCGGGTCATGCCGCCGTGCTCGGCGATGGCTCTTAGCCGGTTCAGCGGCTGATACAGGAAAGCCCACGGCATCACCCATAGCAGCAGGTAGAGCCACGGGTGTCCGGTTGCGGTGAAGGTCGTAGCGATCAACCCCTGGCCGAGAAGGAAACGGTAGGTGAGATGCCGGTGGCGCACCTCTGAAAGCCGTTCGAAGCGCGGTCGGAGGATCCTCAGCGCTGATACGCCGGTGAGATCGCGAACCAACTTGCGTCTCATCGACGCTCGGGTGATGGGATAGAGGCTGTAGAGGAGGAAGTCGGGCTCGTTCGGGCCGAACTCGTCACGGTGGTGGTGGAGGTGGCCGAGCCGGTAGCCGTGGCTGCCGGTACCGAAGGTCAGCCAGCCGATGAGGGAGATTCCCACGGCGTCGTTGAGCCAGCGGTTGGGAAAAAGGACCCGGTGAGCGGCTTCATGATGGAGGATGAACAACCGGTTTTGGGCCAGGGCCATGAGAAGGGCGGCGACCATCCAGGCCACCGGATGGTCCACACTTACAGCCGCCCATGCGATGAGGACTGGGGTGGCGAGGGCGCCCAGCACCGTCACGGTGTTTCGGGCGATCGGGATGCGACGTAACTCGTCGCGGAAGGTACCGCGGGGACGACCGTCCGGATGGAGCCGGTCACTACCGGCGAACTGCGGCGGATCCGGAGCCAGACCGCCCGTCATCGTGGCGACCAGTTCGTCGTGCCGGTCATGCTCGGCCATGGCCGCAGGCTATCTCCACCGGGTTGACGGACAGAGAGGGTGTTTTTCCGCCCTAGGGTCGGGGTGTGCCTGCTTCCGGAATGTTCCTGACCCACGGTGCAGGCTCCGATTCGAGCCATTCCAGCCTGATGCTGCTCGAGGAGCGTTTGGCACCGCTGCCGGTGGCTCGTTACGACTTTCCCTACCGGCAGGAAGGCCGTCACTTCCCTGACCGGGCCGCGAAGTTGGTGGCTTCGCTGGCCCGGGCGGTGCCGGCATTTGTCCGCCGGGTCGGCATTGATCCGTCGGGTTTAGTGCTGGGGGGCCGCTCCATGGGGGGCCGGATGTGTTCAATGGCGGTCGCCGAGGGCCTTCCGGTCGCCGGCTTGGTGCTCATTTGCTATCCGCTGCACCCGCCCGGTGAGCCCGAGAAGTTGCGGGTCGATCATTTCGCGGCCATAGAGGTGCCGTGCCTGTTCGTGTCCGGCGACCGGGACCCCTTCGGTAGCCCCGAGGAGTTTGCTGAACACCTGCCCGCTATCGGCGGCCCAGTTACAACAGTCTGGCTGGAGGACAAGCGTCACGACTTAAAGGGCGCCGATGAAGCTATCGCCGAGGCCGTGGTGTCTTGGCTGAGTCGGACATTTCCTGTCTGAGGTGTCGGCCATCAGGCCGGGTCGGCGCCTTCCGGACCGCAAGATGGAGCCTCGATATCTCCCGGGTTGAGGGTCTCGAGTTCGACGCGGGCTGTCTCTGGGAACCAGCGCAAGACGAGTACGGCAGCCAATAGTGGACCGATAGCTACCACTAGGAAAGCCGGGCCGTAGTCGCCAAACCGGTCACTCAAAGCGCCTACCAGCAGGAGTCCTGTGGCGCTGCCGGCCACACCAAGAGCCACTATCAAGCCGTTGGCTCGCGCCCGATTGGCCGTTGAGAATAATTCTGGGCCGTACACACCTAGCGCTACGGTCAGCGAGCCCAACAGGCCGCCCAGCATTGTGGTCGTCCACATTGCTGGACCGGAGGTGTGGTAGCCGAAGACCACGAATGCCGTTCCAGCCAGTAGGCCAATCGCCCCGACCACTCGACGGCCACGGGTGTCAGCTAGCCGCCCAGCGATAAAAACGCCGATGCCAGCTGGCGTGGTGGTGAGCACCGTGAAAAGTGAGATGCCGGCTGCAGAGAAACCCCGGTCGTCCTTCAAGAAGTCGTTTTGGAACTGGCTGGCTGGAGCTGCGAAAACCAGTAGCAGAAAGGCCGCGGCGGCTAGCAGCATCAGTCGTTTCCGCTCGATTTGTCGACGGTCATCATTGAGTTTGTATGACTGGCCAGGTCTGACGTTTGCGATGAAGCGGCGCGACTCGGGGAGCCGTCGGCCGGCGGTGACCAGACCAGGTATGGCCAGGAGCGGAATCAGGTACACGATTCGCCAAGCTGCCGGGTCGAGGTCGGCCACCGGCAGCACCCAAACGGCCATCCCGGCCCCCAGTGCAGCGGCCAGGGCCAGCACGCTAATTCCATAAGCTCTCGACCCTCGAGGTAACTCCTCGGCAGCGAACACCCCAATCAGTATCCCTAGCCCGGTAGTCAAGCCCCGGGCCACCAGCTGGGAGCCGCCCAAGAACCATAGGCCAGGAGACAAGGAGCCGATGGCAGTCATTACCACTGCGGCCACGGCCGTGGTAATGAGCAGGCCTCGCCGACCACGCCGGTCGGCGAGGAACACGACGGCGAGGGCCACCACGACGCCGAGGCGTACCGCTGCCAGCGTGACGCCCTGAGCGGTGTCGCTGCGCCCGAACTCGTCACTGGCGAAGGCGATGGTCTGGGTTATGACCGTCCCCAGGTAGCCGTCGACGACCTGGACGCAGGCCAGCAGTGCCAGAATCCGGCAGGCCCGCTCATCGAGTCGGTCAGGTGGTGCCCACCACGGCACCTGTCGACGTCTTACCGCCCAGCGCAGTGGGAGGGCGAACAGGGGGCGCCACGGTCCGACTGCGGCCCGGTAGCGAATTTCTTCCTCTACCCGAAAGTGGCCTTCAGCGTGGGTGGTCTCGGTTGCCGATGGTTGGACCCGGAGCCGACGTTCCCAAATGGCGAAGGGTCCGTGGTCTCCGACGAGGTGATCGAGACCGTCGCCCGCCCGTTCACGCACCAAGTCGTTTCTTGGGGATCGCAGTTCCGCTAGCCCGGAACTGTCAACCTCGTGGACCACGATCACCTGACTGGTGCTGATGGCGGTCCTCCCGAATCAAGTGTCCCGATCTGGGGCGACGGTCACCCTAGTAAGGAGATGGGCATAATGGGGGGGTGGTTGTCAGTGAGCATGCGGTGATCCGAGTAAGACGTTCTGGTCCACTGGAGGGCTCTGTCGTCGTGTCCGGCGCAAAGAACTCAGCACTCAAACTTATGGCGGCAACTGTCTTGGCTCAGGGTCGCCACATCCTTCGCAATGTGCCCCGCATCGCCGACGTCGACACGATGGCCGACCTGCTGGCGCGCATGGGAGCCTCGACTACGTGGTCCGACGAGGCGGCTGGGGTTCTTGTGGTGGATGTTCCTGAGACAATGAACGCCGAGGCGCCCTACGAACTAGTTGAGAGGATGCGAGCGTCGATTGTGGTCCTCGGCCCGCTCTTGGCTCGTTTCGGGGAAGCCCGGGTCGCAGTTCCTGGGGGAGATGACTTCGGTCATCGACCCATAGACATGCATTTGCGTGCCCTTGAGGAGTTGGGCGCCAGTTTCGCGCTCAGTCACGGCGTGATCGAGGGTCGAGCCGAGCGCCTGACGGGAGCGCGGGTACTGCTCGAATACCCCAGTGTCGGCGCTACCGAAAACCTTCTCATGGCGGCTGTCTTAGCCAAGGGAAGAACGGTGATCGACAATGCAGCGCGCGAACCGGAGATCACCGACCTTGCGGCCTTCCTGACCGGCATGGGTGCCGAGGTGTCCGGTGCAGGCAGTTCGACGATCACTATCGAGGGTGTGGAACGGCTTGACCCAGTTGACCACAGCGTTGTCTCGGACCGGATCGAAGCTGCCACCTATCTGGCAGCGGTTGGTATGGCCGGTGGAGCGATCTCAATTAAGGGTGCTCGGGCCGACCACATGGAGATGCTGCTGGAGAAGCTCAGAGCGATGGGCCTTCGAGTCGATGACGGGAGCGACCAGTTGTGGGCTTCAGCGCCAGACCGGCTGGCAGCCGTTGATGTGTCTACTCTGCCCTATCCAGGTGTGGCAACTGACTATAAGCCCTTGGTTGTAGCCCTGCTGTCCGTGTCCGATGGCGTAGGGATCCTCACCGAAAACGTGTTCGCTGGCCGGTTCCGTTACGTCCCCGAGTTGGTGCGAATGGGCGCCGACATCCGCGTTGAAGGCCACCACGCTGTGGTGCGAGGCGTTGAGGCGCTGTCTGGTGCGCCGGTTCGTGCCCCCGACATCAGGGCCGGCGCAGCGCTAGTGGTCGCTGGCCTAGCAGCCGATGGAGAGACATTGGTGTCAGACGCCCACCACGTAGCCCGGGGTTATCAGGACCTAGTGGGAAACCTCGTCCGGCTTGGGGCGGATGTGGCCTACGAAGACGCGTCGTCTTAGGGGCCCTGATCGTCCGACGTGTCAAGGCGCCGGGACCGCCGGTCGGCCACCCATAGGAGCCACGCCACGAAAGCAAGTGGTCCCGCCACCAGCAGGACCTCGTCCCAGCCGCCCTGATGAGCGAGTATGACCGTTCGAATCGGTTCAGAGGCCATCCCTTGAGCCTAGGAGGGGCTCTTGCATCTCTCGGCAAAGAGGTTGCAGCGGGACTAGACGCTGCGAGACTGTTGTCATGTCGCTGGAAGCGCCCCATGCTCCGACCGATGGTTTACGTGCCCGCGTGGAGAACGTGGTGGAGGTCATTCGTCCGGCTATCCAAGCGGACGATGGAGACATCGTTCTCCACGACGTTGACGAGGCCACCGGCGAGGTTGTCGTTGAGTTGGTCGGAGCTTGTGTGACTTGCCCGGCGTCCGACCAGACGCTAAAGGCGGGAATTGAGCGGATCCTCACAGACCGGATAGACGGCGTGACCTCGGTACGAAACGTTGGAGAGACGTTTGCCCCGGACGGACCGATCGGTGCCCCCGATCCCGGCGAGGAATCCCCAGGCGAGACGGCTGTCAGCCTCTGATCCACTCGGTTCAAACAGCGTGTCGGCGTACCCACTCCGCTTCCAGCCATGAACGAGCTAATGGGTAGCCTCTGACGGTGGCCGAGTCCTCCAGATCCTCATCGGACCAAACTCTTCGCGTTGAACGTCGCGATGACGGCGTGGTCTTGGCTGTCCTTGACCGACCCAAGGTCAATGCCTTGGACACCGGCCTACTACGTGAACTCGAGACGTTCGCGAAGTCCTGCCAAGACGATCCGCCCGGTGCGGTGGTCGTTACCGGTGCTGGACGTATGTTCGCCGCTGGTGCAGAGTTGGCTGTGTTTGCTGACCGGGAGCTTCGTCCCGGTCAGGCCGACGCCTTCCGCGATGCCTTCGGTGCTGTAGAGCGGATTCCGTGTCCGACTATCGCTGCAGTCAATGGCCTTGCGCTGGGTGGCGGTGCTGAACTGGCCTGGTGCTGTGACCTGCGAATCCTTGGTGAGAGTTCGGCATTTGGTCAACCCGAAGTGCTGCTGGGCATCATCCCAGGTGGTGCTGCTACCCAGCGACTGACCCGTCTCGTAGGGCGTCCGATCGCCAAGCGCCTCATCTGGGAGGGTCGACAAGTGATGGCCCCCGAGGCTTTGAGGCTTGGCATGGCCGACGAGGTGGTCGCTGACGATGAGTTGGTCGACCGGGCCTGCGAACTGGCTGCCGGGTACGCCGCCGGTCCTCGGGCAGCCATCCGGGCGGCAAAGCGGGCGATTGACGAGGGTGTCGACCTGAAACTACCTGACGGCGTGGACCTCGAACTAGACCTATTCTTTGAGGTGTTCGAGACAGACGATGCCAACCATGGCGTGGCTTCATTTTTCGAGAACGGTCCCGGTAAGGCCCGGTTCACCGGCGCCTGATCGGGCGACCCAACGCCGATATGGGTTCGGTATACCGTCCCGGCCGATGAGCGCTCAACCCGAGGACTTTTTGGTCAACTTGCGGGCCTTCGCAGACGCCGAAGGAGTCCGCGCCAATGAGCTGAACCGGCCGATGGAAATCCTAAACAATGCCCTTGGTCGAGTTGTTTCTGTAGATGACCGTCCTCCCCAGCCGAGCCAACCGGTAGTGGCCGCCCATCTAGCCAACGCGCTGGACGCCGCTACCAATGCTGTGGGCGGCCTCATCCGCTCGATCGTTGACCGGGTGGGTTGGGCAGCTCCATACCCCGAGTATGCCGGTGAGTCGGATATGGACGCTATGCGGGCCAATTACGCCTACGCGCCGATTGTCGGTGGTGCGTTGGATGTCATATCTGCTGGATCTGTTTTTGCCCCATACATAAGTGAGGAAGTATTTGTCGGATTAGTCCTACAGGGGCCGAATTGCGATTACCCATCTCACGTCCACAAGGCGGAGGAGGTCTTCTGGGTTGCCGCCGGCACTGCTGACTGGCAAAGGGGTGACGCTTGGCGGGTAGATGGGCCCGGAGCTGTCATCCACCATCTGTCAGGGACCCGCCACGCGACCATTACTCGCGAAGAACCGCTACTGATGTTGTTCGCCTGGGTATCCGACCCGGGAAGCATCCCGGTAATCATCCGAGACTGATCTAGTGACCGAACCGCTCGTTCCGATAGACCCGGAAGAGGAGGTCTGCCACCGGCATCCGGAGAACCGTGCCGGGGTGCGGTGTCAGCGTTGTGATCGTCGAATCTGCGCCTTATGTATGAATACGGCGTCGGTTGGCTTCCACTGTCCAGATTGCGTAGCCGGGGGATCCAAAAACCGGAACCGCGAAATCCGAGTATCCCGTCCGGTGCGAACGGTGAGTGGCGTCGACGGCCCTCCGGTCACAGTCCTAATTGTTGCCATGAATGTGGCCGTCTTCGTCGTTGGCGTGGCTCTCGGTGGCGGTGGCGGTAGCGCCTATGACCGCTTTGCCTCGGGCGGAGGACGGCTCACACTCGACCACGGCCTACTGGCCATTGGACGGGTGGGTCGGGACTTTATTGGTGTGGCTGAAGGAGAATGGGCTCGTCTGATTACCGGTGGCTTCCTTCACGCCGGCCTGCTGCACCTATTAGTCAATATGTTCCTCCTGTGGATGCTGGGTCGGCATCTTGAAGTTCAGCACGGCAGTCTTCGCTTCGCCGGTCTCTACTTCGGGTCGTTGCTGGCCGGATCGCTTGGGGTGATGCTGCGAGACCCTCAGGCTCTCACCGTGGGTGCCTCGGGAGCGGTATACGGCCTTATGGCCGCGCTAGTGGTCCATCAGTTGCGCAGGCGGATCAGTGTTTGGAGTAGCGGGTTGGGCGGTCTGCTGCTTATCAATCTCGTGTTCACCTTCGGTCGACCCGGAATCAGCATCGGTGGTCACCTCGGAGGCCTGATCGGAGGAGCGCTGCTGGCCTGGTTGGTCGACGTGACTGATGCCCGTCGGCTTCCACGGGCGTTAGGCACCCTGCTGCCGTTCTTAGTGGGCCTTGTATTTGCCGTCGCGGCCATATGGGCGGCGGGCCGTTGGTGGGACCCGGTGCTGGGCTGAACCCCTACTTGGGCCACCATCAAGTAGTGGACTCCGCTGTTGCATCCTCTGGCGCTCCAGACCTTGAATTCTTCTGGGATCCGGTCTGCCCCTTCGCTTGGCAGACCTCTCGATGGCTCCGTCGGGTCGCCAGCCTTCGGGCCCTTACCGTCGACTGGCGTTTCATAAACTTGTCGATTCTCAATGAAGAGCGCGATTACGCCAGCGAGTTCCCCGAGGGTTATCAGGAGTCGCACGACCGCGGCCGACGCATGCTCCGTGTGGCTGCTGCGGTCCGCGAGGCCGAAGGGCATGAGGCAATGGACAGCCTCTACCAGGCCTTCGGCACGACTATTTGGCACCGCATCGTCGAACAAGAGGCCGACTTCCGTTCCAGAGTGGCCACGTCGGACCATTTAGCCGAGGTTTTGACTCTTGCCAACTTTGATGTCTCGCATGCATTGGCTGCCGATGATCCGACCTACGACGTCGAGTTGCGATTAGAGACGGCGGAGGCGGTGGCTCGCACAGGTCGGGACGTTGGCACTCCGATCATCACCTTCGGGCCACCCGACGGGCCGTCAATCTTTGGTCCGGTTATTTCGGCGGTTCCTGAGTCCGACGCGGCCTGTCTGGAACTGTTCGATGCGGCTCGCACACTCTCCGGATATGGCACCTTCTCGGAGTTGAAACGCAGCGACCGCCCACCACTAGACCTGCCTGCACTGACCGGCGTCCCTGACGACTTAACTTCGTGACGTCAGTTGAGGTGGATCCGGCCCGTTAGACCTCGGGTCGACGCCAAGCTGACACGTGGGAGGACGAAGAATCTGTGAATGGTGTTTGATGCCAATCTTCCCAGCGTTCGACGAGGACAAGCCCCGCTTCGGTAGCCAGCGCGTCTAGTTGGTCGGGTGTGGTGTAACGCAGCATGTAGGGGAATAGCCGGGTTGAGCCTGACGTCATCTCGATCCTCTGCCCAATCAGCGTCTGGGTCTCAGTGTCGATCTTTACGACGTCGAGAAGGACACGATTCAAGTCGATGGTTCGCACGGTAAGCGTGCCTTGGCCGCTGGGGTCATGGGCGTCGGTGTCAGGTACGAAAGCCTCGAGTATGAGGATGCCCCCTGGTCGGAGGAGCTCGGTCACCCCGCAAAGACACGATGCCTGTTCGCTGGGTGTCGTCAGGTGGAAGAAGGTATTGAACCCGATGACTACGGCATCGAAGCCGTCGGCTGGCTGTTCGACAGTTGATTTTGGATTTGCCATATCGCCTTCGACCAGCGCGATTCGTTCAGCTCCCGGCTTGGCTCGGAGTTTTTCCAACATTGCCGGCGAGACGTCCAACCCGGTGACCAACAGGCCCCGGTCGGCCATCGAAAGAGCCAGTCGGCCGGTGCCTACGCCTAGTTCCAGAATTGTCCCACCCATACCGACAAGTTCGCTCAGGTAGTTGGCCACATCGGCCGGTGTACCGGCCTGAGATACTGCCAAGTTGCCATCTTCGCCATACCAGTCGTCGTAGACGTCCGCAAACCGTTCTCCGTAGGTGGCGTTGCTGTAACCCTCCACGATGTAAGTCTTACCGTCTGCGGTCGGGGATACTTAATCGGTTCGGCCCTAGCCTCTGTGCATGTCGTCGTTCTCCGGCATTAGCGTTGCTGCCCCAATAGTCCGCGCCTATTTGGATCACGCGGCCAGTACTCCGATCCGACCCGAGGTGGTCGAGGCGATGTTGCCCTGGTTGGTAGACCATCCTGCCAACCCATCGGGGTCGCATGCCGCGGCGCGAGCGGCTCGTCGGGCCGTTGACGATGCTCGAGACCACGTAGCGGCACTGGCAGGCGCCAAGCCGGGTGAGGTTGTGTTCACCTCTGGGGGGACTGAGGCGGACAATCTGGCGGTAGATGGGGTGGTGAGAGCCACAGGGGGCCTCCCGGCGTGTAGCGCCGCAGAGCATCCAGCAGTGCTGGAACCGGTCCGCGATTTGGGAGGCGTGGTCGTGGGCTGCGACTCCGGGGGTCGGATCGATCTAGATGCGTTGACGGTGGCGCTGAACTCGTTGGATGAGATTCGCCTCGTGTCAGCAATGTCGGTCAACAACGAAACGGGGGTCGTCACTGATCTAGACGCCGTGGCTGCCACGATTGCCGCGGTAGGTGGCGACTCGGTCGTGCTCCATACGGACGCCGTTCAGGCCGCGGCCTGGCTCGACCTTCCGGCGTCGGTTGGGGCCGCTGATTTGGTCAGCCTTACCGCTCACAAGTTCGGTGGCCCGAAGGGTGCGGGAGCTCTGGTAGTGCGCACCGGGGTTCCACTGGCGCCGGTCCTACGCGGTGGCGGCCAAGAACACGAGCGTCGCAGCGGAACCCAGAACGTACCGGCGATTGTTGGGCTCGGCGAGGCATCTCGGCTGTTGATCGCCGAGCGCCAAGCCACTGTCGAGAGAGTGACCGAACTTCGCGACCGGCTCGAAGAGGGTCTGTTCAGACTCGTGGACGGGACACATAGAACCGTTCCCGACGACACGCTTCGGACTCCGGGGGTAGTTCACCTGTGCTTTGCCGGTATTCAGAGTGAGGAACTGCTCTTCATGCTCGAGCGAGAGGGCGTGGCGGCCAGTGCGGCGGCGTCCTGCGCCAGTGGCGCGCAGGAGCCGTCACACGTGCTTTCCGCCATGGGCATCGACCGCGTAACAGCCGGAGGTTCGCTTCGGCTTTCGCTTGGATACGCGAGTACGGACGCCGACGTCGACCACGTCCTAACCGTTTTGCCACCGGCCGTCGAACACCTCCGTGACCATGCCCGGACTGTGGGTTGCAAATGAGCGGCCCTCGACTAGACGGCACTGGGAAGACGTCCTTGAGGCCGGTCATGGTCGCCATGTCGGGCGGCGTCGACTCGTCGGTAGCCGCAGCGCTGCTCTGCGACGCCGGTCACGAGGTGGTTGGAGTCACGCTGCGGTTGTGGGGTGGGGAGTCGGACTCCGGCTGCTGCGCGGTGTCCGACGTCGATGATGCTCGACGGGTAGCGGATGCTCTGGGAATCGAGCACCACGTGTTCAACCTCGGTGACGATTTCAACCGCGATGTCGTCGATCCTTACGTGGCCGACCATGCGCTGGGCCGGACTCCGAACCCATGCATCGAGTGCAACCGCCACATCAAGTTCACCCGTCTCCGATACCGGGCAAGCGCCCTCGGCTTCGCGACTATCGCCACTGGGCATCACGCCCGCATCGTGGAGAGGATTGATGGCACCCGGAGGATTGCTCGGGCCGTCGATGCTTCGAAGGACCAGTCATACGTATTGCACATGCTGGACCAGGAACAACTAGCTGGCCTGCTGTTGCCCATCGGCCACCTGACCAAGGAAGACGTGAGGGAACGGGCGGCAGCAATGGGACTCCGAACGGCCGACAAACCGGACAGTCAGGACGTGTGCTTCATCACCCGCGAGCGAGGCCGCGACGACTTCTTGCGGCGCCGCATCCCCCTAACTCCTGGGAGGGTGGTAGACGGCACGGGTGCCGAGTTGGGATCGGTTGAAGCCGTCGAGATGGTCACCGTTGGCCAGAGGAAAGGAATAGCTACGGCTGGAGGAGGGGCGCCGCGCTACGCAGTCGATGTCGACGTTGCCTCGGCTACGGTGACCGTCGGATCGGCCGCCGACCTGTTGGTCGACGAGACCCCTGTGTTAGCTACAACTTGGGCTGCTGGACCCGTGCCTGTGGGAACCGCTATAGCAGTGCAGACAAGTGCCCATGGTGCTACCGAGGCAGCCATCTTCGATGGCGATGCAGTGAGGTGGATTCGTCCTCACCGTCGGGTCGCTCCGGGCCAAGCGGTCGTGTTTTACGAGGGCGACGAGTTGATTGGCGGAGCGACTGCCGCATAACTGGTCCGAGAATCGACGAGTTGGTGCTGACGAGTCGAATCAGCCCGTTGGAAGGCGTCGTCGAGCGGCCTCGGCCAGCACTACATCGGGCCTAGCAGGGGAGCATAGGAGTGCCTCGGCGCCGACGATTTCGGCAGCGCCCCGAGCGCCAACAGGAAGCAGGTCATGGGGTTTTCGGAAGCGTACTTCGAGTGCTAGGCCACGAGCTCGTTGAGTCAGGTCGAGAGCATCGGTGTCGAAAGGAGCAGCGGTGATTCGTTCGAGCCCGGCCCGCTGCAACAGGGTGGGTTCGGCTAAAGCTAGGTGGTCGTGGAGCACGAAGCCGGCCGGCACCAACACCACCCACCGACGACCGAGGCGGTACAGGGCGCGTGCGGTGATAGCGGCGAGCGACCAGCCGACGATAGTGGCGCCAACTCCGACCATCCCCCGTCCGTCGACGATCAGTGCCGGACCGAGAATGGCACCGGTGACTGTTACAGCGGTGGTCAGCGGCCCGAGGACCAAGACCACTGGGCCCGGGGCCCTAAGAAGGAAACGCCGTTCGTCGCCGTACGAGGCACCGTCCACAAACCGGTCGGCCACCGGGGCAGTGAAGGCTGTCACCGCGGCAAGCAGGGCGTTAAGTATCCCGACGGCGGTCCAAACGCCGTCATCGGCGTTCACACCCGACCAGACTGCGAGAACTAACACGCCGGGTCCGGCGATACGCAGGACGGTCAGGGTGGAAGGAAGCGGGATTAGTGATGTGGTCAGAACCAGGGCCCAGACGGACCACAACACAACAGAGGTCGCCGTGTGAGCCGGTGTGTCCGCATGGTGGAGGAGGTTGCCGATAAGGGGGGCGAGGGTCGCCGGCAACAGGAGCCAACTGCAACGCAGGGCGAACGTGGCATTACGTTCGGCTCGGCGTCCAGGCTGGTCTGTGATCCCACGTGCTTTGTTGCGTCTAGGGGTTGTTGAGCCAGCCATCTCTTCACGCTATTGGCCGGTCCGCGCGCGCCGACGGCTCCGGTCTCATTCCAGGCCTTCGGTAGAATTGGTCCGTGGACGAAGCGACCGCCCGGATTGAAGAACTCCGGGACTTGATCCATCACCATGACCGGCGGTACCACGTCGATGACGCCCCAGAGATCCCAGATGCTGACTACGACGCATTGCTCTCGGAACTCAGGGTTCTAGAGGCCGAGCATCCGGGACTCATCACCCCCGACTCGCCAACACAACGGGCCGGTGCTCCGGGCCGGGCCACTTTCGCCGAAGTTCGGCACCGTGTACCCATGCGGTCTCTCGACAACGCATTTAACTTCGACGAATTGCGGGCGTGGACCGATCGGGTTCTAAAGAGACTCGACGACTCAGTCGCACCAGTGACCTGGGCATGCGAGTTGAAGTTCGATGGCTTGGCCGTCTCCCTTCGCTATGAGGACGGACTACTCGTTCAGGCGGCGACCCGTGGCGACGGTCAGGTTGGCGAAGACGTGACGGCCAATGTCCGCACCATCGGCGATGTCCCCGACCGACTGTTTGACGGAGCACCAGCGGTCGTCGAAGTTCGTGGTGAGGTCTATATGGGATTGAAGTCCTTCGCCGATCTCAACGCAGTCCAAGAGGCGGCCGGAGCGAAGCCCTACGTGAATCCTCGCAATACCGCTGCCGGCTCATTGCGTCAGAAGGATGCGAGTGTGACCGCAACGCGCGACCTCTCCTTCTGGGCTTACCAGTTGGGCGAGGTGGTCGGAGGACCCCAACAGGTTTCGCATCTCGAAACGTTGGAGTGGCTGGAGTCGCTTGGTTTGCCAGTTGACGTTCATCGAGTCCACTTCGATTCTGTCGATGACTTAGTTGCCCACGTTGCGACTGTCGAGTCCGCCCGCCACGACCTGGACTACGAGATCGATGGTGTGGTGGTCAAAGTCGATGACTTAAGCATGCAAGACAGGCTTGGTTTCACCGCTCGGGCGCCCCGTTGGGCCGTTGCATACAAACTGCCTCCCGAGGAGCGAACTACGCGACTGTTGGACATTGAGGTCTCTATCGGTCCCGGCGGCCAGGCTACGCCGTTTGCTCGACTCGAGCCTGTGTTCGTAGGAGGCTCTACGGTGACCGCGGCAACGCTGCACAACGCCGATCAAGTGGCGGCCAAGGACGTTCGACCAGGTGATCTGGTGGTGGTTCGCAAGGCCGGTGACGTCATCCCCGAGGTATTAAGGCCGGTTCCGCCCGCCCGCCCGCCCGATTCTGTGCCGTGGGAGTTTCCCAGCGAGTGTCCAGCTTGTGGCAGTCCGCTGATTCGCCCAGACGGCGAGTCGGCCACCTTCTGCACCAACCATGCCTGTCCGCGACAGGTCCGAGGGCGAATTGAGCATTTTGCATCGCGGGGGGCAATGGATATCGAGGGCTTCGGCGAACAGCGGGTCGACTTGTTTGTGTCCGAGGGCCTGCTGGCCGATGTGGCCGGGTTGTTCGACCTGGATTACGAGCGGATCGCCGGATGGAACGGCTTTGGTGAGACATCGGTGACAAATCTCCGCCGAGCCGTGGAGGCTGCACGAGCCAGGCCTCTTGGCCGTCTCCTCTTCGGCCTGCGGATTCCGCACGTTGGTACCACGGTGGCCGACATGCTGTCATTGGAGTTCGGTCATCTTGACCGCCTGTTGGAGGCCTCAGTGGAAGACCTAGAGGCTGTCGAGGGCTTGGGTCCGATCATCGCCGCCAGTGTGCACGGTTGGCTGCGTGAACCCCGCAACATTGAGTTACTGGAGCGCCTCCGCGCCGCCGGCGTGTGTCTGGAGATTCCACACGCTGACGTTGATATTGATCAGGTTCTGGTCGGCATGTCAATCGTGGTGACCGGTAGTTTGTCGAATCGTTCGCGTGACGAGGCGAAGGCCGCTATTGCTGCCCGGGGTGGGAAATCGCCAGACAGCGTGTCGGCTAAGACCACCGCATTAGTGGCCGGTGAGAGAGGCGGCTCAAAGTTGGAGAAGGCCGAGGGTATGGGCATCCCGGTCCTTGACGAGACGGCCTTTGAACATCTACTGGCGACCGGCGAACTCCCGGCTTGATAGCTCACTTCCGCTAGGCGTCAAGCCGGTTGGATCAGCTGTCGACACGGAAGCACCAGTCGATGGTCGACACACGATCTGGATTACGGACCGCCCAATAGCGCACTGTGGCGCACACCTGCTGGGCGGGCAGGCGTTCCAGTGCCAACCCAGCGCCTGGACGAAAGATCACCGAGTTCAACGCTGGTTCGACGCGCTGCTGGTCGAGAGGGATTTGAGTTCCCCCAATCTGGAGAATTTCGCCTGACCATCCCGCGGCGAGAATGGCCCCCACGTTGGCTTGTGGCAGAACGGTGTCGTTTCTTGGAGGCAGAAGCTCAGATACGGCAGGATTGGTGTCGATGGCGACGTCCCCGGCATCGTCTGAGGGCAGGATGGCTGCCAATAACAGGATTCCGATGCCTAGCCCCATCAAAATACTGATGGCGAGAGCACGACTACGGGTCACGGGCGCAGGCTATCCACGGGCCTCGTACGGGTAGTCTCGAGGGGTGACCGACGGATTCTCCGATGGGGCCCCCGCCGGCCCTTACGCCGATTTGCACGGCCGACCATCCACCGTTCCCCCCGGGCGGATGCCTTCTCCGGGTCGGATGCTGGGTGGCCGCTACCGCCTTGGCGGGGTGATTGGTACTGGAGGATCAGGAACCGTCTACCTGGCAGACGACCTTTCGCTAGGGCGGCGGGTAGCAGTCAAGGTCCTTCATTCTTCGCTGGTAGGCGACGAGGCCTTTATAGGTCGATTCCGGACTGAGGCCCGTCTCGTGGCCTCCTTGGCCGATCCCCACGTGGTCGCGATCTACGACTGGGGTGTAGATGGTCAGGCCTTTCTGGTGACCGAGTATCTGGGAGGCGGCAGCCTCCGGAGCATTCTCTCTTCGGGTCGCACGCTCAGTCCGTCGCAGATGTTGACCGTAGCGCTCGAGGCCTGCCGAGCTCTCGACCATGCTCATCGTCAGGGAATTGTCCATCGAGACGTTAAACCCGCCAATCTCCTCTTCGGAGAGGACGCCCGTCTTCGAATCGCCGACTTTGGCCTGGCCGAGGCTCTTACCGGCACGTCTAGTCGCGAGATATTTGGTGGTGGCGGTGTCGTTGGAACGGCCCGCTACGCCTCGCCGGAACAGGCTCAAGGTTCTCCGCTGGACGGAAGGTCTGACGTCTACTCTCTTGCTCTCTGCATGGTCGAAGGGGTGACCGGCCATCTCCCGTTTGCGGCAGACACAATTCAGGACACGCTGCTCGCCCGGATCGGTCGGGATGTGCCCATACCTGATGCGCTTGGACCGCTGGTTCCTGTAGTGGCTCATGCCGGCTCGGCTGATGTCGGGAATCGACCTGCAGCGCGCGAGCTAGGCCGGATGCTGCTTGACATAGCTGGGCGTATGGCACGCCCGGACCCCTTGCCGTTGGTTGGCCCTGGGGAGGTGGGTGCCGCGCCATTACCGGGTGAGGCGGAGCACGCTGCACCGTCGGTGTTCGTCGACCCAACTGGTCCTTCCACTGTGGTTCACTCTCCAATCCGTCCGACAGGGCCTCCTAATGAACCCCGTATCCCGGTTCGCCACCGCCGGCGTTGGGCAGGAACGTTGATGGCAGCAGTGCTTGCTGCCGGGGCCGTGGTGGGCGGTCTAGCTCTTTGGGGCGCCAACCGCCCAACTACTAGAGCCGTCCCATCTTTGGTCAATACCGCTGGTGATAGCGCACGTTCACTCCTTGTAGAACTGGGCTGGTCGGTTGAGGAGCGTTACGACCGTCGGGACGACACCGTGGAGGGTCAGGTCCTTGCCATGCAACCGGTAGCTGGGACGCGTCTCGATGCAGGAGAGACGGTTTTCCTCGTAGTGTCTCTAGGTCCAGCCCGCCTTCCGATTCCGGATGACCTGGTCGGGACCAGCGAGACCGAGGCGGCTCGGCGGCTGGAGGAAGCAGGTCTGACCGTCGGAAGCGTTTCTAGGGAGTGGAGCGAGGAGGTCGCTGCAGGCCTAGTGGTTGACGTGCTGACCTCTGAGGCCACGGCTCCCCAGGGGTCGGCGGTGGACCTTTTGGTCTCCGACGGACCCCTGCCGCGGCTGGTACCCGAAGGCCTCATCGGTATGATGCCGGCCGACGTGGTTGCAGAACTGATCACGCTAAGGCTGGCTCCGACCATGGGCGAGGAGCACGACGAATGGGTGGCTAGTGGCCGGGTCTCGAGGGTCGATCCGCCTGCTGGGACCAGGGTCGAAGTCGGTGATGATGTGCGGGTCGTGGTTTCCCTCGGTGCTATCGAGCGCTCTGTACCCACCATGGAGGGCTTGAGCTTGGTGGCGGCCGAGAGCCGCCTGGCCGCGTCGGGATTCCGTGTAGTGGCGGTCGAAGGTCTGCCAGATGGTGAGGTTGATCGTTCGGCCTGGGTCGTGGTTGGCCAGGAGCCGGAGGCGGGCCGTCGCAGTCTCCCTGACGTGACCGTAACCCTCGTGGTCGGTCCCGCCTGACCCGTAGCCTGCATCGTCAGTCCGGTTCCGCCGGAACACGACTAGGACTATCTAATGACTGAACGTATTACCCGAGAAGACGTGGCCCATGTCGCTGAGTTGGCACGGTTGTCCCTTGACCAGGACGAACTCGATGCCTTCACTAGTCAGTTAGCCGATGTGCTTGATCACGCCGCTGACCTTGATGCACTCGACCTTGACGAGGTTCCGCCCACCGCCCATCCGCTGCCGCTTCGCAATGTGCTGCGTCCGGATGTCGTTGGCGAGACCAGTGACCGGGCTGAAGTGTTGGCAGCTGCTCCTTCGGTGGAAGAGGACCAATTTCGCGTCCCGCCGGTGCTTGGGGAGGCACCATGACGTTGTCGACTGCCCAGGGAATTGCTTCAGCGGTCCGTTCTGGAGAGCGGACTGCTCGCGAGGTCCTAGAGGATTATCTGGCTGCAGTGGACGGGCGAGAGCATGAGGTTCATGCCTTCAACTTGGTGTTAGCCGACGAAGCTCGAGTCGCCGCCGATGCGGTGGATTCTGCGATAGACGCAGGGACCAACCCTGGGCCACTGGCCGGAGTGCCGGTCGCCCTCAAAGACAACCTCTGCACGCGAGGGGTTCCTACTACCTGCGGGTCCAAAATCCTTGACGGTTGGCGGCCCCCTTACGACGCCACGGTGGTTGGACGCCTTGCAGCAGCTGGTGCCGTGGTAGTCGGAAAGACCAATTTGGATGAGTTCGCCATGGGAAGTTCTACGGAAAACTCAGCCTTTGGCGTGACCCGGAACCCTTTGGACCCCGCGAAGGTACCTGGAGGATCGTCGGGTGGGTCGGCCGCAGCGGTTGCCGCAGGGTTTGTGCCCGTCTCTCTCGGCAGTGATACAGGTGGTTCCATCCGCCAACCGGCCGCGCTCTGTGGGGTGGTCGGCGTCAAACCCACATATGGGGCGGTATCCCGCTACGGTCTCGTGGCCTTCGCCTCAAGTCTCGACCAGATCGGCCCTTTCTCTCTTACTGTCGCCGACTCGGCTCTCATGCTGGAGGTCATCGGGGGCCACGATCCCCGGGACTCAACGTCCATCCCTGGGCGGACTCCCGACCTCGTGGCCGAACTGGACCGAGGTATAGACGGTATGCGCATTGGCATTATCGAGGAACTCTCCGGCGATGGACTTGAGGGCATTGCGGGAGACGTTCGTGCTCGTCTTGGAGAGGCTGGGCTTGCACTAGAGGCAGCGGGGGCAACAGTGGAAACCACCTCTGTTCCATCGACGGTTTATGGCCTGTCGGCCTATTACGTGATCGCCCCTGCCGAGGCATCGTCCAACCTCGCCCGTTATGACGGAGTGCGTTTCGGTCTAAGGATTGATGCCCCAAACGCCGGAGAGATGAATACGGCAACTCGTACCGCTGGTTTTGGCGATGAGGTCAAGCGTCGAATCATGCTTGGCACCTACGCCCTTTCCGCGGGTTACTACGACGCTTACTACGGCAAGTCTCAGAAGGTCCGCACGCTGATCGTCCGTGATTTTGCTCGGGCCTACGAGGAGTTTGATCTTCTGGTGAGCCCGACGGCGCCTACCACAGCCTTTGCTATCGGCGAGAAGGCCACCGACCCCATGACCATGTACCTCAATGACGTTTGCACCATCCCTTCCAACCTGGCCGGACACCCGGCCATCTCGGTGCCGTTCGGGGTCGGTGACGACGGGATGCCGGTCGGTGTACAGATTCTCGCTCCAGCTACCGATGAGGCGAAGATGTTTCGGGCCGCCGCTGTGCTCGAGGCCGTCGCGCCCGAGGGGCACCCTCTGGTCGGAGGGGGTTTGCCGTGAGGGAGGAGTTGACCGGGGTCATCCCGGGCTGGGAGACAGTCATCGGCCTGGAGGTCCATGCTGAGCTAGCTACTGCCACTAAGTTATTCAGTGGTGCTCCGAATCGCTTCGGCGGTGAGCCCAATACCAATGTAGATCCAGTCTCGTTGGGTCTCCCCGGATCTCTTCCAGTGCTCAACGAGCAAGCCGTAGAACTGGCAATCCGTGTTGGTCTCGCCCTGAACTGCCGTGTTCAGCCTTCGGTATTTGCTAGGAAGAACTACTTCTACCCAGATATGCCGAAGGACTTCCAGATCTCGCAATATGACCTCCCAATAAACGAGGAAGGTTGGTTGGAGCTACCCGATGGACGCCGAATCGGCATTGAGCGGGCTCACCTCGAGGAGGACACAGGTAAGAGCACCCATGTAGGTGGCGGCGGTCGCATTCACGAGGCCGGGTACTCGTTAGTTGACTACAACCGGGCCGGCGTTCCCCTGATCGAGATTGTTGGAGCACCGGACCTTCGTTCGCCAGAGGATGCTCGTGCCTACGTGGGTGAGCTCCGGTCAATCCTGGTGGCAATCGGTGCCTCTGATGGGAAGATGGAGGAGGGTTCGATGCGAGTGGATTGCAACGTATCGGTTCGCCCAATTGGTCAAGCCGAGTTTGGGACCCGTTGTGAAATCAAGAACATCAACTCCTTGCGGTCGCTCGGCCGGGCTATTACCTACGAGGCCCAGCGTCAGGTTGACCTCCTGGCTTCGGGTGAAGCAGTCGAGCAGCAGACTCGCCACTGGGATGAGGACGAGGGCCGCACTCACAAGTTGCGTTCCAAAGAGGAGGCTTTCGACTACCGGTATTTTCCCGAACCGGACCTAGTGCCGGTTGATCCTTCCGAGGAATGGATCACTGAGATCCGCGATGCCTTGCCGATGTTGCCCCGTGAGCGCCGCCATCGACTGGCCGAGGTCGCCAACGTGGAAACAGCCTCCGTCGTCTTGACAGTCGAACGTGGCATGGACGACTTAGCTTTTGAAGCCATCGCTGCAGGCGGTGATGCCGGCCGCGTGATAGTCCATGTCGAGAACAACCTGGCTGATGGCGCAGGTGCTCTGGATGCCGAGAGCTTTGCCACCCTGGTGGCCATGGAGGTCCGGGGAGATCTGACGGCCACCCAGGCCAAGACTGTACTGGCGGCATTGGTGGCTGAAGGTGGTGACCCCGCTGAGGTGGCTGCGTCAATGGGCTTTGAGGCCATGGACACTGAGGAACTGGAGGCTCTTGTCGAACGCCTCATCGATGAGTACGCGGAAGACTGGGCGGCCTTTATTGCCGGCGATGACAAGGAGCGGAAGAAGAAATCCGGTTTCTTTGTCGGGCAGGTCATGAAGGCCACGAACGGCCAGGCGGACGGTCGCATCGTCAATGAGATCATGAGCCGTCTCGCTCTCGACTAAGTCACACCACTTTCAATTCGCTACCGGTCTGCGCCCACTACCTGCCAACGAGTCCCGTTAAAGCGGGCGATGAAGATACTGGACCGCAAGATGGTCGATAGCCAGATGGCAGCCCATAGCCAGCCGATCCCGAGGTCTGCCAAGCGGATGGCCACCATGGCGAGCACTGTCGCGGTAGCGGCGACAGCCATTCCCCGGGCTATGAATGCTTGGTCACCAGCACCGATGAGGATCCCGTCGAGGGCGAAGGTCGCGCCTCCAAGCGGTGCCATCAGACCAACGTGCATGAGGAGGAAGGAGGCCAGAGCCACGACGTCGGGATCATCGGAGAAGATTCCAGCTACGCCAGATCGAGCTACGAGCAAGATCGGCGCAAGGACCATGCCCATGCCTACCGACCAGAAGATGATTCGTCGGCCGATTCTTCGGGCTGCTAGGGCGCAACCGGCGCCAAGACGTTCTCCCACCATTGCCTGGGCTGCGACTGCCAGAGCATCCATGGTCAGTGCGGTGGCTATCCAAACCTGGAAGGCCACCTGGTGGGCAGCTACCTCGACCCGACCGATCCGTGTCGCCACTGAGGTTCCTACTAGGAACATGCCGGTCAGCGAGAGGTTGCGAACCAGTAGTTGGCTGCTGACGGACAGCATTCGTCCGATGGCAGCCGGCCTGAGTCGCAGCGGGGATCGTTGGGCTTTGACGTCTCGTCCGATCCATGTCAGATAGCAGGTGGCGCCAGTCCACTGAGCCACCACAGTGGCTGCCGCTGAGGCGCCAATCCCTAGACCCAGTCCCACGATTAGTACTAACTCAAGAACCAAGTTCAGCACCGCTGTGCCCACGGCTACCCGAAGCGGCCTCATGTTGTCCTTCAAGCCCCGCAGGTACCCGGTGCCGGCCAGCATCAGGAGCATCCCGGGTGCTCCAAGCAGGCTGATCTCCAGGTAGGTGGTGGCATGCTCAGCCACGTCGCCTTCGGCCCCTAGAGCTCCGACGATCGAATCGGCGAGTGGTATACCAACTGCAGCCAAGCTGAGACCGATGGCTAGGGCCAGCCAGAGGCCCTGGATAGCTTGATCGGCGGCACGCCGGTGCTCGTTGGCTCCGGTCAGACGAGCGACTGAAGCGGTGGTCCCGTAGGCCAGGAAGATGCAGAGTCCGTAGCCGAACAAAAGGGCCGCCGAGGCGACCCCAAGCCCACCCAATGGCCCTGTTCCTAAGTGCCCGACTACCGCTGTGTCGGCCAGAACGTACAGCGGTTCGGCGACTAGGGCCCCGAGTGCTGGGAAAGCGAGCCGCAAGATCTCTTGGCCCTCAGCGGACAGACGAGTCGCGAACATCATTCGAGACTAGGGCCCTAGCTAGAGACCGATCGGAGGTCTCAATGTCCGCCACTGGTCGGGTAGCGAGCGGTGGAGCGTAGCCTGCCCCTCATGAAGGACCTCACACACGGGGGGATGAAACCCCGAAGCCACGATGTAACCGAGGGGCCGGCCAAGGCGCCGGCGCGGGCAATGCTTCGGGCCATTGGCATGACCGAGAACGACTTCGATAAGGCTCAAGTGGGCGTGGCGTCGTCCTGGAACGAGGTTACGCCATGCAATATGCCGCTGGACGCTCTGGCCAAGCGATGCAAAGAGGGCGTCGCTGAGGCCGGGGGCTTTCCTATCGAGTTCAACACCATCGCAGTCAGCGACGGGATCTCTATGGGACACGAAGGGATGCGAGCCAGTTTGGTGAGTCGGGAGATCATTGCCGATTCGGTCGAAGCGGTCATGCACGCGGAGCGATTCGACGCCTTTGTGAGCTTCGCTGGATGCGACAAGTCTCTCCCGGGGATGATGATGGCTGCGGCGCGTATCAATCTGCCTTCGGTTTTTGTTTACGGGGGATCGATCATGCCCGGCCGTCATCCCGACGGCCGGGCGCTCGACGTGGTGAGCGTTTTTGAAGCAGTTGGCGCTCATGCCGTGGGCGGTATTGATGACGAGGAACTTCTCACGATCGAACGGGAAGCCTGTCCCACCATCGGAAGTTGTGGTGGCATGTTCACTGCCAACACCATGGCGTCGATCGGAGAGGCCATCGGCATGTCGCTTCCCGGCTCGGCCTCGGCCGCTGCCATAGATAGCCGTCGATCCGAAGTGGCCTTTGCCAGCGGCACGGCAGTGATGAATCTGCTGAGGCAGGGGATCAGGCCGCGGGACATCATGACCAAGGGGGCGTTTGAGAATGCCATTGCTGTGGTTATGGCTCTCGGCGGCTCCACCAATGCCGTGTTGCACCTTTTGGCTATGGCTTACGAAGCCAAAGTGGAGTTGGAATTAGAGGATTTCAACCGGGTGGCGGCAAAGGTGCCGCATCTGGCCGACACCAAGCCCCATGGCAAGTACCACATGGTCGACATCGACCGGATCGGTGGCGTCCCTGTGGTCCTTCAAATGCTGTCCGATGAAGGCCTTTTGCACCTTGGCGAGGTCACTGTGACCGGGAGGACGGTTGGAGAGAATCTGGACCTCTTGGATGTGCCGCCACCCGACGGCGATGTCATACACGCTTTTGCTGATCCGATCCACGAACTAGGCGGCCTGGCAGTGTTGCGCGGCTCGCTGGCCCCAAAGGGCGCAGTGGTGAAGGTGGCGGGCATTGACTTCGATCACTTTGAGGGTCGGGCAAGAGTGTTCGACGGTGAAGACGCTGCTATGGCTGCCGTGCTTGACGACCGGATCGAGGCTGGTGATGTGGTGGTGATCCGCTATGAGGGCCCCAAGGGTGGGCCGGGTATGCGAGAGATGCTTGCTATTACTGGAGCCATGAAGGGTGCTGGTCGTGGTGATGACGCGGCGCTGGTTACCGACGGTCGGTTCTCAGGAGGCACCCACGGCTTCTGCATCGGTCATGTGGCCCCGGAGGCTGTGGACGGTGGTCCGATTGCCCTAGTCGAGGAAGGCGATCGGATTGCTATCGACGTGGTCGGGCACACCATCGACTTATTAGTCGAAGAGCAGGTACTAGTTCGGCGTCGGGCAGACCTGAAGCCCTTCGAGCCTCGCTACACCTCGGGTTTCCTTGCCAAATACGCAGCACTGGCTCAAGGGGCCGAAAAGGGCGCCGTCACGGAGGCGTGAGTGGCTGATACCGGAGGCTTTGGTGTCCGGTCAACAGAGTTCCGGCCAGAGGCCGCTGTAACGGGCTGCCGATAGCGCCATCCAAGGGCTGCCGCATAGAGCGTCAGTTGACGAAAGGCCTGACGCCCAGGTCGGGATCTCAAGGCAGACCTCTTCTGGCACCTCCAGGCCGAGTCTGGGCGCCACGGCGCAGATCGGCAGACTGGCTAAAGCATCCGCCATGGCCGACTCGTTGTCGTAAAAGGTTGGATCGTGGAGTTGAACCCACTTGTCGGCGCCCATGACCACCACGTCATGGCCTTGAGCCAAGTCGGCTACTAGGCGGGCCTCAGAGGTCTTGACCTCCAACCACCGGTGGTCGCCAGCTACCGCGTTGAGTACCTCCAGACGTTCATCGGGTGAGGTCCGTCCCGCTTCCTTGCCGAGAGGTTGGCGAGACACAGTCCAAAAGACCTTTTCAAGGTCGTGATGCCGCATTGCAGTCCAGGAGATGACCAGATGGGCCAGCGTTGGTGGATCGAATGATCCGGGTTGGGTAGCGGTTCTCACTATGTCTGACCTCACAGTTGCATGATCCCACGACTACGACGCCTTTGACTCAACACGGTGCTTGAAGCGCGGCAGGTTGTGGACCGGGGCGACCTCAGGGCAGAATTGCACCAATGCATATCTTTCCCACCTTCGTTGACCCCGAGGTAGTAGTAGCGCCGTAGGTGCGCGCCCCGCCCGCATCCGGCGGGATTCAGCGATTGCGTGCCTCGGCCTCCCGAATAGGGAGGCCGTCGCTACTTTTCACCCCGATTCCCCGAGACACAAGTAACTGAATCTCTATGACCACAGAACGAATGGACGGCGGTCGAGCCCTCATACGCGCCCTTGAGCACGAGGGCGTGGAGGTTATGTTTGGCTTGCCCGGAGGTGCCATCCTCCCGGTTTACGACCCAATCATCGACTCGTCGATCCGCCACATCCTTGTGCGACACGAGCAAGGAGCGGGTCACATGGCAGAGGGCTACGCCCACGCAACTGGCCGGCCCGGCGTCGCCATGGTTACGAGTGGACCAGCTGCCACCAACATCGTCACTCCGCTGTGCGATGCCTATCTTGACTCGGTGCCCATGGTGGTCATCACCGGTCAGGTGCCTTACGCGGCGATCGGTACCGACGCCTTTCAAGAGTGCGACACCACAGGGATCACCCAATCGATTACCAAGCACAACTTTTTGGTCACTGATCCTCAGGACATTCCACGAACCATCAAGGAGGCGTTTCACATCGCAACCACCGGTCGGCCAGGGCCGGTCCTTGTTGACATACCGAAAGACATTGTCGACCCGACCAATCCACGGTCGGAGATGGTGTGGGAAGACGACGTTGAGATGGACCTGCCTGGCTACCGACCCCAGGTCGAAGTCGATCCGGAAGCCATTCGGGCTGCGGCCAAGCTGGTCCGTGATGCCGAGCGCCCCGTTCTCTATGTCGGTGGAGGCATCCTCAAAGCTCGAGCTGCCGAAGTGCTTCGAGAACTGGCCGAGTTGACCGGAATCGGAGTGGTCACCACCCTGATGGCCCGTGGTGCGTTCCCTGACAGCCACGAACTGTGTCTTGGGATGCCGGGTATGCATGGCAACTACACCGCGGTTACTGCTATGCAGGAGGCCGATCTCCTAGTTGCCCTTGGAGCCCGTTTCGATGACCGGGTCACGGGTCGTCTCGAAGGATTCGCCCCTGAAGCCCGGGTCGTTCATGTCGACATCGACCCGGCGGAGCTGGGCAAGGTTCGTCGCCCCGATGTGGCAGTGCAGGGTGATGTGCGGGTGGCCATCGAGGCGTTGGTGGCTGAGCTGTCTGACGGAGGGACCGGCGAAGTTGATCGTTCGGCGTGGCGGTCTCGGATCAGTGGGTGGCAGGAGCGCTTCCCGTTGGCTTACGAACCTTGGGTTCCGGGTGACGCTCTGAAGCCGCAGTACGTCATTGAGCAGCTGCGCGACGCCACTCCAGCCGACACCATCGTCACCTCCGGTGTAGGTCAGCACCAAATGTGGGCCAGCCAATATTGGACATTCGACTACCCGTATACCTGGATCAATTCCGGTGGCCTCGGGACGATGGGCTTTTCTATCCCGGCGGCCATAGGGGCAAAGGTCGCGTACCCGGAACGGATGGTATGGGCCATCGACGGTGACGGTTGTTTCCAGATGACTGCCCAGGAACTGGTTACGGCCGCCGTGGAAGACATTCCGATCAAGGTGGCATTGCTCAACAACTCCTATCTGGGAATGGTTCGGCAGTGGCAGGAGATGTTCTACGAGGAGCGGTATTCCGAGGTCTTCCTGTCAAAGGAGGTCCCCGACTACAAGATGTGGGCCGAGTCAATGGGATGCCACGCAATACGGATTGATGACCCTGACGAAGTCGATTCAGCGATCGCCCAGGCCAATGAAGTCGATGACCGACCAGTAGTCATCGACTTCCGCGTGGCTGCTGACGAGAAGGTGTTCCCGATGGTTCCGTCGGGCAAGTCCAACTCGGAGTTGGTTGTGCCCGAGTTTCAGCGAGATCAGCCGCGGTGAACGTTCACGCGCCGGAGTTCCGGTACCACACGCTGGTCGTTACCGTCGAGAACAAGTCGGGCGTGCTGGCCCGCGTGGCCGGACTCTTTGCCCGCCGGGCTTTTAACATCGAGTCGTTGGCCGTTGCCCCGACCGACGACGAGGGCTTCAGCCGCATCACCGTGGTCGTTGACGTTGAGTCGGCCCCTCTGGATCAGGTTGTTAAACAGTTGGACAAGTTGGTGAATGTGGTTGAGATCCGCGAGCTGCATCCGGGCCACTCTGTAGAGAGGGAGCTGATGCTCGTGACGGTGACCGCTGAGCCGGACCTTCGCGACGAGATCGTTGAGCATCTTGATCGTGCAGGTGGGAAAGTCCTTAGCCTCGGCATTGACCGGATGATGCTTTCCCTCGTCGGGCCGCCATCGCGGGTCGATGAGTTTGAAGACCTGCTGCGACCCTACGGAATTCTGGAGTTGCAGCGCACCGGCCGGGTGGCGTTGGCCAGTTTGGACGACGCCCTCGACTGACTCACGGCCGGCCGGGGCACCACGCCGGACCGATTTCCAACAGACCAAACCGACCGGCCGACTGGCCGTGACCCAGCCAGGAGAAACCAATGGCGAATATCTATTACGAAAAGGACGTGGACCGGAGTGCGATTGCCACGCGCCGCGTGGCTGTCTTGGGCTATGGCTCCCAGGGACACGCACATGCCCTGAACCTCAAGGAGTCCGGCATAGACGTTTGCGTCGGCCTCCGTGATGGCTCCTCGTCCGCGGCGAAAGCCACCGAGGCCGGCCTAGAGGTGAAGTCGTTATCCGACGCCTCGGAATGGGCCGACGTGATCATGGTGCTCTTGCCCGACACCGATCAGGCAGCGGTCTACGAGGAGCACATAGCCCCGAACCTGGATGCCGGCGACGCTTTGGCATTCGCTCACGGGTTCAACATCCGCTTTGATCTGATTGCTCCTCCGGCCGACGTCGACGTGATCATGGTTGCTCCGAAGGGACCGGGTCACCTCGTACGTCGTACCTACGTAGAGGGCGGTGGCGTTCCGTGCTTGATCGCTGTCGAGCAGGATGCTTCCGGCGGCGCCCAGGATCTTGCTCTGGCTTATGCCGATGGCGTGGGTGGCGCCCGGGCCGGCGTGATCGAGACTACCTTTACTGAAGAGTGCGAAACCGACCTGTTTGGCGAGCAGGTGGTGTTGTGCGGGGGAATGACCGAATTGGTCCGTAGCGGCTTCGACACTTTGGTTGACGCCGGCTACCAGCCCGAGATCGCCTACTTCGAGTGTCTCCACGAATTGAAACTCATCGTCGATCTCATGTATGAGCAGGGAATCGGCGGTATGCGTTATTCGGTTTCCGATACCGCCGAGTATGGGGATCTGTCCCGAGGTCCGAGAGTGGTGGACGACCACGTGAGGGCCACCATGAAACAAATTCTCACTGAAATCCAGACCGGCGCTTTTGCGGAGGAATGGGTGGCTGAGGCCCACGGTGGTCGGGAGAACTTCCGTCGCCTAGAGGCGGAGGGTCATGAGCACCGCATCGAGAAGGTCGGTTCGGAACTGCGGGCCATGATGCCTTGGATCAGTGCCGGCAAGGTTTCGGTGCAAGAGGCTTCCGGCGGACAAGGTTAGGCGCACCCAGCGCTGGACTGCTCCCATGGGGCTAGGCCGGCGGTGATCGGCTCTTCCTGAACATAGAGGATCCCGCCCCGGAGGGCGGGATCCTCTATGTTCTTGGTCGCACTTCGGGCTAGTGAATTCAGTTCAGGCGTTGGACCACCATGGCCATGCCTTGACCTCCGCCAACGCACATCGACTCCACGCCCCACTCCTTGTCAGCGTCTTCGAGGCCGTTGAGGAGGGTGGTCATGATGCGGGCGCCGGTCATGCCGAATGGGTGGCCTAGTGCAATGGCGCCGCCGTTCACGTTCAACTTGTCATGGTCGATGCCGACTTCTTCAGCCGACGGCAGCACCTGGGCGGCGAATGCCTCGTTGATCTCGAAAAGGTCGATGTCTTCTGGGACCATGCCGGCTCGCCCTAGTGCCTGTCGAATGGCCTCGATGGGACCGAGGCCCATGATCTCCGGGTTCAGGGCTGAGACGCCCGAAGCCACGATTCTGGCCATTGGCTTGATGCTTAGTTCGGTGGCCCGAGCTTGGCTCATTACAACCACGGCTGCCGCACCATCATTGAGCGGACAGGCATTGCCAGCGGTTACCGTCCCGTCCGGGCGAAAAACGGGGCTTAACTGTGAAACCTTTTCGTATGTGGTGCCAGCACGGATTCCGTCGTCAGCATTGACCACAGAGCCGTCAGGCAGCGTGTACGGGGTGATTTCCCGCTCGAAGAAGCCCCGGGCTTGTGCGGCCTCGGCCCGGTTCTGGGAGCGAACGCCCCACTCATCTTGGGCCTGACGGGACACCCCTTTGAGTTGGGCGACATTTTCCGCTGTCTGGCCCATGGCGATGTGGATGTCAGGCAGGCCTGTCGGGGGTTCCCAGTCCTCAGTGTTCTCGCCAGTTCGGTCGGCGGTGCGAACTTCGGCGTCGGCGAAGCGGGGGTTGTGGGGGCCAGTGTCGGCAGCTCCGAATTGAAAGCGGCTGACGCACTCGACGCCACCTGCTACGAAGGCGTCACCCTCTCCCGACATTATGGCGTGGGCTGCCATGCGGATGGTTTGCAGTGAAGAAGAGCAGTACCGGTTGACGGTTGTCCCTGGGGCATTGAGTCCGGCCAAGATGCCAGCTACGCGCGCCAAGTTGTAACCCTGCTCACCGCCTGGCTGGGCAGTGCCCCAAAGAACGTCTTCGATCTGGTCACGGGGCAACTCGGGAACCTTTCCCAACACATCTTCTATGACGAAGGCGGACAGGTCGTCAGGACGGGCATCGACGAGACTTCCCTTCCCGGCCCGCCCGATGGCGGTTCGGCTGGTTGCGACGATTACGGCTTCGGCCATGGGAGAGGCTCCTGTGTGGACGGCGTATGCCCGGTGAGTTACCGACCGGTAACCAGATCCTAACCGGGCACTTGGGCGTCATACCCAGTGGAGGTGCCCTGCAGATTGAAACGCTCTGTTCTAGGCCGTGACGGGACGGTGACTCATGTTCGACGTACCAAGGTGAGGCCGTCACCGATTGAGAGCATGACTACTTCGACCCGATCGTCAGTCACAACCCGGTCGTTGAATCTGCGAAGCGCCAAGGTGTCTTCGTCGTCCACCTCGGGATCCAGCACCCGACCGGACCAAAGGACGTTGTCTACGGCTAATAGCCCATGGGGCGCTAGTCGGGGAACCAACTCCTCGTAGTAGTCGAGGTACCCGGTCTTGTCGGCATCGACGAAGGCGAAGTCGACCACAGTGTCGTCGGAAAGTCCCTGCAGGGTTTCGATGGCTGGGGCGATCACCAGGTCGATGCGGTCTTCCACCCCGGCTGCCTTCCAGTGCTGGCGGGCAATGGCAGTCCACTCGTCGGAGATGTCGCAGCAGAGGAGGCGGCCGGAGGGGGGAAGGGATCGTGCGATGGCCAGCGAGGATGATCCAGTGAAGGTTCCGATCTCCACCGCCAGCGTGGGGCGCACGGCAGCGACCAAGGCAGCAAGTAGGGCTGCTTGGTCGTCCGCCACCTGCATCCGGGCCCACGGCCCCAGTTCCTTGGTGGCCTTGGATAGCGAGAGGCGGACTTTGTCAGCTGGCGTGGAGTGGGACTGCATGTAGTCGTAGAGGTCATCGGCTAGAAAAAAAGAACGGTGGGTGGACAAAGCTCCTCCAAAGTTGTTCAGCGGCTATCCGCGCCACTGCGCAGGACCCGCCCCGGACGGTGATCTGTGAACTTGCCATCGGTAACTACTGGGGTTCCAGCCACCAGTACGTCGTCGATGCCCGAAGCTCCGGCGTAGAGCCGCGCCGCTCCGCCAGGGAGGTCCGGTCTCAGCGTGATCGGATTGGAGGCGACGACGCTCTCATCGACGATGATCAGGTCGGCATAGGCACCCTCGCTGAGGCGTCCACGGTCGACCAGGCCGTATAGGTCGGCCTGAACGGCGGTCATGCGGTAGACCGCCTCCTCGAATGACAGTAGGCCGTGTTCTCTGACCGGTTCGGCTAGCACCCGGGTGGGGTAGTTGAAGGTGGCGAGAAGGTCGAGGTGTGCACCTGCGTCAGAAGCTCCGATGACCGCGCGGCCGTCCCGCCAAATGCCGACCCTCGCCTCCCAGTCCTCCCTGCTGGCCTGTACTTCGGAATAGCCAAACGAGGTGAGGAGGTCGTCAGCTAGGGCTATGTCTAGGAGGGCATCGAACGGATCGCAGCTCCGCTCGGCGGCTATATCTGCCACGGTGCGACCGGCATAGCTTTGGTTTTCTTCAGCAACGGTGTCGAAAATGGTCATCGCTCCCCAATTGGCCAAGGGACGGAACGGATGGTCGCCTTGGGCTAGGCAGTTGAGGCGCTTTCGCTCCTCCGGGTCTGATAGAACCCGTTTCTTGTCATCGGGGGGCAGGAACATGACCTCTTCCCACCCGGGGATGGCGTCGAGTACGAAGCCGCTGGCCAGCGATAGTCGGGCAGCGATGACCATGGGCACAGTTAATGCGACGACCTTTGCTCCCCGTTCAGCGGCGTAGGTCGAAGCATCCAGCTTCGCCAGACACTCTTGGAGGTTGCGGGCAGTGACCTGCATTACGTTCCAATTCACCTGGCGGCCTCCGGCGGCCAGCGACATATCGCACAGCAGCGCCTTCGATTCGTCGTCGGTGGGCCCTCCGGCGGCAGCGAGCATCTCCAGACTGGTGCCTGGAAACTCCTTAAGAACTGAGCAGAGGGTGAGGATTTCTTCGCGGGATGCAAGACGGCTGGGAACCGGACGACCCTCGGGGTCGTTGTGAGTGACCGACCAAGTCGACGAAAAGCCCATGGCGCCGGCGGTTAGGCCGTCGCGTAACAGGCTTGACATAGCGGAAACCTCGCGATCGGTGGCCTCTCGCTCGGTAGCCTCGTCGCCCATTGCCACCCGGCGAAGGGCGGAGTGGCCCACCTTAAAGCCGGCGTTGATGGCAAGAAGGGGTCCCACCGCGTCGAAATATTCGGCGGTAGTCCGCCAGTTCCAGGGCACTCCGGTGCGAAGCGAATCAAGAGGCATTCCTTCAACCCGTGACAGCATCCGCATCAGGTACTCACCGTCAGTCGGGTCGTCAGAGAGCGGCGCTATGGAGAAGCCGCAGTTTCCACCGATGATCGTGGTGACCCCGTGAAGGGGGGATGGGCTGAGGGTGCCGTCCCAGAACACCTGCGCGTCGTAGTGGGTGTGGACATCAACGAATCCGGGACAAACCATGCGGCCGTCAGCTTCGATGACCCGGGCTGAATCAGCCTTCAGGTCTGGACCGATTGTGGTGATCCGACCGCTGTCCACGACCATGTCGGCCCTGCGGCGTTCGGCTCCGGTCCCGTCAACTATCCAGCCGCCTCGGATCAGTAGATCGTGCACCTTGATGACCGTAGCCATCGATCCGGTGGGGGTCCGCATGGGGCCCCTCGGTACGCTCGGCGTCCGGAGGATCTAATCGGGTTGTCAGGTCCGCTGCTCCTACGCTCACCTGATAGCGCTGGAGTCGAAGAGCGAGCTGGAGGACAGGACCAAATGGGCGACGTAAGGGCCATCGATCCGCAGGAGGAGTGGAGCCTTCTGATCGGTGGCGAGTGGGTGGGCACCGCGTCGAACTACGACGTTGTAGATCCCAACACGACCCAAATAGTCGGTCATGCACCGGATGCCACGGTAGCTGACGCTGAGGCCGCCATTGCTTCAGCGAAGGCCGCCCTTCCGGCCTGGGCGGCCACGTCACCGGTTGAGCGCGGAGCTTTGCTCCAGCGCCTAGCCGACGTTCTTAGGGACAAGGCACCAGCTTGGTCGGCACTCGTTCAGGCGGAGACCGGGGCCACCATCAACGTGGCTGAGACCATGCAGGTAGGTCCCAACTTGGCCGACCGCTATGCCCAGTACGCCATTCCGCGGAACCTCGACCGAGCTGAGATGCCGGTTGCGCAGGCGGCCTCGGCTCTAGGTCCGGCTGGTCTCGTGGGAGCCGCGGTCTACCGGCGTCCTGTCGGGGTGGTTGCATGCATTACGTCCTACAACTTTCCACTGGTCAACGTGGCCGGGAAGCTGGCTCCGGCTTTGGCGATGGGGAACACCTGCATCATCAAGCCAGCGCCTCAGGACCCGTTGGGTGTCTTGCTTCTAGGACGGGCGGTCGAAGAAGCTGGATTCCCTCCCGGGGTGGTCAACATCCTCACCTCGGCGGGCACTGAGGTCCCGGCCGCGCTCGTCAGATCGCCTGACGTCAACATGGTCAGCTTCACCGGGTCATCTGCAGTGGGAGCCAGGATTATGGCTGACGGTGCACCGTCGATGACCCGGACCCTTATGGAATTGGGAGGTAAGGGCGCTTTGGTCATGACCGACGACGCTGATGTCGGAAAGGCTGTGGGGGCGATCGCCAGTGTATGGGGTTTCCACAGCGGGCAGATCTGCACTGCTCCGACGCGGGTCATCTGCCACCGAAGCAAGGTCGACGAACTAGTTGGCAGTCTGACAGCGGTAGCCGGAATGCTCAAAGTCGGTAATGCCACCGAGCGTGACACTCTTGTCGGCCCGTTGGTTAGTGAGCAGCAGCGAGACAGCGTTGAAGCCTTTATCCGAGGCGGGGTCGAAGCTGGCGCAACCTTGGTCTGTGGAGGTGAGCGGCCGGACCTGCCCGGCTACTTCGTTGTTCCGACCCTATTGGCCGACTGTACTGCTGAGATGCATGTCGTGCGCGAGGAGGCTTTCGGGCCAGTCATCGTCGTTTTGGCTCACGACGACGACGACGAGGCTGTAGCGCTAGCCAATGACTCCGAATACGGCCTGTTCAGCTACGTCTACAGCGCCGACAACGCCCGGGCGTTGTGGATCGCCCAACAGATCCAGTCGGGAAACGTGGCGCTGAATAGCGTGGTGCCCCATCCGGAAGCTCCGTTTGGCGGTTTCAAGCGCTCGGGTATTGGGCGGGACCGCGGCGTCGCTGGTCTAGAGGCCTACACCGAGGTTCAAGCCATTTCCTGGCAGGCTTGAGCCCCAGTTATTTTCGGCATTACTGCCACGAGTTAATTCTTGGACCGGAAACGATTGGGATCCCGTCGAGGTTGTCATCAGCTGTGGCAGCGTCCATCCTCTGAGAGAATTGGGCAAACCGGATTGGACCCTGATCAGTCGAATTCCAACAAGTTGCAACTACTTCAGGAGGTCATTGCCGATGCTTGAGCCAGGAACCCCGGCTCCTGATTTCGCCGTACCCGACCAAGACGGCGAACTAGTCACTTTGGACAGCTTGAGAGGTCACTGGGTGGCTTTGTGGTGGTATCCGATCGCCTCGACGCCCGGTTGAACGACTCAAGGTAGGGGGTTCCGTGATCGAGCCCCAGATTACGAATCGGCCGGAGCCGTGATCGTTGGTGCCAGCTTTGACACCATCGATGCTCAGAAGCACTTCGCCGAAGAACAGGGCTTTCCGTACGCTCTGCTGGCTGATACCACCAAGGCAATGGGCCAAGATTACGAAGTGGACCAGCCCGACAAGGGCTGGCCGAGACGGGTTACGTACTTGATTGATCCAGCGGGGACCATTGTGCGGACATACGACATGGCTGGTCAGGACCTGGAAGTCCACGCTCAGGAAGTTCTGGAGGACATCCGACGCCTCTCGGCGACTTGAGTTGTCGGGGTCCGTCGGGTCGGAGGACGATGATGGGCAAGCAGCAACGATGATTAGGCCGCTGGCCGGGATGCGTGTGGTGGAGGGCACAGCCTTCGTGGCAGCACCTTCCGGCGGTATGGCCTTGGCTCAATTGGGTGCCGATGTTGTCCGTTTTGATCAGATCGATGGCGGCATCGACCACCACAGGTGGCCGGTCACTTCTGAAGGGGTGAGTCTTTATTGGAACGGTCTAAATCGGGGGAAGAGGTCGGTCGCAGCCGATCTTCGCGATCCTGAGATACAGGATTTACTCACCGTCCTTGTGGCCGATGCTGGCAATTTCCTCACAAACTTCCCGGCAGTTGGCTGGATGGACCCCGAGCGCTTAAGGGCCCGTCGAGACGACTTGATAATGGTGGTGGTGACCGGAAGCAACGACGGCTCCTCGGCGCTGGACTACACCGTGAATTGTGCCGTCGGTTATCCGGCCATGACGGGTCATCCCGACGACTCCCGACCGGTCAACAATGTTGTGCCGGCTTGGGATCTGCTTTGCGGCCAGATGGCAGCTGTGGGACTGTTGGCCGCTGACCGACGCCGTCTTATGGGCGGTGGTGGTGAAGTGATCACCATTGCTCTTTCCGATGTGGCTATGTCCACCGTGGGTTCGCTCGGGAACCTGGCGGAGGCACAGATCAACGGTCAGGTACGGGACCGTGTTGGAAATGCAATCTACGGGGCGTTCGGACGAGACTTCGCCACTGGCGACGGTCGGCGGGCCATGGTCGTGGCTATCAGCCCGAAGCAGTGGCAGAGTCTTCAGGCTGCCACCGGGATGGCTGCCGAAGTATTACAACTGGCCGGAGAGTTGGGCGTTGACTTTGCCGACGAGGGCGAGCGGTATCTGGCCACTGACCGTCTTTGCGAAATCTTCGCTCCATGGTTCGCCGCTCGTACGCTTGCCGAGGTAGCCGATCGGCTCGATGCCCACGGGGTGTGTTGGGGTCCCTATCGGACCGTGGCTGAGTTGCTGGCCGAGGACCCCCGTTGTTCAGTCTCCAACCCTTTGTTTCGTGAACTCGACCAACCGGGCGTGGGTCGACATTTGGTTCCGGGCTCGCCGTTGGCCTTCAGTTCGGCCGGCAACGAGCGAGGCTCCGAGGTGGCGCCCGTGCTTGGCCAGCACACCGAGGAGATCCTGGTCGGCGAGTTAGGCCTGTCGATGGCGCAGTTCGGCGCCCTCGTTGATCGGGGTGCCGTAGGTTTGCCCTCTTACTGATGCAGCGACTGGGTCTTCCACTAGGCCCCCCATGTCACGACTCGCCAGTCAAGTACTGCATCGCTTGAGCCGTCGGTGCGTTCGGCATCCACTTCGACTCGGATAGCCCGTAACCGGCCGGATCCGACAGGTCGTTCGTCGAGAACCGTTTGGTGGAATGACAGCAGGTCCTCTTCGTAGACGGGACACGGGTGGTCACATGATTGCCATCCGACGACGGTTCCGGTGTCGGGGAGGAGGCGGGAGAGGGAGGCTTGGGCCAATCCGATGGTGTGACCGCCGTAGACCAGGCGTCGTCCATCTGGTCCGAGTGATCGGTCCCGATGTACGGCAGCGAGATTCTGGCCAAGTCGCGCCAACTGGGGCGCGTTGGTGACAACGTCGCGAAGAGGGTCTGTCTTTCGCTCGCCGACTGCCACTTCCGCAGGCGAAGATGGTCGGAGCGGCTCCGCGTCCCAGTCGGGGGCGAATCGGGCCCATGCACTGAGATCCACTGTCGAATCCGTGTCGCCAAGATCGTCGTTGTGGCCGGTCGTGGCGTTCGGGTCGCGAAAGGGGAGCATGGCGCATCGCTCGTAATCGACGACCGTTGAACCATCGTCCAAGCAGGTGGTGTGAATTGCGAGCAGGGCGAGCCCGCGTGCTGGTCGGTCGTCCCGCCGTCGGAGTTCGCGCAGGCCTCGGATGGTTACCGTGCTTTGAAGGGTCTCGCCATGACGGACCGCTCGTTGAAGGGTCACCGCTCGGTAGAAGAGGTTGGCGATTACCTGACGAGTGGCCACCGTGCTTTGGCCTATCGAGGCGTGGAGGACGAGCGCCGGATTGACCAGCAACCCGGGACGCCCGGTTACGGCTTCGGCCAGTGGTCGGCTGAGTGAGGTGGCCAGCGGGTCCCCGCAGATGGCCTGGTATACGGCTGTCTCGCCAGGTCCAATAGTTATTGCCGGGGCAGGGTCGAGGGTCATCCCGACGGCCAACTCCTCGAAGAAAGGCCCGTCAATGGTGGCTTCTTTTCGTGTGTGGGAGGAGTGTCCGTCGGTCATTCGTTCACTCTGCCAGTCGGTTGGGGCTCGGAGCGTGCCGGGTGGTCCCGGGGGTGGGATTCAGATTCGAATTTCAGGTTTTCCAGCTCCAAGTTGCTACCCGGTAGTAATCGTGTGCACACATCCATTTGGGGCAATGTGATCTAAAATAAAGATAGATAGGTTCTTTAACAATCATTGCGAATTACTGGAGTGGGCCGGTACCTGTTTCTTACCATCGCGCGGTCCATCAGATCACGAGGATGTCGAACGGCTGACCGGAATATCGGGAGGGGCGAGGGGCCCGCAACCGATCTGGAGGCTGAGGGTCATTCCGGAGGGAGCAGACCATGTCAGATGCAGCGACGAGCCTGTACGTCGACTCGCAGTTGATGTCTTGGGCAGATGACGCGCTCTGCCAGGGCAAGAGCGATTTATTCTTTGCGCCGTTTGCAGAGCGTCCTGAAGCTCGGGTCCGCCGCGAAGCTAGAGCGGCAGAACTGTGTGCCGCTTGTCCAGCCATGTTCACCTGTAAACAGCATGCCCGCGACCACCGCGAGTTGGGATTCTGGGGTGGCGAGTCAGAGGCTGAGCGGGCTACGGCGGGGTTTGCCCCCACTACTCCGATCATCGGTCGTCGTCAGGTGGCCGCGCGTCGTGCTGCCGCTGCGCTTGCTGGGGCCGGCTGACGAAGCTCGTCCTCTACTAGGGGCACGATTAGAGGCCGCGAAAGCCGCCCCCGTCGGCGACGATGGTCTGTCCGGTGACATGTCGGGACAAGTCTGAGGCCAAGAAGACAGCCACGGGGCCTACATCTCTCGTTGGGTCGCCGATGCGACCCAACGGTGTGCTGGATTCCAAGCGATCAATCAGTGATGGGTCTGCAGCGAGGCCTCTATCGAATGCAGGAGTTAGGGCTAGCGGAGCCACGGTGTTGACCCTTATGCCGTCAGGTCCCCACTCGGCAGCTAGCCCCTTCGCAAGGGTTCGTTGGGCAGCCTTGACCACCCCGTAGAGAGGCAGCCCGACGCTTCCCTCCATGCCAGAGGCAGATGTAAGCAGGATCAGCGATCCCTTTGAGTCCTTTAAATGGGGGTAGCTAGCTTGGGCGCAGTCAAATGAAGCCCGCAGTGATGAAGCCACCAGCATCTTCCAGCCAGTAGCTGAGGCCTGGGTAAGCGGACCTGCTCCGTCAAATGTCCCGGCCACCGCATTATGTATGAGGCAGTCAAGCCTTCCGAACTTGTCGACCGCTGTTGTAATGGCGGTGGCAACCTCTTCGGCGACTGTCACGTCGCACTTCACGCAGCTGACAGCCAGCCCTGATTCCCGGAGTTCCGCAGCGACTGGCTCACCAACCTCGACTCTTCGGCAGGCCAGAATCACAGTGGCTCCATGGGAGGCCATAGCTGTAGCCATTCCCAGACCTATACCCGAGCCTCCTCCGGTAACCACTGCAACCCGACCTTCTAGGAAACGAGTTGCGGGTTGATACGCCGGATCGACAGTCACAGTGCCATCCAGATCCCGCCGTCGGCGACGATTGTCCCTCCAGTAGTAAACGCCGCCTTGGGGTTGGCTAAAAGGTCCAGAAGCGGAGCTAGGTCTGTTACCGGATCGCCCGTTCTCCCGAGAGCGGGTACTGCGGCGTCTCGCACTCCGTCTGCGCTCGGGCCGTTGTTATTGCCCAAAAAGACGGTCGGATTCACTGCCAAAACAAAGGTGGTTATCCCATCAGCCCCCCACTGCTTAGCAGCGCCCTTGGAGAGGGCTCGGATTCCCTCGAAGGCGGCTCCTGACGCCACATAGCCCGCACTGCCACCTAGAGCGATGGTCGGTAATACCCATATCAGCCGGGCGTTTGAATCAGATGCACAGGGGTTTGGTCGCACAGCCAGAATTGGGTGTGAGGCCCTTGCTACCGCGATTGCCTCATGGAGAGGAGCCTCGCAGGCAATGATCCACTCGTCTTCTGTCTGGTTGACGATTTTTTTCGGCTCATCAGGGGCTGCAGGAACGTGGACGATCAGATCGGTGTGGCCCAACTGTTCTGCCGCATCCTTGATCCCAATTGCCGGCGAGTCCAGATCGCTCTCGTGAGGATTTGTATCGGACGACCTCGTGGGTTCCACACAAGCCACAACATGACCTTGGGCCTTTAAACCTTCTTTTAGTGACTCCACGAATGTTCCAGTGCCGACTAGCAGCGTGTGGATCATGGGAAGATGCCCCGCTGCTCATAGACCACCTGTAGTCGCCGCAGAGCCAACGCATACGCAGCATCCCTGCGGGATTCAACCTCTAATTCTTCACGGAGGTTGACGACGGCGTCGCACGCTCGCCACAGCGTCTCACGCAACCGGTGGTCGACGTCGTCCAGGTCCCACTGCTCGGCGGAGCGGTTCTGCAGCCATTCGAAGTACGACACGACTACTCCGCCGGCATTTACGAGTATGTCGGGCAGCACGTCGATGCCGCGCTGTGTAAGGGCCGTTTCGGCCTCCAGCGTGGTGGGGCCGTTGGCCGCTTCCACGACCACCCGGGCCTGAATCTGGGCGACATTGTCTACCGTTATCTGATTTTCGAGAGCAGCCGGCACGAGAATGTCGGACTGGATACTCCAGAAGTCATCAGGATCGATCCACATCGCGTCTGGGAAGCCAGCCACCGTGCCGTTCTGATGCACCCAGTCGGTCAGGTCAAAGGCGTCTATGCCGTCTTCGTCAGTGATAGCTCCGCCGTGGTCCGCTACTGCTACAACCTTCGTTCCATGGACCTGCAAGATTCGTCCCGTGGCTCCTCCCACGTTTCCGAAGCCCTGGATGCTGGCGGACGCCCCACTCAAGTCGAAGCCCACTTCGTCAGCCCAGTGCTGGAGACAGAAGACCACGCCCTGGCCGGTGGCCTTGTCTCGACCTGGGCTCCCACCGGTCTCCAGAGTCTTACCGGTAACGACGCGTTTAACGTTTTGGCGTTCAGCCGCGCCGGTGGAGTTTGCGTAGGTGTCCATCATCCAGACCATCGACTGAGCATTACTGCCGAGGTCGGGTGCCGGAATGTCGTGGTCGGGGCCGATATTTGATCCCAGAGCGTGAGTGAACCGCCTAACTACACGCTCTAACTCATCGGCTTCTAGCCCAGACGGGTCGAAGGAAATTCCACCCTTAGCGCCTCCGAACGGAATCTCGCACAATGCTGACTTCCATGTCATCCATGAGGCCAAGGCTTTCACTTCGTCCAGATCGACCATGGGGTGAAAGCGGACTCCTCCCTTATAGGGCCCGAGGAGGTTTGAATGCTGGATTCGGTATCCGCGAAACACCCGGTAACTACCGTCGTTCATCTTTACGGGGAAGTTGACAATGATCTCGTTCTTGGGCTGGGACAGGATTGATCTAAGGTCGTTTGGCAGATCGATCAGGTCCGCACCTCGTTCGAGTTGGGCCAGAGCGGTAGCGAAGAGGCTGGTATGCCCGCCGCCGGGAGACCTGCCCGCTGGAGAGTTGGGGATGAAGGGATCGGTCAACGAAGGGCCCTGTCGTGTTGTTCCTCGGGGACGTTGTCGACCCCACTTGCCTTCGGACCGTAGTCGCCGTGGCCACCGATGGGTCGTGAGAGAAAGGCCACCGTGGCCGCACCCACGAGGGTGCAGACGGCGGCGATTGCCCAACCCTTCGCTGTCGGAACTACCAATTCAAAGTAATCCCTTGCGAACGGCCAGGCCATAGCCACGGCGTACAGGCCACCCATAGCGGCGGTCAAACCGACTTTCCAGGCGCGTAGGGGTCGGCTGATGCCTAGGAGTACGGCTAGTCCAACGCCGAGAAGTGTGAGGGTGGCGGTGGTCCGCGCTGGTTCGAGACCCATGCCAGCCTCGCTGGAACGGCGGACAATCTCATAGCAGGCAAAGGTGGTACATGCCGCCGTGGCCCCGACCGGAATCGACCATTTCATTACCCGAGAAAGAAATCCTGGACGTACCAGCGAGTTGTCAGGTGCTAGTGCCAGGAAGAAGCCGGGGACCCCGATTGATACGGAACCGATCAGAGTGAGTTGCTTTGGGTGGAACGGGAAAGGCACCCCAAAAACGCCGACAAGGGCAGTCAATAGGATTGCGTACGTCGCCTTAGTCAGGAAGAGGTTGGCTACCCGCTCGATGTTGTTGATAACCCGACGACCTTCGGCAACTACCCGGGGCAGGGTTGAGAACCGATTGTCAAGCAGAACTAGTTGGGCTACGGCACGAGAGGCGGAACTTCCAGACCCCATGGCGATTCCCATGTCGGCGTTCTTCAGAGCCAATACGTCGTTGACACCATCTCCGGTCATAGCGACTGTGCGTCCCCGCGCCTGCAGCGCTCCGACCATGGCTTGTTTCTGGTGGGGGGTCACCCTCCCAAACACCACGGACTCTGCTAATGCATCAGCCAACTCTTCGGGGTTCTCGGGGAGGTTCCGGGCATCAACTGCCGCGTCACTTCCAGCTCCGGCGATTCCGGCACGTCGTGCAGCGGCGGCCACCGTAGCCGGATGGTCACCCGAGATCACCTTGATGTCAAGTCCCTGATCGGCGAACCAGGCGAGGATCTCGGGTGCTTCGGCCTTCACAGTGTCCTCGAGTAGAACGAGGCAGAGCGGCAATCGATTCGCCGGAAGCTCCTCTGGGTTGGCGTTGGGTTCTTGGGTTGACTGGGTGGCCAGCAGCACGCGTCGACCCTCGTCAGCCAACTCGGCGACGCGGTTGCGGGCCGTTGACCATTCACCTTCTGGGAGCAAGACGTCGGGGGCGCCCAGATGGTAAAGGCGGGTGGGGCCGTTTCCGGTTTCAAACCTTGCTGAAGCCCACTTTCGCGATGACGAAAATGGCATGGTCTCGACAACGCCCCAACCGGGGTCGGTCAGTGAGCTGGCTATCGCGGTGAGGGTGGGATTGGGGGAAGGGTCCGAGGCAGCCAGAGCACCGACGGCTGCCGCTGCGTCGCTATCAGTGATGCTTCCCAGAGCTTCCAGACCGGCATAGGCGATTTCGCCGGTGGTGATTGTGCCCGTCTTGTCAAGGCAGAGTGTGTCAACTCGTGCCAACAACTCGATTGAGGCCAGTTCACGGGCCAGTGCTCGTCGGCGGGCGAGTGCTACAACGCCGACGATGAACGACAGACTCGTCAGTAGGACGAGACCATCGGGAACCATGGCCACTGCAGCAGCGACCGTGCCCCGCAGGGCGTCTTGCCAACGGTCCTCGGTTACCAGTAGGCGCAGAAGAAGAAGACCGGCGGCGGGCGGGATGATCAGAGTGAGCCATCGGAGCACCTTGTCGACACCGGAGCGGAGCTCGCTGTTTACTAGGTCGAACCTGCGAGCCTCCTCGGCCAGGTTGGCGGCGTATGAGCCGGTTCCGATTGCCGTGGCTATGTAGCGGCCAGATCCGGCAACCACGAAACTTCCGGATAGCACGACATCACCATCGTTCTTATCGACTGGATCACTTTCTCCAGTTAGCAGAGACTCGTCGACTTCAAGTCCCGCTGCGGTTGCGACTTTCCCGTCAACCACCACTTGGTCGCCCGGGCGAAGTTCAAGCAGTTCGTCGGCGACAACCTCTGAGACACCGACGTCAATAGTTGCCCCGTCGCGCACCACCCGAGCTTTCGGGGCCGACAGGACTGCCAGCGCTGCTAGGGCTTTTCGGGCCCGGAACTCTTGAATGGTTCCGATCAGGCTGTTTGAGATGATCACTCCGGCGAAGAGTGCATCGCCTGGGAAACCCGCCGCCAAGATCAGCACTAGTAGTGAACCCATGATGCCGTTTACGGGCGTAAGGACGTTGGCTCGCAAAATCTCGCTAGTGGTGCGGACAGGGGCATCGGGTACGTCGTTGACCCGACCTTCCGCCCGACGCTCGGCTACTTCCGCAGCAGTAAGGCCTGTTTGGTGGTCGCCCATGTTCACTTTTGTTGTCGGGTGTCCTCGAACTGGTACTCGTCTTCGGTCATTGTCAGGCGGTGTCGCGGCCCTTCCAGAGTTGGATCGCTTACCTCGTATCCGACGTCTCCGGCCCACATGGCTACAGGTCCGTCATCGGTCCGCGCCAGATGGGTTTCGTAGTGCTGCGGCTCTTCGGCGCCGAGTTCGGCCAGCGCCTCGTCGACGGATTTGAATCTGGCCAGGCGACTGATGGTCATCCAAGTCGGTGGAGCCAACTCGAGTTCGCCGGCGTCGCGTTTTAGCAGGGCATCAACTGGCCGCATCCATTCGTGGTCCGTGATCTCGCCATCGTCGATGGTCACGTATTCGGCGACTTCGGAAAGGCGGGTAGCGAAGAAGAAGGTCGCAAAGCGCACAGGCATGCCCTGTGGTGGTAGCCAAAAGGAGAACCAAACAAGGCTGTTGGCCTCGACTGATACCGAGGCTTCCTCGGCGGCTTCACGGACCGCTGCTGCAGCCGCCGTGGCTAGGTCGTCGGGCTTGCCGTCGCAACCAATCACCTTGTCGTTCTCGTCGACGCGGCCACCGGGGAATACCCACATGCCTCCAAACGCGATATTGGAGTTTTTCCGAAGCATGAGTGTCTCTAGGCCCTCGTCTCCGTCCCGAAGCACCACCACGGTGGCCGCCGGGATCGGCTCCGATTCGTCATGCTCGATCTGAAGTTGTGCCCAAGTGTCGGGTCGGGAGTGGTCGCGGTCTGCTGGCAACTCGGGCCTTGATCCTGGGGTCTGGGGAGTGGCCGTCATCCGATTACACCCGCTTCGCGGAGGCTGACGATGTGGTCGCTTCGTCCGGTCTCGGCCACCACTTCGTCGGTGTGCGCGCCGAGGCTTGGTGCTGCCGGCTCAGCGAACTCTGTCGGCGTTCCGTGGAAACGTGTGGGGACTCGGGGGTGACGGATCCGGCCGGCCGTTGGGTGGTCGAATTCTGACAGCAGTTCGTTAAACACAACCTGTGGATCGTTCGGAACTTCCTCAACTGTGCGCATGATGCCAAATGGGACCTGGTTCTCCTCGAGGCGAGTCTCTGCCTCGGCGATTGTCATCCGGGTGGCGTTTTCGCGGGCTTGTCGATGGAAGTCCATGGTCTTTTGCCGATTGCGGGTCCGATCTCGCGTTGTCGCTAGGTCCGGGTCGGAGGAGTCCACACCAAGAGCGCGGGCCAAGCCGTGAAATTCGTCGTCCGTGGGAACAGCGATTGCAGCGAAGCCGCCTTTGAAAACAAAAGGTGTGTTGTTGGCCCCAACGGCCTGCGGGCCAGAGTGGTCTGCGTCGAGCATGACCTCGTGGTCGGCGGCGTCCATGAAGAGGTAAGCGACACAGGCATCCAGCATCGACAGCTCAAGGTGCTGGCCGCCGGCGCCTCTTTCCCGGGCGAATAGTGCTGCCGTGATGGCCTGGGCGGCGGTGTAGGCGGTCACTTTGTCGCAGACCAGGTGCTTGAGGAACTTGGGTTCTTCTGAACCCTTTCCTGCTTGGCTGGCAGCGAGTCCCGAGTAGCCCTGGATTATGGGGTCATAGACCCGCCGATGGCTATAAGGGCCGGATGAACCGAAGCCGGTGAGGTCGGCATAGATGATTTCAGGGGCGACAGCTGCAGCATGCTCATAGGCCACACCTAGCCGCTCGGCGACACCAGGTCGGAAGTTTTGGACCACCACATCAGCCTTTGCGACCAAGTCGAGGAGAATGGAGCGGCCTTCATCCTGACGAAGGTCAATAACCACTGACCTCTTACCCCGGTTGGCCATTTGGAACATCGCCGATATGCCGGCGGCACTGGTGCCCAGCCATCGTGTTACGTCACCAGTTGGCGGCTGCTCAACCTTTACGCAGTTTGCTCCCTGATCGACGAGCATGCCGGCAGCTAGAGGACCCGTTAGCGCGACCGAGAGGTCGACCACACGGATTCCGTTGAGGGGTCCGGCCATGGTTGGACGGTAGTCGGGACCTTCCTAAATGGTGGAGCCGGATGACTGGCGCCTACGGTCCGGCCAGGTCATGGAGCGACTGGTGGATGGCAAAGGGGCTGACGATGCTTGAGGACTTGGATGGACGGGTGGCCGTGGTGACTGGGGCCGCATCGGGCATAGGTCTCGCCATGGGCGAGGCCTTTCTCGCCGAGGGAATGGCAGTAGTGCTGTCCGACGTCGACGGCGGTGCACTAGACGAGCAGGTAGGACGGCTGTCGCTGGATGTCGGAGATCGGGTATCGGGTGTGATTTGCGATGTTGCGGATCCGGAAGCCGTAGCAGTTCTGGCCGAAGAATCCTGGGCCCGCCATGGCATTGTTGACGTGCTCTGCAACAACGCAGGGGTGGGCCCGGCCGGTCCGATGTTGGAGACCACGCCAACGGAGTGGCAGTGGGTCGTTGGTGTGAACCTGTTGGGTGTGGCTCATGGGGTTATGGCTTTCGTGCCCCGGATGGTGGAGGCAGGAGTAGGTCATGTCGTCAACGTGGCTTCGCAGGCCGGCCTAATGACGACCACATTTCTTGGCATGTATGCGGCGACCAAACACGCGGTAGTCGGCTTGTCCGAGGCTCTCTACCGAGAGCTGGAGTCGACGGGCGTCGGGGTGTCTTGCCTTTGTCCTGAGTTGGTCTCAACAGGAATCTTCGACGTGGCACGGGTGCGCCCTGATTGGGTAGATGTGTCCGATCATTCTGCCGGTACCCAGGAGGCGCTCGGGGACATCTTGGTCGGCCGCGGGATAGGGCCCAGAGAGGTGGCGTCCCGGGTAGTCGATGCGATGCGATCAGACCGGTTTTGGGTGTTTACCCACGATGTGACTCCTGAGGTGGCGGCCCGCCGGTTCGATGACATCGCCGCAGGTCGAAATCCCTCGGCGATCGGCATCATGGACTGAATCCTCGACATTTGGAGCCGGCGAAATGTCGCTGCGGGGACCCTTTGTTTTCAGAAGGGTGCCCGGTCGAACCAGGCCGCTTCTTCCCGAAGATGGCGACTACGCCATCCCTCTGCAGTGCGTACCAGTTCGTGGTGGTACCAGCCGCCGGTAAACCAGACGTCTCCGTCGGGTAGCCGCATGGGGTTGGTGAACGCAGCGGTCACTGTGGCTTCCTTACCATTCCCCCCGTCACTGACTGTCAGATCGACATTGCCGACCAGGTGTTGGGTCATCTCGAACAGAGGGAGGCTGGCGGAAAGAAATTCCACCACCTCGTCGAGGTTCCCGGCTATGCCGCCAGCCTCCCGGTAGTCAATCTCGGCGTTTGGGGTGAAGACACTGCGGTATAGGTCCCAGTCTTGCTGATCGACCGCCGTGGCGTAGCGAGTCAGGAGGTCTTCCACAGCAATCCGATCGGCTAGGGCCTGCAGTGTCGCCTTATCCACCCGAGCGAACCTAGAGCCGCGAGAGGCGGAATGCCGGACCGGCCACTAGGTCCTCAACAGCCCTATCGTGATCAGAGTGGTCCACTCATTCTCCGAGAATGCATCTCTTGAAGCGATTGACCTCTCGTCGGTGGATTTGTTTTGGACGGAGCCTCTGGAGTTTCGCTACAGGGCCTTCGCTGCACTACGCCAGCAGGACCCCATCCGGTTCTTCGCCGAACCAGAGATCGAGGGCCTGCCTCCGGGAGCCGGCTACTGGGCGCTGACTCGGCACGCCGATGTCGTGGAGGCGAGTCGTCGAACTGATGCCTTCTGCTCGGGAAAGGGGACAAACATCCCGGACCTGCCGCCGGCTTTTCTTGAGTTCTACGGCTCGATGATCAACCTCGACGATCCCCGCCATGCCAGGCTGAGGCGCCTCGTCTCGGGCGGCTTCACGCCGCGGATGATGCGTGAACTGGACATTGGCATCGATGTAACGACGACCGAGATCGTCGACGCTGCAGCTGAGAAGGGGTCCTGCGATTTTGTGGTTGACGTAGCTGCCCGTCTGCCATTGGCCATTATCTGTGACCTGATGGGAATCGAGGCTGAGCGTCGCGACGAGGTATTTGAGTTGTCCAACGTCGTACTAAGCCAAGGGGACCCCGAGTATGTGCCGGAGGGTGTAGATCCTCTCGTGGCGTTTCTGGAGGCCGGTGCTGGTCTCGCGGAGATCATGAAAGACACGGCCGAACTCCGTCGTGGCGGCAACGGAGAGGACCTGACCAGCGTCTTGGTTAATGCGGAGGTGGATGGGGAGCGGCTTACGGAGGATGAACTTGCTTCGTTTTTCGTGCTGCTATGCGTTGCAGGCAATGAGACGACAAGGAACGCGACCGCCTGGGGCCTGCAACTGCTGACTGAAAACCCAGAGCAGCGCGACCGGTGGCTAGCTGACCTTGACGGGGTTTTGCCCACTGCAGTTGAGGAGATCGTCAGGATGTCGAGTCCGGTTATCCACTTTCGCCGGACAGTCACTAGCGATGGTGTTCGGCTCGGGGGTCACGAGTTCTCCGAAGGCGACAAAGTCGTTTTGTTCTATGCGTCGGCTAACCGAGACGAGACGGTGTTTGTCGATCCAGAGTGTTTTGACGTGACTCGTGAACCTAATCCACATGTTGGATTTGGCGGCCCCGGGCCACATTTCTGCCTCGGAGCCCATCTGGCGAGGCGGCAGGTGGGTGCCATGTTTCGAGAGTTGCTGAGCCGGTTTCCCGAGGTGCGCTCAACTGCCGAGCCGGATCGCCTCAGGTCCAATTTTGTGAATGGCATCAAGCATCTGCCCTGTTCGCTGACTGCTTGAGTGTCGGTCTCCGGTCCGATTGTCCCCAGGGATCAATCTGGGCCGTACTATCGGCGACCATGCCGGTCGGCCCTGCTTCTCCTGGGCTTCCTCCATCGCACAGGATTGCGCGGCGGTTTGCTTCCGCTGGCCTCCGTGGGGCCTCGTGGTACTGGCGCCTTGCCCGGTTGGCCTGGCCGGATCCGGAACCCGGGGTGGTCGTTCTGCCCGATGGCACACCGATCGTGCACGACCCCGACGATTGGACCTGCCGGGGTTCCTATGAGGGAACCTACGAACGGGAAATCCTGCGACTGCTGCCGAATCTTGTCTTACACGGCGACGTCGTTGTTGACGTCGGCGCCAATGTGGGCATCCTTACCGCCCGTCTATCCCGACTGGTTGGACCAACCGGCCTTGTCATCGCGGTCGAGCCGTCGCCCCGATGCGTCGATGACCTCCGTTGGGTCCTTGAAGGAATGTCGAACGTGACCTTGGTGCAGGCCGCTCTCGGGGCCACAAAGGGCACGGTGTCGTTTACCGGATGGGACAATCCGGACCACCGCGGACTTGGGACAGCGGTTCCCGGCCATCGGGCAGGCCTAGAGGAAAACTGGCACGATGGTGCAACCATCGAGGTGCCGCAGAGGCGTCTGGACGAAGTGCTGGCTGAGTTTGTTGATGACGGAGAGATTGGCCTGCTCAAGGTCGACGTCGAGGGCTATGAGGCCGACGTTCTCAACGGTGCCCCTGACCTGTTTCGTTCTGGCCGGGTTCGGGCGGCGATCATGGAAGTGACGCCTGGATTGGACGCGGACTGGGTCGGAGACTTGATTTCCGATTCGATCGGGTATCGGGCATTTGCAATCTGTGAACGAGGTCAGATACTGCGGCGGACGGACCTCCAGCCTGTCGGCGCAAGTGAGGCCGTGTCACGTTCAGAGCAGTGGAATCTTCTGCTCCAACGTGACGTTTGAGGGATTAGAACCGTTTGACGGTCCATCACCACGCGTAGGGAATTGGAGAATCCTTGGGTTCAACGATTTCGTTGTCGGATGGATCGTGGGGGAGGTCGGCGCAGTTGGCGATGAGCGCATCCCGGGCTCCAAGACACTGGAACCCATACCAGAGACCAGCGGGGATCCGCAGGCGGTAATAGGCGTCCGGCCGGCCCAAGTCGACGATGTCCAGCATGCCCCGGGTTGGCGAGTTGTCGCGATCGTCGTAGATCACGAAGCGGACTCGCCCGATGGGAACCGCCAGGTGCTGGGTCTGTAATCGGTGGCGTTTCCAGGCCTTTGTGGCGCCAGCAAATACCTCGGAGAAGTAGCACTCGCCGAACCCGGTGAACTCGGGTGCATCGCTCCGCAGGTGGTGGAGGACGGCGCCACGCTCGTCCTCGAACCGAAACAGGTCGGTTACTAGCAGGTCATGGATGGAGACCCTGACGACTGGTTGGTCGGTCACGTTGCCGCCCAGGCCATGTCTGTGTTCTGAGCCAAGTCGACGTATCGGTCGATCTGGCTGACAGTCGTGGAGATCATGTCGGTTTTACCGAGGTGCCAGGAGCGGTACCAGTCGACGGTCATGGCCACGGTCTCTGTGAACGGGAGCACAGCGTGCCAGTCGAGCAGGCGAAGGGCCTTGTCGCAGGACAACTTGAGGAGGTCCGCCTCACGGCCCGCCTGTTCAGATCCGGAGGCGATGTCCCAACGGGCGCCCTCCCATCGGCTGGTCATCGACTCGATGAGATTTGCCACTGTCTCGTCCTGGTTGGTCCCTGGCCCGAAGTTGAAGGCCTCACCGTCGAGTTCATCATCCTCAAGGAGGCGAACTCCCAGCCAGAGGTAGCCGCTGAGGGGCTCCAGGACGTGCTGCCAGGGTCTAGTGGCCCGGGGGTTGCGGACGGTGACGGATTTGTTTGCCGACCAGGCTCGGATGCAGTCAGGCACGATTCGGTCGGCTGCCCAGTCGCCGCCGCCGATTACGTTGCCGGCCCGGGTAGTGGCCATCTTGGTGGCGGAGTCGCGAAGAAAGGAGCGGTGATATGAGTGGGCGACCAGTTCAGCGCAGCTCTTCGACCCGCTGTAAGGGTCGTGACCACCGAGGTGGTCGGTTTCTCGATAGCCCCAGTTCCACTCTTCATTTCGGTAGGCCTTGTCGCTGGTTACGAGCACGATTGTTTCGATCCCAGGCCGCTCGCGGACGCACTCGAGCATGTTCACCATGCCCATGGTGTTGACCTCGAAGGTCTCCACTGGATCGGCAAGCGATTGCAGGACCAAGGGCTGAGCGGCTAAGTGGAAGACAACCTCGGGCCGTCCAGCGTCAATCACTTCGGCGAGGCGGGCCCGGTCGCGGATGTCGCCTACATGGTGCTCCACGAGGCCGTCCAGACCTAGCAGGTCGAAGATCGAGGGATTGGTGGGGACTCCGTCGGAATAGCCCACGACATTGGCGCCCAGGTGGTGGAGCCAGAGGCTGAGCCACGCACCCTTGAAGCCTGTGTGCCCGGTCACAAGCACTCGTCTTCCGGCGTAGGCGTCGCAGAGTCGGTTCACCAGTTTTCTCCTCGGGCCTTCAGGACGTCTCTGATCACCAGCGAGACCTCGTGATGGAGATCATTTGGGTGAGGTCCGGAAACCTCTTCAATTCTCGACGAGTCGAGGTCGAAGGTGGGTTTGTTGTCTGGGTCATCAGGGTGTTCGATGACGACGGGTCGCCCATGATACCGCGCCGCCGCGTCCGCGACCGTCTGGGCAAATTCGCCGACGGTTGTTGTCACACCACCTCCGACGTTGAGGACCTCGTAGCGACCCGGTTTTGGGGCCCGAGCCAATACGGCGTCGATTAGATGGTGTAGCCGGGCGCGAGCCAAGAGGTCTCGCGGCGTAGAGGCTGGAGAGCGCAGAACGATGCGAGCGTTAGTGAGCGCCATGTCGGCCAATTCGTGAGTAAACGAAATCTTTGAGCGTTGGCCATAGAACGGATCGGCCCCAACGAGGTTGGACATCCGGAGGATGGTGACGTCGATGCCGTGGCGCTCCGTGGCGCTCCAGAGGGCCTGCTCGTTGGCGAGGTGCGCCTTGCCGTAGTGGTTAGTTGGTCGCGCCGGTGAGGCTTCGGTGAGCCTGCCGGCCAGTGTCCCGTATACCCAGACCGTTGAGAAGGAGAGGACGGAACGCAGTCCCCGTTTGGACAGATGGTCGACAACTTTGGTGATCCAATTCGGTGCGGCTTCACCGTCGAGGACCAATGGGCAGATCACGGCGATCGGCACGGACTCGACACATAGGCCGCTAGTGGGGTGGCGAAGGTCGAGTCGAATCTCATCGACGAGCGGGTGGTTGAAACCGGGTGAGGGTCGCCGAGAGGCGGCGGTGACCTGCCGGCCATTCTCGGCGAGGTGGAGGCAGAGAGGAGAGCCGACATGACCAGTTCCCCCCACTACTAGGACTGGGGTCAATGCCCGGTCTGTGTTCGGCGGGTCGGCGACCATCGCGACGACGCTAGCAACCACCTTGACCGCGGCCCGAACGCTTGATGGGCTGGTCGCTAGGGTCGTCGTATGTCACTTGGATTACCCCTGTTCTCAGTGGTGATTCCGACATACAACCGGGCCGGGCACATCGGCAGGTGTCTCGAATCAGTTCTGGTGCAGGACTTTGACGAACTCGAAGTGGTGGTGGTCGATAACGCGTCGACCGACGAGACGGTTTTGGTGGCTGCTTCGTATAGCGACCGTTTAAGCGTGAGGGTTCTCGTCAACGATGCGAACTACGAGCGGTCCTTCTCCCGAAATCGCGGAGCGGCTGAAGCTTTCGGACGGTTTGTGGTGTTCCTAGACTCTGATGACGTCCTGCAGCCGGGAGCGCTCAAGAGGGCCAGTAACTTTATCGCTGAGGACCCGACTCGCCGATTCTTCTTCCAGCTCCTCCGGGTAGTCGACGAGGACGGAGAGACCGTTTACCAACCGAGAGTCGGTAGTGGCTCTATGGCGCGGGTTCTTGCCGAGGGCAACCCTCTGTCCTGTTCAGGCGTTTATGTGGAGCGAGAGCTCTTCCTCCGGCACCGATTTGAGGAGTCGAGCGAACTGATAGCGAGTGAGGACTGGCACTGCTGGATTCGGGTCGCCGCCGAAGAGTCACCAGAGGTGTGCCCGGGTCCCGGTGCTCTCCTTGTGGAGCATGCAGGACGAACGATGGCAGTCGACTCCTGGCGAGACGCGGAGAGACGGTTTCACATACTCACTGAGGACCTACTGGGGAGATCCGATGTGGCCCGCTACCTGGAGCCGCACCGATCACTCTTCCTAGCTACTCAGCAGCACTATGTCGCCGTCAAGGCCGCGAGGCAGGGTGATCGAGTTGCGTCGGCCATCCGCTTTGTCCGGTCGATTCGGAGGTCGCCTCGACTGGTCTTTACGAGGCGGACCCTCCACCTCGTACGCCTCTGGTTGGGCTGGTCCCGCCGGGTTCCCTAGGTCGGACGGTTCGGAACTGGATCTCGGCCCCGTCGGGCCTCGAGAGCGGAAATCATGCCAGAACGCCAATCGACAGTGCAGGGTCCGGTGATCGAACGACGCTTCGTGGCATCGGCGGCACTACCCGGTTGGCTGCCTGCAAGGTCGTAGTAGGTCGGCCTCGGATCGACGCCAAGGTGCTGGCCGAAGAGGTCCACCCAGTCTTCGGCAGTTACTACTTCGTCGCCGCACCAGTTGACGATGGTTGCTGGCGTCGACGCGGCGTCCAGCAGGGGTGCTAGTTGGTTTGTCATATCCTCCTCGTGAATCGGGCTGTAGGGGTTGGGCCCAGGTGCGCGCAGCCATACAGGCTCTCCTGTGGCCACCCAGTCAGCGTGGTAGGCGGGTAGCCCACCGTTGGGTCCGTAGCTGGCGTTAATCCGGGCGATTGTGGTGGGCAGGCCGAGGACTCTGGCCATGGTGCGGGCTACCGCTTCCTGAGAAACCTTGGATACCCCGTAGTTTGGACTGTGGGGAGCGGTGGCGTCACCGAGCGGGTCGGTCTCGACGTATGAATGCCATGGATCCTCGTGAGCCCGGTAGACCGAATTTGTCGAAGCGACAAGCGCGGCCTCGGCGTTGCGGCAGTGGGCCATGACTAGTCCCGTGGCCTCGGCGTTAGCCCGAATAGCGCGGTCATGATCGAGCGTCCGTCCCTGCCAGACGGCGAAGTGGACGAGGTGGGTGAAGTCATCGGGCAGGTCGCTGAGGTTGCCGTCAGCTAGGTCTGCGCTATGGGTTCGGACCCCGATGGTTTCAGAGCGTTCTCGGCTGCCTTCAGCGGTGAAACGCGCTACTCCCCACACCTCGTTATCGCGGGCTAGGAAGCGGGCGATTGGGTGGCCGATCTGGCCTGTCAGCCCTGTGATAAGGATCTTGCGGTCGGAAAGCACAAAGCGATGCTAGGGAATCCTGTTCTGAGGAGCCCTGCCGAAGGGAGCCACCCTGAGCGAAACCACCGGCGACTGCGAGGTGGATGGAGCGGAGAAGAGGCGACCCAGCGGTTCCGGCGAGATTCAGGCAGTCAGTATGGTGTCACCACCAACGAACGCCTCGAACGGTGAAGTCGCCGTGTTCGGTGGGCAGTCCGGGGACATTACGCGGAATGACGATTTACTTGCTGGATCGCGTCATCAGAGCTTTGCTGAGGCAGTGTCATGTCTAGGAACACCCCGGATGGCAGGGGCTACTGACCGTGCGGGAGAAAACGAGAGAACCATGCTGGATCGCGAGGGGATTGCCAGACTGCACGACCTGACGGGTCGGGTGGCCCTGGTGACCGGAGGCAGCCGGGGCATCGGCCTAGCTGTGGCCCAAGCGTTCGCCGCCCAGGGGGCGAAGGTGGTGGTCTCCAGTCGCAAGGCACGCGCTTGCGACGAGGCCGCCGCAGCTATTCAGGAGGCTGGTGGCGAGGCGTTGTCTGTCGCTGCCCACGTCGGTGAGCCCGAAGATCTGAGGAACCTGGTGGCGACTGCCGTCAAATCGTTTGGCGGCATCGACGTGCTGGTCAACAACGCCGCCAATCCACTGGCTCTGCCCATCGGAGAGATAACAGCCGAGGCGTTTGCCAAATCATTTGAGGTCAACGTCCGCGGTCCGCTCTTTCTTTTCCAAGCCTGTTTAGAGCACCTGCTGGATTCCGAGCACGCGGCAGTCGTCAATGTGATCTCGGCCGGAGCGTTCCTCCACACCCCGGGTGGCTCGCTATACGGGGCGGGCAAAGCAGCTTTGCTGCACTTCACCCGTTCGATGGCAGCCGAATTCGCCGATCAGGGGATTCGGGTAAACGCGCTCGCGCCCGGACCGACTGATACCACGATGGTGCGAAAGACGGGTTCAAGGGCAGCTGCCTCCATGGCTCAATCGACAAGGCTTAAACGCCTTGCTGAAGTAGACGAGATGGTTGGTGCTGTCCTTTATCTCGCGTCGGATGCATCCAGCTACATGACGGGACAGTGTCTAACCGTGGATGGTGGGCTAGTACCCGCTCGGTAAGGCGCCGATAGGGTGGTTGCGTATCTGACGGCCCGTCAGGAAATAACACCTTGGGTCGGTTCCCGACGGCCCTCGACTCACTCGGAGTGAAGCAGGACAATGGGCCACCTCGAAGGAAAGAACATCGCCGTCACCGGCGCCGGGAACGGCATAGGGCGAGCAATCGCCATTGCTTGCGCCGCCGAAGGCGCCAATGTGGTGGTCGCTGATTACGGCGTGTCAATTGACGGCAGCGACCCCTCGAGCGAAGTAGCCGACGGCGTAGTGGACGAGATCAAAGCCGCTGGAGGGGAGGCCGTGGCCGTGGCCGGCGACGTTTCAGTGATGGAGGTCGGCCAGAGCGTCGTAGACGCCGCTCTGGACTTCTGGGGCTCCATTGACGGTGTGGTCTGCGTGGCCGGCATCGTTCGCGAGCGGATGTTGTTCAACATGAGCGAGGATGAGTTCGATGAAGTAGTGCGCGTTCACCTCAAAGGTCACTTCACGCTCTACAAAGCCGCCTCGGCAGTCATGCGCAAGCAGGAAACCGGTGGAAGCCTTATCGGTTTCACGTCAGGCGCCTTTGTGGCATCGACGGCTCAGGCCAACTACTCGGCGGCCAAGGGAGGCATTGTCTCGCTCACCCGCAGCGCGGCGTTTTCTCTCCGGAAATACGGCATCAACGCCAACTGCATTGCCCCAGCGGCTATGACTCGGATGTCGGAGAACGTGCCGTTTGAGATCGAAGCTGGCAGTCCCGAAGCCATCGCTCCGTTGGCCATCTATTTGCTTTCGGACAGTGCCCGGCATGTCACGGCCCAGATATACACCTGCACCGGGCGACGGATCGCGGTGTGGAACCAGCCCGCCGAGGTACGTCACATGTGGGCGGAGGACGGCGAGACATTTACTGTCGACGAGATTGCGACCAAGCTTCCAGTCGCCATTGGCGAGGAGGAAATGCCTATGTTCGCCGACTTGGATCGCCGTATGAATGAGATGGCGGCCGCCAAAGATTCTGGGGCCGGTGGGGCTGGTTCCTGAGTCGACTGCCTCTCCGCATCTACCCTCGTAGCGATGGAGCCCACCCGTCCCATTCCCGAGTACGTGCCTGGTCATGGACTGCTAGTTGATCGGGTTGTGGTTGTAACGGCGGCCGCGGGGATGGGCATCGGTGCGGCAGTAGCCCGAAAGGCGGTCGAGGAGGGGGCCACTGTGGTCGTGTCCGACGTCCATGAGCGACGACTTGCCGAGTCCGCCGAGGCTCTGGCTGAAATCTCGGGAGTCCGTCCGCTGAGTCGCGTGTGTGATGTCCGAGATGAGGACCAGGTGACCGGTCTGTTGGACGCAGCGGTAGCCGAGCACGGCCGCATTGACGTTTTGGTCAACAACGCCGGCCTTGGTGGGGACACACGCCTAGTCGACATGGCCGATGAGGAGTGGGACCGTGTTCTGGGCATCAGTCTGACCGGCACTATGCGTTGCACCAGAGCTGCGATGCGGATCATGGGTGGACAAGGCCATGGGGTCATCGTCAACAACTCCTCGGTTCTGGGTTGGCGGGCCCAGATTGGGCAGAGCCATTACGCGGCGGCCAAGGCAGGAGTAATGGCCCTGACTCGTTGTGCCGCCATGGAAGGCGTGGACCTTGGGGTTCGGGTTAATTGTGTGGCGCCCAGCCTCGCCACGCATCCCTTCCTGGCAAAGACCAGCAGCGAGGAACTCTTGGCCGAGCTGGCCTCCCGCGAGGCTTTTGGTCGGGGTGCCGAGCCTTGGGAGGTAGCCAACGTAGTGGTCTTCTTGGCCAGTGATTACTCCTCGTACCTCACCGGCGAGGTGGTTTCGGTATCCAGCCAGCGAGCCTGAGTCACGGGGCCGCCTCGGGTTGCAAGATCAGGTCAGGCGCCAGTCGGCCTTCCAGTCTTCCTCGACTCCGTCCCGGGTTTCGTTATCGTCGGCCTCTTTCGGTTCGGCTACAGCGCGACCGGCTCGGGAAAGGGCTACGAGGTGGGAGTGAACGGACGCTGCCGCGGCCTTGTGCAGGTCCACGTGGATATCAGCGTAAAGATCGGTCACGATCGACCGGATGTCCCGTGGGCCATTAGCCAGGGCCGCGACGATCTGGTGCTCGCGCATCTCACGGTGGCTAATTAGCGAGCGGACGTACCGTGTCGGATTGGTCAATGGGGGTCCATGGGTGGGGCGGTAGGTCGTCTCCGGGCGACTGAGCAGGCGCCGAAGGTTTGCTAGATAGTCGTTGAGGTCGCCATCCGGCGCCGGGACGACAGTGGTTGACCATCCCATGACGTGATCGCCAGTGAACAGCGTCGACTCTTCGCGGAGAGCGAAACACAAATGGTTGGAGATGTGGCCCGGCGTATGTAGGACTTCGAAGCCATACCCGTCGCCGTCGAGAACATCGCCGTCTCCGACAACCACGTCGGGGACAAAGTCCCGGTCGCCTGCGCCCTCGCCGTCCTCGGGTTCTTCACCGGCTTCCAAAGCACGGCGGACCCGATTTTCGTGAGCGATGACGGCCTCGGGCGGGTGGGGACCGAAACCGAAGGTCGTTGCCCCAGTGGCCTCGCGCACCGCTGTGGTGGCGGGGGAATGATCGGGGTGAGTGTGCGTTACGAGTAGATGGGTTACCCGCTGGCCCTCGACGGCCTGCAGCACTGCAGCTACGTGGAGGTCGTCGTCCGGCCCGGCATCGACGATGGATACTTCTCCTCCCGATGGCGGGCCGACGATGAAGGTCCCGGTGCCGTGGTAGGTGAATTTTGACGGATTGTTGGCAACCACCCTCCGGACCATCGGCGATACCTGCTCCACAACCCCGTAGGGGGGAGGGTCCTCGAAGTGAAACTCGGGAGGCACAAAAGCATCCTGCCTGATGTGACGTCGTCAGGTGGCGATCAGGTGGCGCACTCCGACTCGCCAATTTCTGCTGCGTAGGGTCCGGTTTCGTCGTAATCGACGTAGTAGGCGGGTCCCTCGTCCGGAGTTGGGAATTGGTCGAGGTCCTTTAGTCCGGCCGCAACCTCCGATACGCCACCCATCCGCTCCATCCACTCGTGGAAGTGCTCGCCGGCCGTCTTCTCGTTGACGAACTGGCGGACCACCCGGACGGTGGCTTCTGGGGCGTTCTTGGCGGGTAGCCGCAACGCCTTCTGGCCGAACCGGATGCTCTCTTGGCCGACGTAGCCACCCATCAGCATCTGGTAGCCGGGAGCTGGCTGGCCATGAGCCCGTCGCTCGGCACCGAAGAACCCGATATCGGCAGCATGGTGCTGGCCGCAACTGTTGGTGCACCCTGAAATATTCACCCGGATGCCACCAACCTCGGCAAGGCCGGCCTCATCCAGCGCACTTCCGATGGCTCCGGCCAGACCACGGCTCTGGGTCACGGCCAAGTTGCAGGTGTCGGCACCGGGGCAGGCCACAACGTCGCGAGACAGCTCAGCTCCTGCTGCCGCCATGCCGACTGCTGTCAACCGTTCGTATAGGCCAGGGAGTTGGTCCTCGCTGAGGTCACGAAGCACGAAGTTTTGCCGGTTGGTCACCCGGACGTCTACGTCGAACTCGCGCACCATGGCCGCTACGGCTCGGAACTGAGTCGAGGTGACGTCGCCAAGAGCACACCAGGCGTAGGCCGAAACTGTGCCGTTGGCGGCACCACGAACTACGTTGGCCTCCACCCATCGGTCGTAGTCGGTCTTTGCTCCGAGCGTGACTGGAGTGCCTTGGCCGATCACGGTGGGAGTGACGCCGTCGGCGACTCCTGCCGGTTTATCACCCCATTTTTCGACTACCTCAGGTACTCCGCCCGGCCAGGTTGCTGAGGCTGGGAGTAGCTTTCGGGTGGCGACTATCCGGCGGCGGACCTCGTCGATGCCTAGCTGGTCTACCACCCACTTGAGCCGGGCCCGGAGCTTGTTGTCTCGGTTGCCGGTCTGTTCGAAGACCCGCAGTACTGCCTCGATGGTGGATAGTAAGTCCTCGCGGGCAGTGAAGTCCTCTAGGGCTTGCGCGGGGAATGGTGTTGTTCCAAGGCCGCCGGCGATGTATACCCGAAAGCCCCGCTCAATGCTTCCATCCGCGAACGTTCTCGTGGCGGCTACCACTCCGACGTCGTTGAACATGGCCTGCCCACAGTCGGTTTTGCAGCCGGAGAAGTTGATCTTGAACTTCCGCGGCAGGCGCTGACCTAGTGGGTTGCGGACAAAGTGACGGTAGGCGGCCTCTGCCCATGGGGTGACGTCTAGCACCTCGATTGGGCACGCTCCAGCCAGATGGCAGCCCTGGACGTTGCGAACTGTGTCGCCGCATGCCTCACGGGTCGTGAGTCCAACGGTTGCGAGGCGTCGCATCACCTCAGGGATCTCAGCCAACTCGACAAAGTGAAACTGGATGTTCTGACGGGTAGTGATGTGGCCCCATCCGCGACTGTGGTCTTCAACGACGTCCGCCAGTAGGTCAAGCTGATCGGCAGTCATAGCCCCATAAGGGACCTTGACTCGGACCATCTGGTTGGTGCCGCCTTGTCGCTGGCCGTAAATGCCGTTGTTGAGACGGAAGACACGGAACACGTCCTCTTCGATACGACCCGCCTGATAATCGGCCAGCATCTCCTCGAACTTTGCGATGTCGGCTTCCATCTCAGCTTCGATGGGCGGTCGGGTGTTGGTCTCCTCAGTGAGGCTCATGGTGTTCCTGTGGTCTCGTCTATTGGTGGGGATTGTCGAAGTCAGCTGGCTAGGTCGGCAACGAGGTGGTCAAAATTGGCTTTTGGGACTAAACGCCCCTCCATCAGGTCGCCTACAACATCAAGGTCGGCCACCGTGCCGATGACCAGGATGGCAGGGGAGTCGACCGTGTGGTTTTCGAGATTGATGAGATTGGTGCGAACCGTGCGTTGGGCATCAGTGGTGGCCGACTGCACGGCGGCTACAGGGGTTTTGGGATTCATTCCGGCGGCCAGAAGGCGCTCGGCAATCGTTCCGGCCCTGCTTGCTCCCATAAGTACCACCAGCGTGGTTCCCAGATGTGCAAGGGCATCCCAGTCGAGATGGTGGGAGTTGGCCGGGTCTTCGTGGCCGGTGACCACGGTGAAGCCGCTGGCGTGGCCTCGCATGGTGACCGGAATGCCGGCTGCAGCCGGACCCGCTATTGCCGAGGAGACTCCTGGCACCACCGCCACGTCCATGCCGGCCGCCCGCAGAGCCTCGGCCTCTTCGCCACCGCGTCCAAAAACAAAGGGATCGCCTCCCTTGAGGCGGACGACGACTTCGGCTCGGGCGGCGGCGTCGAGAAGAATGGTGTGGATGCGCTCCTGGGCATCGGACGGCCCTCCGGGTCGCTTGCCGACATCAATTCGTTCGGCCCACGGCGCTACGAGGTCCAGAACCCGCGTGTCGACTAGGCGGTCGTAGACGACCACGTCCGCAGTCCCCAGTAGACGCAGGGCCCGCAGGGTGAGTAGGTCTGGGTCGCCGGGGCCGGCGCCAACAAGGTGAATAGTCATTGGGTGGCTCCGGTGAGGCCGACGGCCGCTCGCAGTCGACCACGAGCAGCGTCTAGGTCGCCGGCTCGGATTAGATCGACTAGGGCCTCATCAAGGGCCTCTTCCCAACCCGTCGACTCGCTTGTGCCGGTCGCTGATCGCAACTCCGCTCGTACCTCGGAGGCCAGTGCGACCACCGTGCCGTGCTCGGGTCCGATAGCGGCGTCGATGGTCCGACGAAGCCAGGCGGCGACGGCCGGGCTTCGACCGTTGGTGGAGACTGTGACTTGGAGGTCGTCGCGTGCCGTGACGGCGGGCAAGGTAAATGAGCAGTGCTCGGGATCGTCCGCACTGTTGAGCCATACGTCGGCCGCTTCGGCGTCCCAGTAGACTTGTCCGTCGACAGCCGGGTCACCGGTGGCCGACACAGCCAGTCGATAGAAGGCTACTTCGCCTCGTCGGTAGGGCCGCTGGTGCCAGCGGACTCGGTGGTCGTCGGCGATCTCGTCTATCGCATCGGGAGCAACAACGGTGACGTAGGCACCCGCGGCGAGCAATCCGCGGACCTTGCGAGCGGCCACGGAGCCACCGCCCACGACGAGTGTGCGCCGACCGGCTAGGTCAAGGTTGATGGGATAGGGCGAGTTGGACATGTCGTTTAGAAGGAGGGTTGGATCGGGCCACGAGTCGAGATCACAATCCCGAGTGACCTAGTCGGGATTGGAACCAACCTACCGATGTTCAGCTCTCGAAACAATAGAAAACCGATCGGAATAGTCAAGAATACGTTTTTGGACCCATCACGCTCGACTTCGACCAGAATTGGTCTCATGCGCCGCTCTATCGACGACTATCCGTTCAACTCTGAGGACTACCCGCCCGGCTATGAACTCGACGAGTTGACACCGATCTCGTGGGCAGTGGGTATCAGCGACGACTATGCGGATGCCGAACCCCGAGTGATGCTTACGGTCGAGGAGGTGGGTCGAGCTGGCCAGGGTCTGGTGGGGCACCTGTCGCCAGACATCGCGCGACGCCTTCGAGCCGCCATAAGGGACGCTTTGGCTGAGATCGGCGAGGTGCCGGGCCGTTGAGGTCTTCGGACAGCCGAGGCCGGGCTTAGGTCGGGTCGGAGGCTGCGTAGAGGTAGGCGGGGCCTTCGCCGCCGCCATGCACCTCGACACAGGTGCCAGTTACCCACCGAGCAAGTGGCGAGGCCAGTGCTAGCACCATGCCGGCCACGTCCTCCGGCCGACCGAGTCGACGAGCGGCGAGGTTTCGGGCGACGGCCGCCTGGCCATCTGCATCACCGTAAAATGCCTCCGACTCCTCGGTCACGATCATGCCGACGGTTACAGCTACTACCCGGATGGAGGGGCCCCACTCGTGAGCAAGTGTCCGGGTCATATTCTCAAGTCCGGCCTTGGCCGCTCCGTAGGCCACTCCCTGGGGGTTTGGGCGAGTGCCGCTGACCGACGACACGTTCACGATCACCCCTCCTTCAGATTGACTCGACATGGCGGGGTGGACGGCTTGACAGAAGGTCATGGGTGCAGTCAGGTTCAGAGCGATGATCTTCTCGTTGAACCTCGGTGAGACTGTTGCCGACTCGGCAGCTGGTGCCCCACCCGCGTTGTTCACCAAGACGTCTATATGTCCCGATCGCTTTAGGGCAACGGCGACCACGTTGGCCACCTGATCCGCTGCGCGGACATCGGCGGCGACGAACGCAGCCTCCCGGACGCCGTCGGTGGATGTCACCGGTTCGAGTGGATCGGAACGAGCGCAGATCAGGACGTCGGCCCCTGCATCAAGGAATGTGGTAGCGATCGTTCTTCCCAGACCTCTGGACCCGCCAGTCACCACCACGGAACGACCGGTGAAGTCAAGAGGCTCATCTGCAGTGCCATCAGGTGCCACGGCATGAACGCTAATCGGCGGCTGAGGTGACGGATCGCACTGATCTGACACATCGTCAGGATTTCCGTCGTTGGTTTGGCTGACCTACCGTCTTCGGTGTGAACACCACTTACGCCGCCTCGGCGCTACTCGCATCCGAAGGCCGTCCTGATAAGCGTATGACCGAGGATGAGGTCGTAGCCCGTCTAGCCGATGGCATGACCATCGGTATCGGGGGTTGGGGATCTCGCCGCAAGCCCATGTCGCTGGTCCGGGCCATTGCTCGTAGCGAACTCCGCGACCTGACCATCGTCTGCTATGGCGGTCCCGAAGTTGGCATTCTTTCGGCGCTGGGCAAGCTGCGAAGAGCTGTCTACGGCTTCGTGTCCCTGGACTCCATTCCTTTAGAACCGCACTTTCGCAAAGCCCGCCAACAGGGGATGATTGATGTCGTCGAGTTGGACGAGGGCGCTTTTTACCTCGGGCTGCTTGCCGCCGCGCATCGCGTGCCCTTCTATCCGACTAGGGCCGGGCTGGGTAGCGACATGCTGCTCATGAACCCCGACCTTGAGACCGTCACGTCGCCCTACCCAGACGTGGATGGCCTGCACGAGGAACTTGTCGCCATCCCAGCGTTCCGACTAGATGCTTCTCTAGTCCATATGAACCGGGCTGATGCCGCCGGAAACGGTCAGTTCCTTGGACCGGATCTTTATTTCGACGACTTGTTCGCCAAGGCGGCCTCCACCACCTATATGTCATGCGAGCGGGTGGTTCCCACAGGCGAACTTCTGGCCGAGGGGTCGTTTCACACCCTTAAGATTCCGCGGCTCTTCGTAGATGGTGTGGTTGAAGCTCCCCGGGGAGCCCACTTCACAGAATGCCCCCCGGACTACGGTCGAGACGAGGCTTTCCAGCGGGCTTATGCGGCCACGGCCAACGACGCCGAGGCTTGGAACGCTTTCGTGGACCAGTGGTTGGAGGCGCCCAGCCACGAGGAGTACCTAAATCGACTCGACGCCGAGAGCGGATTTGGCCGTGGCTGACGCGATGTACGGCTCCGAACCAGAAGGATCTGCCCGACGCGACGAGGTGTGTGTGGTGGCTATAGCCGAGGCCTTCCGCGGTGACGGTGAGATCCTGTGCAACCCGATCGGGACTGTGCCGATCATTGCTGGCCGCCTAGCCCGCGCCACTTTCGAGCCGACCATGGTCATGACGGACGCCGTGGCCGTTCTCGCTGCCAACCCGTTGGCTGTCGGAGACCACGCCGCCGAACGGCTTGTCGAGGCCTGGATGCCCTACCGGGATGTCTTCGACGTCGTCTGGTCGGGTCGCCGACACATAGTGATGAGCGCCAGCCAAATCGATTCCTACGGCAATCAGAACATTGCGGCTATCGGCGACTGGCGACAGCCGAAGGCCCAGTTGCTCGGTCTTCGGGGGGCACCTGGCAACCTCGTAAACCATGTCACGACCTACTGGGTGCCCAACCACTCGACCCGTTCGTTCGTTCCAGAGGTCGACGTAGTTTCCGGGCCCGGGTACGACCGCGTCGCTTCGCTTTCGACTTCCGTTCGCGGGAATCACGAGGTGCGCCGGGTGGTTTCAAACTTGGCCGTGATGGACTTCGAGACTCCGTCTGAGGGTGGTCAACCGCGAAGGATGAGGCTCCGCTCTGTTCACCCGGGCGTTACTGTCGACGAGGTGTTGGAGGCCACCGGCTTCGACCTAGAGGTCCCCGACGAGGTCATCGAAAGCCGGCTGCCCAGTCACCAAGAGCTCCGTCTGATCCGCGAGGTGCTGGATCCCAACGGATATCGCCGGGCCGAGTTCAGGGGCTGATCCATGCACGATCGTCGGCTTCGAACGCGCTTCTGCGACCTAGTAGGGATTCGCTATCCGGTCGTTCAGACCGGGATGGGCTGGGTGTCCGGATCTAGACTGACAGCGGCAACGGCCCGGGCCGGAGGCCTCGGGATTGTCGCTGCCGCCCCCATGACCTTCGAGCAGATGGTTGTTGCCATCAACGAAGTCCGTGATATGACTGATGCACCCTTCGGGGTAAATCTCCGCGTGGACGCGACCGACATCGATCGCCGGGTCGCCCACCTGATCACCGAGGGTGTTCCGGTGGTTTCCTTTGCCCAGGCGCCGGGCAGGTCCATCGTGGAGCGGCTTAAAGAGGCGGGCACCGTCGTCATTCCAACGGTTGGCGCTCGGCGTCACGCTGAAAAGGTGGCTGAGTGGGGTGTGGATGCTGTGATCGCCCAGGGTGCAGAGGGTGGTGGACACACCGGGACTGTTCCAACCACGCAACTAGTTCCCCAGGTGGTTGACGCGCTGGCCGGAACCGGTGTGGCAGTGGTGGCAGCTGGGGGTTTCACCGATGGACGCGGGTTGGCTGCAGCGTTGGCGTGGGGGGCAGATGCCATCGCCATGGGCACCCGATTTCTGCTCACTACCGACAGCGATGTACCCGAGGCTGTCAAGACGATCTACTTGGCCACTTCGGTCACAGGCACAGTGGTTACCCGAGCCATCGACGGTGTGCCCCAGCGAGTGATCGGAACTGATCTTGTGCGCCACCTGGAGCGTTCTCGCCTACTGGCCTTTCCCCGTTCGGTTGCAAACGCCATCCGTTTCCGCCGGCTCACACGGACTGGCCTAGTTGAGCTTCTTGTGGAGGGTGTGCGGATGAAGCGGAGCTCAGAGCTGACTTGGGGCCAGGTTGCCATGGCAGCCAACGCACCCATGTTGACCCGGGCCTCAATGGTTGAGGGCCGGACCGAGGTAGGAATCCTTCCCACAGGACAGGGAGTCGGCTCGATCGACGAACTACCGAGCTGTGCTGAACTTGTCTCTCGGATTGTCGCTGAGGCCGCTGAAACCTTGAACCGTTTAGCCTCTGTCGGCATAGAGATAGTCCAGACTCCAGACTCCTGACTCGTGGATCTCGACTTCACCCGGCACCAATTGGCATTTCGCGATGAAGCGCGTGCATGGCTCGCCGACAATATTCCGACAGATCCGCTGCCCCCCATGGACACCCCAGAGGGCTTCGAGAGTCACCGTGAGTGGGAGGGCCTCCTCTACGAGGACCGTTGGTCGGTGGTTGCCTGGCCCGAGTCTCATGGCGGTCGCGATGTCGGACTGGTGGAGTGGCTGCTATTCGAAGAGGAGTACTACCGATCTGGTGCACCGGGACGAGTAAATACGAATGGCATCAGCTTGCTCGGGCCGACGCTCTTCACCTTTGGAACCGAAGCTCAGCAGGACCGTTTCTTGCCCCGCATGGCTTCTGGCGAAGAGATCTGGGCTCAAGGTTGGTCCGAACCGGATTCGGGGAGCGACCTGGCCTCGATTTCCACACGTGGGATCCGGGAGGGTGAATGGTTCGTCCTCGATGGACAGAAGACATGGTGTTCTCGCGGAGCATGGGCTGATTGGCTTTTCTGCATTGTTCGCACCGATCCTGAGTCCGAGCGCCATCGCGGGCTCTCCTACCTTCTAGTTCCGGCCGATGCTGATGGTCTAGAGCGTCGGCCGGTTGAACGCCTCGACGGCGAACCGGCCTTCGCCGACTTGTTTTTCGACGGCTGCCGGGTCCACGAATCGAACCTTCTTGGCGGTGAGGGCGAGGGTTGGAACGTCGCCATGGCCACCACCTCAAGCGAGCGAGGGTTGAACCTGCGGGCACCCGGCCGGTTCCTTGCGGCGGCCGACCGGTTAGCTGACCTTTACCGGGAGCTACTCGAAGACGGTTCGGCCGATAGAGACCTTCTCGACGAAGTAGTTCGGTCCTGGACTGGCGCACAGGCTTATCGGTGGCAGACATACCGCACCGCCGCCCAACTGTCCGGCGGGACAGAACTGGGAGCAGCGTCTTCGATGATGAAGATTTTCTGGTCGGAACTGGACGTTGAGTTGCATGCGACGGCTCTTCGCCTCCTTGGCGGCCGGGGTGAGTTGATGGCTGCCGCACCTGATGCGGTGGACGTTGGGGCTTGGATGTCTGGCTACTTGTTCAGCCTGTCGGGGCCGATCTATGCCGGGACCAACGAGATCCAGCGCAACATCGTCGCCGAGCGGGTGCTGGGTCTGCCGAGGAAGTAGGGCAAACGGTGGACTTCAATCTCGGCGAGGACCGCCAACTTCTTGCATCAACGCTGCGAGAGATTCTGGAAGACCACTGCACCCCAGCAGCAGTGCGCGCCTCCTGGGACGACGCTGCTGGACGGGTAAAAGACTTGTGGGAGATTCTGGCTGGCACCGGAATCCTTGGTTTGCTAGCGCCTGAAGAAAACGGTGGCCTTGAACTTGACGAGCGTGACCTTGTCCTGCTTCTCGAGGAGTTGGGAAGGGCGGCTTGCCCGGATCCTGTGGCCGAGCACGCGGCCATAGCGGTTCCGGTGTTACGTGACCTTGCTCCCGGTGCGCTTAGCGACAGGTGGCTGGCTGGGGCAGCTAGCGGATCGTTTGTGCTGACAGCCGGTTCGCCGCTCGATAGTTCGGTACTGGCCGGCGCCACTGCCGACCTGGTCGTTCTGCCCATTGACGGTGCGGTGCACGCTGTTCCTCGTGAGGCATTGGTCGCCGTCGGACAGGTCAGCGTTGACGGATCTCGCCGGTTGGCGACCCTCACAGCCACGGTTTCGGCCGAAACCCTCGTCTCTGATTCACCAGTTGCGATTGACGTACTTCTCGACCGGGGCGCTTGGGCAGCGGCAGCCCAAGGGCTGGGCGTAGCCCAGCGACTTCTTGATCTGACCGTTGCCTACGTAGCAGAGCGCGAGCAGTTCGGTCGGCCAGTGGGCGTTAATCAGGCTGTCAAACACCACTGCTCCAATGTCGCTGTAGCCCTAGAGTTCGCCCGGCCTCTTGTGCAGATGGCGGCTTGGTCGTTGGCTAAAGGGCGTCTTCCATCAGGAACTATGCCATCGTCGGTAACGGCGTCATCGGTCTCGGTCGCAGTGTCGATGGCCAAGGCAGCCGTCTCAGATGCTCTCGACTTGGCATGTCGCTCCGCGCTTCAGTGCCACGGGGCCATCGGTTACACCATCGAATACGATCTGCAACTTTGGCTCAAGCGTGGCTGGGCACTTTCAGCCGCCTGGGGAGACGCACGATGCCACCGCCGGCGCGTTGCTGGCGCCCTCGGCTTGACGGGGGCCTGATCGGGTCGGCCGAGGACCGATGACCGCCAGACTACCGACCATGGGTGAATACTTGGATCAGTCGTCGACGGAAGACCCACCGAACGGTTATGAGGAACATCGCGCCGCAAGGCACCGACTAGCCAGTCAGGTTCGGGGCCTAGTAAGGGACTTGAACCGGCTGGCTTCCGATACCTCCGCCCTGAATGCCGCCAGTGACCTCGTGGCAGAAGCCGGTCGTCTGCTCGAATCGCCTGACCGATTGCGTTGGTACGAGGTTCCATTGGAGGAGATAACCGAGCAGGTGGAGGACCGCTTGCGAGCCGAAGCACACGATCACAGTCTGTACCGGGGAACCGGTAATCCATTGGCCCCGCCGCTGGTCGTCACTATCGGTGACGATGTTGACGGAGTTCCGACCGTGGTCGGTACGGTCCAACTCGACCGTAACTGGGAGGGACCACCGGGCCGTGTACACGGTGGTTACCTGGCCGGGCTCATGGATGACGTTCTCAGTAGTGCTCCCAGCCTGGTTAATGCCGGACCGGTGGTTACAGCCCGACTGTCGATTCGGTACCGAGAAGCCACGCCGCTCGACGCCGCGCTGCGGATCGAAGCGGTAGTGGTGCGCCACTCCGGCCGTCGTGTCGTTGCTCGGGCCCGTTGTCTGGTGAATGACAAGGCTGGGGGTGATTCACGGGTCACGGTGGAAGCGGAGGCCCTCTTCGTCTCTATTACCCCGCGAACTACCGAGACCCAGTGAACACCTTGCCCACGGTTTGCTTCCTGTGCACTGGCAACGCCGCCCGCTCGGTGATGGCCAGAGCCATGTTCGCTCAGCGCTCGGACGGCTACCGGGCAATTGGTGCGGGCACTTTGGTGCTCGAAGGGCTTCCTATGAGTCATAGAACCCGGACCGCTATGGCTGCCCACGGGCTAACCGATCCGGACCATCGAAGTCGGCAGTTCGGCATCGACCACGTCGACGTCGACCTAGTGGTGGCCATGGAACCAGCCCATATCGCCTGGATCCGGCGGAACTACCCAACCGTTTCCTGGAGGACGGCTACTTTTCCCAGGCTCGTTCGGGATCTTCCGACGCCAGATGCCGGAGATCTGGGGACCCGACTGGCTTCGATGGGTCTAGCCAAGATTGAGGTTGGCGATTGGGAGGAGGTCGTGGACCCTGCCTCGGGAGACCAGATCGACTTTGACAACTGTGCCGCCACACTTGATCGACTGGTCGACAAATTGGTGGAGCGTCTCGGCCCGGGGCCAGTTTGATGGCGAAATCAACGAAAGTCGTTACGTGGCTCCTGCCTTGGCGTATGCCGACTCACCGTCGCGATGGATTTTTCTTAGCCGCAACTTGCTTCTTTATAGGCATCACTTTCGGCGTGTTTGCTGATTCCTCGGGACTAGGTCCAGGGCGAGCCTCAGTACTGTCCATCTTTACCTTTACCGGGGCCTCCCAGTTCGCTGCTGTATCGGTGGTGGCCGGAGGGGGCACCATGGCCGCAGCGGTGGGAAGTGGCCTACTGATCGGTGCCCGGAACGGTCTATACGGACCCGTCGTGGCGCCGCTGCTAAGTAGGAGCCTGGGTCAACGTGTGATCTCGGCACATTTCGTGATTGACGAGACAGCGGCCATTGCTAGCGCCCAAGACACGAAAGAGCATGCCCGTCAAGCATTCTGGACCACAGGGATTTGGCTCTTTGTCTTCTGGAACGCGGGGACCCTGCTTGGGGTATTCGTCGGTGGGGTCCTGGATGACCCAGGAGCGCTGGGTCTGGACGCGGCCTTTCCGGCTGCCTTCGTCGCGCTTCTGGTACCGCACCTCCGCACCGCTCCCGGGCGGGTAACGGCCGTCTGGGGCGGAGCGATTGCTCTGGTGGCGTTGCCGACGACCGCGGCTGGCGTGCCCATGCTGTTGGCTGCTCTCGCTGTTCCGGTCGGCCTCGTTGCTCGACGGCGCGTCGCCAGTACCACTGGCGGTTCGAGACGAAAGGAAGCGTCGTGACCTGGACGGCAATTCTCCTGCTGTCCGGTGGTTGCTACGCGGCCAAACTGGTAGGCGTGGTCGCTGGTGACCGGGTGGGTCGGTTCCTGGAGCCCGTAAGTTCCCTTCTGCCTCCTGCCCTGTTCTCGGCCCTTGTGGTCCTGATGACGGTCTCCGATGGCGCAGCTCTCGTGGTGGATACCCGTCTGGCCGGTGTGCTAGCTGCGGTAGTTGCTGTTTTATGCCGGGCGCCCTTTGCAGTCGTGGTAGCCGTGGCCATGGTTGTTACCGGTGGCTTGCGCCTTGTTACTTGAGCCGTTGACACTTTCCTGCCGCCGACCGACCAGTGACCGGGTCTATTTTCGCTACATGGCGGATTCACCGACTGACGGAATTGATTCCCCAGTGGACCTATCGGAGGTGTCGGCCTCGGTCCGCCGGTCGCTGACTCTTCCGCGTCCACGCCTTAGGGGTGTGATGCACCGGATCGCTGCGCCTTGTTCTCTGGTTGCCGGGATTTTGCTGGTCGACTCGTCCCAGCCGGGAACCGATCGGGCTGGAGCAGCGATCTTCGCGTCGGGAGCTCTAGTCATGTTCACGGCCAGCAGCCTGGTGCATCTGCGTAGGTGGTCGATCCCAGTCTGGGAAGCACTTTTCCGTCTCGACCACGCTGCAATTTTTATTCTGATTGCTGCCAGCGCTACACCGATCGGAGTGAGCGCGCTTGACGGGGGAGCGGCCACACTGCTGATTTGGGCGGTCTGGATTGGTGCCGGGATTGGTGTTGCACTGCGGCTTCTTCCCTTCCATCCGCCGAAGGGCCTGATGAACAGCCTGTTTCTCGGACTTGGCTGGGTTCCTATAGTGGTTGCACCCGACCTATTCCGTTCACTAGATGGCACGGTGCTGGCCCTCATCGTGGTGGAGGGCTTGCTCTACAGCGCAGGAGCTCTCATGCTGGGTGCCCGCTGGCCGGATCTGGCGCCGCGAGTGTTTGGCTACCACGAGGTCTGGCACACGCTGGTAACGGCTGCCGTTGCCGTCCACTTCGTTGTCGTGGCCTTGCTCGTGGCCAGTTGAAGGCTGATGCCTGGAGAACTGCGGCCCAAATGGTCACACTGGCCGTTGTGCACGGCGCGGCGACAGGCATTGCTAGCCGTCGTATGGGTCCTTCTAGCGGCCACCACGGTGGCCTGCGGGGGCGACCGGGTGACCGACCCAGAGCGAGCTAGGACCTGTGGAGAGTTGGTGGAAGCAGGTCGAGCTGTCGCCGAAGCTGTGCTGCAACGGCTCGGTGAGCGTCCCGTCGGCGACGGGTCATCCGAGGAGATCATGGACTCTTACAATGACATCCGTCGTCTAATGCGGATTGAGTCCTTCCAGCAGCGTGCTGTTGAGCTGGGTTGTGGCGAAGATGACCTCAGACGTCGTGCCTGCACCACGTATCGCGGTTTGGCAGCAGAGTCCAAAGGTGACGTGGCCCGCGAATTCCTCGCCCCCTACTTCGCAGCCTGTGACTGAGCTAGGGGAGACTGAACCAGTGAACGAGGATCCCAGCTGGGAGCCGCTACTCGACGACCTTGACCGGCGACGTCGAGAGGCCCGCTCCATGGGTGGAGAGAAGAAGTTGGCCCGGCATCGTTCCCGCGGTGGTTCGGGAGATCGTTTAGACGTTCGGCGGCGGATCACCTACCTGCTGGACCCTGACTCGTTTCATGAGATTGGGACCTTGGTAGGTGATGTCCCGGCCGACGCCATTGTGACCGGGACTGGCACTGTCGGCGGTCGACCGGTGATGGTGGGGGCCGAGGACTTCACTGTGCTCGGTGGTTCCATCGGTGTCGGTAGCACGGCCAAGCGCTTTCGTATTGCTGAACTTGCCGAACGTGACCGCATCCCGCTGGTCATGCTCCTTGAGGGCGCAGGTCACCGGCCTCCCATCGACAACGGGGCCCAAGCCGGTCGCGTGCCGACCGACCTGCTCCAGCAGGCCCGGCTGTCTGGTCGGGTGCCCGTCGTGACTGCCGTCATGGGGCCTTCAGCTGGCCACGGAGCACTCATCGTCCCCTTGTCCGACTTTTCGGTGATGACCGCCGACGCTTCTGTGTTCACAGCAGGGCCGCCTGTGGTGAAGGCGGCCCTCGGTGAGGATGTCACGTCCGATGAACTAGGAGGTCCGGATGTTGCTGTGTGCAGCGGTCTGGTCCACAATTTGGCGGCTGACGACCGGGATGCCCTCGATCAGGTTCGGAAATGGTTGTCGTACATGCCGCCCAGCTCCTGGTCCTACCCATCCCGGCGCGATGGCATCGACAGTGGCCCACGTCGTCTGGACGGGATAACCAGCCTTATTCCTCGGTCGCCCGCAAGTACTTACGACGTACGTTCGGTGATCGCCGCACTAGTTGACGATGGCCAATCTTTCGAGATCCAGCCGACATTCGGTGCTTCGATCGTCTGCGTTCTGACCCACCTCGGGGGTGAGGCTGTAGCCGTCCTAGCCAACCAGCCAATGGTTCGCGCTGGAGCTATCGACGCGGCGGCTGCCAACAAGGCCGCACACTTCATTCAGGTTGCCGACTCTTTCCACCTGCCTCTGGTTTTTCTGACTGATAACCCGGGGATGCTGGCCGGGACCGCGTCGGAGCGCGCCGGAGTCCTCCGGGCCGGCGCGCGGATGTTTGCTGCGCAGACTCAGGCGCGGACTGTCAAGGTTCAAGTAGCTCTCCGCAAGGCGTATGGGTTTGGCTCGCTGGCCATGTCGGTAGTGGCATTTGATGGCCAGACCGCCTCGTATGCCTTCCCTGGTGTGACCCTGGGAGCGATGGGTGGTCGGGCAGCGTCCCAGGCAACCGGGGCTGACGAGGAGGCCGCTACGGCCATCCACGAGGCGGAGGCCGCAGCGGTCTATCGCTCGGCCTCCCGCCTGGGATTTGACGAGATAATCGATCCTCACGACCTGCGAAATGTGCTTATCGAGGCAGTGCAGCGGGGCCTCTTCCGCCGACAGGTAGCTCCCGAGCCGACCTCTCGGACAACAATCGCTCCCTGAATCATTCCCGGGTTGGCCTCCAGATTCGCTAGAACTCGATCACTAATTGATTCCGTGACGGAATCCGTGCTTGAGGCTGGCAGGCTGGAGGTCGTAGGCGCGAGACAACGGGAGTTCCATGAGTACAGAACGCTTATCCCGCCGGATTACCGCCATCGCCGAATCGGCGACCATGGCCGTCGATTCCAGGGCCAAAGCACTGAAGGCCGCTGGCGAGCCGGTAATTGGCTTTGGGGCCGGTGAACCGGACTTCGCCTCGCCAGCGCACATCGTCGAGGTTGCAGTAGCCGCCTGTCAGGACCCGGCGAACCATAAGTACACGCCAGCTGGCGGATTGCCGGCGCTCAAAGCGGCCTTGGCTGACAAGACCGAACGGGATTCAGGCTGGCGACCCGACCCAGCGCGAATTCTGGTCACCAACGGTGGCAAGCACGCGGTGTACAACACCTGCGCCGCAGTCCTGAACCCCGGCGACGAGGTCCTGCTCCCCGCCCCCTACTGGACTACCTACCCGGAGTCCATCTCTCTGGCTGGAGCGTCCGCTGTGCCTCTGTACACAGACATCGCCTCGGGTTTCCGGGTTACTGTCGACCAACTTGAGGCGGCCCGAACCGAGCGATCCAAAGCCCTGTTCTTCGTCTCGCCGTCCAACCCAACGGGTGCCGTCTATCCGGCGGACGAGATCGAGGCCATCGGCCGATGGGCTGCTGAGCACGGCATCTGGGTTTTCGCCGACGAGATATACGAGCACCTCACCTACGACGGCCACGTCCACCACTCGATGCGTGCCTTGGTGCCCGAACTGGACGACCACTTCGTGGCCATCAACGGCGTGGCCAAGACCTATGCCATGACTGGTTGGCGGGTCGGTTGGATGATCGGTCCGGCCGACCTGATCAAGGCGGCCGGCAACCTGCAGTCGCATGGCACCAGCAACGTGTCCAACGTCTCACAGAGGGCGGCCATGGCTGCGGTGGCGGGCGATCTGACGGCCGTCGAGGAGATGCGGGCTGCCTTCGACCGCCGTCGCCGGCTCATGACGGAGTTGCTGCGGGCTATCGAAGGAATCGACCTGCTCACGCCGCAAGGCGCCTTTTACGCCTTTCCAGACCTCACTGCATTCTTGGGGCGGGAGATCGCGGGTCGCGTGGCCACCACCACCTCGGAACTGTCCACCATCATTCTGGAGGAAGCCAAGGTGGCCATCGTCCCGGGAGAAGCTTTTGGCACCCCCGGTTACGCTCGTCTGTCATTCGCCCTCGGCGATGACGACCTAGTCGAGGGTCTGATCCGGATGGGTGAACTATTGGCTGGCTGACCTATCCGGCGCCACCCGCTTCGCTGTAGCCCATGACGGTCTCCTCCCCTTACGGCAGCTGGCCGTCGCCCATCACGGCTCGGACCCTGGTGGCGGGTGCGGTCAGCCTGGGCGAGGTGGTGGTCGACGGTGCCGAGGTCTGGTGGGCGGAGTCGCGGCCCGATGAGGGAGGGCGCACAGTGGTGGTGCGCCGCACTGCGGATGGAGAAGTAGCTGACGCGGTGCCCGCCGAAGAGGACGTCCGAACCGGAGTGCACGAGTACGGCGGTGGGGCCTGGTGGGTGGTCGATGGGGTGCTGGTCTACACCCGCCGTTCCGACGAACGTCTCGTGCGCCGGGACCCCGACGGCGCTGTCACAGTCCTGACACCGGAGCCGTTGGTAACCCGGGGCCTGCGGTACGCCGATGGTCGGACCACTCCCGACGAACGATGGTTCGTCTGCGTCCGCGAGGACCATGGGGATTCCGCCGGCGAACCGGTCAACGAGTTAGTCGCCGTGCCCATGGACGGATCACAGGAGGTCCGGGTACTGGTCTCGGGTCCCGACTTCGTGGCGTCTCCCCGGATCTCGCCCGACGGCCGGTACCTGACATGGATCCAGTGGAACCATCCGGATTTGCCGTGGGACGACACCCAACTTTGGGTGGGTGATCTGACGCCCAGTGCGAAGGTTGCGCGCTCACGGAGGCTGGACGATGGGCGCGGCGAGTCGTTTTTCCAACCCGAGTGGATCGACGACAATACGCTGCTGGTAGTTACCGATCGGGACGACTGGTGGCACCTCCACCGCGTCGACGTTGGTTCCGCGACCTTCACTCAGCTAACGGTGGGTCAGTATGAGGTGGCTACGCCTCAGTGGGTGTTTGGCTTGTCGCGGTATGCGATCGTTGGCGACGAGGTCTGGTTTGCCCGTCGAGAGGCCGGTGTTGACCGGCTGGGCGTGCTTAGTCCAGGCGGGGAACTGGGGGGAAGTGTTCTGGACGTCGAGCCTTTGGGCAATGAGTCCGCGACTCGGGCCACTTCAATCGGATCGTTGGCTGCTTTCGCCGACGGCGTGGTGGTCGTCGCAGCCTCGTGGACCACCGAGTCGGCTCTGGTGGCTCTCGACACCAACGGCTCTGCGGTGCTGCGGGCACCCCGCGACCTAGCCGACGACATGGGTATCGCCCCTGACTGGTTACCTGTTCCCGAGGCCATCGAGTTCGGCACGGGCTCCGACCTTGCCAGACAGGAGAGTGCCCATGCTTTTTTCTACCCGCCGACCAACCCCGACAACCGGGGGCCAGATAGTGAGCTACCTCCGCTAGTCATCCTTGTCCATGGCGGTCCCACTGGGTCAGTCCGCACCCAACTTCAGTTGGCTGTCGCCTACTGGACCAGCCGCGGTTTCGCGGTAGCTGACGTCGACTACCGAGGCTCTACCGGATACGGGCGGTCGTACCGGCATCGCCTGCGGGGGGGTTGGGGCGTCATTGATGTGGAGGACTGTGTGGCAGCGGCCCGACACCTGGCTGCGTCCGGTCGAGTTGATCGTGACCGTCTCGCTATCCGCGGCGGAAGCGCTGGGGGGTTCACGGTGCTGGCCGCTCTGGCCTTCCATGACGTCTTCTCGGCCGGGGCCAGCCGTTATGGGGTCGCCGATCTGGTTGCCCTCGCTGCCGACACTCACAAGTTCGAGGCCCGGTACCTGGACCGGCTCGTCGGAGAGTGGCCGGTCGAAGAGGCCACCTATCGAGAGCGGTCGCCCATCCATCACGCCGACCGGCTGTCCACTCCGATGCTGTTGCTGCAGGGCTCTGAGGACCGGGTGGTCCCGCCGGCCCAAGCTCACGCCATGGCAGCGGCGCTGCGGCAGAGTGGCGTTCCATTTGCTCTGGTCGAGTTCGAGGACGAGGGCCATGGGTTCCGGAAGGCGGACAATGTCGTGCGGGCGCTTGAGGCCGAGCTGACCTTCTTTGCCCGGTGCTTTGACTTCGAGCCGGCTGATGACCTGCCTCCCCTCGAGATTCAGGCCTGACCCGGGCCGCCCGTCTAGATCTTTGTAGAAGCCGACGTGAACGCTAGGGCCGGTCGCGCTGCGGGCTGGTGGGCTCGGCGGGTTGCGGCCAGAGCTCGACCTCTGGCTACACTGGACCCTGATGCGACCGGTCCTCGATCTCCTGCTGCTGACTTAGGGCGAACGCTCCACATACGCGTTCGCCCGAACCTCCTGCGCCCACCGGGCCAGGAGGTTCTCCGCTTTTCAGGGTCGGGTTAGCTGGCCACAACGAACCAACGAGATATAGCGAGACACCATAGGTAGGAGGCCCTCGGGTCCTCCCCGGAAACGAGCACTAGCCATGAGCGATGAGACCAGCACCGGCCGAGTGATCATCTTCGATACCACGTTGCGCGACGGCGAGCAGTCGCCGGGTATATCCCTGGACGTGGGGGAAAAGTTGGAGATTGCCGAGCAACTGGCCCGACTGGGCGTTGACTACATCGAGGCTGGGTTCCCCATAGCGAGCCAGGGTGACTTCGAGGCTGTGCACGCCATCGCCTCGGCCGTCGAGGGTCCGACCATCTGTGGCCTGTCCCGAACCGCCCATAAGGACATTGACCGCTGCTGGGAGGCCATCGAGCCGGCGGCTAAGCGGCGTATCCACACCTTCATCGCAACCAGCCCTACCCATATGGAGCACAAGCTCAAGATGAGCCCCGAGCAGGTGCTGGCTGAGGCCTCCTCGGCCGTGAGTCGGGCTCGCGAATACACCGACGATGTTGAGTTCAGTCCCGAGGACGCCTCGCGTTCCGACTTCGACTTCATGTGTGATGTGCTCCAGGCGGCGGTGGATGCTGGCGCTGGGACGCTCAACATTCCTGACACTGTTGGTTTCGCTACCCCGCTGGAGTGGTCGGAGCGGATCCGGTCGATTCGGGAGCGGGTGACGGGTGCCTATGTGATCTCCACCCACTGCCACAACGATCTTGGCCTAGCAGTGGCCAACTCGCTTGCCGCCGTCGAGGCCGGTGCCCGGCAGGTGGAGTGCACCATCAATGGCATTGGGGAGCGGGCTGGCAACGCGGCCATGGAGGAGATCGTCATGGCGCTGCGCACCCGGCCTGATTCGTACCCGGGAGTCGATGTCGGCATTCGGACCGAGGAGTTGGCGAAGTCCAGCCGGATCGTCAGTCGGCTTACCGGCTACCCGGTGCAGTACAACAAAGCCGTGGTGGGGCGTAATGCCTTTGCCCACGAGTCGGGTATCCACCAGCATGGCGTGCTCAACGAGCGCACTACCTACGAGATCATGGACCCCACTGAGGTGGGCCAGGGCGAGAGCCAGTTGGTGCTGGGCAAGCACTCCGGTCGTGCCGCCTTCCGGGACGCTCTGCAGAAGTTGGGCCACGACATCCAGGGCGATGCTCTCAATGCGGCGTTCACCCGATTTAAAGAACTGGCCGACCGCAAGGTGCAACTCAGCGACGCGGACCTTGAGGCTCTCGTCATCGAGGAAGTAGGAGGCAGCGTCGACCATGCCTATGAGTTCATTAGCCTTGACGTGCGGGGCGGTACCGCCGATACCCCGTCGGCCGACCTGGTAATGCGGGTCAACGGCGAGGAAGTCTCGGTTTCGTGCGAGGGCGACGGCATGGTCGACGCCTCGTGCACAGCCATCAAGCAGGCCACCGGGACGACCGGCCGCATGACCGACTACAACGTCACGTCGGTCACCGGCGGCGTGGATGCTCTGGCTGATGTGGCCCTCACCTTCGAGAGTTCTGACGGGGTCATCGTGTCGGGTCGTGGTTTGTCGACCGATGTGGTCGAGGCCTCGGCCCGGGCTTTCATCGGAGCGCTCAACAAGATCGCCCGGATTCGGGCCTCCGGCGAGGATCCGAACGCTGTGGACCGCCCAGGTCGCCTCGGTTGACCGGCGAGGCGAGCGGGTGGAAGAGGCCCCAGAGGCGACTTTCCCCTCCGGACACTCTTGGACTTCTCAATCGGCTCCGGGCCGGCTGGTCTGGGAACGGCCGTGGCGATCCTCGACGTCGACGAAAAGAAGCTGAACCCAAACGTTATTACCCATGGCGGGGTTATCTTCAACATGTTCAACACGGCCATGGGGTGGGCCACCATGTCGGTCATCGACGAGGGCAGCCTCTGCCCGCCGGTCGAGGTGTCGGTGCGTTACCTGCGCCCCATGGGCGGCCGAGGGATCGGTGGCGACGGCGCCGGTGCTGCGTGCCGGACCTCGGGTGGTGCACCTCGAGGGCGCCGTGATAGTCGAGGGAGCGATGACCGACCTTCTGCTGCGGGCTAGGGCTCCGTTCCCGTCCTGGAGGGATGATCGGCGGTCTGGCAGGTGCACCTGAGTCCAGGTGTTCTCAATCGAGAAGGATGACCTGGCGGCGGTCAAGGCCGTTGAGGGCGTTTTCCTGGAGCCGGCGCCAAGAGTACGACCACAGGCTGCCTCCGATGACCAGTGTGCGCTGGATGGGTTGGACGTAGCCGCTATCCGGCCAGCACACGACCAAGTCGCGGTCCTCGGGAACTTCATCGGGGTCGAGGCCGAATTCCTCGGCCCACCACTTCGACCCCTCGGCCGGCAGTAGGTCGCACCAGTGGTCGCGCATCGATGCCCTCGAGTTTGGCTCGCATGTCATGATCACAGGGCCCCCGATCACTGCCCCTCCGATGTCGATCAGGGGGCACGGCGGGACGGGCTCGGCCACCTTGTCGTCTCGGTGGTCGATGCGGCCCTCCTCGTTGATGCCGTCGTCGTCGACTCGGAGCACCACGGCACCATGCTCGTCGGTCCGCCAGTCGTCGAAGGGGAGCACGGCCCTGCCGTCCCACCACAGGAAGGCGTGGTGGTCCCACTCCGCGCCGCTGTGCCCGCCGCCCGGCGACCAGGTGGACACCTCAACCGGGGAGTCGAGGTTCGACACATCGAATAGGGCGACCTTGGTGCCGGTGGTCCGCCCCTCTTCGGTGGCCTCCTGGCCGACGCCCAGCACCCGGTCCGGTCCGACGGGGTGCAGATAGCCCGAGTAGCCGGTGATCTTGAGTTCACCTCGTACCACCGGTTCTGTCGGGTCCGACAGGTCCACGGTGTAGAAGGGGTCTGTTTGGCGGAAGGTGACCACGTAGGCCACCTCGCCCACGTAGCGCACGGCGAAGATCCGTTCGCCCCGGCCCATGTCGCCCACCCGGCCGACGACCACCAGCTTTCCGTCTCGGCGCTCCAGCACGGACACCATCGACTCGGCGTTGTCGTCGAACCCCCACGGTCCGCCGGTGGTGGTGGCCACTCGAAGACGACCGCCGTGTTCCGACATGGAGAACTGGTTCAGCAGGTGGCCGGGGACATCGCCCGACGCGGTGTAGGTGGCCTTCTCGGGATCGGTCACGTCGAACTGGTGGAGGGCGGTGTCCCAGTTGCGGTTCCACCAAGCCATCCGCGTGTTGTCCTCCAGCTCAGTCGGATCGATCCAGGCGTTGGTCGATACGTACAGGTGCTCGTGGCCCGAGTACACGGTCGACCCTTCGGCTAGCAACGCCGTGGTGACTGGTCGCGTCAGTGGCCGGTCGAGGGGGATAGTCAGGACCGACAGAGTCGAGAAGCCAGCGAACGTAGTGGGCTTCGACACGTCGGTGCACTCGTGTAGTGGGCCTTCGACCACAGTGCCGTCGGCTGATTCGAGGACGAACTTCGGCATCCAGTCAGTCAGGACCGTTTCGGCCACGACCTCCCGGTTGAACCGGCGGGCCCGCTCCTCCCCGTTGGCGCTCTGAGGGTAGACGAACGGCAATTCGTCAGGCACCGACGCCACCACCATACGGGCCGACCCGCCGACAATGCGGGTGGAGACATGGGATCCCGTCACGGTCAGCACGTTGGCGACACGCAGGTCCGCTGGGTCCGAGAGGTCGACTTCGATCAGACTGGTCAGTGGCCGCCAAGCACCGTCGGGGACCAGATTGAGGCTCGCTGGACGGGGTTCCGGTCGATCGTGGTCTATGTGTGTGTTGGCCAGCAGGAACGCCCGGTCGCCGGCCAGCACCATCTGGCGGGACCAGTGACCGTCGAGTAGGAGGGTGTGGGTGAGGAATGCACCACCGTCGGAGAGGGCCACATGGTGGAGGCGGTCGTCCTCGACCACGAGGATCCTTCGGCCGTCAGTCTTGATCAGGTCGGGTTCGTCGATGCCCAACTCTTGGACGTTGGTTCCCGAGTAGTCCTGTCCCTCTGCCATCGACCGGTTGGCTGGCGCCGAGGTCGCCACGGAGGCGTCGGCTGAGTCATCTGCCGTCGCCAAGGCCTCCATTACGACCGGCCCGCCGTACCAGCTGCCGCCTAGGCCGTAAGGGCCGACTCGCTTGGCAGCTTCATCCTGCAGGTGGCGCAGCAACTCTTCGCAGGCGGTAAACGGCACCAGGCCCGCTGCCAGCTCGGTATCACTTACGTCGACGGCGTAGGTGGTCGTTGCCCATCCACCTGACAGACCATCGCCCTCCGGATCCTTGGCACATGCCCCGGTGGCCAGTGTGAAACA
>DEAU01000028.1:0-65959 GCA_002348705.1 Candidatus Neomicrothrix sp. UBA2974
TGGTGGATCCGTCAGGCGATCACCCGCGGTATCGCTAACACGGGTCGTACCATCCGACTTCCTGTGCACGCTGGCGATACTCTTGCCCGCTTGCAGAAAGCCCGATCACGCCTAGAGCTCAAGCTGGGCCGTCAGGCCACTCTGGCTGAGCTCTCGGTTGAGGTCGAAATGCCCGAGGACAAGGTCACCGAGGCATTGCGCTTTGCTGCAGAGCCGCTGTCTTTGAGCGAGCCGCTTCGAGAAGACGGAGACGCTGAACTCGGTGATGTAGTTGAGGATCGCGCTGCCGAGTCCCCATTTGAGGTGGCTGCCACAGCGCTCCTCCCCGAGGAGATCAGTCGCCTCTTGGCCCCATTGGATTCTCGAGAACGCGAGATCCTAAAGCTTCGGTTTGGACTGGACCGTGGCGAGCCCCGCACTCTTGAGGAGGTTGGTGAGCACTTCAACCTGACTCGGGAGCGCATCCGCCAGATAGAGGCCAGGGCCATGTCCAAGCTCCGTCATCCGAGCAGCGACACCGGAGCCCGGGATCTACTAGCTGTCTAGACGAGACCACCCAGCGTGCCTCTGCCTTCTGTGACTGGCGGAGGTGGACGGGAATCGAACCCGCCGGACGGGGATCGCCCGTCCCACCCGCTTTGAAGGCGGGGGAGCCCACCAGGTACTCAGACACCTCCACCGGTGACGGTACGGCCACGTCGATGTGCACCCAACCCGTGCTGGATCTAGCATGCCGATCATGAAGAAGTTTCTAATGCTGGCCGTGCTTGGCAGTTTGGTGGCCGTGGCCATCAAGAAGGTCCGCTCGATCTAGTCCGGACAGGGTCCTAAATCTGGTCGGTTCCGCGTCGGACACGCCGTATTGCGGCAATCGCGCCAAACAAAACCAGTGTTGTCAAGGTAGTAGCCACCACCCAGTTTGTTTTGATGGGTACGCGATCGCTCAACGGAACGGGGTTCTGGAACTCACGGATCGGCCAGCCACGGATCTCTGCTGCCCGCCGGAGATCCCGATCGGGGTTGACGACGACCGGATGACCTACGGAATCCAACATTGGGAGGTCGGTCATCGAGTCCGAGTAGGCCCATGACCCAGCGAGGTTCACACCGAGCTTTTGGGCGAGGTTCTCGATGGCCTCGGCCTTAGCCGGTCCCTGTGCGTAGAACTCGACATCTCCGGTGTAGCGACCATCGTCGTCGACCTCCGGTCTGGTGGCGATGAAGTCGTCGACGCCTAGGTGCTCAGCCAGCGGGGCGACGATCTCGACTGGCGAGGCTGAGACCAGTACGAGGAGTCGCCCCTCTGCCCGATGGTGTGCCAACAAGTCGAGCGCTTCGTCGTAGACGACAGGTTCGATGACCTCGGCTAAATGTTCCCGGGCGATGCGACTGAGATCGTCTTGGTCCCAACCGGCTGCTAGGCGAAGGGCGGTGCGGCGCGCCCGGTCCATGCTCGACTCGTCGGCGCCGAAGAACCGGAATAGCAACTGACCCCATGCCGCCCTGACCGCCATTTGGGCGCTGAGGTAGCCGGCCCGGTGGAGTGCCGGACCGTAGGCGGCCATGGAGGCCCGCGCGATGACCGTCTTGTCGAGGTCGAAGAATGCCGCCTCCACGAGGGTTGACATTAGGCCTGTCAGAACCCTGCGTGCTTCCAAACCGTCGAGTGACAGCCCTCGATGTCCCGGTTCCGCTGTTCTGGTTGGCGAACGAGATATCGCCACTACCGCTGGGACCTTGGCTGTGGTTTACATCACTATTTACAGTCCGGAGATCTACGATCAGTGTGCATCTCGGTTGGATTGACTGGAAGGTGTCTGGCGAACTGGTGGTCTAGCGTCGATGCTGAGGACCCGAGCGGCGGGCCCTATCGAAGACAGGGGGCCACTGGACAGGTGCAGTTCGAAGTATTCCGGTCATCGCTGGCCCCTAACTTTCCCGACGGTGCCGTGCTGCGTGTCCTCGGCGACCTGGACATGGCGGGAGCGCCCCGCCTTCGTAACGCCGTGGTGTCGGAGGTGGGAGCAGGGACACGTCTGGTTGTCCTTGATCTCACCGGCGTCGACCATCTCGACTCAACAGGTCTTGGTGCAGTAGTCGGAGCACTTCGCCGCTTGCGAACCCACGATGGTGAGTTAAGGGTGGTGTGTCCAGAACCGCGGGTTCGGAGAGTCTTTGAGGTTTGCGACCTAGACCGTGTCCTTGAGCTTCACGTCGACGTTGACACCGCCTTGGAAGGGATGACTGTCCAATGAATCCTTCTCGGCCGGCCGACCGGCCGGTTGAAGCAGTCGAGCTCTTCATTCCACCGTTACCCGAGTACCTGCAACTCGTCCGAGCGGTCGTTGGGGCGACCGTTGGTGTGGGGCGAGAAGACGAACTTCCTCTGGATCCCGGCGGGATCGCTGACCTCCGACTCGTCGTGTCCGAGGCCGTTACCAACGCCATCGAGGCACAGTGGTCGATTGGAGCCAATGATCGGATTCTTGTTCGGTGTCGGCCGGACCAGAAACAGACTGTTGTCGAAGTCGTTGACCGGGGACCCGGATTTGATCCCGATTTGGTTCCCGATCTCCCCCCGGTCGAGGACGAGGAACGGTTAGATCACGAGTCGGGCCTGGGTCTCTCACTGATGAAGAGGCTGGCAGATGGAACGGTCGTTGAAACTGGGCCCGGAGGGACAATTATTCGACTAGTAGTCGAATACCCCTGACTCCATTGCCAATCCACTCCTGAGCCGGTGGACGGTGGGTCCCGCCGAATGGGGTGGCGAGACCGTTACGTTTTCATAGAAGTGGCGGTCTTCCCCCGACGGTGTCGGGAAGTCGGAGACCGCCGCAGTCACGAGAAAGGAGGAGTTCAATGGCCGGTTCGGTACCAGCAACGCGAAAGACTTGGCTGGGAAGTGACCGTGCGTTGGCCCGTGCCATCGGACGACCGGTGATGCGGTTCCTCGGAATTGAGGCAGCTGGCGGGATACTCCTCATCGTGACCACTGTGGTGGCCATCGTCTGGGCTAATTCCCCGTGGTCCAGTTCTTATAACGACCTCTGGGCCACCGAGGTCCACCTAGCGGTCGGTGATTTCGCCCTCGAACACCACGGTCATGCACTGACCCTCGGCGAACTGGTCAACGACGCCCTTATGGCCGTGTTCTTCTTCGTGGTTGGCCTTGAAATCAAGCGAGAATTGGTAACTGGCCACCTCCGGGACCGCCGGGCTGCCCTTCTGCCCGCTGGGGCGGCCGTCGGCGGAATGGTCGTTCCGGCGTTGATCTTTTTCGTCTTTAACCCGTCTGGGGCATCCTCAGCCGGATGGGGGATCCCCATGGCCACTGACATCGCCTTCGCCGTAGGCGTGGTGTCCATCCTCGGGCCCCGGGTCCCGACGCCGCTGAAGGTATTTCTGCTGTCTCTCGCCATCGTTGACGACATCGGGGCGATTTTGGTGATTGCCATCTTCTACACAAACGACCTGGCAACCGAATGGCTTGTTCTCGCCGTGGCCATAGTGCTGGCCGTCGTCATCCTGACCCGGATGAGGGTTTGGTACACACCCTTGTATCTGCTCCTGGGGATTCTGCTTTGGTATTCCACGTTCCGTTCAGGAATCCACGCCACGATCGCTGGTGTGGCGATGGGACTTCTGACGCCAGCAAAGCCGTTGCTAGAACCCAACGAGGTATCACCAATGGGCGCTGAGTCACTGGATGCCGAGGGCCTCAGAGCTGCAAAGTTCCGCCTCAACGAGTCGGTGTCGGTGGCCGACCGTCTCGAGCGGCAACTTCATCCTCTAACCGGGTTCCTCATCATCCCGTTGTTCGCTCTAGCCAACGCCGGAATCGAACTGAGTGGCGAAGTGCTGTCTGATGCCATCAGTTCTCAAGTGACGATCGGAGTGGTGTTCGGATTGGTGGTCGGCAAGATACTCGGCGTCAGCCTCTTCACCTTGGGCACCGTTCGGTTGGGCCTATCAGCGTTGCCAGGTGGAGCGACCATGCGTCACGTGGTGGGGATCTCCGCCATCGCGGGTATTGGCTTCACTGTGTCGCTCTTTGTGTCCGGCCTTGCCTACGACAGCTACGTCCTACAGGAAGAAGCCAAGGTGGGGATCTTGTTCGCCTCGTTGTTGGCTGCACTGATCGGTCTTCTCATTCTTTCCGGCGCCCGTTCGGACGGATCCGACGGCCAGGTTGTGGCCAGCGAGATGGAGGCACCTCTTGAGGCCTAATCCCGTGAGGTCAGAAAGCGGTCGTTTGACACGAGCCACCTATTTCTGCCATTGGTGGAATTCATGAGCAAGGCACTGGTCATCGTTGAGTCCCCTGCCAAAGCAAAGACCATTGCCGGCTACTTGGGAGCCGGTTTCGTTGTCGACTCGTCGATTGGCCATATCCGAGAGTTAGTTACTAAGCCCTCGGATCTTCCTTCTGAATATCAAGACAAGGCCTGGGCGAGATTCGGAATCAACCTCGACGGGAACTTCGAACCATTCTTCATTCTGAAGTCCGACAGCAAGAAGCAGGTCGCTCAGTTGAAGAGATCCTTAAAGAACGCCGATGAGCTTTATCTCGCCACCGATGAGGATAGGGAAGGCGAAAGGATCGCATGGGACCTGCTAGAGGTACTCCAGCCGAAGGTTCCCGTGAAACGAATGGTGTTTCACGAGGTCACTAAGGAGGCGATAACTGAAGCTCTGCGCAATGCACGTGAGATCGATGAAGATCTCGTCGCAGCTCAGATGGCTCGCCAGAAACTTGACAAGATCGTCGGCTTTGCGTTGTCACCACTGCTTTGGCTGAAACTCAGTCGTGGCCTTTCAGCTGGGCGGGTGCAGAGCGTGGCTACCCGGTTGATAGTGGAACGCGAGCGGGAACGAATGGCCTTCACAGCCGCCGATTACTGGGGTTTGACCTGCAACTTGGCTGCTGAATCCGACGGGGCCTTTGACGCTCAGGTGGTAAGCGTTGACGGGCGCAGGGTGGCTGAAAGTCGGCATTTTGACGACGAGGGAAACCTGACGGACAGCGATCTAGTGGTCATTGACAAAGCTTCTGCCGAGTTGCTGCGCCAGTCCCTTAACGGTCAGACGGCCGAGGTGACAGCGGCAGAATCGAAGCCATTCCGCCGTAAGCCACCCCCCCCATTTACCACGTCCACCTTTCAGCAGGCAGCGGGCAACCGTCTGAAGCTTTCGCCTGCGCGCGCAATGGCGGCTGCGCAGGCCCTTTACCAGCAGGGGTTCATCACCTATATGCGAACGGACAGTACGACATTGTCGGATACGGCGGTGAGGGCTGCCCGAAATGAGGTTGTAGACAGGTTTGGCCGCGAATTCCTGCCGGCTGAAGCCCGGTCCTATGTCAATAAGGTTCGCAATGCTCAAGAAGCTCACGAGGCCATTCGTCCTGCCGGTGACCGGTTCGTGGATCCCAACACAGTTCGGAAAAGAGTTCCTCCAGCCCAGGCCAGTGTCTACAAAATGATTTGGCGTCGGACCGTGGCATCGCAGATGACCGATGTTGCGGGCGAGACCCTCCGCATAGAGCTCACTTCTGACATTGCGGCACCGGGTTACGAGCAGGCCAACCTTGCTGCTACCGGCACCACCATCCATCATGCCGGCTTCCGCAAGGCCTACGAAAATCTCGAACTAGCCAGTGACGATCAGGGAACCGAGGCCGAAGACGATGAGCGCCTGCTTCCGACTCTGACAGCCGGGCAGACTGTCGACGTCGTGGACGTGGCAGCCGAAGGCCACAGCACCCGTCCACCAGCCCGCTACACAGAATCCTCTCTGGTCAAGGGCATGGAGGAACACGGCGTTGGCCGGCCATCGACCTACGCAGGCATTGTGCAGACGATCCAGAAGAAATATGTGTTCAAAAAAGGGTCGGCATTAGTGCCGACCCTGGCTGCCTTTGCAGTCACACGTCTTCTTGAAAAGCACTTTCCTCGTGTTGTCGACTACACCTTCACCGCGGATCTGGAAGACGATCTGGACAGGATCGCTAATGGCGAACTGGATGAAGTCGAGTTTCTGCGTGATTTCTGGCGGGGTTCTGACAACGACATCGGTTTGAAGGCAAAGGTCCATGACCGAGCCGAAGAAATCGTTGGTCCTGAAGTCAATTTTGTCGAGTTGGGACTATCGGATTCTGAGGAACCGGTGTTAGCCCGATACAGCAAGTTCGGTCCCTATGTCCAGCTAGGTGAAGTCTCGAAGTCAATTCCCGAAGATGTCGTTGTTGGCGAGCTCACTGTTGAACAGGCCATGGAATACCTGAATGCCTCGTCAGATCGGGAGTTGGGCATCGACCCTGCTACCGGTCTTCCAGTGTGGGTTATGAGCGGGAAATACGGACCTTACGTCATGCTGGGCGAACCGCCCGAGCAACCATCACCGCTGTCTCCCGAAGGCCGTGTGATGGCACTACCGAAGAGCAAGAAGGAGATCAAGGTTGCCCTGGCCTTTCTTCGCCTAGCAGAGGGACGGCTCGACCCGAGTGGCGCCAAGCAGATTCTTAATGTTCCAAAGCGCGATGGGCTGGGACCAGCAGTCATCAAAAGAATCATGGTTGCTACTGAGGCTGGGCGACCCGTTCTTGATGTGCTTCGGACCGCCGGTGATCTCGGCATTCCTTCGACGACCAAGGACGGCGTTCTATCTGGTCAAGGGAAAAAGACGGCCGCCAGTATCAAGGCTTTCCTCAAGTTCGGCAAAAAGTTGGCTGCTAGGTCTTCCGAGGGTCCGCGTGCAGTGCTTGAATCAGCTATCGATCTTTCTGGCTACGGGGCAAAGATCAGTGCTCTAGAAGATGGGGAAGATCGAAAGAAGAATCTTGACGCGTTGGCCGAGACTCTGGATTATTTCGACGATCTAGAGGCGTTTGTTGATGAGCTGGATCGCCAGTCCGACCAGGACAACCTCCCAAAACCGAAGACGCAGTCGCTGTTCAAGACAATGACCTTTGAACGCATCACGCTCGATGATGCTCTGCAGTTACTGAGTCTGCCCCGTGTAGTTGGTGCGGATCCGGCTGATGGTGTTGAGATAACCGTTCAGAACGGGAAGTTCGGTCCCTATCTAAAGAAGGGTTCGGACACTCGAAGCCTTGAGAACGAGGAGCAGCTTCTTACCATCTCATTGGACGAGTGCCTAGCGGTGCTAGCCAGGCCAAAGAAGAAGGGTAAGAACGCTCCGAAAGTTGTTCGTGATCTCAGTCGAGATCAGGAAACCGAAAAGTTGATGTTTGTTTTAGAAGGAAAGTTTGGTTTTTACGTCACTGACGGCGAGGTCAACGCGTCACTACCGTTGGGCGTCACGCCTGAGAGCCTTACTGACGAGCGGGCTTCTGAGCTACTTGCCGAGCGTCGAGCCGCACTAGAGGGATGAAAATCTAAGTCTCTGACAGCAATCTTGTCTGAAGTCTGATTGGACCAGAGATGACCGCAATAGGCGCCTCCCCCTGATCGCCATGCTCACCTCCCTTAGAGTAGGAAGGTGACCGAGGAGAGCGGACCGGTGGGACCGGACTCGGTTGATGACGGTTCTGCCGACGACCAGCGCCGTAGACGGCGATTGCCAGGTGATGAGTTCACGCCGTTTCTGCCGCTGAAGAGACGGCCGGCTCTAAAGAGCCGTATCTTCGGGACACGAGCCTTCTTTCGGCTTTGGATGGCTCAGGTCGTATCTGCGACTGGCGATTGGCTCGGTCTGCTGGCTATTTCGATTCTGGCTATACGGCTCGGTACGGGTAACGAGGGAGCGGCACTCAGCTTGGTACTGGCCGCGCGCATCGTCCCCGGCTTTTTCTTTGGTCCGGTAGCTGGTGTCCTAGTCGACCGTTGGGATCGCAAGCGCACAATGGTTGTCTGCGACGTGGGCCGAGCCGCCGTGATGGTGGCACTGCCCTTTGTGGACACATTGGTCGGTCTATTCCTGGCCTCACTGGTCCTGGAGGCATTTACCATGCTGTGGGGGCCGGCCAAGGAGGCCTCAGTACCCCACGTAGTCAGCGAGGACCAGTTAGCCACGGCTAACTCGCTTTCTCTAGTTGCCGCCTATGGGACCTTTCCCTTGGGTGCTGGCCTGATGGCTTTGTTCGGTCGGCTTTCGACCGCCCTTTTCGACTCGGCATGGGCCGACAACGTTCGCCTTGACGACATGGGTCTCGCCTTTTATGCGAATGCTCTATCGTTTCTGGTTACCGGTTGGCTCATCTTTACCCTTGACCTGCCCAAGCGACCCCGCTCGGAGCAGGACGAGGCGAAAGGTCGTCGCTTGGTGCTGGACAACCCGATCGCCGAACTTCGAGAGGGATGGCGGTTCGCCTTTGGAAATCCGGTGGCCCGCACCGTGAACCTCGGCTTGGCCACTGGCCTGATCGGTGGAGGGATGCTGGTACCACTGGGGGCCATTTACGCCGACGAAGTTCTCGGAGCGGGAAAGTCCGGCTTAGGAGTCCTCATCACCGCACTCGGCCTTGGTGTGGCATCCGGCGTGGGACTGGTCACCTGGCGACAAAAATACCTTGATAAAGCCAGAACGTTCACCCTGGCCCTCACCGGCGCTGGCGTCTTTCTGGCCCTAGCGGCGTCGATTGGGCAGGTACACGCCTCGACATCGATGGTCTTCGGGATCGGCATCTGCGCGGGATCTGTATACGTGCTGGGCTTCACCCTGCTGCACGAGACAGTGGAAGACGAACTGCGGGGCCGGATCTTCTCGACGCTCTACCTACTAGTCCGGGGTTGCGTCCTTCTGGCTCTGGTAGTGGGCCCGCTAATGGAAGACATGTTGGATCGTTTTTCCAGCCTGCTCTGGAATCGGCATTTGGAGCTATTCGGCCTCGAGGTCCACGTACCAGGGGTGCGTCTCACACTTTGGCTGGCGGCGGTCATCATCCTTACCTCGGGCGCCGTCGCTGCCGGTTCCCTGCGGTCCGGCGTCCGCGCGTCGACGGCCAGCGGTTTACTTGAGGACAAGGCTCCAGTAGATGTTCTGGACGATGAAATACGGGGAGATTCAGAAGGGTGATGGGCCGATTTATCGCCGTGGAGGGTGCCGACGGGACAGGCAAGTCCACCCAAGCCCGCTTACTCGCCGAATACCTCGGCGCAGTGTTCACCCGGGAGCCCGGCGGAACGCCACTAGGTGAACGAATCCGCGACCTCGTGCTGGATCCCGACGGCGACGGCCCGGTAGACCGGGCCGAGGCGCTATTGATGGCTGCCGCAAGGGCTCAGCATGTAGAACTGGTGGTGTTGCCAGCTCTTGCTGCCGGCCGGGATGTGGTGTCAGACCGCTACGTGGCTTCCTCGGTGGCTTATCAGGGCTACGGACGAGGACTAGGTGCCGACGTAGTAGCAGATGTCAACCGGTTTGCCACCGGTGGCCTGCAGCCCGACTTGGTGGTGCTCGTTGCCCTTGATGTGCCGTTGGCAGCGGACCGACTAGGTGATGAACGGGATCGGATCGAGCGATCCGGTGATGGCCTTCAGGCGAAGGTAGTTGAGGCCTACAAAGAGATGGCCACCGCTGATCCAGACCGTTGGATAGTGGTCGACGGTTCAGGGACTATTGACGAGGTGGCTGACCGGATTGCCCGAGCCATCGATGAGTGGTTGTCCCGGTGACGGCGCTACCGACCGCACTGGTCGACGAGTTGGACGACGCTGGGCTATGGGCGAAGGTTCTAGGTCAGCCGGACGCCGTTTCCCTTCTCCGCGCCGCAGTCGCCGCTCCGGTTCATGCCTACCTTCTGGTTGGGCCGACCGGTGCCGGACGAGAGGAGGCTGCACGTGCCTTCGCCGGAGCATTGTTCGCTGACGGAGTGGATGACGACAGAGAAGCATCTCGGCACCGCTCGTTGGCCGCAGCGGGACAACATCCGGACCTAGTTCTTGTTGAGTCCGAGGGTCGGTCCCTATTAGTTGCCGACGCCGATCGTGTCACTGTCGAGGGATGGCGGTCGCCGGTTGAGGCCGACCGCAAGGTGATTGTGGTTGATCGTTTCCACACAGCCGAAGCGGCTGCAGCAGCCAGCTTGCTTAAGACAATCGAAGAACCCCCGATAACCGCCGTCTTTGTGTTGCTGGCCGACGAGATCCCGGAGGAGCACATAACAGTGGCTTCACGGTGTGTGAGGGTCGATGTTGGCCCCATACCGACAGAGGTCTTGGCGGGATTGATTGAGGCTGAGGGAGTGGCTGCAGATCGGTCTATCGACGTGGCCGAAGCAGCCGGCGGCAGCCTGGAACGGGCCCGTCTGCTGGCTAATGACTCGGCGGTGCTGGCGAGGCGGGACGCCTGGCGGTCGGTTCTGGATCGACTCGACGGTTCCGGTGCAGCAGTCGCGGTGCTGGTCGACGAGGTCCGTGCACTGATCGACGCCGCTCAGGCCCCGCTTGAGGAGCGTCATCGGCAGGAGTTGGACGAACTGGCGGAACGCGAGGAGGTAATCGGAACACGTGGCTCAGGTCGACGGCAGCTCACTGAGCGGCAGCGCAGGGAGGTTCGCCGCCATCGTGACGACGAACTGAGGTTTGGCCTGGCTACTTTGAGCCGCACCTATTTGGCCCAAGCCGATTTGGAAATCAGATCAGAATTAGAGGCTGAAAAGATGCTGACTGCCACGACCCGCATCACTCAGGCTGCCGGCGAACTGGTTCGCAACCCGAATGAGGCGCTGTTCTTGCAGGCGCTATTCCTAGACCTGCCCATTGTTCAGGACCGAAACTGATCGGCGCAGGTATCAACCACCTCGCCGGCCGGTTCCTCGTTCGTTCATCAGGCCGCTGAGTCTGGGAGAACGGCCGATGTGGAGGACTTGTTCTTTCTTCCGGTCGCGTTAACCGCCAGCCAAGCACCAGCTTTTACGGTCTGGCACCTCAGACGTGTTGGAGAAAAATGTCTGAACTCAAGTCAATCGATCAATAAGAGGGTTAGGGATTGCGCTTTCGAAGGATGACCCTCACTCAGGGGTTACGTAGGCGGCAGTCAATCCGCCGTCAACGGTGAAATCGGTTCCGGTCACGTATGACGATTCGTCCGACGCTAAGAACAGGGCAGCCGCTGCAATCTCGGCTGCCTCGCCGAAACGTCCCATTGGGACATGGACCAAACGCCGATTCCGCTTCTCCTCAGTGTCCAGATAAGACATCAACAGCTCGGTGCGCAGTGGGCCCGGGCAAAGAGCGTTGACCCGGATCCCCTCTCGGGCGTGAATCACCGCTAATTCTCGAGTCATGGCCAGGACCCCTCCCTTGGAGGCCGTATAGGCCAACTGGGGAGTGGCCGCCCCCAGTAGTGCGACGAAACTGGCCGTGTTGATCACCGAACCGCCGCCAGCCCGCCGCAGAACGGGGATGCCGTGACGACAGCCGAACCAGACTCCCTTGAGGTTGACATCCATCGTCAGGTCCCAGACGTCATCCTCAGTCGACTGGGCGTCGCCGTCGTCGGCCAGCATGACCCCGGCGTTGTTGAACAAGACGTCTAGTCGGCCGAAAGCCTCTTCGGCTTCAGCTATCGCTGTTGCCACTTCGGCTTCAACGGCCACGTTGGCTGTGAGCGCTACCGCTTCGCCCCCTGCTGCGGTCACCTCATTGGCCACTGCTGCTGCGCCTTCGGTGTCCATGTCTACGACCGCAACTTGGGCACCTTCAGCGGCGAAAAGCAAAGCTGTTTGGTGTCCGATGCCTGCCGCCGCTCCGGTGATGAATGCCGCCTTTCCAGCCAAACGGCCCGAATCCTTTCCCATGTTGGGAGTCTTCCACATGGAGTCGAGGACTTAGGATGGGGCTAGGTCGCCGTTCAGGCCATCGATGGTCGGGGGGTCGCCGTCTGGAAGGCTCTTTAGCCCTGACACCAATCAAAAATGCTGGGCCGACCATTGGCCTCCGGCAGGTGCACGGTATCTGCCACGAGAACCTCGGCGAGGTCGAACGCTTGAGAGAAGGATCTTCTTGGTGAGCACGATGGTGACCATCACGGGTACAGGGACGCCGATTCCCACACCGGACCGAGCAGGGCCGGGTGTCTTGGTGGAGGTCGAGGGACCTGGTGGTGGCCTGACTCGGCTTCAGTTTGACGCAGGCCGGGGCACGGTGATGCGTCTGCTAGGCGCGGGGACCTCACCGGGCGGACTCGATGCAGTCTTCCTCACCCACCACCACTCCGACCATCTAGTGGGTCTTGACGACCTTCTCCTTACACGTTGGGTTATGGATCGCTCCCAGAACCTGCCTTCCCTGCCGCTCGTGATGCCGACCGGTCCCTGCGTCCGTTTTGTTGATGGGCTCGTCGACCGGTGGTCGGAGGATCTAGCGGTGCGGGCCGGGCATGCCAAACGCACGGATGTGCTTCAGGTTGACCTTCTCCCATTTGCGTACCCGGTAGTACCGACAGAAGTCTGGCGGCTAAACGACGTGCGGGTGTTTGCTGGCCAGGTCCGACATGAGCCGGTCCATCCCGCTGTCGGCTATCGGATTGAGAGCCCAGACGGGGTGGTAGTCGTATCGGGGGACACCTTGGTGTGTGACGAGATGGCGGACTTAGCTGCGGGTGCCGATGTGCTGGTGTATGAGGCAATGCGCTTTTCGGAAATCCGACCGCTCCCTGAGCACCGGCGCTTCATCCTCAGCTACCACGCTGACACGGTTGAGATTGGCCGGCAGGCCGCGAATCTGCAAATCCCGTCCCTAGTGCTGACGCACCTGATACCCCCGCCAGCATCGGAGGCCGATGAGGAGGCGTTCGTTGCCGACGTGCGTTCCGGTGGCTACTCCGGCAACGTAGTCGTGGCCCGGGACCTCACAAAGGTCACCTTGCCCTGATTGGGCTTCTTGCCGCCCAGACGTCGGCAGTGGCGCCTTTGCTGGCTGGTCATTCTGGTACTACTACGTTGCGGTGATCGCATGGCCGGCAGTTAGAAGCCAATGGTCATGAGTCATGCAGGACGAAGCGGATTCGCTTGAATCCTTTGCCCTTGGACTCCGTCTTTATGACCTCCAGGCGCCCGACCTGACCAGTGGACGATACGTGGGTCCCGCCGTCAGCCTGCTTGTCCAAGCCGACGATATCCACCACACGGATCTCCGTTACGGACTCGGGGACCAGGTTGACTTTGGTGCGGATCAATTCCCGGTCCAACACCGCATCGCTGCGGGAGACAAACGACACTTCGATCGGCCGGTTGGCGGCGATCTCAGCGTTGCAGAGTGCCTCAATCTCTGCGGCAAAGCCTTCTGGAAGTTGGTCAACTTCGAAATCCATGCGCCCAGACAGTGCATCCATGTTCCCGCCAGTCACCACACGTCGCCAGTGCTTCCACATCACCCCACACAGCACGTGCATAGCGGTGTGGGTGCGCATCATGTGTCGTCGGCGCGTGTCATCGACCTCGCCAGTTACCGGCGTGCCCACCTTGGGCACCGGTCCAGCCAGTGTGTGGAGCAGCAGTCCATCGACCGTTCGCACATCGACCACGTTGGCCGCACCAGTGGCCCAAACCAAGTGGCCGGTGTCATGGGGTTGTCCGCCACTGGTCGCATAAAAGGCTGTCCGGTCAAGTTCAACCTGGGTGTCATCGACGGAGACCACCTCTGCCTCGAATGTCCGCAGTTCGGCATTGTGCAGGTACAGACGATCTGTCACGGAGAGCCCCCTTTGGCGGCACCGGCTACGTCAATACGCAACTCAAGTCCGTCATCGCTAGTGATCACTGTCCAAACCAAGGCGTCGAGCCCGACACCGTTGGCTGCCCAGGTCATCTTGGGGTCACAGCTATCGTAAAAAACACCCGTTCCCCCTCCGCCGTTCGGGTCCCATTGCACCAGACAGTCGTTGCTTCCGGGAACCCGAGCCGAGAACGTCGACCAGCCGACCTTGGGGTCGCCACCTGCGTGGGTGACCCAGATGGGGAGATCGCGACCGACTAGATCGGGGAATGGCACCGGCCCGCGCGCCGCAATCTCGGAGGCTAGATCCGCAGCGTCAATGCCCCTGAAGTCTGGATCCCCAAGCTTCACGTCGACAGCGTCGGACGATCCAGCCAGCCACAAGATCCCGACCAGACCACCCGCGGCGCCAGCCAGAGCAACGACCGTGACCACTAGGGCCCGCCTCAGGTCGAATCGCAGACCGCGAGCAATTGTCACGACTTCTCGGACTCCTTCTTAGTTTCAATCCCCGGCTTCGGAGCGATGAATTCAGGGACGGGATTGTGGGTTCGATGTCACATCGGCCCGCTGGGGAAACGGTTGAGTGCCCGAGCCTAGGATCGCCGGGTCGACGGGCCCAACGGTCTTGGCTTAAAGAGGGCGCTAGAAGGGTGGTCAGGGTGGACCTTTTCGAATACCAGGGCAAACGGTTCTTTGCCCGCTATGGCATGCCGGTGTCTGCCGGGGAGATCGCCTTCACGGTGGACGAGGCTGTTGCGGCTGCAGAACGTCTGGGTACCCCAGTAATGGTCAAGGCCCAAGTGCACACCGGTGGCCGAGGCAAGGCGGGGGGAGTGAAGTTCGCTGCCACTGTGGAAGACGTCCGCCTTCACGCCTCGGCGATCCTCGGCCTAGATATCCGCGGTCATGTGGTGGGTCGTGTCTGGATCGAGAAGGCCTCCGACATCGCCGAGGAGTACTACGCCTCGTTCACCCTTGACCGCTCGGCCAAGAAGCATCTGGGGATGCTGTCAGCTGAGGGCGGTGTCGAAATTGAGACCATCGCGGAAGAGAATCCCGATGCCATCGCCAAAGTGTGGGTCGATCCCGTCGATGGCCTTGACGCGGACACCGCACGGGAATGGGTGGCTGCTGCCCGCCTACCAGAGGCTGCTGTGGAGGGAACGGTCGCCATCCTCCAGCAGTTGTATACGGCCTATGTGGACGGCGATGCTGATCTGGTTGAAATCAACCCACTCATCCTCACTCCGGACGGGAGGGTTCACGTACTGGATGCCAAGGTCACGCTTGACAGCAACTCGACCTTCCGTCATGAGGACTATGACGCCTATGACGAGACGCAAACACGCGACGCCCGGGAGACAGCGGCCCATGCCCGCGGACTGCAGTACGTCGGCTTGGAGGGTTCAGTGGGCGTGATTGCCAACGGCGCCGGCTTAGCGATGTCTACGGTCGACGTGGTCAACCAAGTTGGTGGCCGGCCGGCCAACTTCCTGGACATCGGGGGTGGGGCCAACGCCGATGTGATGGCTGGTGCTCTGGAAGTCATCAACAATGATCCGGCTGTCCGGTGCATTTTCATCAACATCTTTGGGGGGATTACCCGAGGTGAGGAGGTGGCCAACGGGATCGTGGAGGCGCTTCAGCGAGTAGACATCGACTCCCCTATCGTCATACGCCTAGATGGGACCAACGCTGAGGAGGGCCGAGCCATTCTCCAGCCACACCTATCGGACACTCTGCGTATGGCGCCCACCATGCTTGACGCAGCCCGAACGGCCGTTGCTCTAGCCGACGAGGAAGTTGATTCTGGACAGGGGAGCGTTCAATGAGCATCTTCGTCGATGCCGCCACCAAGGTGGTCTACCAGGGACTTACCGGAAGCCAGGGCCGTTACTACGGCCGCCTCAATCGTGAGTATGGAACACAAGTGGTGGCAGGCACCAATCCCCGCAAAGCTGGCACTGATGTAGATGGTGTGCCGGTCTTCGCCACTGTTGCCGACGCTGTGGAGGCCACCGGCGCAACCGCTTCATGCATCTTCATCCCGGCCCCCGGTGTTCGCGACGCCGTGCTGGAGGCTGCAGAGGGCGGAGTTGAGTTCATCGTCGCCATTACCGAGGGCGTGCCCGCCCACGATGAGGCTGAGCTCTATAACCGCCTGAAACGCGACCACCCAGGGGTGCGTCTGCTTGGCCCGAACTGCCCTGGGATCATCTCACCTGGCCTCTGCAACATTGGAATCACTGCAGGCCACATAGCTTTACCCGGCGGCCCGGTCGGCATAGTTAGCCGTTCAGGCACCCTGACCTATCAAGCTCTCTACGAGCTGAAGGAGAAAGGCATTGGGTGCACCACCTGTGTGGGCATTGGCGGCGACCCGGTGCCCGGCACATCTTTCATTGATTGTCTGGAGGCCTTCGAGGCGGACCCAGAAACGAAGGCAGTGATGATGATCGGCGAGATCGGCGGTTCAGCCGAAGAGGAGGCCGCTGAGTTCATCGCTGAACGAATGACCAAGCCAGTGTCTGCATATGTCGCCGGTGTAACGGCACCGCCCGGAAAGAAGATGGGTCACGCGGGCGCCATCGTCTCAGGAGGCCGCGGAACAGCTGCGGCCAAGATGGAGGCCCTGAGCGCGGCCGGGGTTCGGGTAGGCCTGAACCCCACCGAAGCTGGTGAACTCATGGCTGAGATCGTGGCCGAGCTCGACTGAGAAGAACATCTCAAGGCCCGGTTCGCGGACGGAGCGCGCTGGTACCGTCGCCGTCATGTCCCTAGCAGTTCTGGTTTCTGGTGCGGGTTCAATCCTCGACGCCATGGTTGAAGCCAACCTGCCCGTAGACCTCGTAGTTGCCGACCGTCCGTGTCCCGCGATTTCTCTGGCCGCTGGACATGATGTTGAAGCGCTGGTGGTGCGCCGGCAAACGTTCGGTGATGACTTCGATCAAGATGCCTATTCAGAGCATTTAGCTTCGATGATCGCCGACCGCGATATCAAACTGGTAGCCATGGCCGGCTTTGGAACCATTCTCGGAAAATCGTTTTATGACCGTTTCGGTGGTCGAACCCTGAACACTCACCCAGCGCTGCTTCCAGCCTTTCCCGGTTGGCATGCCGTTCGCGACGCTCTGGCTGCCCAGGTGGGCACAACTGGGTGCACTGTCCACTTAGCCACCTTGGAAGTGGACGCTGGTCCAATTCTCGCCCAGAAGGCCGTCAGAGTTCATCCCGACGACGACGAGGCCAGCCTCCATGAACGCATAAAGGTGGTCGAACGCCGTCTGTACGTTGAGACATTGCGGGCAATACTTAATGGCGAGTTGATTCTTCCTGAACCGGATGGCGGACACTTCCTGCCCAAAACCGAAGGAGTCACCCCGTGACATCTGAGACGCTCCCTGAGGTTCGCCGCGCTCTGTTATCGGTCTATGACAAGACGGGGATCATCGATTTGGCAAGCGGTCTGATTGATCTCGGATGGGAAGTGTTGTCCAGTGGCGGAACGGCGGAACACCTGATGGGGGAAGGATTGTTGGTCACTGAGGTTGTCGAGGTGACAAAGTTTCCCGAGATGCTGGGTGGCCGGGTAAAGACCCTCCATCCCGCAATTCATGCTGGCATCCTCGCCGACCGTTCCGACCCTCACCACCTTCGGGATCTCCGAGAGTCCGGCATCCAGCCAATTGACATTGTGGTCGGCAACCTCTACCCCTTCTCGTCTGATCCGGGCATCGAACTCATCGATATAGGTGGCTTGGCCATCATGCGAGGCGCCGCCAAGAATTTCGCCCACGTGGGTGTTGTCGTCGATCCATTCGACTACCCAGTAGTGCTGGACGAATTGCGGACGGCCGGCGATCTCTCGGACCTCACGCGGAGACGTCTGGCCCGAGCCGCGTTTGCCCACACAGCGGCTTATGACGCGGCCATTGTCGAATGGTTTGATTCCGATCCTGCTTCGAGTATGGCTGGTGATCCGCTGAAGCCGTCGATCCATCTGGCTCTAGAGAGGGTCCAGGTCCTGCGTTACGGAGAGAATCCGCATCAGGTCGGCGCCCGCTATCGGACCATCGGCGACGAGGGTTTGTGGGACAGAGCAGTAACGCACGGCGGTAAGCCCATGTCATATCTCAACCTGCTAGACGCCGAGGCGGCTTGGCGCATTGCCCATTCACTGGGAGACGATCCGGCTTCCGTAGTCGTCAAGCACGCCAACCCGTGCGGTGCCGCTATAAGAACCGATGTAGCTACGGCATACTTAGCGGCCCACGATTGTGATCCAGTTTCTGCTTTCGGTGGCATTGTGGCTGTTAACCGGCCGGTCAACTTGGCCATGGCCGAACCACTCTCGAAAGTTTTTACCGAGGTGGTACTGGCACCCTCCTACGAGTCCGATGCCTTGGCTCACTTGAAGCAGAAAGCCGATCTGCGCATCATCGAAGCTGAGGCACCCACGCGGCCGGATTTGGATTTCCGGGTAATCGACGGCGGATTCTTGGTACAGACCACAGACCGACTGGTAACCCCACACACCGACTGGCAGGTGGTGACCAAGCGGCAGCCAAGCCCGGTCGAATGGGCCGATCTTGTATTTGCTTGGCGTCTAGCAGCAAGAGTCGACTCCAACAGCATCGTGCTGGCTAAGGACTGCCAAGCCGTTGGCATTGGCGCTGGCCAGCAGAACCGAATCGATGCCGGTCGTATCGCAGTGGAGAAAGCTGCCGGACGGGCAGTTGGGGGCGCGTGCGCCAGCGAGGCCTTTTTCCCCTTTCGCGATGGACTCGATGCGGCCGCTGAGGCTGGCATCACCGCGGTTGTCCAACCGGGTGGTTCTTTGCGCGACGACGAAGTAATCGAGGCAGCCGACGAGCACGGGATAGCAATGGTTTTCACCTCCGAGCGACATTTCCGGCACTGACTCCGCGATCGCTCTTTCCGCGGCCGATGGTGCCAGATGTCTGAAACGCAGGGGTCCGCTGCCAGATAGCGTCATTGGCTATGAGTGCACAATTTCTGGCAGGTGGACCCGTCGCCGAAGCTGTCCTCCACGATGTTCGGGATCGTGTCCAAGCCTTGAAGGCCAAGGGCATAGTGCCGGGGCTAGGAACCATTCTCGTAGGCGACGACGGGGCAAGTGCCGGCTATGTCCGTAAAAAGCACGAGACCTGTGAGTCGGTGGGAATGGTTTCCCACCATATTCAGGTCGATGCTGGAGATCCACCAGCGGCCCTCGAAGAATCGGTGGCTCGTTTCAACGAGGATCCGGAGGTCCACGCCTACATCATCCAGCACCCTGTAGCCGAGGGCTTCGACTTCAACGCAGCCCTGTCTTTGATGGACCCGACTAAGGACGCCGACGGTCTGCATCCCACCAACCTGGGAAAGCTGGTTCTCCAGGAAGATGGACCGGTGCCGTGCACACCGGCTGGGATTCAGGCCATGTTCGTTCACTACAACATTGACATCAGCGGTCGACACGTCGTAGTCATCGGTCGAGGTCCCACTCTGGGACGCCCTTTGTCGCTCCTACTGACTACAAAGTCGCCGGGTGCCAACGCGGCTGTGACCGTCGTGCACTCGGCCGTTCCGGATCTAGACGAGCTAACCCGTGAGGCAGACGTTGTCGTAGCGGCGTTGGGCATTCCGTCATTCGTTAAACCTGACATGGTTAAGCCGGGTGCCGTAGTGGTGAGTGGCGGTATCTCATGGGAAGGCAAGAAGTTGCTGGCTGATGTTGACGAGTCGGTGGGTGAGGTCGCCTCGTGGATTACCCCACGTCTCGGTGGGGTGGGTCCGACCACAGTGGCCATGCTTCTGCGAAACACCGCCGAAGCAGCGGAACGCGATACCAACTAGGCATAGTCTTTGCAGGTCGAACTGCGCCGGGTCGACGGACCGACGGTCAATGACGATCTCTGCTGGTCAACCTAGAGGCTGAAATCGGTAGGGTCAGAGCTATGGCAGAGAAGATCACCATGGGCGCCAACGGTGTCCTCCAGGTCCCGGACAATCCGATTATCCCGTTCATCGAAGGTGACGGGACCGGGGTCGATATCTGGCCGGCGGCTCGCTGCGTTTTGGACGCCGCAGCGGGCAAATATGGCCACAGCGTTGAATGGAAAGAAGTCCTGGCCGGCGAGAAGGCTTACAACGAGACTGGCGACTGGCTCCCCCAGGAGACTGTCGACTGCTTCATCGATCACCTCATTGGCATCAAGGGGCCACTCACGACACCGATCGGTGGCGGGTTTCGAAGTCTCAATGTGGCCCTTCGTCAGATTTTGGATCTGTACGTATGTCTGCGTCCGGTCCGGTGGTTCAAGGGTGTCCCGTCGCCTGTGAAGCAGCCCGAATTGGTTGACATGGTGATCTTCCGGGAGAACACCGAGGACATCTATGCCGGCATGGAGGTCGAGGCTATGACCCCGGAAGCGTTGAGGTTGCGGGAGTTGCTTGAAGATGCTTTCGGCTGGAGAATCCGTGAGGACTCAGGCATCGGTATCAAGCCCATCTCCAAGACAGGCTCCCAACGCCTTCAGCGGGCAGCCCTTCAGTACGCAGTAGACCGTGGACGCCCTCGGGTGCATTGGGTCCACAAAGGCAACATCATGAAGTTCACTGAGGGAGCCTTTCAGAAGTGGGGCTATGAGCTAGTTCGTGACGAGTTCTCCGAAGTGGCAGTCGGGTGGGACGACTGCGACGGCGATCCAGGTGATCGCATACTTGTCCAAGACGCCATCGCCGATATCGCCCTCCAGCAGGTCCTGACTCGTCCAGCAGAGTTTGACGTGATCGCCACCATGAACCTTAACGGTGACTATCTGTCCGATGCGTTGGCCGCTCAGGTTGGAGGGATCGGTATCGCTCCCGGCGGCAACGCCAACTACGTCACCGGTCACGGCATCTTTGAAGCGACCCACGGCACGGCACCCCGCTACGCCGGTCAGGACAAGGTCAACCCATCATCGGTTCTCCTGTCTGGCGTGCTGATGTTCGAACACATTGGTTGGCAGGAGGCTGCCGACGACATCGTGCGGGCCGTTGAGTCGACGGTTTCCGACAAAGTAGTGACCTATGATTTCGCGCGGCTGATGGATGGAGCGACCGAGGTGAAGTGCTCCGAGTTTGCTTCGGCCGTCGTTGACCGACTCTGAACGTCCGCATTGACGACGGGGAGGGCTTCTCCGCGCCTCCACCGGTCACGCCTGCGGAAAGGTCGTCGACCGAGAGTGTGATCTGGCGCGGTTGGCGACTGGTCCGTCGATCCCTGAGAGCGCATCCGTGGGCGCACACAGCGGGAATCATGGGCGCCAATGTCTTCGTGCTAGCCATCGTGGGTTTTACGGTGGTAGTGGGTCGGGTCACCGACGAGGTGATTGTGCCCGGATTGGACGGTGGAGGTGTATCTCGCCGGTCCGTTCTAATCACCGTGGTCGTCTTAGCTGCCGTCGGATTCATCCGCGCGGTGTCGGTCATGGCCCGCCGTTGGTTCAACATGTTGGCACTCGTGCGAACTCAGCGCACTTGGCGTCAGGCCGTTATTGATCAGTTTCTAGACGTCCCCCTGGCCTTCCACCAGGCCACGCCAGCCGGGCAACTTCTAGCTCACGCGGATGCCGACGTCGAGGTGGCAACTTCAATGTTGAAGCCCCTTGCATTCGTTGTATCGGTGTTCATGCTGGCCGGTGCGTCTCTAGTCAGTTTGCTGCTCGTTCACCCCCTGTTTGCCTTGGTAGCGGTGGTCATGTTCCCAATATTGATATGGCTGAACCGGCGATTTACTCGAGCGGTCGAGGGACCGGCCGCCGCTGGCCAGGCAGCGGTTGGCGTGCTATCTGGTATCGCCCACGAGAGCCTCGACGGTGCGGTTGTCGTCAAGACATTGGGGCGGGAGCGCGACGAGGTAGAGCGATTCAAGAATGCCGCCGAACAGCTCCGATCCCGCCGTCTCGAGGTGGGGAGGCTGCGGGCAAAATACGGACCGCTCTATTACTCATTACCCCAAATGGGAATCGTTGTCCTCCTGCTAGTGGGCGCTTGGCTGGTTGATCGCAACGCGGCGACCATTGGAGATGTGGTCAGGGCCATGTCCCTGTTCACCATCCTGACTCTTCCCATGGAGATGCTGGGCTACCTATTTCAAGAGATGCCGAGGTCTGTGGTGGCCTTGGATCGTATCGACCGCGTCTTGGCGGAACCGGTTGAAGTATTCGCTGGTTCGCCAGACCGGAATACAAGGCTCCGCGGGCAACGTGGCTCAAAAGTCGTTGAGTTCGACGGCATAGTTTTCGCCCACGCCGGAGGCCCATCGATTCTGAATGGATTCGACCTTCGTCTAGAGCAGGGCGAGTCAGTGGCGTTAGTTGGCGCTACCGGATCAGGTAAGAGCACGGCTGTCACCTTGTTGGCTGGACTTATTCAGCCGACATCCGGTGAGATTCTGGTGGGTGGGCGGACTACCGCAGAACTCGGCCCGGAGGGGGTGTCGGAGACAGTAGCCACGGTGCTTCAGGAGACCTTCTTATTCGCCGACACCATACGGTCCAATCTGACCCTCGGGCGTGAGGTCACCGAGGACGAGATAGAGCAGGCATTGGTTGTTGCTGCCGCTGCAGGGTTTGTCGCCGACCTTAATGACGGCCTCGAGACCGAAATCGGTGAACGAGGCGTCACCTTGTCAGGCGGACAGCGCCAACGACTAGCTATAGCTCGGGCACTTCTCCGTTGTCCAAAGGTCCTTGTTCTCGACGATGCCACATCGGCTGTCGACCCAGTGGTGGAGGCCGACATACTCGGATCCCTACGAGATCCTTTGGCAGTCGAAACGTCGTTCAACGAAGGGCCTCGGACTCTTCTGGTTGTAGCCCATCGGCTGGCCACGATCCGACTTGCGGACCGCGTGGTCTTCCTCGATGATGGAAGGGTCGCGGCGACCGGTACCCACGATGAGTTACTCAAGGTCGATGCATACGCATCGCTGGCCAGGGCATACGAGATGGCGAGTAGGCACTGGTGACAGAAGAGGATGCCCGTCGACTAGACGGAGTGGGTGCACTATCGGTGCTGCGGCGCGGTCTGCTGGCTTCACCAGAGTTGCGAGAGGGCGCTTGGCGGACGGCACTCATGGCTCTTTCAGTTGCCGGCGGAAAGTTGCTCGTCCCCCTTCTGATCCAACTGGTTATGGACCTGTCGGTCACCGAGGAGGGAGTCCACATGGGACGTGCCCTTCTGCTCTGCCTGATCGCCATTGTCCTCGTGGTGGGAAGCATCCAAGTGGGTCGGATCACCTACTTCCGCCTAGTTCGGACCGCCGAGGAAGTCCTTCTTGGGTTGCGGACTCGGACCTTCGAACACCTGCACCGCCTGAGTCTCGCCGAGCACACCGCCTCGAGGAAGGGTGTCCTGACAGCACGGGTGACTAGCGATGTGGAAACGCTCACCCAGTTCGCTCAGTGGGGAGCAGTGGCCTGGATCATCGACTCGGTCCAGATCGTCGCCGTCTTGGCCATCATGACTGCGTACTCGTGGCAGTTGACCTTGGTGGTTCTGGTCCTTCACATCCCGTTGGTTCCGATCCTGCGATGGATGCAGGCCCGCCAACTGGTGGCATACGAGGAACTCCGCACCCGTGTGTCGGACACGATGGCCATCGTTTCCGAGTCGGTTCACGGGGTCGAGACGGTTCGGGCCTACGGGCACCGGGAGCCCGTGCGACGTCGAATCCATTCTGCTATCGATAGCCAATACGGCCAGCAGATGCAGGCGGCCCGCTATTTCTCTCTGGTTCTGCCAGTTTCTGACTTCTTTGGGGTGATGGCCATCGCCTCTGTGGTGGGCACGGGAGTGTGGTGGGGTGATTCTTGGGGGGTTAGCTCGGGCGAACTGGTGGCCTTTGTGTTCCTATGCAACCTACTTATTGCACCGATCACAGAACTCGGCGAGGTGCTGGACCAGACACAGACCGCCTTGGCTGGGTGGTGGAAGATTCTTAACGTGCTGGACACTGAGGTTGACCTATCCGACCCAGAGGTGCCGGTGGCTCTGCCCGGTGGGCCGTTGGACGTCAGAGTCGAGAATGTCGAGTTCTCCTATCGGACCGGCGACCGCGTAATCCATGGCATCGACCTGGTCCTGCCGCTGGGGGCGTCAGTGGCGGTAGTCGGTGAGACCGGTTCGGGCAAGACGACTTTTGCCCGCCTCCTAGCCCGGTTGGCTGATCCAACCGCCGGGCGGGTGTTGGTGGGAGGTGTGGACCTTCGCGATGCGGCACCCGATGATCGGCGACGGGCGATCCGGATGGTTCCCCAGGACGGCTTCCTTTTTGATACCACAATCGCCGAGAACGTCCGTTATGGCCGTGCCGGCGCCACCGACGCCGACGTCGATTCGGCGGTGGCAGAACTGGGTCTGATCGGCTGGGTCGAAGGCTTGGCTGAGGGGGTACACACTAGGGTCGGTGAACGGGGCGAAGGGCTATCGGTCGGCGAGCGTCAACTCGTGGCACTGGTTCGGGCCCAACTTGCCGATCCAGGGTTGCTGATCCTCGACGAGGCCACGTCGGCCGTTGATCCTGAGACTGAGATCACGCTTGAACGTGCTATGGAACGCCTAGCGGCGGGAAGGACCACGGTTAGCGTTGCCCACCGTCTTTCGACAGCCGAACGGGCTGACCTGGTCTTGGTCTTTTCCAACGGTCTGATCGTGGAGTCCGGCCCACACGATGCTCTGGTGGCCCTTGGCGGGGTCTACGCAGGGCTGCACGCGTCGTGGTTGGGCGGCACCCGGGAGACCTTGTGAGCCGGGACCTAGACGTTCCCTTGACGGGCTGCAGTCACGTGGACCCGATTGATCCCGTAGTCGGCCGTGCGGCAAGGGAGTGGGCCGATCTGGTGGCGAGCCTCCCGACGGTCCCTGAGCCATGGCCTCCGACAGGACCCATTGTTGTGGTCGCGCCCCATCCAGACGACGAGCTTCTAGCGGTAGGAGCCACATTGGCCGGTGCATCGGATGCCGGCGCAGAGGTCCGAGTGGTAGCGGTTACTGACGGAGAGATGTCCCATCCCCACCTGACCGTTGATCGTCGTAACCAATTGACTGATCGTCGTCTTGACGAGACAGTGCAGGCATACGAGTTGGCGGGGATTCGGGCCGAACGAATCCGTCTTTCTCTTCCCGATGGGGGGGCCTCAGGACTTGGCGCGAAGAGTTGGGAGAATGGTCTGACAGTTGGTCTCGCGCCCATCTTGGACGGAGCAACCACGTGTCTGGCGCCCTGGGTGGACGACGGTCATCCTGACCACGATGCTTGCGGTCGAGTAGCCCGGACCCTCTGCACTGAGACTGGGGTTGCCCTTGTTGAGTTCCCGGTCTGGTCGTGGAACTGGGACAACCCGGCGGCGCCGAGTATCCCGTTCAACCGTTCAGTGCGTTTCGACTTCGACAAGGATCTGTTCGAACGTAAGCAGGCCGGGATTTCTGCCTACTCAAGTCAGATCCGTCCAGAGGACGGAAATCGAGCGGTCCTTCCCTCTAGGTTCTTGGCCCACTTTGCTCGGCCTGCCGAAGTCTTTCTTCTGTCCGGCGGCCCACTGAGCTAGCGACATAGGGGCATGACATCGCAGCAGGGTGGGACCTTTAGCAGGCCTGTCGGTACCCTCGAGCCGTCCCTCCACTACCTGGGAGGGGCCAGCTACCTATGAAGACAGGATCACATCGTGACTAATTCCCCCGTTCGTGTGGCCGTCACCGGCGCTGCCGGCCAGATTGGCTACAGCCTCGTCTACCGCGTTGCCAGTGGCGCCCTTCTTGGCCCCGACCAACCATTGATTCTCCAATTATTAGAGGTTCCGCCTGCCATGGACGCTCTCGAAGGCGTGGCCATGGAACTCGACGACTGCGCCTTCCCACTACTCGCCGACATGATTCTCACTGATGAACCCGGTACTGCTTTTGACGCCACCAATGTGGCTTTGCTGGTTGGTTCTCGCCCCCGAACCAAGGGGATGGAGCGTCGGGACCTTTTGGAGGCCAACGGTGCCATCTTCACCGTCCAGGGCCGGGCGCTGAACGACCGTGCCGCTGAAGACTTAAGGGTGCTGGTGGTCGGTAACCCCGCCAACACCAACTGCCTCATCGCCATGAATAATGCGCCGGACGTTCCCGACGAACGATTTTCCGCGATGATGCGTCTTGACCACAATCGGGCAATGACTCAGGTGGCTCAGAAGTTAGACGTGCCGGTCACCGAGGTATCTCGCATGACAATCTGGGGTAACCACTCGGCCACCCAGTACCCGGATCTTTTTCATTGCAGGGTCAGCGGTAGACCCGCTGTTGAAGCAGTGGATGACCAACTCTGGTTAGAGGGAGAGTTCATCCCAACCGTCCAGCAGCGCGGAGCAGCGATCATTGAGGCGCGGGGTGCATCGAGCGCCGCATCGGCGGCTAACGCGGCCATAGACCACGTGCACGATTGGATTTTGGGTACCGGCGTCGACGACTGGGTCAGCATGGGCGTCCCGTCGGACGGCAGTTATGGCGTGCCGGAGGGCATCTTGTGCGGCTTCCCCACCCGCTGCGAGAGCGGCGAGTGGTCGATCGTGCAAGGCTTGGACCTAAACGATTTTTCGCGTTCCCGGATAGAGGCCTCGGTTTCTGAACTGGAGACCGAGCGGGAAATGGTGCGAGACCTCGGTCTGATCTGAGCACGCAGTCTCAGGCAGTGGATTCCCAAGAAACCAAATCACCGACGGTTAGGTCGGCGTCGCAGAGGGCCACGCAAGTCAAACCACCACGCCAGTTGGTCGCCATTGCCTCCCGCAGGCCCTGATGAGCCGCGTCCATGAAGCGACAGGGTCGCGTCTCTCCCGTTACCTCAAGGAGAGCGGCACCAACCCGCAGGATTGATCCCGTCGAGTTGGCCATTCCGGTTAGGCCAGTGATCACTAGGTTGGCTCTGCGAACTTCGGCGTCCAGGGCCGCGCCCGCGTCGGCGTTAGCTGCCTCCCAATCCTCCAGAGCTATCAAAGTGATTTGACGGGGGCCGCCTCTCTCGGCGTTTCCAGCCAGCCCTTGACCCGACAGGGTCTGGGCTTCTCCCACGTCTTGCATGGGCTCGCCCTTCATCGGTTTGATCAAGATACGGACCAGTTCAGCCATGACTCGACGGTAGCCCCTCGGTTCAAATAGGACCGTCTTTGGCCCCGCTAGTGGGTCGGACCGTGGCGAACAGTTTGTCAATATCTTCAAGCAGACCTTTGGCGGTTACCAACGCCCGTGGGTCGCCGTGAATCGTCAAATCGCCATCGATGATGGCCCGCAGGGGGTCCAGAGTGCCACCGGCTAGAGCGAGTGCCGTATTGCGGTCTGCACAAAAGGCCACCTCAGGTGACTCGGCAGTACCGGCAACCACACTGACGGCGCCACCGCCGATTACGAGATGCCATGAAAATCCGTCGTCTACCCGGTATTCGACGACCAGGCCCATTCCTTCCGGCACGGTCACGTCTTTGACAGCGGCCGCTAGAGCATCCACCCATTCTTCAGTCAGGGGTTCCACCACGGTCGCGCAGCCTATGGGCGTCACGGCTACGGTCCCGCCAATCAGCGATGTGTCCGCCACAGGTGCGACGAGGAGGGGACGTGGAAGAAGTCGGGCGGGGTGAGAAGGCTTGGGACTTCGGCACGGCTCGAGGGCGCTGGCGACGCCTTGAGGGACCCGAAGACGTTCTAGCCCTTATGGATGATGAAGTCTCTATGGAGATCGATGGTGTGGGCTTGGTGGCCGTCGTTCGTGATGCGGGGGCCACGTTCCTTGGACCGGTATTTGACGATTTGGCAGCGGTGGTTTGCACGGGTGGCACGATTCGCAGCCACATTGGGATCATTAGCCGGGAGTACCGTGTGCCGGGGATCATGGGCGTAAGTCTTGAGTCCGAGCCGGCCGACGGAACCACCGTGGAATTGGACGCCACCGGACCTGATGGCATAGTGCGCGTCGTCACATGAGCGGCGATACACAATCCTCGTCCTCCCGTGCAGAGACTGAAATAGACGTCTCTCGGATGCGCGACCGGGTGAATGGTTGGCTGAAAGACATCAATCCGGTCACCCGCCGGTTAGTCGATGAGCGGACGGCTTACGACTCCCAACTCATCCCGGTAACCCAGTACGTCACCGTGTCGTGCATTGAGGCCTTCCTCCGGTATCCAGATGCGGTGAAAGCGATTGCCGAGGCCATGGCTCCGGAGGAGATAGGAGCAGCGGCCCGCAGACCAGGCTGCCAAGCCAACTCGGTTTACCTTTGGGGGGTAGCCAATTTCCCCCTGATTGGCCGCAACGTGATGAATATGGTCGACCCTTCGATCGACGCCGAACCGTCCGGACTGGTCCGCACCCATGCCGTACTGGACTTCTGGTCCAGGACGTCCAAGGCCTACCGTGGTGGTGATTACCTCCACGCCGCAGAAGTAGGCGACCGTCTCGATGTCTTGCCTGCAGAGGTCGTCGAAGCTCTGATGGTCATGGTCACGCCAGTCGATGAGGATCGCCGAAATCGGATTCGTCGGGCCAACGCGGCGATTGTCAACCACCTTTTCCTTCTCTACTTCGACACCCGTGTGGGGCACGCAGACAGTGGCCCTTACCGTCTAGACGACGGGCGGACTGCCGTCGTGCGCGATTACCACCGTGTCGCTGAGAGCGACTTCTCCTGGTCGGGTGTGGCCTCTGCAATCCCCTACTCCAACCTGACAGCAGTGCTCGTCTTTGACGCCAACGTCGACGTTCGGATCAACGACTTCGGCACGACTGTGACGACACCTGAGGACTACTTGGAGCACCTAGTTGGTTTTGGGGTTGGGACTACGGACGGGGTTGAGCCAGGGGGATTGCCCCGTCCGCTAAACGACGATGCGTACCAGCGGGTTGCCGACCAGGCACGGTCGGCACAGCGGCAGCACTATCGGGACGTCGTCGCGATGGATCGTGACCGGCGGATCGCGTGTGGCTCGTACGTGTACTTCAGTTTCCTTCGGCCGTTTGCTGAACTAGCTGGAGTGGCCAACGAGATCGATTGGACATGTCCCCGCGATATCCAAGACGAGCTATATCCACTGGTTACCGCCGAAATGGATCCGCCAGAGCGGGATTCCGAGGCCGACCCTTTCCCGCTGTACGAATCGTCCAACGGGCCTTAGGCCACAGACTGACTGTCGACGGTGGTGGAACACCAGTTGGTCTGGTGGTGGGGAGGCTCGCCGGTTCGTGGCGGGACGGTTCGCCTCGCTGTTCCCGATCAAGGTCTCGCCGCATTCGAATGCGGGCTTCTTATAGGTGGCAGACCAGTGCTATTGGCCGACCATTCCTTGGCATTACCTCGAGGCGGTGGAATGGAGTTGCGCGGTTCGGGGCTGTGGGCCGAAGTAATCGTCGAGGACCCAGGTGAGCACCTTTCGGTTGGCCTAGAAGCGTTCGCCGTAGCTGTTGACGACCCGGACGATGCTTGGCGGGGTGGCCCGGATCACCTGTACCGAGGTACTCGACTTCCGGTGGGTCTCGACCTCGGTGCTGAACGGTGTGGTGAACCGGTGGGTGCCGATGAGCGCGGTGGGGTTTCATCCATACCATGCAGAGTTGTTGGCGAGGTATTAGTTGCTGACAGGGCCTACGACGTGGATGGATGGGGATGGTGGATGATCGGATCCGACCTGTCGGTACGTGGTGGGACCGCGAGAGTCAGAGGTCGACATACCGACGGTACGTGGTCGGTCGACGCTCGCGAGCGGTCAGAGTCAATGCCATGGGGTCGCGCTCCAGTCCTTCGTCCAGATGCGGCTGCGAATTCCGCTTTAGTCGACCGACGTCTCGTTGACCTGATGGCCGATGATGGCCGCCCTGGTATCGGCTGGGTTGAAGAGTTAGTAGTGCCGGAGGTTTAGGCCTCGGTTGAGGAACGCATCATCCGTTCTGCTCCTAGTACAGCCGTCGCAGCTATCACGGCTAACAGAGTTGGGGCCACCAGATCGATGGCAGCTTTTGGCCAGTCGAGACCAGTTCCGGATACCGACTCTTCAGTGTGTCGGCTGACGACGCCAACGCCGTGGGGCCATGGCCACAAGACTCGTAGCGATCCGAGCAATAGGCCAATCATGGCGGCCATCACGTCGTCCGGCCAACGGCCCAGTAGACGGACCAGCAAACTAGAGAAGCAAGTAAGGCCGACTACAGCACCTCCCGCTAGGAAGACGGCGTCACTGAATAGGCGTTCGTCCACCACCTCGATTGCCGCGGCGTACAAGCCCAGCATGAGCAGCAGAAAGGAACCGGAGATTCCAGGAAGGACCATGGCGCAGACGGCAACCAGCCCACCACCAAAAAGTGCCAGTGGTGGTGGATCAAGTGATGGGGATCCCTGCCATCCAAGGCCTGCAAAAAGTGCGGCTCCGGTAACCAACGTCGTGGCCAACCGTCCGACGGTCCAGGCTACGTCGCGACGAACGACTAGTGCCGAAGCTGCTACCAATCCGAAAAAGATTCCAGCCATGGGCTCCGGATGGTCCACCAGAGCGTCTTTGATCAATTCGGCGAGTAGCACTACGGCGGCAAGCATTCCTGCCAACAGGGGAACGACAAATGACCACGGAAATGATCGGATCCCAACTAGAGCGCCTCGAAGGTCCCCGCGCACCAATCTTCCGACAATCTGTGCGCCGGCATGAGCTGCGGTGATGAAGCGTTCGTAGATGCCGGTTAGCAGGGCGATGGTCCCGCCCGAAACGCCGGGCACTACGTCGGCGGCCCCCATGCAGGCGCCACGGACAACTGTGCCGATGATTCCGGGCTTTGGGCGGCTGTTCATCGGATGTCCGGTGTCTGCACGTTCAGTCCGTGGCGTCGACCACATAGGGCGCCAGCCGCTCGGCCATGAAGTCCGGGAAGCGGGTTGGCTTTCCGTTCGTCCCGGTCACTGCAGCTACGACTTCCTGGGTAGCCAGAATTTCGCTTTTCTGAAACCCTTGTGTTGCAGACTCTTCCTCCACCACGCTTTGAAATCCGACTTCCGTTGACCTCGGGTCCACTCGCAGGATGCGTTGTCCCCAGCGGGACGAAGCGCGGCGTACTTCAAGCACTTCGGTTTCAACAACTAGGTGGTCACCGCCCACCGCTGAGGCTAGAAATCGGGTGGCAATCTGTGCAACCACGAACCGGTAGCCCTGCACTTCGAGGTCATGGAGGCCGAGGCCTACCGAGTCGAGTAGTTCGATCCGCCCCGTTTCAAACAGTTGGACGTAGACGCTGTGGTTCATATGGCCGTAAGGGTCCAACTCGTAGAAGCGAACCTTGACAGCGTGTTGGTGAGGTTGGGACCTGGTTTGTTCCACGGCGATGACGCTAGTTGCGCGGCTGGTGTCGGTCGGCGCAGAGGTCGCCGTTGGGGCTCACCGCTACCCTCGCCGCAGTGGAGATCTTCTCAGAATGCTTCGAGCCAGTTGGAGAAAGTTCGCTGGTCGGGCGGGTAGGTGTCGCTGACACCAGCCTTGCAGTGCTCTTGGTGTCGGGAGCTGACTCGCATTGCACCCGGTGGTCGCCGACCCTTATCGAGCCATTGCGGAGTCGTGGACATCGAGTGGTCCGATACGACCACCGGGATAGCGGCCTGTCCGCCAAGGTTCCGGTTGATGAGGTGTACACCCTGGACGATCTGACAGACGACGCACTGGCTGTCATGGATGCCCACGGCATCGAAAGAGCACACGTGGTCGGCCACTCGATGGGAGGGATGGTCGGTCAACTGTTAGCCCTCGATCATGCCGACCGTGTGGCCTCGCTTACATTGGTGGCTTCTACACCGGGGTTGGGCGACGATCGTCTCCCAGCGGCTGACGAAGAGTTGTTGGATTACATGATGCAGCGCCTTTTTGTCGGTCCCCCGACAATTCATGCCGACCGGGTGTCCTGGATCGTGGAACTAGACGAGTTGTTCGCCGGGACCCGATACCCGGAGTCCACCGAGAACCGGATACGAATGGCGTTAGCTGAAGTGGACCGTTGTTGGTACCCGGAGTCAGGGCATGGCGCGGCTGTGGTGTCATCACCGTCGCGTCTCGACCGTTTGGCGGGTTTGGAGGTTTCGACGCTCGTCGTCCACGGGACGATCGACCCGGTGTTTCCTGTTGAGCACGGACTGGCTCTCGCTAACGGCATTCCGGGAGCCGACCTTTGGCTAGTGGAGGGGTTGGGGCATGAGTTGCCGGACGGATTGGTTCCGGAGTTACTCGACCGCCTTGATTGCCTCTTTGCCGGGTCCTGACTGGCTAAACAGCCTCCCTTGGTCAGTGCTGGCTGGCGAGGGCTCGGTTTCGGACCTTGGCCTTCATGTAGTCCCGGTTTAGCAAAGCGATGAAGTCGAGTGAGATTTCCTTCGGACAGGCCTCAGAGCACTCCCCGTGGTTCGAGCATGAACCGAAGAACTCTTCCATAGTTTCGACCATTGCCTCGGTTCGGCTCCATCTTTCAGCCTGGCCTTGTGGAAGAAGACCAAGGTGACCGACCTTGGCTGAGGTGAAAAGTTGGGCTGCAGAGTTCGGGCATGCTGCTACGCAGGCCCCGCAGCCGATACAAGCGGCGGCGTCGAACGCCATGTCGGCTGCGACCTTGGGAACAGGAGTCAGGTTGGCGTCGGACGCTGCGCCAGTGTTGACCGAGATATAGCCACCGAACTCGACGATTCGGTCCAGTGGAGAGCGGTCTACCGCGAGATCGCGGACCACTGGGAACCCGGCGGCCCGGAACGGTTCCACGACGATTTCGTCGCCGTCCCGGAACTCTCGCATATGCAACTGGCAGGTTGCTGTCGCCCTCTGGGGGCCGTGAGCCCGTCCATTGATCATCACTCCGCACGTTCCGCAGATTCCTTCGCGGCAGTCGCTCTCAAAGGCCACTGGCTCGTCACCGTTGTCGTTCAAATGTTCGTTTAACTGGTCAAGCATCTCAAGGAACGAGGCATCAGCGCTTATGGCCTGCTGGTAGATCTCAAAACGGCCGTGGGCGGACGGTCCGTCCTGGCGCCACACCTTGAGGGTGACGTTGATGGTTTCTCCCATTCCAGAGGCCATGTCGGTACCTCCCCAACCCAGCGTTTACTTGTAGGAGCGCTGCGATAGCGCCACATTCTCGAATGACAACTCCTCGCGGTGTCGGGTCTGGGCGGTGCCTGTCCCGTTCCACTCCCAAGCTGCCACGTGTGCGAACTTCTCGTCATCACGCTTTGCCTCGCCGTCCTCAGTTTGGTGCTCTTCGCGGAAATGGCCACCGCAGGACTCTTCTCGCTCCAGAGCGTCGCGGGCCATCAACTCAGCCAACTCAAAGAAGTCCGCGACCCGGCCGGCTTTCTCAAGTGACTGGTTCAGCGTGTCGGCGCTACCTAGCACACGAACGTTCGAGAGAAATTCCGCACGCAGGGTGGGGATCTCGCTGAGTGCTTTCTCTAGACCAACCCGGTTGCGGGCCATGCCGATGTATTCCCAGACGATGCGTCCCAACTCGCGGTGATAGTGATCCACCGAGCGAGTGCCGTTAATGGACAACCACTGTCGTTGTTCGTCCTTCATACTGGCCACCGCTGTGGTAAAGACCGGGTCAGCAGTGGAAACTGCTTGTTGGCCAAGCATGCTGGCCAGGTCGTCCCCGATCGTGTACGGGAGTACGAAATAACCGTCAGCCAGACCCTGCATAAGGGCACTGGCACCTAGCCGGTTGGCCCCGTGGTCGGAGAAGTTGGCCTCGCCGATGGCGTACAAGCCTGGCACCGTGGTCATCAGGTGATAGTCCACCCATAGGCCACCCATCGTGTAATGGATTGCGGGATAGATGCGCATCGGCTGTTCATAGGGGTTTTCGCCCGTGATGCGTTGGTACATGTCGAACAGGTTTCCGTATTTGGCCGAGATGGCCTCTACGCCGTCACGAGCGATAGCTGCAGCAAAGTCCAGGTACACCCCGTTCTTTAGCGGGCCGACCCCGCGGCCCTCGTCGCACACCGTCTTAGCGTTCCGAGACGCCACATCGCGGGGCACCAGATTGCCGAAGGCTGGGTATTTGCGCTCTAGGTAGTAGTCGCGTTCGCCTTCGGGAATATCAACTGCTGGCCGTCCATCGTCAAACGCGTCAGGGACCCAGATTCGACCGTCGTTTCTCAGCGACTCTGACATCAGTGTCAATTTCGACTGGAAGTCATCGCTTACTGGAATACAGGTTGGATGGATCTGCGTGTAGCAGGGATTTGCGAAGAAAGCACCCTTCCGATGAGCGCGCCAAGCCGCCGTAACGTTGGACATCATTGCGTTAGTGGACAGGAAGTAGACGTTCCCGTAGCCACCGGTGGCCAGTACCACAGCGTGTGCTGAGTGCGAGGTGATCTCGCCTGAGAGCAGGTCTCGGACCACGATGCCGCAGGCGCGGCCGTCCTTGACAACAACATCGAGCATTTCCGATCGGGTATACAACTCCACAGAGCCAGCGGCCACCTGTCTCATCAGTGCCGAGTAGGCACCGATTAGCAACTGCTGACCGGTCTGACCCCGGGCATAGAAGGTCCGAGACACCTGAGCACCGCCAAACGAGCGGTTGTCCAACAGGCCGCCATAGTCACGGGCGAACGGGACGCCTTGAGCGGTGGCTTGATCGATGATGTTGACCGAGACCTCGGCCAGTCTGTGAACGTTGGCTTCTCGTGACCGGTAGTCACCGCCCTTGACGGTGTCGTAAAAAAGGCGGTGAACCGAGTCACCGTCATTCTTGTAGTTCTTGGCCGCGTTGATGCCCCCTTGAGCTGCTATGGAGTGGGCGCGTCGAGGACTGTCATGGAAGGTGAAAGCCTTGACCCGGTAGCCCAGTTCACCGAGCGAGGCGGCAGCAGATGCACCAGCCAAGCCGGTTCCAACCACGATTACTTCGAACCTTCGCTTGTTGTTGGGGTTGACCAGCTTCATAGAGAACTTGTGGTCCTCCCACATAGTGGTCAGATCACCATCTGGGACGCGTCCATCCAGCGAAGATGAGAAATTCGGGGAAGAAATCGAGTCGTTCATAAAAGTCAAAAGCCCATAGGTGAGGTTCAGTGGTTCGCAGCTTGGTCGGCGAGGCAGGCGTTTCCTTCTATCTCACCGATAGGGCACCTTCGTTCGTCTTCGTCAATAAGACCGGCTTGGGTGAGGATCGGGAAGCTCAGGTTGCCGACCAGTATCGCTCCAGCCAGAGCTGTGGCTAGCCCCCGGCGCAGGTGGTTGTAACGAGGGTTGTTTACTCCGAGGCTCTGGAACATCGACCAAGCTCCATGAAATATGTGCCAAGCCAACGCAATGTTTGCCACTACATAGATCAGGGCTACAGGCAGGTTGCCGAGAGAAGTGGCAACGTTGTGGTACGGGTCGCCGGGCACGAAGTCATCGCCCAGCCACCAGCCCCAGGTTAGGTCAGCCAGGTGATAGAGAAGGAAGAGGGCGATGATCGGGCCCGTCCAGCGCATCGTGCGACTGGCGTAGGTGGCAGCTACGTGGTCCCGGCCACCTTCATATTTCTTGGCGCCGCTGATGATTCCAGCTCTGTCGCTGGCGTTACCGCTCATTCGGCTAAGGCTGATCGCCGAATGCAGGTGGAGTACAAACATCCCGAACAGTCCGGCGCGCAGGAGCCACAGAATGGTGCCCTTTGGCACCAGCCCACCGCCAATAGTTCTCAACGACTCGGCGTACTCGTGCATTCGGGCCGGACCCTCATACACGTGGAGGTTGCCAACCATGTGGATGATCACGAAGCCGATCAGGCCGATTCCGGTAAGGGCCATGACCCACTTGCGGCCCACCGCTGACTGATAGAGGTTCAGCGGGAACGGCCATTGGCGACTCTTTGGTCGGACCGGGGCGACGCGGTAGCGCTGCTCGGTGGTCTGGGCCATCAGCTTCGTTCCTCCTGTGATCGTCCCTGCCCGGGCCGGTTGCTGGGCGATGAGACGAACAGTCCCAAAGATCGTGACGGGCAGGGTAGCGCGGAGGAGGGTGCTGATCCGGGTGGATCTGCGGTTTAGGTCAGCAAGCATTTGTGGATCGGCCTAGTCCACGCCGATCCGACCCAAATACTTATTGGAAATCACTGTTGGGCCATCGGGCCCGTCGAACGACAGAGTCAGTTCCAAGCTGACTGCGCCGGTGGCGTCGCCCAAATCGAGCTCCAGGGTGCCAATGTGGGTAACCGAGTCTGGCTCCAGTGCCCCACCCCAGGAGCGTTCGGTAGTGCGACTCGGATTGTCGTTGACGCACAGCACGGCGTCTACCCGGCACGATTCAATTGGCAAGCGTCCGTCGTGGATCGCAACCGCTCTAGTTCGAATTATCGACCTAGGAGCAACTGCTTCCACTGGTGGGTCGGCCACTATCACAGTTGGAGCGCAGGCGGCGGCTACCGCTTCTAGAGCTGGCTTGGGTCGTCGGTAGTGGTCCATTAGCGAGCCTGAAATGGCCGGAGACCCGTCCAGAAGACGGTCTATGGCAAAGCCTCCAGTGGGGCGGTACTTGCGGAGACGGAGTGCTTCAATTTGGATTTTGAGCAGCGAGGCTTGGTGCCGCCGTGTCGCTTCGGCCCACGCACCAGCATCGCTGCGGTCGCCGGGCGGGAAACGGCGAACCAGGACGTCGAACTCGGCACCCAGAGCGGTGAGTCGGTCAGCGTCGACTGCTGGCCAGGCAGTGCTGTAGTTTCCGGCATGGTCAGTAGTCCTCTCAGAGAGCGTTCTGAGAAGCTCCGGGTCGTCGGGAATTGACTGACTGCCGAAGGCTGAAACAAACCTGCCCGCTCTCGGCAACCGGTCTAAGTAATGGGCCAAGTCGCCGCGCCGACCCGAGTACCACCCGAACCAAAGGTTGCTATCGGCGTCGTCCAGCCGCGGAAGGTTGGGGAGTACCCCAGAGTGACTAATGACCGGTCGAGACGGGTCGGCTTGGTTCAAGGCTCGTCGCACGGTGCGGTCCAGCACGGTGCGGTTCCAGGTCGGCTTCTGCTGGTCGAGAATCCTGGGTGCAGCTCGGGTTCTATCAATGGGGCCGGGGGCGTCATGCCCGCACCACACCACAATTGACGGGTGGTGCCCGAGCAGGTCGACCATCTCTCGGGCCTGACGAGCCGCCTCGGGCCATACGGCCCTGTGATAGCCACCCGTAAGTGAGGTGTCCTGCCAGAGCAGCATGCCGGTTCGGTCAGCCTCCGCGTAAAGGTGAGGCGACGAGACGTGTCCGGTTACTCGCAGGAGGTTCAATCCGGCGTTGCGGGCTGCTGCAACGTCGTTGGCGGCCGTGTCGGCGGTTACCCGTGCTAAGTCGGCCGCCAATGGAGGAACGATGGCCCCGCAGAGAAAAAGGCGTTCGCCGTTGACCGACCAGATGTGGTTCCGCATGCGAACCGAACGAAAACCGGTTCGCCAGAACACCTCGTCACTGACAAGCCCGTCCTCGGTGGCTACTGCGACCTCCACATCGTGCAGCGGTTGGTCACCGAGAGTCGCTGGCCACCAGAGCGGTGGCCGTGGGACGCGGATCGTCCATTCGACCCGGTTCTCGCCTCCGGCCAGCGGCTGTTGGTGACGGTGGTCGATGCCCAAAACACGAGTGCGGAACACGGCGGCACGAGGTCGATCATTGTGCACTACGGCTCGCAGTGCGAGTGTTGCCACACTCTCTGTCGCCTGGGTGCAGACCATCCGGGTATGCAGGAATGGGACAGGACCCGTTTCGTGAAGAGAGACATGGCCAACGATGCCACCGGGGTTCACCTCCGGGATGCCCCTGCCAGTCTGGGTAGTTCCGGTAAGGGTGCGCTTTGCATCTGGATCAGCGACCGGGGGGCAGGCCACCTCAACGGCCAACAGGTGCTCGGAACGGACTCTGGCCTGACTGGTGATCTCGAGCAGGTGGGGAACGAAAGAGCCCTCGGTTGGCCCGAGGTAAGAGCCGTCTAGCCAGACATCACCCTGGTAGGCGATCCCCTCTAGGCGCAGGAAAAGTCGCCTTCCGGCATCTAGCGGTGTGGTGGGGAACCGAGTCCGATACAGGACTGGACCATCGACATCGGCGAACTCGGGATGTCCGCACCACGATCCAGGCACGGTGACCTCGGTCCAAGTTTCGTCACTGAGGTTTTCAGAGGGGAAGTCGCGCCGCAGCGACTCGTCGGCCACGGCGGCCCGCCAGGGACCAGGGAGTGCGCCGTTTGATTTCACGCTCCGACGCTAGGTGCCGTAGAGGCTTTCCGGCTGGAGAGCCGGACTAAGTCGGTGGCTAGGGTGCCGTCATGTCCGAAGTCTTGCCTCCCAAAAACCTCTCTTCCGAGGCTGATGATTCCGAAGCGTCGAGTGTTCCTGGTGTAGCCACGCTCGGTGGGTTGAAGGCGTCGGGGTGGGCGTCGGTTCCGGTGGCCGAGGAGCTGCGTCGTAACGCGTTGGTCCGAATCCGCGTAGGCGAACCTCTCTTCCCTGAGATTCTCGGCTACGAAGAAACAGTTTTTCCACAACTTGAAACGGCTCTCCTGGCAGGGCATGACGTGATCCTCCTAGGCGAAAGAGGTCAGGCCAAGACGCGAATCATCCGTGGCCTAACAGACCTGCTCGACGAGTGGATGCCCGTCGTCGCGGGATCCGAGGTCAACGACGATCCCTACGAACCAGTTTCGCGCTACGGACGCGATCAAGTTGCTGAGCATGGTGATGACACTCCTATCGACTGGGTCCATCGTTCCAACCGCTACGGCGAGAAGCTGGCTACTCCGGATACTTCGATTGCTGACCTAATTGGTGAGGTCGATCCGATCCGGGTAGCTGAGGGCCGTTATTTGTCCGACGAACTAACTATCCACTACGGCCTAGTACCTCGAACCAATCGTGGCCTGTTCGCCATCAACGAACTACCTGACCTCGCTGAAAGGATTCAAGTTGGTCTACTCAACGTGTTGGAGGAGCGCGATATTCAGATTCGCGGCCACCGGGTTCGCCTGCCCCTAGACGTCGTCCTGTTTGCCTCAGCAAATCCGGAGGACTACACGAACCGTGGGCGAATTATCACTCCGCTGAAGGACCGGTTCGGATCGCAGATCCGGACGCACTACCCGCTTGAGACTGAAGTTGAGATGGACATCGTTGTCCAAGAGGCTTCGGTTCCTGCCGTCGAGGGCCTTGAGGTACTCGTCCCCGACTTCATGACCCGGGTGGTAGCCGCCATAAGTCGCGAGGCTCGAAACAGCCCGCATCTCAACCACCGTTCTGGAGTGTCGGTGCGGATGAGTGTGGCCAACTACGAAGCCCTCGTAGCGTCTGCTGTTCGGAGGTCCGTGCGTAGCGGCGAAGCGGTGGCCGTGCCCCGAGTATCCGACCTCGAGGCTCTGCCCGCGTCGATGGCCGGAAAGGTCGAGGTCGACAGTCTCGACGACGGTCGAGACGGTGAGATATTGGAGCGAATTGTACGGGCCGGTGTTCTCTCAGTTTTCCGTGACTTGGTCCCGGGTGAGCTGCATCGGGGCGTAGTGGAGGCCTTTGACGACCATGACGGTGTTTCGACCGGTGAGGACGTGGGGGCGTCTTCTTATGTCGAGGTGTCCGAGGCTATCCCGGCGCTTTCGACGGCAGCCACGGTGGTTATGGGTGATGAACCCGAGGCGCTTCCCGACGCCAATCGGCATCCTGCACTGGTGGCCAGCGCCGTCGAACTGGTCCTAGAGGGCCTGCATCTCTCCAAGCGACTCAACAAGCGAACCTCGGGTCCGGAATCGCGCTATGAGGCACGCGGAGGCTCGACCTCGAAGACCGACTGACGGTGACGACATATTGGCCTCTGCGGCCAAAATCTAGGAAAGGTGGGCGGCGGCCGGGCTTCCGGTTATCCGTTGACACAGCCAACGACCGCTCTGTTTAAGGCGCCGATCCCGAGTGATTAGCCCCCTCGGTCCAGTGAAGCCGGCCACTGGACCCCAGCCCGAGGTGGTGTATCCGTCGATGAGTGAGTCGTGGAACAGTCCGGTTACCGGCACTCCGTCAGCATGGGCCGACTCGACTTGTCCGACAATCCCTTGGAGTATCTCCTCGCGCCAGTCATCGTCGGTGGTGGCTACCCCACAGCCGGCTACCACCAGATCGTGGTTTTCTAAACGGTCGTTGACGGCCCGCAACGCCACCCCCAACTCCTCAGGCAGCGGTGCTGTGCCGCCGGCGTCGACCCGAGCATCAGCCGGGTATGGGCCGAGGGTGCCGTTGGGATGGATGCCTAACGGGTGATCAGCCACCAGCCCCACCAGGTCGAAGGCTCCAGCTAACTCGGGTCGGTCGACTGGCGCTCGCCATGGCCAAGCCAACTCGCCGTCGGCCAGGGCTCGTAGCCACGGTTCCCAAAGAACGCTTCGCCACTCGCTGGCGCGTTTCCCAGCCTGTTCCCGGAGTTGGTCCCGGGTGGCGCTGCTGGTTTCATTTCCGCGAGATGTCACGTCGAAGATTGTCGGGATACCGAACACGCCCATGACCGGAGCGTCGCCACTGGACAGTAACCGCCAGCCTTCAAACGATGCCTCTAGGGCACCCTCTACCTGGCTACGGGCGACTACTGGATCAGTACGTCCCGGCGGGCGGGTGCCCAGTAAGTGGCTGCGCACCGCAGTACCGATCGGATCATCAATCGGCACCCAGCCAGCAGCGAGGTCTTCGAGGGCTTCGGCGGTCCGATCCACGTGTCTGGACCACCAGCGGTCGAGGGACGCTGAGTCGGCGAAACCGTGCTCGTCGTCGGCGAACCAGCCGGGCAAGGTTCCGTGAACCAGCGTGACCCACGGCCGTAGCCCGGCATCCTTAGCAGCGACCATGACATAGCGGAGTTGGTCGAGTGCGTCGCCGTCAATGACGCCCGGTTGGGGTTCAAGGCGGGCCCACTCGGCGGTAACTCGTACGTCAGTCAAACCGATTGCGGCGGCCAGACGAAAGTCCTCGATGTGGTCGCTGGCGAATCCGGCTCCGTCGCTTGATTGGGGCACACGGTCATCGCGTTCCCAGCGAGACCAGTCAGCGGCTGGAGCCGAACCCTCGGCTGACAGAGACGACTCGGTTGCCCCCCAGCGAAAATCCGTAGGAAGTGTCACGATGCTGGTATCCAGATGGGCTTAAAAATCGAGGAGAGGGTCCAAATAGCTCGATCGAGGACTGCACTTAATTCCGAAGAGTCATGATGCCAGAGTCGAACACGACCCTGTCTTCAACTCGAGTTTGGAATAGCACCAAGTCATCGTCGATCTCCCACGCGTGGACGTCGAGCACCTCACCTGGAACTACCGGGGACTTGAAACGTCCACCCATAGAACCGAAACGGGCCGGGTCTGAGTTACAAACTGCGTGCAGGAGAGCCCTCCCCGTGAATCCATAGGTGCACAGACCATGGAGTATTGGAGTCTCAAACCCTGCTGCGGCAGCGAATGTCGGGTCGGAATGCAGTGGGTTGCGGTCGCCACTGAGGCGGTAGAGGAGTGCCTGGTCGACACGGGTGGCATAAGAGACAACGTGGTCCGGTTTCCGGTCGGGGGCTGACCAATTGTTTGATGGTCCGCGGTCGCCACCCCAGCCGCCCTCGCCGCCGAGGAATAGTCCAGAACGTGTTGACCACAGAGGCTGCTCGTTGCTGTCGACCACATCGGTCTCCAGGTAGACGAGCGCCGCTCTTCCCTTGTCCCAGATATCGCCAACTCTCCCGGTGGCAATCCCGGTGCCTTCGGGTGGGATTTCTCGGTGGCAGGTGATCTCCTGTTCCGCATGGAGGAGGAAGACAGGGTTGAAAGATCCAAAGTCTGGTGTGCGGCCGCCACCGAGGACGACGCCCATGGTTGGAAGAGCCCTCTGGGTGACTCCATCTGAATTCTCAGTGGTGAACTCCAGTTCGAATCCTGTCGGGTCAGCGACACCGGCGCCGACTCCCAGGGCGTACAGCAGGCTCTGCTTGGAGGACCATGAGATCTCGATTGGTTCGCCGACCGATCCGGCGGCGTCAGTGTTAATGGGCATGGGATGGCTCCGTCCAAATCGGGGCCGGATCGATGCCGGCCGTTCGGGCTGGTTGGCAGGTCGAACCCGCTGACCATCCGACGCTACGGTGCAGTTGGTGGAGGATCTGTATCCGGCATCGATCAGACTCCAAACCCTAAAACTCTGGACGGGCGACGACGGCCTAGGTTGAGTAGGTCGAGGCCCGGCATGGGGCAGTTGACGTTTGGGATAATCCTGATGCCGCCTTCGAGCGTCTATCACGGGTTGCCGTTGCGGAGAGGTGGTAGCGCTGATCCGGTCGGGAATGCGTTGATCTTTACTGGGGCGCGGTGATGAGTTGGTTTCGGCTGGCGTGCATGCTCGAGCGCGTGAATCAGAGAGGCGTCGACGACCCGAGCCGCTATGTTGACCGGCCCCTCGGTCGACTGGCCCTCTACATAGCGGCACTGGCCGACCGTTATCACAGTAGGGCTGCGAACTGTTGAGAACCACGGCACCGAAACCAACCGCCGACCTCTTCAAGGTCAATTGCCCGGGCGGTCCATTTGCCGAGGTCCGTAATGCCGGGATCGCCGGTCGCGAGGTTGAATTGAGACGCCTCGTCGACGCAGTGCGCCGCATAGTGGAAGCGGCACCAATTCTGGACGCGCACATAGCGGCAATTGGCCGAACAGTTGATGGGCCAGATGGCGAGACGACTGACAGAGCAATCAAAGAGCCCATGGACGATTTGCTTGCCCGGCTGAGTGAACTGGCACTTGGCGACGAGGAGCGACTCGCACGTGTCCTGCCGCCCGATCCGACCTTGGGTCAGACTCGGATCGATGGCTGGCAGCACGGACCGTTCGGAGAGGCTGATATCCGATCCTCGGTGCGTGTCGGCAACCCTTACGGGATGGTCAGCGGAATGTACAACCCCATCTCGCCTCTCGTCCTCGACGTCGAGGACGAGAGGATCGTCGGCTATGCAACCTTTGGCAACCTTTATCGGGCCACTGAGGACCGGGGACGATCTAGCACGGTCCACGACGGAGTGGTGTCGGCTTGCTTCGATGTGGTCCTAGCGATGGCCAATCGACTCCACGGCATGTTTGGGCCGACCATGGAGTTGACTTGCACCCGCCGAGCGCCGACTCGGATCGGTGTGCCTTGCTGGTTTGAGGCTGACGTGGATTGGTACCGGGAGCGGGTTGTGGTGTCGTCTGGCCGATTGGTTCAGGAAGGGGTAGTGACAGCCGAGGCGTCAGGCGCCTTTCGCAGGTTCGATCAAGTCGGCGTTGAAGCGATCGGTCGACTCCGCGGCGTGGTACGAGGCGACGTGCCATGAGCCGAGGCGAGGTGTCCGACGGTGAACGATTCGCCGAGCAAGTCCGCTCACTGGTGTTGCACACGGTGGCTCACGATGCTGATGCCGATGCAACGGTTGCCCTTGCTGAGTTGGCCGAATCTCTAGCCGACGCGATGGAGGAAAATATCTCCAGAACGCTGTCCGCCGAAGCCGTCGGTGGGCCGAGTGTTCATCCGGTGTCCGGAGTTGGCAACCCGATAGCAGCGCCGCTGGTCGACACCGTTGACGGAAATCAGGCAGTTGCTGCCGGAACTTATACCGTGACACACGAGGGCCCACCGGGTTGCGTCCATGGAGGAGCCATTGCCGCTGGATTCGAGCACGTGGTGGAGCGATCCGAAACTTTGTTCGGCGTGCCGCCTACTTTCACTCACGTGGGTCCGGGGTCTCGGGAGGTTCGTATCCAATATCGGCGTCCGACACTGTTGGACTTGCCTCTCCGGTTCGAGGCGGACCCTCCGATAGACACTGGTTCTGGCTCGATGACTATTAAGGCCCGGTTACTGCAGGTTGGTGAAGTCACTTGCGAAGCGACGGCTGTCTGGACGCCAGATACGCCTTTCGGTCCAATTGGGGACGGGGATGCCACCGACATAGAGGCGCAGTGATGGTTCTTCGGCGCCGATGGAGACGCCCCCGGGCTCGCCGGGCGACCTATTCACGTTGGGATGGCACCCAGGCTGTGCCGGACCTCGATGCCGAGGCTCTTCTGCGAGCGATGGGTGACGAGTTGGTGGAACATGGTGACCCAAACGAGGCCCTCCAGCAGATGATGCATCGGGGACTGGAGTTCGACGGTGGCCGACTGCAGGGGCTCCGGGACTTACTGGAGCGTCTGGCCGAGGCCCGCCGGGACCGTTTGGAGCGCGGCGATCTTGGAGGCGTCTTTGCCGAGATCGACGGCGAACTTAGCGAGGTCGTCGATTTGGAGCGGCGAGCTCTGGGCTGGAAGACGCCCGACCCGGCTAGCCATCGAAATCCAAGCATCGTCGGCGACGATTTGGCAAATCAAACTGCTCTGGAACGTTTAGACCTACTTGAGCTAGAGGACCTTGCCGGCAAAATCCGTGGCCTGCAAGAGCACGATTTCCTATCGGTCGAGGCTGAGGGAAGGTTTAAGGCGCTTCTAGAGCGACTTCGTGAGCAACTGACTCGTCGCTTTGTGGATCAGGTTGCCGAGGCCAGCGGAGGGCTTTCAGACGAGGATCGGTCACGCATGGCGTCGATGCTGGCCGAACTGAACCGGATGCTCTACCGTCGCCAAGAGGGAGTAGATTCCGCTGACGAAGCCCGGGACTTTGCCGCCTTCATGGCGGCCTATGGCGACTTCTTTCCGGAGGGTCCGCGAAACCTCGATGAGCTCCTCCAGGTAATGGCTAGTCGCATGGCATCCATGGAGCAGGTCCTTAATTCGATGTCGCCGGACCAACGGGAGCAACTCCAAGGCCTAGCCGACCAGTTATTGGAGGATTTGGATCTTCAGTGGCAAGTCAGCCAACTCGGCCAGACACTCCGAGGGATGTTCCCGGACATGGACTGGGATCAAGTCAGAGAGTTCCGCGGCGACATGCCGCTCGGGATGGATGAGGCACTGCAGGCCGTCGAAGAGTTGGCCGAAATTGACCGTCTAGAGCAGATGCTCACGGGCGCGAACTCACCGGGTGTTCTGTCTGAGGTAGATGTGGATCGGATCCGGGATCTAGTTGACGACGAATCAGCCGAGAGTCTCGAGCGTTTAGCTGGGATGGCGCGGCTCCTTGAAGAAGCTGGTCTCGTTACCAATGAAGCTGGCCGACTTGCTCTGACACCCAAGGCCATCCGAAAACTTGGGCAGAATGCTCTCGGAGATCTGTATCGAAAGCTCAGCCAGGACCGAGTGGGACGTCACGACCAACAGCACGTTGGCGCGGGCCATGAACGCGAGTTCACCACCCGAGCTTGGGAGTACGGGGATTCGTTCAACCTCGACATCGAAGCCACTCTCCGCAACGCAGTGGCTCGAAACGGTGCCGGGACCCCTGTACAACTCATGGTTGACGATTTTGCCGTGGAACGCAACGAGTCCGAGGTCCGGGCTGCCACGGTCGTCATGCTCGATTTGTCTTTGTCGATGCCCATGCGAGGCAACTTTCTGCCAGCCAAGAAGACAGCGATGGCCCTCCACTCTCTGATAGCTAGCCAGTACCCCCGTGACTATCTGGGGGTTGTCACTTTCAGTGAGGTGGCTCGAGAGATCCGACCCGAATGTCTGCCGGAAGCCACTTGGGACTACGTGTATGGCACCAATATGCAGCATGGTCTTGCACTAGCACGGAGGATGTTGGCCAAACAGTCCGGTAACCGGCAGGTCATAATGGTTACCGACGGCGAGCCAACTGCCCACCTGACTGACGAGGGTCTGCCCCTTTTCAGTTATCCGCCAACCAGAGAGACGGTAGACCGGACCCTTCGGGAAGTCCGACGCTGCACCCGTGAGGGCATCCGTATCAACATTTTCATGTTGGATGCGACTCCTCATTTGGCGCGATTCGTCGAAGAGGTCACTCGATTGAATGGTGGTCGGGCATTCATGACCAGTAATCAGGAACTCGGTAACTATGTGTTGGTTGACTTCGTGGAGCATCGTCGCGCCATGCGTTCCTGACGTTGATGGGGTCTCTCTACTTCTCCGACCGTGGTTAGGTCGCCAGAACCGGCCTGTGAGCTTGCAAAGAGAAATTCATGGAAATCCAATATTTTTCTTGCAATTCAAGGAATCACAGTGATGTAATTCCATAGACGGCATTTCTCTAGAGGTGCTGTGTGGACCGAAAACTGGTTCGTCGTTTCGAAGGCCTGACCGACGACCTAATGAAAGGCGGATGAACACGATGGGGATCATCGCCAAGCCCGATCTTGATACCGATTGGAAGGACGAATCGAACTGCCTTGGGGTGGACCCCGACCTGTTCTTTCCAGAGCGCGGGGCTAGTACTCGGGAGGCAAAAGAGGTTTGCAGGGGCTGTGTTGTCCGCGAGGACTGTCTCGAGTACGCCTTGCAGAACGGTGAGAAGTTTGGGATCTGGGGCGGTATGAGCGAGCGAGAACGTCGACGGATTCGTCGTCAGCGCGCTCTGGAACGCCAAGCCGCGGCAAGTGCAGCTGAAGCGGTTTGACCTGAGTCGTCGAGGTTCTCGCCTCGTCGTCCACATGGCGTTCGGGTAGTGTCGGGGCATGAACGCTCTCGCAGTGCTTGGTTCGACCGAACTTCTGATCGTTGCTGGTATCGCCCTCGTGCTCTTTGGTGGCAGCCAACTCCCAAAGCTGGCTCGTAACCTGGGCAAGGCCCAACGGGAACTCCAGAAGGGCTTAGCTGAAGGTCAGGCTCAGGCCGAGGCTGAGACCGACGGCGACAAGTCCTGAGAGACGTCAAACCCAGTTAAAGACGAGGCCGGTCGGGGCAAACGGACCCACCGGTACACTCCGGGCCATGAGCACCTTCTCTGAGGACTTAGAACGGCAAGCGCCGGTCGGCGACGTCAAGGTCGTCTATCTGGGCCCTGCGGCTCCGCACTGGGACATCCGTTCTAGTTTTGGTGACCCGCGCCTTATCGAGTCGTTTCGTGACCGCATTCACGCGCGACTGATGCTATTGCCGCCGCACGATCCGCAGTTCCGCCGCAATCGCGAACGAATCAATCGCGACGCGGAGCGTGAGAACGTCATCATCTCGTGGGACCTCGGCTACGACGAGGAGGAGGAAGCCACTACCGGCTGAGTTGAGACGCGACAACGGCCCCGACGCTTGGCTCGTCGAGACCGTTGCCGCAGGGGGGGCGTGGAGGGGAACGCCCCGCAGGCAGGCTTCTGGCTATGTTCGGGCCGATGGATCAGGCGGCGACGGCCACCAGTTCTTCCTGGGCCGCTGCGCGCCGTGCTCGAAGAATCCGCCGCCTCTGACGCTCAGAGCAGCCTCCCCAGACCCCGTGCTCAATGCGGTGGGCCAGCGCGTAGCCGAGGCAGGGCTCGGTGATGCTGCAACCGGCACAAATCTTCTTGGCAATCTCAACACCTATGCCGTCGTGGGGGAAAAAAACCTCGGGATCAGTTCCAGCACAGGCCCCCATCGACATCCACTTCGAGGCTGCCGACTCGGAACTGGATCTATCGATGGTGGACAGTTCAAGAGTTTGAGTGTTCATCAGTTTGTGCTCTCTTTCGACTCGCGTAACGGCCCGAGTCAGTGGCCGCTCCGCCCGGGCGATCGTCCCGGACAGCACATTTCTCTCACATCTGACCGAAAACCCCCGTAAAAATCAGAAAAAGTTTGAAAGACGATCAGCTGTTTCTGGAGAGGATCCGTACTGTTCGGCGATCCAGTTTCCTACCGGTACAACCGGCCTAGTTCTTGAGGCTCCTCTGCGCCGCCCAATCGTTCATCTTCTGTTTACCTAACGGACAGGTATGCGCAAGGTTGGCAATCTATGTTGTGGTCGAATGCGCGAACGGTTCGATATTGGTCTGTTCGTAAGACCTTGTAACAAAGGGCTTATTAAATGAAGGACCCTGTTTCCGGAGCGCTCTCCCATCAACAATCAGGCGAGACCCGTCGTGATATGCCCACCATGGTCCGTGGGTTATTGGTCCTTGTTCTCCTCTATCTCTTTCTGACCGGCGTAGAGCTGCTCAGCGGCGGATTCAAGATGATGGGGAAGGGCTTTGTAGATGGGTTGTTCGAGGGCGTCTCTAATCCCCTCGGTGGCCTCTTTGTAGGCCTGCTGGCCACCGTTCTGGTTCAGTCGTCGTCTGTGTCTACCTCGGTCATTGTTGGCCTCGTGGCTTCTGGGGTAGTTAGTTCCGGAGACGCTGTGCCAATGATCATGGGAGCCAACTTGGGTACCACGGTCACAAACACGCTGGCCTCGCTCGGCCACGTCCGTCGCGACATGGAGTTCCGCCGAGCGTTTGCAGCGGCGACCGTTCACGACTTCTTCAACATCCTCGCCGTCGCAGTATTCCTGCCCATAGAGCTAGCCACCGGTTATCTCTCGGACACCGCCGGTTGGATCACCGAGCGGGTGCTGGGTAGTTCCGGAGCTTCGTTCAAGAGTCCGCTCAAGGCGGCCGTGAAAAAGCCGGCTGGCATCGTCAAGGACCTCCTGTCGGATCTCGGTGCTTACGGCAATTGGAAGGGCGGCCTGATGATCGTCATCGGCCTAGCCTTCATCTTCCTGGCGCTTGCCTTTATCACTCGCAATATGCGCCTTCTAGTGGCCGATCGAGTCGAAGCGGCCATTAACCGGGCTCTCAGTGCCGGCTCGGGCATCGTGGCGATTCTGTTGGGCACCATCATCACCATCTCAGTTCAGTCTTCTTCGATTACCACCTCGGTGTTAGTCCCACTCGCCGCCTCAGGAGTTCTGACGCTTGAGAACATCTATCCGGTGACGCTTGGTGCCAATGTGGGTACCACGGTCACGGCTCTGCTGGCTTCTTTGGCTACTGGTAACCCGGCGGCGGTCACCGTGGCCATCGTGCACACGCTGTTCAACATAAGCGGGATCGTGGTCTTCTACCCGCTACAAGTACTGCGCCGGGTACCCATCCGCTTGGCGACCGGATTAGCCGACTTGGCGGCTGATCGGCGGACGATGGCTGTCGGCTACGCGTTGGGCATGTTCGTCGTCCTACCCCTAGTCGTTGTGCTGTTGCTCCGATGAGGATTGCCACCCCATACGGCTCCGCAACATCAACCGACACCGTCCCCGCTAGCGTCACTCACAACCCATCAGGAGATTTCCCATGGTCATGAGCTTCTTCCGCCGCAGCGATGACAGTGGCATCGACCACATCGAGTCGCAGGTTCAGCGCATGGTCACCGATGCCCGTCATACCTTCGACTTGGCCATGAACGCCGTCACCGGTGGTTCGGTGGCCTCGGTGGCCGATGAGGTCCGACGCACCGACCGGCAGATCAATGTCACCGAGATGGAGATCCGCCGAGAACTGGTCATCCACTTCTCTGTCCATGGCGGTGGTGATGCCACCGAGATGCTCGTGTTTATGAACATGATCAAGGACCTCGAGCGGATTGGTGACTACAACAAGAACGTCTTCGACCTTGCCGAAGAAGGAGTGTCGTTCGCCGAGGCCGATGACCTCGAGCGGATTCTCGGTTTCCGCGACGAGATTTCATCCCGCATCGCCTTGATGGGTGAGATCTTGACCGTCCGTGACGAGGAGCGGGCCAGGACCTACATCGCCCGTGGCGACGAGCTCCGCCGAGAGTTCGACACCTTGGTTGCCGAATTAGTTCACTCCGCCGAGCCTGGCCTCCATGCAGTGCCGCGGGCACTTCTATACCGATTCCTGAAGCGCATTACTGCTCACAGCGTGAACGTGGTCACAGCTGTAGTCATGCCCGTGGATCGCCTTGACTATTTCGATGAGGGAGATGACACCAGGGTCTAACCATTAGGCAAGGCTGCCCCTAAGGTCACCCTTGTGCGAATCCTGGTCACCAATGACGACGGAATTTCCTCACCAGGCCTTCACGCTCTGGTCGTTGCCGTGGCCGAGGCGGGATACGAGCCGGTGGTCGCCGCCCCCTCGGACGACTGGAGTGGTGCGTCGGCATGTCTCGGGCCGCTTGATGATCCGGACCGCGTCCCGTTAGAACGAGTAGAGATTCCGGGTCTGGTCGGATTCGTAGACAACGTGTTTTCAGTCGGCGCACCGCCGGCGTTGATCAGCATGTTGGCTGATTTGGGCGGGTTTGGTCCGCGGCCAGAATTGATAGTGGCAGGTATCAACCGAGGTCCGAACACAGGTCGGTCGACCCTGTTTTCGGGAACTATCGGCGCTGTGCTAGCTGGTGAGCGGTTTGGGCTTTCCGGCATGGCTGTCAGTGCGGATGTGCCTGTTACCGGCGGCACCGGGGCCATCGGAGCACCGGGTCACGTGCACTGGGAAACCTCAGCGGCCTTGGCTGGGACGGTGCTTCCATGGCTCGTCGGGGCACCACCTCGCACAGTGCTGAATTTGAATGCGCCGGATCTTCCGCTGGTTGAGCTGCAGGGTGTGTGCTGGGCGAGCTTGGCTCCAGTTGGCGGTGTGCGGACCGTCATCACAGGACGGGATGACAACGGCCTTCATTTGGAATTGGTGGACAACCATGATTCCATGCCCGAGGACTCGGATACGGCGCTAGTTCGCAACGGGTGGGCGACGGTGACCCCGCTCACAGCCACCGGAGCCGCAGAAGTCATGCTTCCCGTCGACGAGTGGGAGCGGGCGCTCGTCCCGCGAGACTGAACGGTGTGAGAGAAGTGGCAGGCTGGCAGCGGCCGGGCCGGTGGTTGCTTGGCCGGGAGGTCCGTCAGGAAGCGTCGAGCGGGGCTCCCAGTCCGCTTGTCGGCCCCTCATCGGGCCCTACTAGCGCCGAGGCTCTTGACTTGCTACCGACCGGAATCGTCCTGGTCGACGCTAACGGTTTAATGGTGCGGAGGAACGCGGCTGCTGACGCCCTGGTTGACTCCTGGGAGGACGGTGTGCTGGGTCGCAGGGTTCTTGAGCGTTTGGTGGAGGCGGTGCGGCCCGGATCACGGCCTATCACTGAACAGGTTCGCACTCCCGGGGCCTTCTCGCGGGTTTTTGAAGTAAGGGTGCGAGCAGTTTTCGCGCCGTCTCTTGACGGCGACGCCTCGTCAATAGAGGATCGGGTGCCGACTGGCGCAGTGGCTATGTTCGACGATGTAACCGAGCGGGTGCGCATTGAATCGGTCCGTCGCGACTTTGTGGCCAACGTCAGCCACGAGTTGAAAACGCCAGTTGGTGCGATCAGTCTGTTGACTGAGGCTCTGGCCGGTGAAAAAGACCCACAAGTGGTGGAGCGCCTGACCGGAAGAATCGGCACCGAAGCACGCCGCATGTCCGGCCTAGTGGAGGACCTCCTAGATCTGCGGGCCGCTGAGGAGGGTGACGTCGGCGAATTGGCTGTCATCGACCTCGTTGGATTAGTCACCGAAGTGGTTGAGAGGGTGGAACCCCTAGCCCAGAGAAGGGGTGTGTACTTCGATGTGGATCTGCCTGTTGCAGCGCAGGTAAGCGGCGTAAGGACCCAATTGTTCAGTCTGGTCCGCAATCTGGTTGAGAACGGGGTGAAGTATTCAGATAAGGAAGGCACGGTTCATCTCCGGTTGTCGAGCCCGCGTAATACAACTGGAATAGCCGACGAAACCGACGACAAAGTGGTTTTTCAAGTGATCGATCACGGTATGGGGATACCCGAGCGTGACCTTGACCGAGTCTTTGAGCGGTTTTATCGGGTGGACCGGGCCCGGGCTCGTGACACAGGTGGCTCGGGGCTGGGCCTTTCAATCGTTCGCAATGTCGTGAAGGAGCATGGTGGAGTTGTCGAATTGGACTCCCGGGAAGGTGTGGGAACCACGGTGACAGTTCGCCTGCCGACTGGACCTACCCGATGACTGCAGCACTTCGATCTGTGGAGACGGAACAGTGACTGGTGCCCGAGTGCTCGTCGTCGAAGACGAGGCTTCGTTTGCCGCTGCACTCGAAGTGGGGTTGGCTCGGGAAGGCTTTGATATCGAGATAGTTCACGATGGTGTGGCGGCATTGGATGCTTTTGAGCGCGGTGGCCACGATCTAATCCTGCTGGACTTGATGCTTCCGAGGTTGTCGGGGGTCGACGTTTGTCGTGAAATCCGGAACCAGTCGTCGGTGCCGATCATCATGGTGACCGCCCGAAGCGAGGAACTCGACACGGTGGTGGGCCTAGAGGTTGGAGCCGATGACTATGTCACAAAGCCTTACCGACTTCGAGAATTGGTGGCTCGGATGCGCGCTGTGCTCCGACGTGCTGAATCGGAAGGACTCAGATCAGGTGTTGAGGCTGTAACCGGAGCGGCAGAGGCCCACAAGGTGCGCGTAGGCGAGGTGGTCTTGGATCGTGACCGGCACGAGGTACTGGTGCGCGGAGATGCGGTCGCTATGCCCTTGCGGGAATTCGAATTACTGGCCCTTTTGATGGAAAATGCGGGGAGGGTATTGACCCGAGACATGCTGATCGATCGGATCTGGGGATTCGACTACGTGGGCGACACAAAGACCCTAGATGTCCACGTGAAGCGAATCCGTTCGCGGATTGAGGAAGATCCGCGTAATCCGAAACTGGTGGTGACCGTCCGAGGAGTGGGTTACAAGGTGGATCGGAAGGATTTTTCTGAGTCTGGAAGGACCCGATGACCGGCGAGCCAGCGTCGACGGGCAGTCCGAGCGGTCGAGGCCTGTTCGGCCTACCCGATACACCGTTTCTCCGCTTCGGTCGGACCCACGGCTTGGGTGCCATGTCCGACGCGATGTTGGCCGTGGCGCTTGCTGGATCAATCTTTTTTTCCATCGATCCCGATGCTGCCCGCTGGCGGGTTGCCCTCTATCTCGTACTTACCATCGCTCCGTTCGCCGTGGTTACTCCCTTACTTGGGCCACTGGTGGACCGGGTCCACGGTGGTCGTCGCGGGATGATTCTCACTACGATCGCTGCTCGACTGTTGATCGCCTGGCAGATGATCGAGCACCTAGACGGGTTGTTGCTGTTCCCCCTCGCCTTCGGCCTCCTGGTGATGCAGAAGACCTATTCGATTGCCAAGAGTGCCGTGGTCCCGTCACTTGTCCGTAACGAACTCGAACTAGTAGAGGCGAATGCCAAGTTGGCCATGCTGAGCGCAGTCTGCAGCATGGTTGGCGCCGGAATCGGCGGAATTGCGCTGATGGCGAGTACATCGTCGCCGGCCGTCGTTGCTGTGATCGGCTACGGCTTGACCTTGGTAGCGGCCATACAAGTTCCCAAGGTGCTAGTCGCCCCAGGGCCAACGACGGCCGGTGAACGGGCCGAACTGCGGCAACGAGGAATCCTGACAGCCTCTCTGGCGGTCGGCTTGTTGCGGGCTGTAGTCGGGTTTACATCGTTTCTATTGGCTTTCGAGTTCCGGGGTGGTGACGAGGGCGTGTCGATCGAAGTAGCGGGCCGAGCGGCGGGTGCAAGTACCGGGGTTGTCCGAGAGGCGTCAGTACTAGCGGGATCAGCCGCGCCGGTGTGGCACTTCGGCCTGGTGCTAGGAGCAGTGGGTGGCGGAGCGTTCTTGGCCGCCCAATTCTCACCAGTCCTGCGACGCCGCCTCCAAGAGGAGCGGATCATTCGCGGCGTCCTTTTCGTCGGCGTTTCATTTAGTTGTGTCGCCGTCTGGCTGGGTGGATTGGGCGGAGCGGTCTTGATTGGTGGCGTAGTGGCAGCGTGCAGTGGGACGGCCAAGTTGGCCTTCGACTCACTGGTCCAGCGTGACGCTCCGGGCGCTAATCACGGCCGGTCATTCGCCCGCTTCGAAGGTCGCTTTCAGTTGGCATGGGCGATCGGCGGTTTTCTAGCCGTGTTTCTGCCGCTATCGGTCGAAGTCGGCTATGTGGCGATAGCTGGCACCATCGCTGCCGCCTTGACCTGGTTCGGTCTGGCATCACCCCCCCTTCCGCCGGTCATACCGCCTGAGGAGCCACAACGTCCCGATGGCCAACTCGGCTTCTGGCGGAGAGAGGACCTCGACGGCTGAGAACTGGTTGGTCATCGGACAAAGCGTTGTATTCAGTCGGCCAAGTTCAAGCGAGCAAGCCACAGACCTGGCGCGTCGACTTCCGCGGGAGTCGGCATCGACTCTGGTCCCTTCCAGAGACGAGCTAAACCGTCAGCGCCTTCGCGGTCGACTACGCCACCCACGAAGGCCGAACCTCGGTCGACTTGCGCCTGGGTGAGGTCGATACCGAGAACCTTTTCGACAAACCGGTCGGCCTCCGAGGTAGTTACCCGGCGTCGTCGAAGAGCTTCGGTTACCTGTTGGTACGAGCCGATAAGCCTGGAGCCGACATCGTCCATCACATGGTCCACCACGCCGATAACGACAGCCACTAGGGCCTCTAGCCTGGGAAGGAGGGCTTCCTGTTCCGGAGACCGGACTGCGTCCAAGACAGTTTCGGGATCAAGGGCCTGCTGGAGCCCGGCGAGAGTCTCGACGACAGCGTTCGGGTCATTGATATCGGTGGAGTCGAGACCTATGTCGCCGATCAGGTCGCCTAGATCGGCCGGGTCGGTGCGAAAAGCGCCAGCGTGGCGTGCCAATAGGTCGCCCAGCGCCAAGCGGACGTGGGGGACACCTAGCACGGCGTGGTGTGCAACCTCATGGAGGCAGATCCACAATCGCAGGTCTTCGGCGGGAAGACTCCAATCGGTACTGAAGGAATCGACATTGGGGGCCACTACTAGGAGAGTGTCGGCATCCGGACCCTCAGCTGGCCTTGGAATGGGGAGGTCGTAGGAGCCCAGGCTTCGCTGGGCGAGGCGCCCCACCATGGTGCCAGTGGTGATTGCAGCCAGAACGGGCGCCATCGATTCCAATAGCCCGGAGATCCATGAGAGCGTCTGGCTGGCATGAGGATCATCGCCGTCCAGATTCTCGATTGTGAGGTCTTCATCCATGGTGCTCTTGGACATATGGTCAGTTAGGTCTGTGGGTAGTCGAGCCATCGTCTCTAGGTAGGGGCGGTAGGCGTCTACTGATTTCGATGCCCAGACTGTGCGGGTGACAGGTTTGACATCGAGCCGACCAGAACGAGCCACGGTCAGGCCGGTCCAGGTAGCGACCTGGAGCTCGGCGACACGAACGAGAGATTCGTAATCCATGCGAACAACGGGATCCACGTTGGGCTCGCTTGAACCTTCGGAGGCGGTAGCCATGGCGATCTGCCGAGCCGGGTCGCTTCGATTACTAAAGCCGGTCGTTTCAAAGCCCCCTCCTCCGAGGCTTGGGGTTAATGGGATACCGGTCATACCTCCGGGCAGACCAGCTCCTCTGGTAAAGAGGTCTCCGAGGAGGTCAAGAATGTCGGAGGTTGGATTCCCAGAGGAGGGGCTTTCGCCAAACGGGTCGGCGGAATCGCCGCCTCGGTTTGGGTCGGCGTTTCCTAGGTATGGATCCGCTGAGTCGTCTTCCTCTGGATCTTCGGGGTTCACAGGGGCACTCTATGGCCGTGCCAACAGTTGAATCAGCGCGTTGCGGCTACGAACTGCCTGCCATCCTGTAATGACAGAACATTGCCTCTATTGTCCGGGGGCCATTTCCAGAGGAGGAGGTCTGCGCCCGTGACCCGTGTCGTCGTCACCGGTTCGGCTGGGGCCGTTGGAAGGAGGGCCTGTGCCCGTCTGGCTGAGAGTGGCTACGAGGTGGTGGGCCTAGACCGGCGCCCCAGCGCAGTGTCGACCCGGAACTTGGCCCTTCGGGTGGTCGATCTTGCTGTTGTCGACCTCCGGTCCGAACTTCAGGGTGCTGAGGTGGTTGTCCACCTTGCTGCGGGTGTGACAGCGAGTGACTCTGGCGCCGACACCGGTCGTGACCGCCTCGCCGTATTCGAGCGTCTCCTGTCTGCGGCGGATGCCGTGGGGGTGCGGCATTTGGTGATCCGATCGTCCGCCATGGTCTACGGAGCTTGGCCCGATAACCCGATTCCGCTGACCGAAGACGCGCCGGTGAGGCCATGCCCGGACTTCCTGTTTGCGATTCACCGGGCGCGGATGGAGGAAATGGCTGAAGTCTGGGCGAATGGCAGAGAATCTGGAGGGGATGGTGGGACAAAGAGCATCCTTGCAGGACGACCGGAACGGGTAGTTACCGTTTTGCGACCAGCGGTCACCGTCGCCGAAGAGCGCCCTGGAGGTCTGGCCAGCGTGGTCGGTGCGGCGGCCGCTATACGCAGCGACGAGGGGGAATCGATGGGCCAGTTCCTGCACTCCGACGACCTCGCCGATGCTGTCGTCTGTTCGGTGCAGGCCCGCTACCACGGGCCGCTGAACGTAGCCCCGGATGGCTGGATCGGTGTTGACGAGATGGTTGAGTTAGGTGGGCCTGGCCTGAGGCTAAGGCTTCCTGGACGACTGGCATCGGTGGTTGGCCGGATTCTGTGGTCTGTTGGACTTTCACCCGCTCCGCCAGCGGTTTTTCCCTATTCAGTCAATCCATGGGTTGTGGCTAACGATCGAATCCGGGATCTTGGTTGGGAACCCACGCATTCCAACGAGGAGGCGTACGTGGCTGGTCACGAGCCGGGCATCTTGGACACGATGAATGCTCGGACTCGGCAGCAGTGGTCTCTGGCCGTGGCCGGATTTTCCATCATTGGGTTGGCCTGGCTCTTTTTCCGGTTGGTACGGCGGCCGCCGCGTCGGGGTTGATGCACCGCCATACGATGCGGTCGATGAATGTCCACCCCGACGGTGACACCTGGCTAGGTCTGACTCCGGATCCGTTGCCAGTTGGTCAGGTCCTTCAATGGGCGGGTCGTCCCGACTGCGGAGCAGTGGTGGTGTTTAGTGGCAACGCCCGAGATCATGCGGAGGGCCGGCTGGGGGTCATCGCTCTCGACTATGAGGCGTACGAGACACAGGTGGTTCCCCGATTGGAGCGACTTGCCGAGGAGGCTCGTCGGCGGTGGCCCGACTTGGGTCGCGTAGCTCTAATCCACCGGACCGGATCTTTATCCATCGGCGATTCGGCTGTGGTCGTCGCAGTATCCTCGCCACATCGCGATGTCGCCTTTGAGGCGGCTCGGTGGTGCATCGACACCCTGAAGTCCACCGTACCGATCTGGAAAAGTGAGATGTGGAACGGAGGAGAGAGTTGGGGTGCTGACGCGCAGCACGTGGTGGACGTGCCCACCGGCGATGGCGCTATTCCTGATTGGGCTGGAGAAGACCTGTGAACTCAGCGATGTGGTTTCTGCTGGGTGCTGTTGCTCTCGCCTTTCTCCTCTCGGTGGTGGTGTGGCTTCTTAGCCGTCCTCGGAAGGTGTCCGACGATCCGAACCAATTGCAACAGAACCTGAGGACTCTTCGTCGCGACGTCTCGGCGGGTCCTCCACCGGCCTATTTGGAGGGTGGAATCAGAGTCCTAGGTCATGAGGGCTCTGGAGATAGACGATCAGACGATCAGCCGATCCAAGATCGTTATCGACCAGGACGGCGACCCGGCGACCCCGGGATCGGCCGAACTCCCTGATATGGCTCGCGACTTGGCCATCGACCTAGGTACGGCCAACACCCTTGTTTATGCCCGCGGCGAGGGCGTGGTGCTAGCTGAACCGTCGGTGATCGCGATTAACGAACGGACCGGCGAGGTCTTGGCCATGGGCGATGAGGCGTGGCACATGATCGGTCGAACACCTGAACATGTGGTGGCAAAGCGTCCGTTGCGAAAGGGGGCCATCACGGAGTTCGAAGTCACTCAGCGAATGGTGCGGCTCTTGTTGGAACGAGTCGGAGTGAGCCGGTTTAACCGGCCCAAGGTCCTGGTGTGTGTCCCTTCGGCCATCACCGCAGTTGAAAGAAGGGCGGTCACCGAGGCTGCAAAGCGTGCTGGGGCTTCCGACGCCCAACTCATTGAGCAACCGGTAGCAGCGGCGATTGGTGCCAATCTGCCGATCTCCGAACCGGTGGGAAACATGGTTGTCGATATCGGTGGTGGGACATCAGAGTCGGCTCTCATGTCCCTCGGCGGTGTGGTTGCCCTAGAGGCGGTGAGGGTCGGGTCTTTTGATATCGATGCTGCTATTCAGGCATACGTGCGCCGCGAATACGGACTGGCTATCGGAGAGCGCACCGCCGAGGAGATCAAGTGGACTATCGGTTCGGCGGCGCCGACACCCGACGAAGGTCGGGCCGAGGTGAAGGGTCGAGAGTTGATGAGTGGGTTGCCCAAGACAGTGATCCTCTCGCCGGGCGAAATCCGTGTAGCCATCGAGGAGCCGGTATCGGCGATGGTGGAGTCGGTGCTGGAATGCCTCGCCCAAGCGCCCCCGGAGTTGGCCCAGGACCTGCTGTCGCACGGGATCTGCCTAGTGGGCGGGGGGAGCCTGCTTCGAGGCCTTGACCTTCGGTTGTCCGAGGAGACCGGCGTGCCAGTGGTGCATGTATCTACGCCGATGGAATGCGTGGTAATGGGGGCAGGCCACTGCATCGAGTCGTTTGAGGCGATGCGAATGATGTTTATGGATGGGCGACGGTAGAGCCCGAGGGCTGAGCTTTCAGATGTTCGCTAAGGGCTCCTGGTCTTCATTCGGGTTCCCATCCACGCCGAGGAGATCTTCAGCCGCTTGACGAACCTGCCAGTCTCGGTCGCTAAGAGCGGCTGTCAGGGCTGCTTCGACTTCTGGACCTTCAAAGGCGGCTAGGGCTAACACGGCCCGGCGTCGGATGGTCGCCCGTTCGGTCAGCCCGGCTAATACGGCAGCTCGGCCCTTTTCATGACCTAATGCACCTAGTGCGGCCACCGCAGACTCACGGCACAACGGGTCGTCGTGGTTGAGGGCCACCCTGGTGACGCCCTGTACCAAGACCTTGGCCAGACCGGGGTGTTCCCCACTGGCCCAGCAGGCCACTTCGACGACCGACGAGTCAGCATCTTCGAGGAGTCCGGGAAGCACATACGCAGCAAGGTCAACCCGGCAACTGTCGGTGGCGCCATATGCACCGAGGATCTCTAGTCCACGTCGTCGGACACTTGCGTCAATGTCTCCTAAGGCTTCAGCGAGTTCGGCGTCTGTCAGCCTTCCTATCCGGTCCAGAGCTCCGACGGCGGCAGCCCGAACTACGGCCTCGGTGTCGAATAGCAGTCTGCGAGCAATGGCTTCGTCGCCGTTGTAACCGGCAAGTATTGCCTGCCGTCGACGTTCGGCGACGTCTGAGTGGGGGGCATCGCCTCGGTACCTGTGGCGATTTGCTGGCGGGTCCTGGCCGCTCCGGAGAGATTCCGACATGTTGTCGAACTATCCGTTCTTCAGCCTTCTGGCGCTCAACCGATGGCCTGCTCGACGAGGAAGCCAGAGAGGAAGATGGTTACGCCGATTACAGTGGCAAGTGCTATGCCACCGCCAATTACGAAGGCGGCGAGCAGGACGGCGGCCCGGACTCGGTGCCACCAGCGGATACGTGCTCGTCGGCCGGTGACTACCCGGCGCGGTGGATGGAACCAGACACCGAGCCGGGCTGCTGGGTTCCATGGCTGGTCGATGGCGTACTCAAGGTCGCTAGCCGGGGGAGCCGCGTTACGGTGGGCTCGGCGGTTCATGCGCACTCCTGTCTGGGCCCACCGGCCTTGGTGCTGTTGCGGTGTGCATCGTGGCAGGCTTCCCGCAGGCCCACAGGCCGACCAACCCCCGAACTCCCGGAATCAGGAACGCGATCATCAGCGACGCGACTATCAGTGACGAGGACCCCACAGGGGAGAACCTATCCGCGAGCGGCTTGGAGTCGCCGGTGGGTTCGTGGCCTCCGGGTTCTCAGGCCAAGGTAAGGGTGGGCTTGATTCGACGCTTCTCGGCCATTTTTGTGGTCTTGATGGTGGCTGCCGCTTTGACGGCGACGTTTGTTCGGGTTCCCTACTTCGTGTTCCGGCCGGGTTCGGTCCAACCGTTGAGCACTCGGGTCAACGTGGTGACTGGAGAGAGATTTGATCCGGTTGGTGAAATTCACTTCACCACTGTCCGACAAGACGCCACGGTGAATGGTTGGGAATGGCTCGAGGCCAGAATTCGGCCTTCTTTGGCCCTCGTGAACGAGGACTTGGTCCTCGGTGGGCGGTCTCGGGATGAGAACCGGACTTTCAACTTCCAGTTAATGCGCGTGTCGAAGTCCACCGCGGTAGCAGTGGCCCTTCGGTATCTGGGTATTGATCCAATACGGGCTACCGGTGTGGGCATGGCTGAGGTGACCGGACCGTCGAAAGGGATTTTGACCACCGATGACGTGATTCTTTTGATGGATGGGAAACGAGTGTTGAAGGTGATGGACCTTGTCGAGGTCATACGGCAACGTGCTCCAGGAGATGTGGTGGAGCTAGTGGTCGAACCGGTGGCGGGTGGACCAGCGCGGACCGTATTGCTCACCCTGGGGGAGCGTGATGATGACCCATCGGTCGGGTTCATGGGAATCGTTCCTCAGACTCGATGGGAAGACGTAGAAGACCTTCCGATCGACGTACTAGTGAACACCGGAAACGTCGGCGGAAACTCGGCCGGCTTGGCCTTAGCTCTTTCGATCCTCGATCTGGTCACCCCTGGCGAGTTGACTGGAGGTCGGCGGATAGCGACTACCGGGACAATCGATTCGGATGGAATGGTGGGTCCGGTCGGAGGTGTGGTCCAGAAGGTCGTAGCAGCGCGTGAAGGGGATATCGAGCTTCTGCTCGTGCCCAAGGCCGAGCTGGAAATAGCTCTTCGACACGCCAGCGGCATGCCAGTTGAGGGTGTAGATAACTTCCAAGACGCTCTAGATGTGCTGGAACGCTACGGCGGCAATACCAGAGAACTTTTGCTGCCGGGGTCTTGAGAACATCCCTCTAGGCTGGACTCATGCGCCCAGAAGATGCTCCGCCGCCGGGTCCTCGACCATTTCCGCGACGTCGACGACGTTCCCGTCGTTCGATGAAGTTCCGCCTAATTGCTGGGGGCTTAGGCCTGGGCTTTCTGGTGCTCATGGTGTCTCTACGAGGCGTAGCAGGCTTTTGGACCGACTACCTGTGGTTTGATGCTCTCGGCCACGAGGACGTCTTTGTGTCTGTATTCGGTGCACAGGTAGTGCTTGTAGCGCTTTTTGCTGTGGTCTTTTTTGGGATCCTGTTCACCAACCTTCTCGTGGCCGATCGTCTGGCACCGGCTATCCGCCCCCCCGGACCGGAGGAGGACCTTCTCCGCGGTTATCACCTTTTGGTAGGGCACCGACGGTGGCTGGTGCGTCTGGTGCTGTCGGGGTTGTTTGCCCTTGTGGCCGGACTTGGCGTTCGTGGCCGGTGGGAGGAATGGCTGCTGTTCACCAACCCAGTGGACTTCGGCCAGGTGGATGCCCAGTTCGGTCGGGACATCAGTTTCTATGTGTTCCGAATGCCCTTCATGGGTTTTGTGGTCGGCTGGTTGTTTGGGACCCTGATCGTGACACTGGTTGTCACTGCTCTGTTTCATTACATAAATGGGGGAATTCGCCTGCAGACGACCGGTGAGCGGGTCCAGCCGGCAGTCAAGGCGCATCTGTCGGTGCTTCTCGGTTTGGTCGCTTTGGTCCGGGCTGGCGATTACTGGCTAGCCCGGTTTGAGTTGACCACTTCAGATCGGGGGGCGGTGGCCGGCGCTACCTACACCGACGTGAAGGCTCAGTTACCAGCCATTAACCTTTTGATTCTCATTTCGCTGTTGGCCGTTGTGCTGCTGATCGTCAATATCCGACGGCGCGGCTGGGTACTGCCTGCCCTAGCTGTTGGTTTGTGGGCATTTGTGGCTCTCGTGATGGGGAATATCTATCCAGCGGTCATCCAGAGTCTCCGTGTGGAGCCGGCGGAATCGGAAAAGGAGGCGCTATACATCGCTCGCAACATCGAGTCGACTCGAACCGCATACGGGTTGGACGCCATCACAGAGGTCCAGTTGACAGATTTCGACAACCAGGTAACGGCCATCGACCTGGAAGCCAATGGTTCGACGGTGCGCAACATTCGGACGCTGGACCCCTTAGTAGTGCAGGGCACCTTTGATCGCCTTCAGGGCGAGCGCGAGTTCTATGCCTTCGCGGATGAGATGGACACCGACCGTTACGTGATCGACGGCGAAGTCACTCAGGTATTGCTTGGCACGCGTGAACTCGAACTAAACGAAACCCGTTCGTGGGAAAACCAGCACGTGGCGTTTACCCATGGCTATGGAGTCGCCATGGCGCCAGTGAGTCGAGTGAAGGGTTCAGGCGACCCGGACTTTCTGGTCGGGGACCTGCCGGTGTCGATCGATCCTTCAGTTGAAGTAACTCTGGATCGTCCGCAGTTGTACGTGGGAGAGGGCCTCGGTGGCTACGCGGTAGTCGGGGCTAGCCGCGACGAGGTCGATTTCACAGATGAGAATCAGGAGACTCGCGCCGTCCGGTATGACGAAATCGGTGGCGAGGGTGGAGTCGGCATGGGCTCATTGTCACGTCGCCTGGCATTCGCCCTGCGGTTCGGCCAACTCGAACCGCTTATCTCGAACTTTGTGACCGATGAGTCACGAATATTTTATGTGCGCGACGTTCGGGAGCGGGTTGAGAAGTTGGCACCGTTCCTGCACTTTGATGCAGATCCGTATCCGGTGCTGATCGATGGGCGAATCGTTTACGTGGTGGATGGTTACACCACCACCGACCGGTATCCCTACGCACAGCCGGCACCAGTAGCTGAACTCCCGCGATCAAGTGGTCTACGGCACGATCTGAACTACGTGCGGAATTCGGTTAAGGCGGTGGTCGACGCTTTTACCGGCGAAGTCACCTTCTACGTGGTCGACGAGGAAGATCCGATGATCGCGGCGTTCTCGAAAGCCTTCGAAGGGCTGTTTACGCCCCTTTCAGAGATGCCGTCGACATTGGTCGAACACCTTCGATACGCGGAGGATTTGTTCCGAGTCCAGACCGAGATATGGGGTCGATACCACGTCGAGGACACTGAGAACTTCTACCAGCGGGCGGCCGAGTGGGCTGTCTCGCAGGATCCAGGTCGAACCGGCGAGGGGGCCGCCAACTTGGCCGTGTTGGATTCTCAGGGCTTCAAGATCGGGTCTCGACACATGCGCATGGCGCCGTACCGGATGATGGTGAACCTGCCCGATACTCCAGAGTCGACTTCCAACGCGTTGGAAGGGAAGCCTGCCGAGTTCGTCATCATGAGGGCGTATGTTCCGTTGGACGAGGACGACGCCCGAAAAGAGCTTGCTGCCTACATGGTGGGTCGCAGTGATGGCGACCGCTACGGCGAGTTGGTGGTCTACAGGCCGCCGACCTCGAACTTCGATGGGCCAGCTTTGGCGGAAGAGAGGATCCGCAACGACGAGGAGGTAGCCAGCCTCCAGACACTCCTAAGCCAGAGGGGCTCATCGGTCCTGTTCGGCGAGCTGCTGTTGATACCGATCGAGGATTCGATCCTTTATGTGCGACCGCTATACGTTCAGGCCGAGGGTGATAGCACCGTGCCCGAACTAGAGCGGGTCATTGTCGCCGTTGGCGAACAGGTAGTGATGGCTAACTCACTGCAGGAGGCTCTAGAGGAGTTGACTGATTCCCGGCTCGACGATCTTTTCGCGGGTATCTCGACGGGTTCGAGTGTTTCAGACGCAGAGGACACTGACCAGACGGACGGTTCTGCTGACAGCGGGAAGGAAGCCGAGTCAGGTGGTTCCCAAGACGATGGTCTGGGGTCTAGTGAGGCCGTGCCTTTGCCCGATGACCTTGCCGGAATGCTGGCCGAATTGGCGAGACTTCAGGATGCCTCCGTTGCAGCGATGGGCAAGGACCCGGCTGACTGGGAGGAGTTCGGTCGCATTCAGGCCCGGATGCAGGATCTCGTCGACGCTCTTACCCGAGCTTCGGGGTAAGAGACAGGCTTCACTAGCGCAGAGGGTGAGGAGTGTCCGGGATGTTGTTGGTCAGTCAGCGGGTTGCCAACCGCTTGAACGGCGTGTCGTCGACTTCCTTGCCTGAGTGTCATTGCGGGCCCGGGCCGGCGAGTCAGCGCTGAGGTCGGCAAAAGACTCGTCACCAGCAAGCTTCGGTGTGACAGGTTCACTAGTCAGAGCGATGCCGGCACTTCCGGCCACTTCGGCAATTCGTGCATTCAACTCGACTGCTACTCGTGAAACCTCGGCAGAGAGGCGAGCCAAACCGATCCGGAGGTCCATGACATCGTCACCATCGGGGTCGGCTGCCGCCGTGCCGAGAGCGTCGAACCGGTGTTCAAGGGAAGCGACCCGCTCAGAGACTTCCCGTAGGCCGTTGACCATGTCCAAGAGGGTCTGGTCAGTTGAGGGACTGTTGGCAATGGTGTGAGCAACGGGCTGACGAGGTTTTCGACGGGCTCTGCGTATTGACATAAGAGGATGGTAGCGACGGGGGTTCCCTGGGACGGGAACTGCAAGGTCCTGACTACCCTGCCCGCCGTGAACGGTCCTGCTATGTCGGAGGTAAGGAAATTTGCCTTGCGGTCCTTCGCCCTGTTTCTTGCGGTTTATGTCGTGGTAGCGGCGAGTGGGTGCGCGGGACAGGACGGGCGGGAGATGTTTTCCAATGGCATCGGCCAAACGCCGACACAGCCCGAGGTATCGACAACGGTGGCCGGGACCAGTTCTCTTCCCGAGGGAACGATTCCCGTTGAATTGGTCCGTCCCGAAATGGATCCTGAGTCAGAGGACAGTTCAAGGACCGGTGACCTGCGGCCATCTCTGGTGTATGGGTCGATATACGTGGATTCGGTCTCGGGCACGGTTGGTGGGGTTGGTGTCTACGAATTGAGTTATCCGCAACTGGACGGCTTGTCGATTGGGCACCCAATTAACGCGCTGCTTCGGCGTTCGACAGAGGAGGTCCGAGCCGAGTTCGTGGCAACCCTGTCCGAACGCAGCGGTGAGGAGGTTGTGGACGGCGAGGGAGATTCGTTACGTGGAGGGGGGGAGGTTTATCTGCTGGACGACCGGTTGGTCAGTGTGATTTACGAGATGCAGATCGAATGGGTCGACGCGGCTGACCTCGACCAGAGGGTCGACTCGGTACTGGTCGATCTAGCGACTGGGGTCGAATGGGGCCTGCAGGACCTGTTTGTGCAGGAGAGCCCATGGCTGGAGACGATTGGCTTCTTTGCCCGGCGTGACCTCGAGTCCAGGCTTGGGGAGGGGGTGCTGTGGCCCGATGGTCGTGGTCTGAAGCCAGAGGCTTCCAATTTCAACGTGTTCGGCGTCACGACTACCGGTCTGGTGCTGCAATTCCCGATGCACAGCGTGGCGCCCGGCGCATTGGGTACGCCGGTAGTTGAAGTGCCTTGGGTGTCCTTGGCTGGATTAGTGGATCCAGCGGGCCCCGTCGGTCATCTCGCTGGCTGAGATTATCCGAGGGCTGACCAGAGTGTCATCTCGATCCGGTTGCAACACGTTCATATGGTGTCAAGCAACCAGTTTTTCGTCGGCTTGCGATCAGTGGACTTTCAATAGTTGACCAGTGGAAATCATGCCCAGGTGCTGGACGCGGTGAGTTCCTCGATCGGCAATCGGATGTCGAACCTGCCTCGGATACGGGCATCAACATCAGGAGACACGTGAGACGGGAAGTGGCTAGACAGCACTTCACGCACGCGGTCCCGGGCCCGCTGGTCAACCGACGTAGCTCCGGCGTCGAACCAATCATCGGGGCTGAGTCGGTCGCCGACTTCTGGGTAGATGTATTCGGACTGCATAAGTGAGAGGGTTTGGTCCTGGCCAAGGAAGTGGCCGTCGCCATAGATAACTGACCGTATGGTCTCGATCGACAACTTGTCAGGGGTTATCTCAATACCGCGGATAGTGCGGTTGATGGCGCCGAGCATGTCATTGTCGATCACCAATGCCTCATACGAGCAAGCGAGCAGGCTTGCCAGCATTCCGGCAGATTCGTAGACGAGGTTGGCCCCTGCGTGACCGGCTAGAGCTACGGTCAACCCTTTCTCGTGCCCTGCCTGGTTGTCAGGCATTTTGGAATCGGCCATCCCGGCGGCCACGCCGGATGGCAGACCGAGCCAATTGGCTACTTGGGCGGCTGCAGCGTTCAATACTGCCTCCTCCCCTGAGCCACCGGTCATGGCACCAGTGCGAAGATCGGACACGAATGGCCAAAGGCCCATGACGCAGGGGTGACCCGGGCGGAGCAGATTGACGCAGGTGAGGGCTGAGAGGCATTCGGCCAATGCCTGAGCCAGCGACCCTGCTAGCGCGGCGGGGGAGGTTGCCCCAGCCTGACCAGCC
>DEAU01000028.1:66259-72276 GCA_002348705.1 Candidatus Neomicrothrix sp. UBA2974
GGTTGCCCCAGCCTGACCAGCCGATAGCAGGTTGATAGGCATGCCGGTGCGGACCTGGGCAACCATCGAGCGAACGGCGTCTTCGGCGAAGCGAAGCGGGGGGACGACGAACGTGTTGTTGGCGACGCAGAATGGGCGATCGGCGAACCCGCCGGGACGTCCACCGAGCATTTCGTCGTACATGTCGACGACCTCGTACACGTGCTCAGGTTGGAAGAAAGATGTTCCGACTGGTTTTGAAGTTCCCATGGCAATGGCATAGGCGGTGTTTACGTCGAGGTCGCGGGCCTCGACCATGTCTCGGGCCACCAGCGTGCGAACGTGAAAGTGGACGTGCTCAAGGGTGTCGACGAGGCGGGCCACGTCGTAGATGTCTTGGAGGACTGATGGCCGGTGCTTGCGGGTTTCATTCTCGTAGACCGAAACGGCTGCGCCGGCGGTGCCGAAGTGGACGCGGTCACCACCGACGACGATGGAGTGGTCCTCGTCAAATCCGTACCAAGTGAACTCCTTGCACGCCATGCCGACCATCTCCTCGACCAGAACTCGAGGGAAGTGGAGCCGTCCATGCTCGTCGACCCATCCGCCTGCCGGGACAACCACTTCTATGAACTCCTCGATTGGTTGACCCATCCCGAACTCCTCAAGAAGGGACAGAGCGGTCTCAAAGACGGTGTGGCACTCCGAGTCACTGAGTGGCTTGTAGGCGCCGCCGCCGAGGCCTGGCCGGACAGCCTTCTCGTCTTCGGTAGGGCCGGCGGTCCGGGCGGCAACGCGTGCAGCACGTCCACCGGCCCGTCCGGTGCGCCGGCCCGGCGCGCTCACGTCCGCAGCCTTTCGTTGCTTGGATCGTGGGAGGGACCGTCTAACACGGTCGCGGTGTGCCGTTCGCCGAACAGGGTGACTTCGAAGGTGGAGCCCGGTTCCTCGAAGGTCGGTTCGACGTAGGCGAAGGCTAGGGACTTGCCGACGGTGTGGCCCCAGGCGCCTCCAGTGGTGATTCCGATACAACGATTGCCGCTGCCTACTGGGTCGTAGCAGGGTTCGTTGCCCCGGCAGTCGGAGTCGGTGGCGTCGACCTCGCAGTACACGAGCACCATGTCAAGGCCTTCACCCGAGGCCTCTTGGTCTTGCCGGGCGATCGTGGCGTCTCGACCAATGAAGTCGCGTCCAGAGTCAAGATCCAGGAAGCGTTCGAGTCGAGCCTCGATAGGGGTGATTTCGGTAGTGAGCTCGGCGCCCCACGCCTTGTAGCCCTTCTCAAGGCGCATCACGTTCATTGCCATGGAGCCAAAGTGCACCATGCCATGGGGCTCACCGGCGACGACTAACGCATCGTACAACTTGGGCATTTGGCTTAGAGGGTGGTGGAGTTCCCAGCCCAGTTCCCCGACGTAGCTGACCCTCAGGGCGGTGCATGGCACGCCGCCGATATCAATCTCTTGTGCAGTAAGCCACGGGAAGGTTTCACTAGAAAGGTCGGTGTCAGTGCAGGCGCCAAGGACGAGGCGAGCCAGTGGGCCAGTCACACTGAGGATTCCGACTTCGTTGGTTCGGTTGACAACCGTTACTTCCTCGTCGGGCATGACGTGCTGGATCAGCCAGTCGTAGTCGTGTTCGGTGCCAGCGATGGCCGAGTTCAGGTAGAAGCGACCCTTTTCTAGGCGAGTAATCGTCATCTCACATTCGATGCCTCCCATTTCGGTCAGCATGTGTACAAGGCGGGTTCCGCCGTCACTCTTTGGGAGACGGTTAGCGGACAGACGGCTCAGCAGAGTCTCTACATCGTTACCGAAGACTTCGAACTTTGCGAACGCAGTGAGATCTGCGATACCTACTCGTTCGCGCACGCCGGCACATTCGTTAGCGACAAGTTCATGGGCGTTGGAACGGCGCCAAGAGTATTCCTCCGGTTCGCCGAAGTAACGGGGGCGTTCCCAGCCCCACACGTCCTGCCACTGTGCGCCAAGGGCATCGAGCCGTTCCGCGATTGGGGTCTGCTTTAGTGGCCTGCCGGCCGATCGGTACTCGCCGGGCATCCTCACCTGATACATCTCGTGGTATTCATCAATTGATTTGGCGATTGTGTAGTTGAGGTCGGACCAAGGACCGAAGCGGCGAGGATCCATCTCGCGCACGTTGATCTCCGTCTGGCCATGGACCATCCACTGGGCGAGGTACCTACCGGCACCAGGTCCTTGGGTGATTCCGATCGAGGCGCCGGCGCAAAGCCAGTAGTTGCGGTGGCCTGCGGCTGGGCCCATCAGGTAGCCGCCGTCGGGCGTGTGCGTGATGGGTCCACTGACTACCTGCTTGATGCCGGCTTCACCGAAGACGGGGAATCTCTCAGCCGAGATAGCCAGCCACGGAGCGAGTTGATCGAGGTCAGGGGGGGTGAGGTGGAAGTGGAGGTTCCAGTCGATTCCCTCGATGCCGTAGGTGATTGAATCGCGAGTTTCATATGGACCGATGAGAAGGCCGTCGATCTCGCGGCGGTAGTAGCAGGAAGAGCGGGGGTCTCGTATCACGGGCATCTCGACGTCGCAGGCCTTCATTGCGTCGAGCGGTTCGGTGATCAGGTACTGGTGAATCATTGAGACGATTGGAACGTCAATGCCTGACATGGCGCCGACTTGGGGGGCGTAGTGGCCGGCTGCGTTGACAACGTGGTCACAGGTGATTTGTTCCTGCTGGCCGTTCTTTTCGGCGGTGACCAACCAGCGTCCGTTGGGAAGCTGGGTGACATTGGAGACGAGGGTGTGCCGGGCGATCTCGGCGCCGAGCTGTCGGGCGCCGACTGCCATGGCGTTGGTGGAACCGGTGGGGTCGGACCAACCGTCGTCTGGAGTCCAGAAGCCGAGAACGACGTCGTCAATCGACTCCATGAGGGGGGCCTTAGCGCGGATGTCGTCATGGCCGATGAGGTGTGATTCGACGCCGATTGAGTCGAGCATGGCCTGGACATACCGATACCACTCGGCCTGTTCGTGGTTCACAGCGAGCCGAATAGCACCGCAGCCGTGCCAGCCGGTGGCCATGCCGGTTTCTTCTTCCAGCTCCATGTACAGCTTGGCCCCGTAGGCATGAACCTTTGCCATGTTGAGGCTGCCGATGAAGTGCGGGACGAGGCCAGCAGCGTGCCAGGTGGAGCCGGAGGTGAGCTCACCCTTTTCTATCAGCAGGGTGTCGGTCCATCCCTCGTGGGCGAGGTGGTAGAGGAGGCCGACACCCATGGCGCCGCCTCCGATGATCACGCACTGCGCGTCGTTGCGCATGGGTGTCTCACCTCCTGAGGATTTCCACCTTTTGTTCCATCTAAAAGAATGTTCCGTTTAGTGGTGTCCTAACAACTTAGGTCGGCTTCCGGCGACAGAATCAATTGTCGACAGGCCTTTCTAGACTCCGCCGCCGTGGAGGAAATGGCCGAATTGAGACCTGCGATCCTGAGGTCGGACGAGATTGACCCAACCACTCGTGCACCGACATCTCCCTCTGCAGGGTCGAACGGTATCTACTCGCCTGCGTGCTTCAAGAAGTTCAGGAGTTGTGAGCGTCGTGTCTCCTAAAGATGCAGCTAGGGGTGCGGTGGCCGGCCTTCCTATGTACGACTGGCCGGAGGTTCACAACGCCGTCGACGTCCTGTGGTCGTCCATATCGGCGAGGCTAGGTGTGGCCGGGATCGATGCCCCGGCGTCGGTATGGCGGCCTTCGGACATTGCGGACCTTTGGGACCATCCCGATCTGCTGGTCGGTGAGACCTGCGGGGTTCAGATATTCGCCGAGTACCGCGGCCGGCACGAGGTGCTCGGCGTACTTGACCATGCCGTCGACGGATGCCGTCCCGGTGAATACAGATCGGTGGTGGTAGTTCGTATCGACGACCCGGCCGATGAACTTCACGACCTGAGGGGTCGAACGGTCGCTATCAACGAACGGCGTTCCTACTCGGGTTACGGAGTGTTGTTATCGACCATTGCCCCACTGGCGACCGACGGCCGATTCTTTGGAGGAGTGGTCGAGACTGGCGCCCACCGATCATCGATTCGGGAGGTGGCTGAGGGGCGGGCCGACGTGGCGAGCATCGATGCAGTGTCGTGGCGGCTGGCCCTCGATCACGAGCCAGCGGTCGACGGATTGAGAATCCTCGTTTGGACTGAACCAGCTCCTGCGCCCCCAGTCGTCACTGGATGGGCCAACAGCGGGTCGAGAGAAGCGCTGGTCGCGGCAATTGGAGAAGCGTCGACACTGGTCGATCTAGAGGTCCGCGAGGCCTTACACCTCTACGGCTTTGTCCCGCGGAGGGCCTCCGACTACGACGTTTTGTTTGCCAAGCAGGCAGCCGCAGCAGCCGCTGGTTATCCGGCCGTCGCTTGACTGTGTCGCCTGCGGGCCGTCCGGCTCTACGGTGTGCGTTATGAGTTCGCTGGAGGGTCTAACAGCGGTGGTGACTGGAGCCTCCAGCGGCATCGGAGCGGCGACAGTGGTCGCGCTGACGGACCGAGGTATGTACGTTCATGCCCTGGCCCGTCGAGCCGACCGTTTGGCCGATCTAGCTTCGGCCACGGGTTGCATGACCCATGTGGTTGACGTCCGCGACCGCGACCTACTGCGCGACCTGCTTACCGGGCTTGAAGTGGACGTGCTGGTCAACAACGCCGGCGTAGGTCGGGGCATTCACCTTTTCACCGACGCCGACCCATCTGACCTCGACCAGACCATTGACACCAACGTTTCAGCCGTGCTGCACGCTTGTCACGCAGTCCTCCCTGGGATGGTCGCTCGGGGCCGCGGCCATCTTGTCTTGCTCGGTTCCACGGCTGGCCTGCATCCCCTGCCCGCAACCGTCTACGGAGCTTCCAAGGGGGCAATCCACATGATGACGGCCAATCTCCGTCTTGACTTGGTGGGTACCGGAGTGCGGGTTACAGAGGTCTGCCCAGGTCGGGTGGCTACCGAATTCTACGACGCTGCCATAGATGATCCGGAGGTCCGAACCAGTTTGAAGGAGATTGGAATCAGCGAACTGGACAGTGTTGATGTTGCGGACGCCATCGCGTATGCCGTTGAAGCGCCTTGGCACGTCAACGTGACGACCATTGAACTGCAGCCCACGGAACAGACATACGGTGGGACACACTTCGATCGTTATGAGGGTGCCGACCGGGGTGAATCGTGACCGGCGTGCACGAGGGATCTGTAGTGGTAGTAACCGGAGGGGCGTCGGGGATGGGCGCGTCAACGGCTCGCCTTTTCGCCGCCGAGGGGGCCATTGTTGTGGTGGTCGATCGCAACCTGGAGGTAGCGGGCGAGGTGGCCGCCGAGATTGGTGGCGAAGCCCGATTCGGGGACGTGTCTGACCCAACTCTCTGCGACGAGATAATTGATGGCGTGGTCACCGACCACGGTCGTATTGACGTGCTGGTGAATGCCGCGGGGATCATTCAGCGTGGTTCCGCCGCCGAAACCGAGGATGAGGCGTGGAACCGAACCATGACCGTCAACGCCGGTGGTGTGTTTTTCATGTCTCGAGCTGCGGTTCGCCACATGGCTCCGCAGGGATCGGGATCTATCGTCAACTTCGGATCGATTTCCGGTGACGTCGGTGCCGGTGGTGGTGTTGCCTATTGCGCCTCGAAGGGCGCTGTCCACCAGATCACGCGAGCCATGGCCTTGGACCATGCCACCGATGGCATCCGTATCAACGCCGTGGCCCCCGGGGAGGTGGATACGCCAATGTTCTCGTCGGGTCGGGCTACTCCACCGACCGCTGCGGACCTTCAGGCCGTTGCCGACGAGTTCGTCCCCATGAAGCGATTGGCGCAGCCTGAGGAGGTTGCCCACGTAGTGGTTTTTCTCGCATCGGATGCAGCCAGCTACATGACTGGGGCCATCGTTCCCGTGGATGCCGGCTACACCTCTCGTTGAGTGTCCTGGGCATGTAGCCGCGCTGGCGGGCCGCCGTTAGCCTCCGGTTTGCGGGGTGGAGCAGTCTGGTAGCTCGTCGGGCTCATAACCCG
>DEAU01000028.1:72585-254441 GCA_002348705.1 Candidatus Neomicrothrix sp. UBA2974
TCGGGCTCATAACCCGAAGGTCGCGGGTTCGAATCCCGCCCCCGCCACCAACGAAGCTCCGCGCTACAGCAGAGATTTCCCCAGTTTCGGTTACGCGAGGCGGACTGCGCGATAGCGCTACCTCAGTTCAGCTATCGCCGCGTCCTAGTCCCAGTTGGCACGAATCGTGTCGACAATCCGATCGACCGAAGGCACCGCTTCGTCCTCAAGAACGTCCGCAGCCGGCAGTGGAACATGGGGGGTGGTGACTCGCAGCACCGGGCCGTCGAGATCCCAGAATCCTTCGTGAGCAACGATTGAGGCAATCTCGGCGCCCCAACCACACAGTTGAGGATTTTCTTCCACCGTGACGAGCCGAGACGTCCGGCGAACCGACTCCAAGATGGAAGCCATATCTAGCGGCACAAGGGACCGCAGATCGATCACCTCAGCGGAGATTCCCTCTTGTGCCAGAATCTCGGCGGCCTCGAGGGCTCTAGGAACCATCAACGCTAATGCAACGATGGTGACGTCGGTGCCGGGTCGCACCGTCCGGGCGGTACCCAGTGTGTCAAGCACCTCACCATCGGGGACTTCGCCCTTGGATGCCATCAATGACTTGTGTTCGAACAGCACGACGGGATCAGGGTCACGAATCGCCGCCGCCATCAGGCCGACCATGTCGACTGGCGTAGAAGGGGCTACCACCTTTAGACCCGGGACCATCATGCACCAGTTCTCGAGGCTCTGACTGTGCTGTGCTCCGAAGCGAACGCCTGATCCATTGGCACATCGCACTACGAGCGGCATCGCAAGCTGGCCGTTGCTCATGTACCGAGCCTTCGCGATCTCATTCGACAGGATGTCGAAACACACCGGCAGGAAGTCGGAGAACATGATCTCGGCCACGACCGGTATCCCTGTCATAGCGGCGCCCATCGCCGCACCCAAGATGGCCTGTTCGGAGATTGGGGTATCCCGAACCCGTTCCGGCCCAAACTCGTCCCAGAGACCCACCGTCGTTTTGAACACGCCTCCCGCCGGGCCGATGTCCTCGCCGAGCATTACCAGCGACGGGTCGCGTCTCATCTCCTGTGCGATGCCGTGGGCCACCGCGCTGCGGTAGGTCAGTTCCGCCACGACGACCCTCCGTCAGCGAACACCTGAGTGTGGACTTCTTCCAGCGGCGGTGGCGGGCCAGCCTTAGCAGCATCGGTTGCTGCGTTGACCTGCGCCGCGACGTCGGTTGCGACGGCTGTTAGCTCCGCCTCGCCTACACCGAGAGACAACAAACGGCGGTGATAGAGCTCGATGGCGTCGTGGCCTTGCCATGCCTCAACCTCCGCTTCGGGTCGATACTTCGCCATATCAGCTCGCGAGTGGCCGCCCAGGCGATAAGTGATCGCTTCGACCAGAGAGGGTCCTGCACCCGCTCGGGCCCGCTCGATGACCCGTTGGGCGCATGTGTAGACCTCGTCGACATCGTTGCCGTCGATGACGATTTCCTCGAGTCCGTAGGCCGATGCGCGGGACGCAGCCGGGTGCTCGACGGCTGTGACCAGATCAATGGGCGTGTACTCCATGTAGAGGTTGTTCTCGCAGACAAAAACAACTGGGAGCTCCCAAACGGCGGCAAGGTTGAGCGCCTCGTGGAATGCCCCGATGTTCGCGCCGCCATCACCGAAGAAGCACACCGTGACCTGGCCGCTGCCGCGCAACTGGGCGGACCACGCTGCACCGTTTGCGATCGGCAGGTTGCTACCGACGATGCCGTAGGAGCCCAGCATTCCGTTCTCGACGTCGACAAGATGCATGGATCCACCTTTGCCCCGCATGAGCCCGTTGTCTCGACCGAGAAGCTCAGCAATCACGCCCTCCATGGAGGCGCCGCGGCTCAAGGTGTGCGCGTGCCCTCGATAGGTGGCCAGCGAGTAGTCGTCGTTCCGCATGGCCGCGCCGAAGCCCGCCGACACCGCTTCCATTCCAAGCGACAGATGGCTGGTGCCACGTACGAGGTTCTGAAAAAAGAGTTCGTGCAAGCGGTTGCCTACCTGACGAAGTTCTTGGAGACGTCGATACAACTGGAGCCGCACCTCACGATCGATATTGAGATCCGCATTCGCCGCGTTGAGCGGCGGTGGGGTTCTCGGTGGGCGGTCGGCGTAGTGATTTTCAGGCACGGCATCAACCTATTGGGCGACGTATCCACCATCTACCGGCATGGACTGGCCAGTGATGAACGACGCCCCGTCGGAACACAACCAGACCACAGCCTCAGCTAACTCCTCGGGTTTGCCGAGCCGACCGATGGGTTGGGCGTCGAGATACATCTCCTTGCGTTCGGGCGTGTTGCCGAGTATGCGATCGAGTAGCGGGGTGTCGAACACTCCGGGGCACACGGCGTTGACTCGAACACCGAGCTGTGCGTATTCGAGCGCTGCGGTCTTGGTGAGACCCACGACGCCGTGCTTCGCCGCAACATATGGCGAAGAGCCGGTCAGTCCGACTAGCCCTGCGATCGATGCGGTGTTGACGATCGAGCCGCCACCTTGGCGAAGCATCTGCATGATCTCGTACTTCATACAGAGCCAGACACCCTTAAGATCGATCCGGACCACACGATCCCAGTCGTCCTCTTCGTATTCGATGGTGGTGGTTCCCGCTTTCCCCTCGATACCTGCGTTGTTGAACGCGCAGTCGAGCCGGCCGTACCGATCGACCACCGCTGCCACCATGGCATCCACCTCCGCAGCCTCGGTCACGTCGGCCTCGATCGTGAGGGCGCCACCGATGCGGTCGGCGGTCTCGACTAGGCCGGCCGTATCGATGTCGGCGAGCGCAAGGGACGCACCCTCTCTAGCGAATGCCACTGCCGCAGCCTGACCCAAACCCGATGCAGCCCCCGTCACGACGACCACCTTGCCATCGACCATCCCGCTCACAGCGTGGCCTCCAGCGCCATCAGAGCGGCATACATCGCTCGAATGGCCGGAAGCTCGAGGTCGCGCTCATCGGCATCGGCGAGCATGGGGTCGAGAATCGCACACAGCTCGGTAGGCCGCCCTGCTGCGATGTCGGAAAATGCTGAGTGGCGTGACTCGCTCGTCGCTAGTGGGGAGGCAAGCACCTTGTCGATCGCATTGTCGATCGTGCCCTCGACCCACGATGCAATGTGGAATGGGCCGAGGTCCAGCGGTTCAACATTTCTGCTTCGAGCCAATTCGGCGAGTTCACGTACCATGTCTACATACGACCGGGCGATGACGCGGTCAGACATGATCTCCGCGTTTGTTCGGCGTCCGAGAGTGGCGAAAAGGCCTATCGGTATCCATCCGAGCATCTTGGACCATGTGGAAGCGGTGATTCGGTCGCTTGATTCGGTGTTCAGTCCAGCAGCAGTGAATAGCGCAACAAGGTCGTCTATGCGCTGCGACGACGAACCGTCGAGCTCACCGAACCGGGTGAGCCCATCGAATGTGAGATGCACGACGCCCGGTTCCGGTCGTTCCCCGGCGACGATTGCCACCGATCCGACCACGCGCTCCCAGCCGAAAGTTGTAGCGAGCGCGTCGTCCTTATTGACGCCATTCTGCAGCGATGCGACGAAGTGCTGGGCGTCGATATGGGCGGTGGCCTTTAGTACCGAGGCTGTGTCCTGAGCTTTGACCGCATAGAGCAGCCCGTCGCATGTGCTAATTGCAGCTGGGTCGTCTACCACCTCAACGTCCACGGTGAATTCTTCGGCGCCAGTGAGTTTGAGCCCCGACCTCGTGATGGCTTCGACGTGGGCTCCCGGTCGCCCCAACAAGGTGATCCTGCATAGGTCCGTTCTGGCCAGCAGTGCGGCGACGGTTCCTCCAATTCCGCCGGGACCTACCACAACGATGTGGGTCATAAAGTGCCGTCTCCTTCTGGAACTAGTGGGTGGCGAGCCTGACGAGTAACTGCGCACTCATGCGCGTGCCCGACTGCACACATGCGAGATTCGACATCGGGGTCGGTTGGGATCATCACGAGGTAGGTCTAGGTAATCGGCGTCTACTGCTCGGGGCGCCGGTGCGAACCTAGCGCGCTGTGGGCCGATCCGATGATTCCTGTATGGCGGTCATCGCTGGGAAGGGGATCATTGAGCCGAATGATGGCGGCGTGGTGGCTGGGTTGGCGATGTCGACAGCAGTGTCGAGAACAGGTGCCGTCGAGGATCGAGTTTCCTTTCATTCGCAGGTTGCTTTAAGGACGTGAGACTGCGCGAGTGGTGGTGCAGTCAGACTTGGTCCTCGATGGGGCGGACGTGGCGGAGCCAAAGACCACCCCCTGGGTGGGGACGAGGGTCATAGGAATGCTGGCCCAGCAGGCGCTGAACCCGAGGAGACCTGCCCACTAGGCCATCCACATGATCGAGTGGGTGGGCCTCTTCCGGGGTGAGCCACCCGACCACGAAACTCAGGTGCAGGGCCCGCCTCCATCGATCTGCGGTGGTGTTGGCACCGCCGCCATGTAGCACCTTCCCGGTATACACAAAGGCATCTCCAGGAGCCAACTCAACTGGCACTGTCTCGACATCGAACTCGTAGATGTTGAACTCCGACCAGCAGTGGCTGCCTGGCACGCATCGCGTCGCACCCATTTCTTCAGTGATGTCCTCGAGTCCGATCATTGCGCTGATTGTGACCTCAGGGGTATCTGGCCAAGTCGGCACCACATGCTGAAACCAGTTGTCTGCGTCTCGGTGCAACGCCTGAGCTGTCTCACCGGGCCCTATGTACATGACCTGTGCGGTGTTTACCCAGTAGGACCCGCAGTTAGGGAGGAGAACAGCGTCAGCTATCGCTGCGTACACCTCGTTGTCCAGTAGGTCGAAATACGCGTCATCGAGAAGGCCGAGGCTGGAGAATCGCTTTGTCCGCGTGCCGACGAAGAAGGCTCCCTGCTCTCCCATACCTTGGTCGGCCACGCCAGCTTCAACCTTTTCGGCAAATCGGTCAGCCGCAGTCCGCAATGCGTCGATGGTTGGCCGTCCAATCATCCTCTTCACCACGACGGCACCGTCTCGGTGGTAGGCCGCGAGTAGGTCCTCAATCGGCGCTGTTGCCGGCAACTGGGTCAACTTGGCGGGTCCCTGCACCACCGATCACTCCTCCCCGCTGAGCGTTGTACTGCACGCCTCGTAATAACCCCTTTTCTTCCTCTGGTTCACCTGCATAAACACCTCCAACGGCAGATCCGTAGTCGGGAACCTACTTTCGGTCTTTAGACGACGCTGTCGTAGTGTCACCGGCATGGTCGTAGAATCGCGACCGTGGTCGGTTGTCGCCCGGAACCTTCCTGAGCACGCCGACAATGCGGTCCACACCGACGATGGCGCCCGAGCCGCAGGCTTTCGGGCCGCTCTAGTGGCCGGGACCACCCTCCACGCCTACCTGACCCATTCGATCATCGAGGCATGGGGACCCGGATGGCTGGCCGATGGCACCTCCATGGTGGAATTCCTGGCACCGGTTCACGACGGTGATCGTGTCGATTGTGTGCCGGTCACCCGACCCGACGGGTCGACAGAGATTAGGGCCGAGGTGGGCAGCGAGTTGCGGGCCCGACTGGTTGCCCACCGTGGTTGGCGGTCCGCGCCGGCTGTAGCTGCCGTGCCGGATGGTGAGGTATTGCCCTCATATGTCGAGGTGCTGGAGGGACCGCGCACTGACTACGCCCACCGTGCGGGAGACGACTTGTCCCTTTGCGCCCAAGAGGGCCTCGTGCACCCATGCGTCTGGACCGCGCTGGCCAATGAAGTAATGGTCCGCCACTTGGTCGAACCACCGTGGATCCACGTGCGGAGCCGGATCATCCATCACGGAATTGCACTGGTCGGCGCAACCGTGCGCGTTGACGCGACGGTCGTCGACCGGTTTGAGACTCGACGAGGGTCTTGTGCCGTAGTGGATGTGCGGATCTCGGTTGATGACCATCCGGTGGCGACTGTCCGCCATGAGGCCTTGGTCTCGTTGGCGGTGCCTAGCGGCTGATATCTAGTTGGTCTAGTGAGTCAAACGTCTCTCGGATCGTTTGGGGGAGACCAGCGGCTTTATCGTTCGGTCATGACCGAACGACGGATCTGTGTTCAAAGGGCGATTGCCGCATCACCAGCGGTCATTTTCGAAGTTCTTGCTAGCCCGGATGGCCACGTGTCGATCGATGCCTCCGGGATGCTTATGTCGGCCGCGGGCGACGCGGTGTCAGCGGTTGGTGACCGATTCAGTGTGAAGATGGATCGTGAGTCTCTGCAGGACTTCCCCCTAGGCGAGTACGAGGTTGAGGTGGTCATTACCCGCTTTGAGGCTGACAGGGCCATCGCTTGGGGTATTGAAAGTGCCAACCTTCAACCACCCATCGGTCACGTGTACGGATACGAACTGGAAACGATTGAAGGAGGCACCCTTGTTACTTCGACCTACGACTGGACTGACGTCCACCCAGACTGGGAGGCGGCCGTCGACGCCATCTTCCCGGTGATCAGCGAGACCAATCTACGGGCCACATTAGGAATTCTGGCTAGGACCGTCGCACCCGGACTTGGCCGCCCGGGCGCCGAGGAGGACTGACCGATGGCTTGGATTCAGACCATTCGTGAGGACGAGTGGGAGGGCCAGTTGGCCTTTCTGTACAGCCAGGTAGTCGACCCCAACCATGACCGGGTGGACAACGTCATGCAGATTCATTCCCTGAATCCTGACGCCATGGCCGGGCACCTCGCCGTTTACCGGTCAGCCATGGCCGGCACGAAGACTTTGCGGAAGGTTGAACGCGAACTCTTGGCCTTAGTGGTTAGCCAGTACAACGACTGTCACTACTGAACTACGCACCACCGGCGCGGTCTGCGTCGACTCCTGAAGGACGACGATCTATTGGCTGCCATCGAGGAAGACTGGCGCACTGCAGGACTATCAGACCAGCGTGCAGCGATGCTGGCCTACGCGGAAAAGTTGACTTCCCATCCCGGCGACATGGTGGAGACCGATGTGGAGGCCCTGCGGTCCGCCGGTTTTAGCGACCGCGACGTGCTCGACATCTGCGAAGTAGTGTCCTACTACGCCTACGCCAACCGGATCGTGGACGGCCTTGGCGTGGCTCTGGAGTCCTGGATCTCAGAGCCCTGAACCAGTCCTTGCCAGGTAGTGGGAAAGTGGGTTCAGATGAAGGCGGGGATTACCTCGTCGCAGAAGAGTTCCATTGACCGCTTCTGCTGGGAATGGCCTAATCCCAGGCTGGCGTAATAGATGAACTCATCCACGCCGAGGGCTTCGTACATTCGCAACTTTTCGATGACCTCGTCTGGCGTCCCGAAAACAAGGTTCTCGCTGAGCGAGCGAGGCTCGTATTCGGCAGCGTTGGCTACCTCTTCCATCGGGATTGCCCTCGGGAAGCCGTCCTCTACATCGCCGAGGTTCTTGAAGAGGTTCTCAAACTGACTGAGCTGGCGCCGGGCGGCTTCGACGGGGACCATCCACTCGTCGGCTGAGTCATACACCGCAGTGTGGCGCATCAACGCCCAAGTTGGCGCATCATGGTTGGGATGAGCGGCCACCGACTCGTCAAACTGCCGCTTGTACAACTCCGCTTCGGTGAACGGTCGGGCGATGGGCCATGACATGACGTTGCAGTCGTTGGCTACCGCGTAGTCGAATGTGATGGGTGACCTTGCCGCTACCCAGATAGGCGGGTGGGGCTTCTGGATCGGTTTGGGTACCGACGTCGATGTTGGAAACGCCCAGAACTCGCCGTCGTGGGCGTAGTCGCCGGCCCACAGCTCTTTGAGGACGGGGAGCATCTCCTGCATGTATCGCCAGGCGTCGGACTGCTTAAGTCCAGGGTGCATGCGGTCGAACTCGCGTTGGTACGCCCCCGACCCGATGCCGAATTCGAGGCGGCCGCCGCTGATCAGGTCTAAGAACGCCGCTTCGCCGGCTAACCCAATGGGGTGCCAGTAGGCGGCAACGGCCACGGCGGTACCGAGGCGGATCTGTTCGGTGTGGCCGGCCCACCACGTCAGGATCTGGAGGGGGTTGGGGGCGATCGTCATCTCCAGAGCGTGGTGTTCGGCCGCCCACGCGATGGTAAATTCAGCCTGCTCGGCCATCTGGACCATCTCGATGGTATGGCGGGCCACGTCATGCATGTCAAGCGATTTATCGAGCCGCTCCAAGTTGATAGCCAGCTGGAACTTCATGGGGTGTCCTCCTGATCGTTGGTGCTCTCTGGATTAGGTGGCTTTCGGCCCGATGCCTTGGTCAGCACCGTGGGCTGGTTGGTGTGGGTTATGCAGTGGGAACGGCAGTGCCTAATGGCAGCATTGGGAACCAGTCCTCGCGCAGGCGCTGGCCGTTGACCATGCCGTGCCCGTCAAATGGTGGCGAGGTACGGCCCGGCCGCTGCACGTACAGCGCTTCGTCGCCAACTACTCGGAGGGAGAAGGCTCGGCGGAGGTTGTCCGAGCCGCGTGCGCCGTGAACGGTTCGATAGTGAAAGGCCACAGCGTCGCCGGGTTCACACGCCCATTCCAGTATTTCGAAGCGGCCTGGCTCGTTATCCGGATCGGGCGCTGGTTGGAAACCGCCACGGTGGGTTGTCTGGTCGTCGCCGTAGAAACCGGAGCCGGTCGTCCAACTAACGGGGTGGACGACCTTGTCCCAGAGGTGCGAGCCGCGGATCAGCCGCAGTGTCGACTCCAGCGGGACTGGATCGAGAGGGATCCAGAAGCTAACTGTCTGGGGACCGTCGACGAAGTAGTACGGCGCGTCACAGTGCCAAGGGGTGTGGCGGGTAGAGGAAGGCTCCTTGACGAGGACGTGCTCGTGGAAAAGCTGGATTGTTTGAGAGCGCATTAACGCTGCGGCCACGTCGGCAATCCCCGAGTTAAAGGCAAAGAACTCGTATTCCGGGATGCGATTCCAGTTGCAGTAGTCGTCCCAGAACCGACCAGCGTCGTTGCCAGTGCCATTGTCGGCGAAGAATTCGCCTGGGTCAGCCTCATTGCGGTCCACGCCGTCGCGGAGCATTTCGACCCAATCGGCGAATGCGCCAGAGAGGAAGACGGCGCCGTCAGCGGTGAATGAGTCGGCTAGGTCGGCAGCCAGGGCGACAGTTCCAGAGGCGACTGGCGAACTCACAGACCGAGGCTAGGCGACTATGAACGAGACCGCTTGGTCGCTGATGGCGAGATGCTGGATACTTGCGGAAGATGACGCTTCGGGAACTGGAACACTCTGGCGAGGGTCTAGTCGCTGTATCCCGCCGTCTCTGGGCCAACTACGAACCACACATGCAGCCCTACTTGGACCAAGCCATTGATTCGCCAGCGTCATCGAACTATTGCTTGGCTGGCGACCCGTGATCAAATGGTTTCACCGATGCTGACCCCCACACAGGTTGCCGCCTTTCACCGTGACGGGGTGCTAACCGTTTCTGATGCCATAACACCTCGCCAGTTGACCGCGCTCCGGTCTGATATGGAGGCCTGGGTGGCCGAGAGCCGTTACCACGACGGACCTTGGGGTGAGACGGTCGACGGACGTCCCCGTTTCGACGTCCAGCCCGGTCATTCATCCAAACGTCCTAGTCTGCGGCGCATCCAGGCGCCGACTGAAGTTTCGACGGCCCACCATGAGGTTGCAGTTGACAGCCCGATGGTTGACATGGTGGCTGACCTTGTTGGGCCCGATCTGAAGCTCCACCACACCAAGGTCAACGCCAAGCAGCCGGGTTCGGCAACCGAGGTCCGGTGGCATCAGGACTTTCCGTATACGCCGCACTCCAATGACTCGCTGGTCACTGCTCTGCTAATGGTCGACGAAGTCACTGAAGAGAATGGTCCGCTGGAGATGGCGCTGGGCTCACACCGTGGACCCATCTATTCGTTGTGGCACGACGGTGCCTTTACCGGTGCGGTGGCCGACGACGTGGCGGCTGATCTGGCTGGTGACTCAGTGCTTTGCACCGGATCGGCCGGTTCGGTATGCCTTATGCATACCCGCCTTGCCCATGCTTCATCAGCGAACCTCTCAGATCGACCGCGCACGCTTTTCATTTGTGTCTATTCGGCTGGGGACTCTTATCCGTGTGGTCCAAATCCGGTTCCCACGGTGCACGAGGGTTTGTATGTCCGCGGGAGGGACCCACGCCGAGTCCGCGTCGAGCCTTACGAGTTGGAAGCGCCCGAGTACCCGAAGGTGGCATCGTTCTTTACACAACAGGAAGGCTTGGCCTAGGTAGATGAGTGGGGAGATGCAGAAGGTCCGGACCGTGTACCTGAACGGCGCCTTCATAGAAGAGGCTGCGGCCACAGTGCCCGTCATGGACCGGGGCCTGCTGTTCGCCGATGCCGTGTACGAAGGAATCGGCGTTCTGGATGGTCGTCTTGTTGATGGGCTGAAGCACCTCGACCGTCTAGACCGGTCATTGGAATCTGTGTCGATTCCGCGTCCGATGAGTCGAGACGACATGATCACTATGCTCCGGGAACTGGTGGCTCTCGACGGCCTAGATGAAGGGTTTCTATACCTGCACGTCACCCGCGGGGTGGCTGAGCGGGACTATGTGCACGGAGGCGATCTTGTTCCAAACGTATTCGCCTTTACCCAGCCCCAGCACGGAGTATCGGCCGACAGTGAACCTGTGTTTCGCACCCTACGAACATTCCCGGATCTACGGTGGCTTCGGCGCGATATCAAGACCACCAACCTGCTTGGCCAGGTGCTGGCCAAGCAGGCGGCGTTCGATGCCGGCGACGATGAAGCCCTGTTGGTAGTTGATGGTGGGGAGGTGACCGAGGGTGGCGCCGTGAGCTTCTTCCCGGTGGTTGGTGACCGACTTTTAGTCCGGCCGTTAGGCCCTGAGATTCTTCCCGGTGTGACCCGGAGTTCGGTGCTGCCGGTGGCGGAGGCCGAAGGACTGATCGTGGAGGAGCGGACGTACACGGTTGATGAGGCCAAGGTCGCCGACGAAGCCTTCATAACCGGGGCGTCCAGCTACGTTGAGCCGGTGGGAGCCATCGACGGCGTGCCGGTGGGTGACGGATCCGTGGGCCCTTGGGTCCGGCGGCTACGAGCCGCCTATCTGGCCGATGTTCGGACTCGCTTGCTTTGACCGGCACATTTCCGTGTTCGGGGCTCAGCCTGCGAGGCTGATGGGGTGAACGGCGAACGTCGACGCGGTGGACGGTCGGCACGAACTGCATCTCGGGCCACGTTCGGAGCTGGCGTCGTCGGTGACGCGGGTGGGCAGCCCCGTCGGCGAATTCCCACATACGAACTCCTCGACGAGGCATCGTTGGTCCGGCTGGAGGCTCACGCTGACTGGATCCTCGACGAGATTGGTGTGGAGATCCGTGGGGACGAGGAGGCCTGCGAGCTGTTTCGTGACGCCGGTGCCCGGGTGGACGGTGAGCGGATCCGCTTCGACGCCGGGTTGGTCCGGAGCCTCTGTGCGTCGGCGCCGTCTGAGTTCGCCATGCACGGTCGCGATGACCGTCACACCGTGACGGTGGGTGGCGACAGTGTGGTTTTCTCGCCAGCGTACGGCTCGCCGTTCGTGTCGGACCTAGAGGGTGGGCGTCGTTATGCGACTCTCGAGGATTTCGAAAACCTCGTGAAGCTGACCTACCTGACGCCGTGGCTCCAGCACTCGGGCGGAACGGTCTGCGAACCGGTCGATGTCCCGGTCAACAAGCGGCACCTCGACATGGTGTATGCCCATCTCCGTTGGTCGACCAAGCCGTTCATGGGCGGCGTGACGTCACCGGAGCGTGCGGAGGACTCCATTGATATGGCCCGGATCGTTTTCGGATCAGAGTTCCTCGAAACCCATTGCGTCATCCAGGGAAACATCAACGTCAACTCGCCATTGGTCTTCGATGAAGTCATGACAGGGGCGCTCAAGGCCTATGCCCGAGCCAACCAGGGCAACGTCATCTCGCCGTTCATCATTGGCGGGGCAATGGGGCCGGTTACCCAGCCTGCGCTCATCGCCCAGGCCCACGCTGAGACGATGGTTGGCGTTGCTCTCGCACAGCTAGTGCGACCCGGGTCTCCCGTCGTCTACGGCAACTTCCTGACCACCATGGACCTGAGGAGCGGAGCGCCGACCTTCGGCACTCCGGAGGCTGTGCTGTCCACCTACGCTGTCGGTCAGTTGGCTCGTCAGCTGAATTTGCCGCTCCGAGCCGGTGGCCACTACACAGCATCGAAGGTTGCCGACGCTCAGGCCATGGTCGAGTCGGCCGACGCCATGGGGGCGGCGGTGTACGCCGGAGCCCACTTCGTCCACCAGGCGGCCGGGTGGTTGGAGGGTGGTCTCGTGACTGGGTACGAGAAGTTTGTGATGGACGTCGACCACCTTGGAATGCTGGTCCGGCGTATGCAGGGTCTAGTGGTTGACGACGACTCGCTTGCCGCCGACGGCTACCGGGAGGCTGGCCCGGGTGTCGCCCACCTCGGCACCGCCCACACGTTGGCCCACTTCGCAGAGGCCAACTTCACTCCGGACCTGGTCGACACGGCCTCTTTTGAGAAATGGACCGAGGACGGTGCGCTGGACATGCAGCAGCGAGCTAGCACCCGGTGGAAGCAGATGCTGGCCGACTACGAGCCGCCTGACATCGACCCGGGGGTCGACGCCGAACTCCGTGCCTTCGTGGCTGATCGCAAGGAGACCGTTCCCGACGCCTGGTACTGACCGACTGGCGGGCGCCGGCCCGGGTCGCTCAGTACTCTCGGCGTCGCGACGCGCCGTGGTAGAGCACATCGGCCAGAGCGTCGTTCGCTGCCGCCCGGATTCGCCGCCCGTCGTCCGTCATCTCGGCGTCTGGGCGGGGTACCAGGGTGAATGAAGGGTCCACGGCCTGATCGGTTACGGCGATTACGTGGTGGTCGCCCCGCGTAGGCCGCACCTCGGCGCCCACATAGGACTGGAAGGCCACCCCGACCCGCCGGCTGTTGGTCCGGTTGGGTCGGGACCCATGAACTAGGTGCGGGTGGTGGAGCGACATCTGACCAGGACACAGTTCCACGTCCACGGCGTCATCCACGTCCACGCCATCCACGTGCTGCCCTCTGGTCAGAATGTTGTCCGGGCCATAACGGTCGATGTGGGGATAAATACCATTGAGGTGGCTGCTAGGGACCATCGCAACACAGCCGTTCTCCGATGTACTTGGCGTTAGCGCAATCCAGGCTGTCACCATGTTGGTCGAGTCGACACCCATGTATGTGGCGTCTTGGTGCCAACTCACGTAGCCGGGGCTGTCAGGTTCCTTGACGAACAGAACCGAGTTGAGCAGAGCTACTGGCCTGTCAACCACCGATGCCACGCTGTCCAAAATCCGCTCGTGGAGTGCGAGGTCGGCGAGAAAAGGCAGGGCGAGATGGGCGTTGTTTCGTTGTCCAGCATGGAGGTCTTCAGGGAATTGGGCTTCGGCGTCCTCTAGGGCGGAGAGGATCTCGGCTGCCTCGGTCTTGGACAGCACTTCGATGGGCGCCACCCAGCCATCGGAGAAATAGCGATAAACCTGTTGGTCCGTCAGTAGGGGCACATTCGAGGACGGTAGTGGTCATCACCGGTACCGTCGGCCTTGTGAGGCGTTTTGAGCGGACAAGGGTGTTGGTTCGGGGATTCCTGGCTGCTTGTCCAGTTTGCGGGGGGCGTGGTCTGTTTTACCGCCCTTCGCGCTTCGGTTGGCTACATATTCGGACAGCCTGTCCGGGCTGCGGCCTGATATTTGAGCGAACCCACGGTCACTGGATTGGGGCGGTGGCAGTCAATACCGTCTTGACTACTTCGGCGATCTTCGCTGCTCTCGTTGCCTCCTTCGTCTCAGCATGGCCCGACCCGACGGTCGCTGAGGTCTTGGTGCCTAGTATGACGATCTCTTTGGTGGCTCCGCTGGTACTCGCCCCGACCAGTCGGACGCTTTGGACAGCCATGGTCGTTCTGGTACTTCCGCCGGATCTCTCGACCTGATCTAGCCTCCCGGGGATTCCGATCCGATGGATCACACGAGCAGATTTTCGCTAGGTATTCGAAGGAGGACAGGTAGTCATGCCAGACGTCGAACTTTCATTTAGTCGCGACGAATACGCCGGTCGTCTAGCCAAAGTGCGGCGATCTATGGAGTCACGCGGTATTGAGGTACTTGTGGCCGCCGATCCGTCCAACATGTCATGGCTCACCGGCTACGACGGTTGGTCCTTCTACACGCCTCAGGCCGTTGTGGTCGATCATGAGGGCGAGCCGTGGTGGTGGGGCCGCCGGATGGACGCCAACGGGGCCCGGCGCACCGTTTACATGGACGAAGGCCGGATTCTCGACTACTCCGATGACCACGTGATGTCGACCGAGAAGCATGCATACGGTCAGTTGGCTGGAATCCTTGATGGGATGGGACACGGGTCGGCACGGATCGGCGTCGAACTTGACAACTACTACTACTCGGCTGCCTCTCACCAACACCTTTGCGACGGTTTGCCCGATGCCGAAGTGGTTGATGCCACGGCGCTAGTTAACTGGCAGCGAGGCATCAAATCTTCACAGGAACTCGAGTACATGCGGCGCGCGGCCCGGATTGTGGAACTTATGCACTCCCGCATTCGCGAAGTCCTCGAACCTGGGATGCGCAAGTGCGACTTGGTGGCCGAGATCTATGCCACGGGTATATCCGGAACCAAGGAATTCGGTGGCGACTATCCGGCATTCGTCCCAATGCTTCCCACTGGCGAGGATGCATCGGCACCCCATCTGACTTGGGACGACAAACCCCTGAAGGCTGGTGAGGGTACGTTTTTCGAGATCGCTGGCGCCCACCGCCGCTACCAGTTGCCCTTATGCCGGACGGCGTTCCTTGGCACACCACCCGACGACATGCGGCGTGCCGAGTCAGCTGTACTCGCTGCCCTTGATGCCGGCCTTGATGCTGCCCGGGCCGGTAACCGGGCCAGTGACCTGGCCCGGCGGTTCTACTCAGTGATGGAGAACGCCGGCTTTCACAAGGAGGGGCGTTGTGGTTACCCGATCGGGATCAGCTACCCACCTGACTGGGGGGAACGGACCATCTCTTTGCGAGACACTGATGACTCGGTGTTCGAACCGGGCATGACATTCCACTTCATGCCAGGCCTATGGATGGACACCTGGGGCCTAGAGATCACCGAGAGTTTCGTCGTGGTTGAGGATGGCCCTGGAGAGCCGTTAGCCGATGTGCCCCGAGCCATCTACGTGAAGAGCTGACCAGTGGACGACGAGATTCCGGCAATCGGGCCAACTTTGATAGCGAATGCCCTCGGCCTTCTTGACGACCTCGTGGCATACGACACGGTCGCTCTTACCCCGAATCTCGAATTGATTCATGACGTCCGCGACCGGCTCGAGACCCTTGGAGCAGATGTAGTCCTCACCCACCATGACGACGGAACGAGGGCTAATTTGTTCGCGACCATCGGGCCGGCGATCGACGGCGGGATTGTTCTCTCGGGGCATTCCGACGTCGTGCCGGTCGACCCGGCGGACTGGACCACTCCTCCGTTTCGGGCGGATCACCGTGACGGTCGGGTCTACGGTCGGGGCACGGCCGACATGAAGGGCTTCATAGCCTGCGTAATGGCGACCGTCCCAGCATACGCGGCGATGGATCTGTCGGTCCCGATTCATATAGCGCTCACTTTCGATGAGGAAGACGGATTCCATGGGGCACCTATCCTGCTCGCCGATCTGGCCGCCCGAGGAGTGCGACCCGCTGCGGCAATCATTGGTGAGCCGACGGGGCTGCGGACTGTAGGAGCGCACAAGGGCTGTTACGAATATCGGACCACGGTGACCGGTATTAACGGTCATAGTTCCGAACCGGCAAAGGCGGTCAGCGCGGTGCACCACGCCAGCCGGTGGATCACAGGACTGCTGGGTCTAGCCGATGAACTGGTGGCCAGGGCACCTGACCTCAGCCCCTACGATCCGCCATCGACGACCATCAACGTTGGAGTGATTGACGGCGGCCAAGGACGATGCGTGGTGGCCGACCGGTGTGTTTTCGACTGGGAAATGCGGCCCATTCAGAGTGCCGACGCGGCCTTCGTTAAGGAGCAGATGGTGGCCCGTGAGGCTGAACTGCTGGCCGAGATGCGAAGAGTGCATCCCGGGGCATCTATCGAGACCGAGACGGTTTGCGAGGTCGATGGTTTGGAGTGGCAGGAGTCCTCGCCGGCACTGGACCTAATGCATATCTTGCTGGACGGCGAGGACGGGCCCGGGGGGTTGGACGCCGACGGCACACTGCCGGTGGACGTCGTGTCCTATGGGACCGAAGCAGGTTTGTTTCAGGCATCGGGGATCCCGGCGGTGCTTTGGGGCCCCGGTGATATCGGTGTTGCTCATCGGCCTGACGAGTTTGTCGATGTAGCAGACCTCGAGGCCTGTCTGTCCTTCCTGGCCCGTCTGGGCCACCACGTCGCCGGTTGAGGTTCTGACGGTGAGCTGTTGAACGCCTTGTTTGAGGCGGAGGTGGCCGAGAGGTTCGACGCCGATGGTTTCGCTCGGGTAGACCGTCTGGTCGACGACGCTGTGGTGGAGGCGCTGCGTGACCGTTTCGACCGGTTGTTCCGGGGGGAGTTTGAAACCGGTGTGACTCCCGACGAGGTGAACTGGCAGCAAGGGACCGGTGATCCGGCCCTGACCCGCCAGTTGTGCAATGGCTGGAAGGCTGATCGGTTAGTGGCGGCGGTGGTGTTGTCCTCGTCGCTCGGCGAGGCGTTAGCTCGTCTCGCTGGTTGGCCGGGAGCCCGAATTATTCAGGACAACTTGCTTTGGAAGCCGCCTAGCGCGTTCCCGGTGGGTTTTCATCGAGACAACGCCTATCTGCCTTGGTATCGACCACAAGAGATGGCCACCTGCTGGATTGCCCTAGACCCGGCGACGACGCTTGGAGGCACCATCGAGTTTGCCCGTGGTTCGCACCAGTGGGCTACGGGTGCCGAGCCAGCCATGGAATTTCACGCCCCAGAAAATTACCGAGCGTCAATGGAGCAGGCGGCAATCGCTGAAGGGATTGAACCGGAGGTGGTTCCGTTAGAGGTGGCGACTGGAGGTGGCTCGTTCCACCATGGCTGGATCTGGCACGGCTCGAATGCCAATCGGTCTGATTTGCATCGACGGGCACTAGTTCTGCACTGTGCTAGCAGCGATGCACGGTTCCACCGTCCGGGTTTCGATGACGGCAATGGACCTGTCTACACACGGTATGCCCAACCAAACGACGACTACATGGACGAGGCCCACTTCCCAATCCTCTGGCGCCAAGACGGATACCGGACCGCCGGCCTTCCTGAACCGGTGGGAGACCACTTCGTGGTCTAGACAGTCTCACGGATCCGTTATAGGCTCTCACTTCTTCGAGGACTGATCCCCTCGCGGGTAAGTCCAGAGGTCCACGATTGACGACCCATCCCCTGGAGCCCAGCCATGACCCGCATGACCCCTAGCGAGGCCTTCGTCGAGACGATGGCGGCCAACGGTGTGACTACCATCTTCGGAATAATGGGTTCCGCGTTCATGGACGCCATGGACATTTTTGCTCCAGCTGGCATCCGTCTGGTTCCAGTCGTCCACGAGCAGGGTGCCGCCCACATGGCCGACGGGTACGCCCGAGTCAGTGGTCGTCACGGTGTAGTTATCGGCCAAAACGGACCAGGTATCTCCAACTGCGTGACGGCTATCGCTGCGGCCTTCTGGGCCCACAGTCCAGTGGTTATCGTTACCCCCGAGACCGGAACCATGGGTATCGGCCTAGGTGGCTTTCAGGAGGCCAACCAGTTGCCGATGTTCCAGGAGTTCGTGAAGTACCAAGGTCACATAAATAACGAGAACCGAATGGCGGAGATCACTGCACGTTGCTTTGACCGGGCGATGTCTGAGATCGGACCCACCCAACTGAACATCCCCCGCGATCGCTTTTACGGCGACATCGATGTGGACATTCCCGAGCCCATGCGAGTTGATCGGGGTCCCGGCGGCTCCGAAAGTCTGGATGCAGCGGCTGACATGCTGGCCGAGGCTGAGTTCCCCGTGATGGTGTCCGGCGGCGGTGTCGTAATGGGCGACGCCATGGAGGATGCCATTGTTTTGGCCGAGCGTCTCGGCTGTCCAGTAGTCAACAGTTACCTGCATAACGACTCTTTCCCGGCCAGTCACCCCCAGTGGTGCGGACCGCTCGGCTACCAAGGCTCCAAGGCAGCTATGAAATTGATCAGTCAGGCCGACGTTGTGCTGGCCCTTGGCACTCGCCTCGGTCCCTTTGGCACGCTGCCCCAACACGGCATGGACTACTGGCCAAAGGATGCCAGGATCATTCAGGTCGACGCCGATCACCGGATGCTCGGTCTCGTCAAGAAGATCTCAGTTGGGATATGCGGTGATGCTGGAGCGGCAGCGGTCGCACTTGCTGAGCGCCTTGACGAGAGGGTCTTGGCCTGTGACGCCAGTCGTGACCACCGGTCTCAACACATGGCTGACGAGAAATCCGAATGGGAGGCCGAGCTAGAGGAGTGGACACATGAAATCGATGACTTCAGCGTGGACATGATCAAGCAGGCCATTGACGAGGAAGACAACTGGCTTCACCCTCGTCAGGTTCTTCGCGAACTAGAGAAAGCTATGCCGGCCCGGGTCATGGTCTCTACAGACATCGGGAATATCAACTCGGTCGCAAATAGCTATCTGCGTTTCGAAGAACCCCGGTCCTTTTTTGCAGCTATGAGTTGGGGTAACTGCGGGTACGCCCTACCGACCATTATCGGCGCCAAAGCAGCCGCTCCTGAGCGCCCGGCGGTTGCATTCGCCGGCGACGGCGCATGGGCCATGAGCATGGTGGAGATCATGACGGCGGTGCGTCACGACATACCGGTTACCGCGGTTGTGTTCCACAATCGGCAGTGGGGAGCAGAGAAAAAGAATCAGGTCGACTTCTACGGTCAGCGTTTCGTTGCTGGGGAACTTGAAGGTGGTGAGAACTATGCTGAGATCGCTAAAGCGATGGGTGCGGAGGGCATCCGTGTGGATCAACTCGAGGACGTAGGTCCAGCCCTCTCACAAGCCGTTGAGGCCCAGATGACAGCTGGCAGGACAACGGTGATCGAGGTGATGTGCACTAAGGAACTAGGAGACCCATTCCGCAAGGATGCGCTGTCGGTGCCGATTCGCCATCTCCGGAAGTATGCCGACTTCACCTGACCGGGTCCGCTGGCGACCTGAGATCATCCTTCAACTAATGGAGAAGGATCATGGGACACGTCCTCCGGGCCAAGCGGACGGGTCCAAGCGGCAAATTCGAGGACAATTCCGTCAGGGTCATGAAAGTAGATCGACCTAACGAAGACGCCGTCGTGTAGATCTCGAGACACGCCCCACTCAGAGTCGTCGTGGTTGACGACCTCAGAACAATCGATACCAACCTCGCGAAGACGCGAAACGAGATTGTCGATGTCCTTGTCGTCGACATTGAAGGCGACGTGGTTCATGGAGCCGTGCGCGGAGTGGATGCCACCGCGGTCTGGTCGGTCGATCGGCATTGCAATGCCAGGTGCAGCCTTGGGTCCATCAGGGAACCAGAAGAACGCCAATTGATTGCCACCTCCGGCATCGAAGAAGAAATGCTGCCCTACTCCACCCCCCAACTCGACGGTCTTAACTAGAGGCATTCCCAAGAGACCCTCGTAAAACGCCACGGTCGCTGCCATGTCGCTGCAGACGAGTGCAAGATGGTTGATTCCTCGGAGACCAAAAGGTCCGGTCGTCTGGCTCGAGTCGCCCATGGAGGATGCCATAGAAGTTTCTGTCGCTTCGGAAGTCCCAGCCATGGGAACACCCTAGGCGGCCTGTCAGAATCGGTCTCATGTCCGCACTCGCTCCCGAAGAACGTCTAACGGACTTCACTGGCCGTGTTGTCGTGGTCACCGGTGGGAGCAGAGGGCTTGGTCGCGCCATGGTTGAGGCGTTCGCTCGGTGCGGCGCAGATGTGGTGGTGGCCAGCCGGAAAATGTCGAACTGTGAGGATTTAGCTGCTGCGGTGGCGGAGTCGACAGGTCGACGAGCACTTCCGGTGGCCTGCCACGTCGGTGATTGGGATCAATGCGACGCGCTGGTTGAAGCGACATACGCGGAGTTTGGTCGGTGTGACGTTCTAGTAAACAATGCTGGAAGCTCGCCGCTCTATCCGTCGCTCGCTCAGGTCACTCCTGAGCTATTCGACAAGACTATTGCCACCAATCTGAGAGGTATGTTCCGGTTGTCGGCTTCTTTCGGATCGCTCATGTTCGATGCAGGCAGCGGGTGCATAGTGAATGTGAGTTCTACATCCGCATCGGCTCCAACCGCAGTGGAGGCCATCTATGGTGCGGCTAAGGCTGGCGTCCACTCGCTCACAGAGTCCTTCGCCCGGGCCTATGCGCCGACAGTTCGGGTCAACTGCTTGCAGCCTGGGCCGTTTCTGACCGATATCTCGACCCATTGGCCGGAGAGCGCGCACGAGGCTTTCCAACGTCGCATTGCACTGCAGCGGGCTGGTGACGCAGAAGAGATCGTGGGAGCGGCTCTCTACCTGGCATCGGATGCCGCCTCGTTTACAACCGGATCGGTCGTCAAGGTTGATGGCGGAGCGGTTTATGGAACCGGGTGAGTGAGAGTCCAGCTGTCGTTGTTTAGGCCTTCCCAGAAGCTAGGAGGATCCTGGTGACGAATATCGGTCGGCCCGCCGAGGGTCAGAATCAGTGGTATCCGTTTATGGACCGTCCCGCACCGTCGATGGTCGATGGGTTCCTGCAGAACCCACCGGTCGTGCCGGTTCACGATTTCGATCCCCTGCCACCTGCAGCCCGGTACGTAGTGGTCGGTGCCGGTATCCACGGTCTGTCTACGGCCTACCACCTTGCTATGGAACTGGAGCGCACCGGGAAAGGGGCAGGGAGTGATGTTGTGCTTATCGACAAGGCTGGTCCTGGTGCTGGCGCTACCGGCTTGGCCTGTGGTTGTGTTCGAAACTTCTACATGACCGGTCCTCTGCATGCCATTCTGCGAGCCAGCGTTGAGGTATGGGAGTCCGACCCGATAAATCTTGGATTTCAGCAGGTCGGATACGTATCGATTGGCGAGGCCAATCAGACCGAGGACTACGTGCGCCTGAATGAGTCCCAGGTTGCCAATGGTTACCCCTCAGACCTCTACACGGATGCGGATGCCCACCGCTTCCTCAAGGAACTATGGCCCGACTTCAAGACCGAGAACTGCGACGTCGTGCTGCACGAGCACCGATCCGGTTACGCAGGTACTCACATGGTGATGTGGGGTCTTGACCAGAAGGCTCGTCAGTGGGGTGTCCAACGCTGCTACGGCGTGGCTGTTGTCGGCTACGACCTCGACTCGTCAGGTTCGGTAACCGCTGTGAAAACCACCGCCGGAGAAATCCGCTGCGACGAGGTAGTCGTTGGCGCGGGAGCGTGGACACCCCAGCACTGGGAGTGGTTGGGTGGGCCTTCGACGCTTGACGTCCATTACCCGGATGGCCACGTCGATCGGGGCATGGACGTGTGGACCTACTGGCGCTTACTTGAGGGAGAGATCTTCATGCCGCCCGGAGTCGACTATCGCACTGCCGATGGGAAAGATGGCCCGGTACTGCACGTGGAGTTGATGGATACTCCGGTGTACGGAAGCGATGGAGAAGTGATCCAAGACTACGTGTACACCTACACCCGGTACGCAGCCGAGCGGGTGGGTGCACCGGGCTTGCAGGGGGGGACTATTCCGATCCGCATGGGTCCGGATGCAAGGACTGATCCATACGGCCACCTGAATGATGATTACCAGGCTGACGACTGGTTTCCCGAGTACTACTGCAGGACTCTCGGAATGTTGTTTGAGCGCTTTGAGAATCTTGAGCCTTACTACAAGCAGCGGCGTAACGGCGGCATTGGTGCCTTCACTCCAGACAACGTGCCGATTTTCGACCACTTGGTCGATAACGCCTTCGTGATCGCAGACTCGAACCATGGTTTCAAGATGATCGGAGTGGGGAAGCTAACGGCGTCGATGCTCGTCCACGGTAATAAGCCCGAGGAATTGCGTCCTTTTACGTACGGTCGTTATGCCGCCGGCGACACGTTTGGCGACCGAAATTCGAACTGCCCCTGGGTCTAGTACTGCTCGGTGACTTAGGCTGATCGGAGGCCGGCCGCCGAACGCCGACGTACCCTACGTTGATGGCCGGAGGTATCGCCGAAGCTGATCTGGCGAGGGAACTGCGTGACCTGGTTGGTCCTGCAGGGTGGCTCGACCCGGCAGATGCCGTTGGCATGACCGTGGACTTCCGAGGGCTTTTCTTTGGGGAACCGGTAGCCGTCGTGCGACCGCGCACCGTTGATGAGGTGCGGGCAGTAGTGCGGGCTTGTTCCGCGGCCGGTGTCGCCATCGTTACCCAAGGTGGGAACACATCGCTGTCGGGGGGTTCGGTACCGACCGATGATCGTCCATCGGTTCTGGTGTCGACTGCGCGAATGGACCAGATTATTAGCGTAGAGCCGGCCCGCTACACGATTACTGCCGAGGCGGGATGCACTATTGAGCAGGTGCAGCGGGCAGCGGAGAAGGTCGGCCGCCAACTAGGCATGGACTGGGGAGCCCGCGGAACGGCCACGGTTGGTGGTGCCGTGTCGACGAACGCGGGGGGTCTCAACGTGTTGAGGTACGGACCGGCCCGTGACAGCGTGGTCGGATTGGAGGCGGTGTTAGCTGACGGTGAGGTCTTTGACGGGCTGCGGGCATTGCGAAAGGACAACTCCGGATATGACCTGAAGCACCTCTTCATTGGCGGTGAGGGCTCTCTAGGGATCATCACCCGGGTAGTGCTGAAGTTGTATCCGCGCCACAACCACCAACGCACCTTCTTTGCCGCTTTGGCCGAACTGGAGGACGTCCACGAGCTCTATGACCGGGCCTGCGCCTTGGACCACGCCGGCTTGACCGCTTTCGAATTGGTGCCCGAGGCAGGTCTAGCAGGCACAATCAAGTCGTTCGGCGTGGCGCGGCCCATTGCAACCCATTCGGACTGGTACCTACTCGGACGCTTCAGCGGAACAAGTCCGGTGGATGACGCGGCGGAAGCCTTTTTGTCCGATGCGACCAACGCCGGTCTGCTCCTGGATGCCGTAATGGCCGGTACGACCGCTCAGGAACAGAACTTATGGATCCTGCGCGAAGAGCTACCTCCAGAGACCCTGTTTGACGCAAAGGGGGCGAAGTTTGATGTTGCGGTTCCCATCGACCGGGTAGCTGAGTACCAGCGTGCCGTTGAGGCCCTGATCCAAGACCTTTGTGGGGGCGGCGCGGTCGTCTACTCATTCGGTCATCTGGGGGATGGCAACCTACACCTATATGTGATTTCGTCACTTGAGCGGGGGAGCCGCATGGAACCGGGCCTCATAGATGAAATCCAAGGGTCTGTCGACCGGCTTACCTGGGACATGGGGGGGACGGTCAGTGCCGAACACGGGGTGGGTCAAGAGCTACTCGAGCGAGTTGCAGGACAGAAGTCGGCAGTGGAGCTGGAGATGATGCGGCGGGTGAAGGCGGCATTGGACCCCAACGACCTGTTCAACCCGGGTCGAGGTGCTCACTGTGTGCCAGTTGCCGATGCAGGCGAGGTTGAACGGTGACGGTGGGTCGACCTCGAGCCTCGGTAGCTGCCATGGCCAGCTACCGGCCCGGCAAATCGGCGACCCAAGCGGCCGATGAACACGGTCTGGTCGAGGCTATGAAGTTGGCTTCCAACGAGAACCCTTACCCACCGGTTTTGCCTATCGTTGAGGCGGTAGTTGAGGCAGCCGGCGATGTAAACCGCTACGGCGATCACCGAGCGACTGCTCTTCGGGCCGCGTTGGCTGATTGGTTGAAGGTGGACGCCGAACGGATCGGCTGCGGTTGCGGATCGGTAGGCTTGCTACAGCAACTCTTCCTGGCCTACATCGATCCCGGTGACGAGGTGGTGTACCCGTGGCCGTCGTTTGAGGCCTACCCGGTGGATGCGGCAATTACGGCGGCGACTGCGGTGACCGTCCCGCTGGTCGATCAGACCTTCGATCTGGATGCTGTGGCTGAGGCTGTGACGGCTCGCACCAAGTTGGTTGTGCTTGCTAACCCCAACAACCCGACAGGAACTGTGGTGCACGTTCGCGATGTTCGAAGTCTGTTGGAACGGGTGCCCGAAGACGTTCTGGTCGTGGTCGATGAGGCGTACCGGGAGTTTGTCACCATCGACCTTGGTTATCCGATCCACGATTTACAGCCCCAATACCCGAATGTTGTGGTGTTGCGGACCTTCTCAAAGGCCTACGGACTAGCTGGCCTGCGGACCGGCTATGCCGTGGCCGATCCGTCGGTGGTAGGCCAACTGGACAAGGTGCTAATCCCGTTTGCCGTGAACCATTTGGCCCAGGTGGCCTCCCTGGCTGCTATAGCGGCCGACGTTGAGGTCCGGGAGGTCATTGGTCGGCTGACTACCGAACGGGATCGGGTGGTTGCCGCCCTGCGGTCTGACGGTTGGGGCCTACCCGACGCTATGGCCAACTTCGTGTGGCTTCCAATGGGAGACCGAAGCGAAGCGATTTCTCGAGAGATTGAGCAGCGAGGCGTGGTGGTTCGACCTTTCCCCGGTTTGGGAATCCGGATCACCATTGGCACGCCTGCCGAGAACGACCGGTTTCTAGCGGTACTTGCCAAGGTGGCGGGTGCGAGGCGATAAGGATCTGATATGGGACGACTGCAGTTGGCTATCGACGTCGGCGACCTAGACGAAGCGATCGACTTCTATTCGCGCCTGTTTTCAACGCCGCCAGCCAAGGTGGAGGATGGTTACGCCAACTTCTCTATCGACGACCCGCCGCTCAAGTTGGTGCTGTTTGAGAAACCGGCTGCCGGTGGCGTTCTCAACCACCTTGGTGTGGAAGTTGAGACGGCTGCCGAAGTGGTAGCTGCTGAGGCTCGGATAACCGACGAAGGCCTCGACACCACGGGCGTGGGCGACGTCAAATGCTGCTTCGCTGAGAAAACCGAGACTTGGGTTGTTGCCCCGGACGACGTTCGCTGGGAGTGGTATGTCAAGACCGGCGACAGCGACCAGTTCGACGAGGTTCAGTTGGGTGCTTCGACTGTGGTTGAGTGCTTTGGTCCGACGGTCGAGTCTGATGAGGAGGGCTGTTGCAGTTGATTGTTCAGGACTCCATTAGGGAGCCACCCTCCACGGGGAGACCCGTGCCGTTGATGTAATTGGCTGTTTCTGAACACAGGAAGGCCACGATTCGTCCAAAGTCGGCTGGGTTGCCGATCCGTCCCATGGGGTGGCGAGCGGCTACTTCGTCCAGGTCTTCGTAGATCTCGGCGAGACGTCCGGTGGCATGGAGCCCCGGCTGGATTGAATTCACCGTTACTCCGTCTCGGGCCACCTCAGTAGCTGTGGTTTTGAGGAACCCGGTAAGACCGGCGCGCGCTGTGTTGGAGAGCATTAGTTTTGGCGAGGGCTCGCGCACCGTGGCTGAGGTGATAGCGATCACCCGTCCCCAGCCTCGCTCCTGCATCGCCGGGATGAGCGCCTTGCACATACGTACATGGGCCAAGAGGTTCAGTTGCAGAGCTGCTGGGTAGAGGTTGAGTCCGGTGCTGGCGAACGTCCCCGGGGTTGGGCCGCCAGCGTTAGCTACCAGTATGTCTATGTGGCTGAGTGACGTTAAGGCTTCCTGAAGCATGGCGTCGATTGAGTTGTCGCAGGCCAGATCGACTGCAATCGTCGGAACGTCGCCGTCGATGGTCTCTGCTGCAGCGGCGAGTTTGTCGACTGAGCGCGACGCCAGCGCCACCTTGACACCCTCGGCGGCCAAAGCCTGCGCTGAGGCCAACCCGAGTCCTGTCGATGCGCCGGTCACTAGTGCTGTGCGTCCTGCGATGCCGAGATCCATAGCCGGACGGTAGTCGGGAACTGCATAGTCGTGGCCGAGGGCAATCAGGCTGGCAGGCTGTCGGCATGCGGATTGACACTGAAGGTCTCAGCTGGTGGTTGTTCCTAGCCTGCGCTGTGTTTTTTTTGATTGGGTCAATCGCTATCGCGGACACCCTCTTCATCATTGGCTCGGGGCTCTTCCTCGCTGCATGTTTGGTATTTCTGGCCGGCCGTAACCGTTCAAGTTCTGTCGATTGAGGCTTAGGACGTGAAGCGCACCGGTGGCCGTTTGCTGGTCGACTGCCTGTTGGAACACGGCGTCGATACAGCATTTGGGGTTCCGGGAGAGAGTTATCTGGCAGTTCTCGATGCGCTCTACGAAAGCAGTGAGCGGCTTCGCTATGTGTCGTGTCGCCAGGAGGGTGGCGCCTCTTTCATGGCTGAAGCGTGGGCTCGGTTCACTGGTCGGGTCGGCGTGTGCTTTGTCACGCGTGGCCCAGGTGCGGCCAATGCCTCGATAGGTGTGCATACCGCAGACCAAAGTTCTACGCCGATGGTGCTCTTTGTTGGTCAGGTGGGGCGGTTACATCGGGGTCTGGAGGCCTTTCAGGAGGTCGAGTACAGGTCGTTTTTCGATGATCTCGTTAAGTGGGTGGTTGAGGTGGCCGAGCCAGACGACCTACCTCGTGTCGTTGACACTGCGTTCACCGTGGCTACCTCCGACCGGCCAGGACCTGTTGTCGTAGCTCTTCCGGAGGACGTATTACGTGATACCACTTCCGTTGAGCCGTTGCCGCCTTCCCCGGTGGTTGAACGGCAACCGTCTGCCGCTGACGTGGCGGCCGTGCGGGGCCTGTTGTCGGCCGCTGAACGGCCGGTTTTGCTGGTCGGTGGTGGCGGTTGGACCGATGGTGGTCGGGCCGCACTGGCTGATTTCGCCGAGTCGGCCGATTTGCCAGTGGTGGTTTCGTTCCGTCGCCACGATCTGTTTGACAACACGGTTGAAAGGTATGTCGGCGAGGCTGGCGTCGGGATGCCACCGGCAGTGCAACAGACTCTGGAGTGTGCCGACGTGGTTCTGGCTCTGAACTGTCGTTTTGGCGAGATGACTACCGGTGTGTACACCCTTTTCGGAACTGATGGTCGAATTACCGGGCAGCGGATCGTGCACGCCCACCCGTCAACCTTTGAGTTCGGCAAGGTAGTGACAGCCGATGTCACTGTCCATGCCGGTCCGAACACGACCGCTGCGGCGTTGGCCGTTGACGGGGTCCCCGACGTGGCGGACCTTGCTAGATGGGCCGACTGGCGAGTTGAGCGGCGGGCTGCTTTCGAAGCCACCTTGGATTGTCCGCCACAGTTGGGTGACCTCGACCTAGGTGTGGTTACTGCCTGGTTGCGACACCGGCTCCCTGATGATGTGGTAGTCACCAACGGGGCTGGAAACTTTTCGGTTTGGCCTAACAAGTTCCTGCTCTATGGGCCGAATGCTCGTCTGTTAGCTCCGCAAAACGGGACTATGGGCTACGGCCTTCCAGCGGCAGTGGCTGTTTTATTGGCCGACCCGACGCGCACAGTGGTGTGCTTCGCTGGCGACGGTGATTTTCAGATGAACCTGCAAGAACTGGGCACAGCGATTCAGGCTGATGCACGACCCATCGTGCTAGTGGTCGACAACTCGTCGTTAGGCACCATCCGTATGCATCAGGAGCTGCACCATCCGGGGCGGGTGTCGTCCACCGATCTGGTGAATCCCGACTTCTGCGCTATCGCAGCCGCCTACGGCATGTATGCCGAGCGAGTCAAAAACACCGACGGGTTTGCGCCGGCCTTTGAACGAGCCCTCGAATCACCGACCGGAGCCCTCCTTCATTTGATTACGGCTACCGACCAACTCAACCCCCGGCTCACCGTCGCTGATGCCAGGATACTTGCTGTCCCGGCTATCGACGATTGATTCGATTAGTCGAGAGCAGATGACGGGCGTGATTTCCAACGAGCCCCGGTGGGACGACATATCTGGTCCGGTCGGTCACAGTGGCATTGCGGAGGGATCAGACTTTTGGCGTTGACCCAACCTAGGTCATTGTGCTGGTGCGGAAGAGAATCGCCATGGTTGAGAGCGGGCGAGGATGGTTTCAGGAGCGGTTTTAGTCATGTGTTCAGGTCTGCCAGAGCAACAGCGATCCTGGCCGCCACCGAAGCGTTGTGTCGCACGAGGGCCTCGTTTGCTTCCAGGCTGGCACCGGCCGTCACCTCGCTGATATGGGCTAACAGGAAAGGTGTCACGTCTCGTCCACGGACCCCCGCGGCTGAAGCCGCGGCTAACCCTTCAGCGATGGCCTCGTCGATGGCTCTTGGGTCAGCCTCGGCGGTGGTCGGGATCGGATTGGCCACCACAGCGCCGCTCGTTAGCCCGGATCCCCAGTGCGAAGCGAGGATAGCCGCCGTTGTTTCTGCGTCATTGGAGCGCACCGGCACGGGCAGGTCGCCACCTCGGGTCCAGAATTCAGGGAGCACGTCCGTTCCCTGGCCTATTACAGGGACTCCGAGGGTCTCGAGTGCCTCGATGGTTCGGTGTAGGTCGAGGACTGCTTTGGCTCCGGCGCATACTACCGCTACAGGCCAGGTGGCCAGTGCTGTTAGGTCGGCAGAGACGTCAGGCGATGGTCCCGGCTCGGCTTGCCGGTGAACACCTCCGATCCCTCCTGTAGCGAACACCCGTATCCCAGCCTGGGCGGCAGCGAACATGGTCGTCGCCACCGTGGTCGCTCCTGGGGTCTTGGTGGCGAGGACGGCGCCCAGATCGCGCAAGCTTGTCTTAGTTACCAACTCCTTGTTTTTGGGACCACCGGCAAGGCGCTCGAGGTCGCGTGCGTCGAGACCTACGCGGATCACCCCATCGAGAATTGCCACGGTTGCCGGCACAGCGCCGCCTTCTCTTACCTCTGCCTCACAGGCCTTAGCGACTAGAAGGTTGCGGGCGTAGGGCATCCCGTGGCTAATGATTGTTGACTCCAGAGCTACTACCGGTCGGCTGTCTTCGAGTGCTTCAGCCACCTCGTCGGAAATCGCCAGCAAACCCTTGGCGTTCGAGTCTCTGGAGAAGGGGTTGGCGGGTTGGCGGTCTGCCATGGCGACCAGTGTGCCCTCCGATACCTCGACTACACCTCTTGGCGGAGCTCGGGGCGAGCGCCGCTAGAATGAGACCTCCCCCCCCAGCGAAGGCCCTCGACTCGGTGATGGGCCGCAAGCCAACCGGGAGGCAGCCCCGTGGCCAGCAAGCCCAGTAAGACCCAGCCAGCGGCGATAGGCATCGTCAAGTCCGTCGAGTTTGACGACCGTGGTGCCGTCCTGAGTTTCGGAGATTCCTCCAATACCTCCACTCTGGTGCTCGATGCCGAACCCAACGTGCGCGGTGCAGAGCGGAGGCTTAAGGCCTTCCATGACGTCTACACGGTGGTTGTCAAGGCCGACGCTGATGAGGTGTCCGCCGAGCTTTACGGCGTCAACCACAACGGCGAGGTGAACCGGCCAGTTCCCATGGCTGATGCACTTGGCCTATGGGAGTTAGGTGTGCCGATCCGGGTGGAGCGTGCCGCCGCCTGACACCCACTCTGGTATGGGTGCTGCAGCACCCAACCGGTCGATCTAAGCATTCTTGCCCCTATCGGACCTCTCGGCTCGAAAACGGGCGGGTGTCTCACCAATCAGGCGTCCGAATTGTCTGGTCAAGTTCGATTGGTCCGAGAACCCACATTCGGTGGCCACTTCTGCAATGGGTCGGCAAGTGTCCACTAGCAAGGCCGCCGCACGATCCACCTTTGCGCGGAGTATGTACTGGGTGGCAGTGAGGCCGAACACACGCTTCATGCGACGTTCCAACTGACCCTCTGAACATTCGGCCGCTGATGCGAGGTCGGCTACCTTCAACGGTTCAGCTAGTCGCTCGTGGACCAGATCCACTACTCGTATCATCGATTCCAGAGCGATCCCGTCGTCGCTCGGTGTCTCGAGATCTCGACTGATACTGACCAGTCCTACTACTGAGCCCTCGCAGATCACTGGCAACTTGGTCGTCAGGTACCAGCCAATCGAACCGTCGGTGCGGCGGATCAACTCCAGTTCGTCGCGAAGTGGCCGACCGGTGGTGAAGACCTGTCGGTCTTGTTCCTCGTATCGCTCAGCCAATGGTGCGGGGAACAGGTCGGCGGCTCTGGTACCGACTACGTCTCGCCGGTCAGTTTGTCCGGACCTTCGGACAAAGGCGTCGTTTACAGCCACGTAGCGGTTATCCGATCCCTTTGTGCAGAACATGACGTTGGGTAGGGAATCAAAGAGGCCTACCACCTCGGGTGTTAAGCCAGTCTGCGCATCCTCAGGGCGGGGATCCACCAGCGATTTGTTTGAATCGGTGACCATGGGCGCGCGGATCGTACAAGACCTCGTACGCCGGGTCTCAGAGGATGACATCATGCTGACGGCACAGTCCTACCCAGATGGTGCTTCACCGGCCGAAGACGCCCATGCAGCGGATCCTCTGCCGAGATCCAAGGCTCCTTTCTTGGTGTCTATTGATGGTGCGGCCCCCGGCAATCCCCGAATCGATCCGACCTCGCTTGCTGAGGATGCGGTGGCCGTGGTCGCCCGGTGGCTTACCGCCGCCCGGGCGATCGAGACTGCGGCTGAACGCCGCAGTTCGGAACGCATGCGAGCCATCATCGAAGACCCGGCCGGTGTGAGTTTCACCATGCGCTTCGTCGATCGAGTGGCTCGCCACCGTCGGGACGCACTGGCTGCCGAACAGTTGGCCCAGTTGGTGGTTGATGCTGGCTTACCGGGTTTTCTTGGCCGATTCGACCGATTTCTCCTGACCTTGGGTGGCCGTCTGGCTCCGACCTTTCCAAGGGTCGTCATGCCGTTGGCCCGACGTCGTCTCCGCAGCCTTGTCGGGCATCTAGTGGTTGACGCTGCCCCCGAGCCGGTTCACGAACATCTTGCCCAACGTCGGGCCAACGGATATGACCTGAACGTCAATCTTCTTGGTGAGGCGGTACTCGGTGAGGACGAGGCAACTCGCCGCTTTGAGCGCACCCTTGCCTTAGTAGAGGATCCTGAAGTCGACTATGTCTCGGTGAAGGTGTCGGCCATCGCTTCTCAACTCAACCTATGGGCTTTTGACGAGACGTTGTCTCGTGTTGAGGATCGTCTGCGGCTTCTATATGGCCGGGCAGCATCGGCATCCACTCGCTCAGGTAGACCCACCTTTGTGAACCTCGACATGGAGGAGCATCGGGACTTTGAACTGACTATTAGGGCCTTTACTGACCTTCTGATTGAGCCGGGCTTGCGTCATCTCGATGCCGGGATTGTGCTGCAGGCGTACCTGCCGGATTCCTTTGGTGCTCTTCAGCGGCTTACTTCTTGGGCCTCGGCTCGGCGGGACGCTGGGGGCGGAGAGATCAAGATTCGATTGGTGAAGGGCGCCAACCTTGCTATGGAGCGTGTCGATGCCGCCATGCATGGCTGGGTCCAGGCCCCATATGCGACGAAGGAAGACGTCGATGCCAACTACAAGCGCTGCGTTGACTGGGCATTGCGCCCGGTTCACGTGGGAGCAGTGCGTATCGGTCTAGCTAGCCACAACCTTTTTGATCTGGCGTGGGCCCACCTGCTTGCCGAGGCCCGCGGCGTCTCTGATCGGATCGAGTTTGAGATGTTGCAGGGTATGGCTTCAGCTCAGGCGCGCACCGTCCGCGACGAGACAGGGGGTTTGTTGTTGTACACGCCGATAGTGGGACTTGACGACTTCGACGTAGCCGTTGCCTATCTGTTCCGGCGTCTCGAAGAGAACGTCTCCGATGAGAACTTCCTGCGTCACCTGTTCACTATGCGTCCCGGGACACCGAAATTCGACGAGCAGGCGGATGGGTTCCGCCGGGCCGTGGCACGACGGTGGGAGGTCGCCGACCTGCCGCGTCGGTTGGTAGATCCCGCCAGGAGAGCCAAGCCAGTGCATGGCGAAGGTGTGTTTCGCAACCAATCGGACATTGATCCGAGCCTGCCATCGGTGCGCCGACGGATACGCGCGCTAGGAGGCCGACGACCAGATTCTGCCCACACGCGCTTGACTACCGCTACCGATGGTTCCGACGGCATTGATGTCCAGATCGCAATGGTCCGTGCCGCCCAGCCAGCATGGGCTGATTTACGGGGTTCGGGGCGGCGTGACGTCCTGCGACGAGTGGCCGACGAGTTACTAGATCGGCACGATGAACTCCTAGTGGCCATGGCCCATGAAGCTTCCAAGACGTTCGCTGAGGCGGCTCCAGAGGTTGCTGAAGCAGTCGACTTCGCCCGCTGGTATGCGGAGCGTGCACCTGAGTTGGACCGGATCGAAGGGGCCTCATTTGAGCCTTTGGGCGTCGTCGCTGTGGTCCCGCCATGGAACTTTCCGGTTGCCATCCCTGCTGGCGGCGTTATGGCCGCTCTGGCCGCTGGTAACGGCGTGGTTTTTAAACCGGCACCAGAGACCCCCAGATGTGCCGAGTTGGTGGCTGAGGCCTGCTGGGCTGCTGGCGTTCCGGCCGATGTCCTTCGGTTTGTCCGCGTGCCCGACGACGAAATGGGCCGGCAACTCGTGACCTCAGTTGACGGTGTGATCTTGACCGGTTCGTACGAGACGGCCGAACTTTTCCAATGCTGGAAACCGTCGATGCGGTTGTTTGCGGAGACCAGTGGCAAGAACGCCTTGGTCGTCACTCCGCAGGCCGACCTTGATCTAGCTGCTGCCGACTTGGTTTTCTCCGCGTTCGGTCATCAGGGCCAGAAGTGCTCAGCGGCCAGTCTCGGGATCCTCGTGGGATCGGTGGCTGAGGACGAGCGTTTCCTCCGACAACTTGTCGACGCCACCCGGTCGCTGCAAGTCGGGCCGGCCCACGATCCGGGGACTGTGATGGCTCCTCTTGCTGTGCCGCCCACGGGTCGTCTATTGGATGCCCTGACGGTGCTAGGGGAGGGCGAGTCGTGGCTGCTTGAGCCAAGGTGTCTGGACCCGGTCGAGGAGGGTGGCGACGGGAGGTCGTGGACACCAGGCATCCGTATTGGCGTTCGACCCGGTTCGGTATTCCACCGGACCGAGGTTTTCGGTCCGGTCCTCGGCCTTATCGCCGTCGAAGACCTCAACGAGGCCCTGCAAGTGCAAAATTCCGTTGACTTCGGTCTAACTGGAGGCATCCATTCGCTCGATCCCCTTGAAGTCGCGCGATGGCTGGGCGCTGTCGAAGTCGGCAACGCCTACGTGAACCGAGAGACCACCGGGGCTGTGGTTCAGCGCCAGCCGTTTGGCGGTTGGAAGCGCTCATCGGTCGGCCCCGGCGCGAAGACAGGTGGACCGGACTACCTGCTCCAACTCGGTACGTGGATGCCAACTCGAGAGTTCTCTGAAGTTGATCAAGCCGAGGCGTTGGTTTCCGACGAAGTTTGGTGGGACAAGCACTACGGGATTGATCGCGATCCCGTCGGCTTGTTCTGCGAGTCAAACGTGCACCGGTACCGACCCCATCCTGATTTGGTGGTCCGGATCGGTCCTGGTGCCAAGGCTGCTGAAGTGGAGCGGGTTCTGGCCGCCTCGGCTCGTTGCGGGGTCGAACCAAGGATCAGTCGAGCTACAGACGAAGACGATGCTGAGTTTTCCCGGTCTCTGTCGGCCCACCGGTTCGGTCGGGTTCGGGCCATCGGGTTCTTGTCAGAGGTTGTCCGCCGTGCAGCGTCTGTCCACGGCGTCGGCGTGATCGACGAAGCGGTTACGGCCAGTGGCCGCCTGGAGTTGCGCCATCACCTTCGGGAACAGGCTGTGAGTCAGACCCTCCACCGCTTCGGCAATCTGGTTGCTTCAGGGTTAAGTATCACCAAAGAGGACCGCTACGACTGAATCAATGGCGAAAGATAGAAATCACAACGTAATCTGTTGTTAGTCGGCAAAATAACAACGGTATCACTTAGCCTTACGGTGTTCGTTCGGACAGAATGGCCGTGTGCGCCGTCCGCCTCTGAGGATTTTGGACTTGTCCGGGAGTCCGGAAGCCATTGGCTATGAACACGGCTCTGCCTACGCGGACGAGATTCGTATCTACACCGATGAACGTGTTCGTTTGGCAGGTTCCGAGTTCTGGGCTGGAGGGCGACTGGATCGCGCCGAGGTGCTGGATATCGCTCACTCCTGTCTCCCAGCCCATGAGGCACATTCGGCAGATCTCTATGCGGAGATGTGTGGTATTGCCCAAGGTGCTGGCATTACCCCTGCTGAGGCCGTCGTAGTTGGTGGCTTCACCGACTTCGTTGATACTGTCCGGTCCGTCGTCGGGGGTCCGCATCCCCTAGAGGTACAAGAAGACGACTGCACGGCGTTCATAGTTCCTGATGCTCGGGCCGGCGGCCAGGGCTTCTACGGGCAGACCTGGGATATGCACGACTCGGCTACCGATCACGTAATCCTTCTTAGGATCCGCCCCGACAATGGCCCCGCCGCGCTTGTTTTCACGACTACCGGATGTGTCGGCCAACTGGGCATGAATGAAGCTGGTACCTGTGTCGGGATCAATAACCTGGCGGCTGCCGACGGATGCCGGGGTGTTATGTGGACCTCGGTGGTTCGCGACGCTTTGGCTCGCGCTAGTGCAGCGGAGGCCCGTGACGCCATTCTCCAGGCAAATCTGGCTGGAGCCCATAGCTTTCTCACCTTTGATGGCTCTGGTGACGGCCACTTGATCGAGGCGTTTCCGACGGCTCGACCTTTTGAAAAGTTAGAAGCCAACGCGCTTGTCCATACCAACCATGCGCTTTGGGACGAAGCGCTGGCCCGTCAGGCCCCTAAAGAAAAGTCGTTGATGGCCAATTCGGCACGCCGTCTCAAGCGAGCCCAAGAACTGCTGGACCGAGATGGCGTCACTGTTGACGACCTCATGGCGCTCACTCGCGATAACGAGGCAATCTGCCAGGTCTCTACTCCGCCAATCCATATCGAGTCCAGCGGGGCGGCCATCATGCGTCCTCGCACGCTTGACTTCTGGGCGGTCTGGGGGCTTCCCAGCCGGAACGACTTCGTGCACGTCTCGTTCGCTCCCTGAGTGATTGGAGAACCAAGTGCCTGAGCTCACCTACGCACCCATTCAGGCCAAGTGGGCGAAGGAGTTGGCGGCCATCGAAAGGGCCGCATTCCCGACAGCTGGGATTGAAGACCTGCTCATTGAGGAGGACATCGTCGTTCTGTGCGACACATTCCCAGAGGGTGGTTTTGTCGCCCTTGATGGCGATACCCCAGTCGGCATGGGCGTCGGCATCTTTATCGATTTTGATTTCGACGACCCTCACCACTCGTTGGACGATCTAGTCGGTGAACATTCCTGTGGCAACCACCGCGCCGATGCCGACTGGTACTACGGCGTGACCATTGCTGTAGATCCGGCCTATCGCCGTCTCGGCATCGGCCACCAGCTTTACCTCCTCCGCAAGGAGGTGGTCCGACGATTTGGCAAGAAGGGCATCGTCGCCGGCGGCGTTATCCCTGGCTACAAGGACCACATAGATGACCTTTCGCCCGACGAATATGTCGAGCAGGTACGGGCTGGTCATCTATACGACCCGACACTGAGTTTCCAGATCGAAAATGGCTTCGAGGCCGTTTGTGCCATTCCCGACTACATGAATGACCCGGCAGTGGGTAACAACGCCGTGCTTATCGTCTGGCGTAACCCCGACCTGGCCGCCGGCTGAACGTGGTTTTCAGTCGTCGGCAAGCGAGGTAGGGAGCGATAGGCGGGTCATCCGGCCACCGTCCACGGTGACAACCTGACCAGTTACGAATCCCGCGTCCGTGGTGGATAGCCAAAGCACGGTAGCTGCCACGTCGGTTGGATCGCCGATGCGACCCACCGGGTGTAGCGAGGCCAGTTCGGTGATCGCCTGATCACGGTTCGGGTGTTTGTCTATGTAGCCACGGTTCAGGTCGGAGTCGATCCAGCCCGGTGCCACAGCGTTACAACGAATCCCCTTTGGTCCGAGGTCAACGGCCAGTGCTCTGGTGAGACCGTGGAGCCCAGCCTTGGACGCTGCGTACGAGGCGTGTAGGGCGTTGGCTCCCAGACCCTCGATGGAACCGATGTTGATGATGGACGGATCATCTCGGCCCTCCATAAGCGGCAGCAGGTGCTTGGTCATTAGAAATGGGCCTCGCAGGTTGACCGCCATGGTCCGGTCCCAATCGGAAACCGTCTCGTCGACGATCGACTGGGTGCTCATGATCCCAGCATTGTTGACCAGCACGTCTACGCCTCCGTGCTGGGTCCCTACCGTCTCAGCGAACTTCCATACCGAGTCCTCGTCGGCGATGTCCAAGTGCACCCACTTGGCGTAACCGTGCATTTTTAGGTCAGTGTGCGTGTCCCCGGGGTGGGCCAAGTCGCCGATGATCACGGTTGCGCCCTCGGCGGCAAACCGGTTCACGATGGCTTGGCCGATGCCTCTGGCGCCGCCGGTTACGACAATGATCCGGCCTTCTGCTCGGCCGTTGGCAGAATCTCTGGATCTGGTTACTGGTCGGTTCATTGGGCCGTGTATCCCCCGTCGACGCTTATGTTGGCGCCGTTGAGATGCCGAGACCGGTCGTCGGCCAGGAAGGACACCACGTGGGCGATCTCCTCGCCAGTGGGAAGGCGTCCCTCCGGGATATCAGGCAGGTTGATGGCCTGTACCTCTTCGAGCGAGTCGCTGCGTTCGGAGTAAAGCATGTCGGTGTCTACGGCACCGGGACAGATGGCATTTATCCGGATTCCCTCTGCGGCGTGGTCCAGCGCCATGGCCCGGGTCATGTTGGAGACCGCCCCTTTTGAAGCGCAGTAGGCCACCAGACCAGCGTTGCCGACCAGACCGCATGTGGAACTTATATTGACGATCACACCGCCACCGGCAGCCCTTAAGGCGGGTACTGAAGCTCGGCTAGTCCAGAACACTCCGTCCACGTTGGTCGACATGACCCTGCGCCACTCGGCGTCGGTGGTCCCTTCGGCGTCGGCTCTTGTGATGACCCCGGCTGCGTTGACAAGTACGTCGAGCCGGCCGTGATCAGTCACGGCTTTGGTTACTGCGGATGCTCCGTAGGTCGGGTCGCTTACGTCGCCAAGAGCGGTCGATGCGATCCCGCCCGTGGCAGTGATCTCATTGACCAATGCAGCCGCTCGGCTCTCGTTGCGGCCGCCGACGACCACTGTAAAGCCTTCGATGGATAGGCGCAGAGCGCACGCCCGGCCGATGCCCGATGTTGCCCCGGTCACTAGGGCGACTCGGGCCGGTTCGTTCTCCTCGCTCATCGGCTCCCTCCTCATGGGTGGCCATTGTTCACATCTCGCGTCCTGACCGAAGCCGCAAACGTTGGGCATAAAGGTCGACACCCCACCCAAGGATCGGATCTGGAGCGTTCCGATTAGGTCGACCACGACCGATCATGGCCTCCAGCAATCCAGAGTCCATTCCGCACATCATCTCGGCAATCAGTTTCCCGCAGATAGTCCCGCGGCTGAGGCCGGTCCCGTTATGGACGCAAGCGGCGTAGACCCCATCCTTCAGCTTGCCGAATACTGGTTCGCCGTTTCGGGCCATGCTCAGAGGTCCGCCCCACGTGTATTCGAAAGAAACGTGGGTCAATGTCGGGAAGCGGGCCTCAAAGGCCCGGCGGTGCGAGCGGCCAGCGCGATCACGTTTTCTCCCGCCGGCCAGTGAGTGGCGGCTGTAGGAGTAGACGTTCCGCACCAGGATCCGATCGTCGGGCAGACGACGCACCGTGGTCCCCGATGGCGCAGAGGGGATCACCCCCCAGGTGAGTGGTCCACCGATAGTGGCGGCCTCGTCGTCAGTCAGTTGTCGGGTCATCGAGCCCCAGGTGATGACCGGGATCAGGTGGCGGCGGTAGTACCCGAAGCCAGTCAGGTAGCCATTGTTTGCTAGTAGAACCTCTGGGGTGCGCACAGTGCCTTCGTCGGTCCACAGTTCGTGGGGTGGTCCAGCGTCCATCCATGTCACGGGTGACTCCTCGTGGACTGCCACATTGGCGGGCATATTCCCTGCAAGGCCGCGACACAACGCCGCAGGTTGCATCAGCGCAGTGCCAGGTGTATGGACTCCGCGCCGGTAGTAGTTGATACCGAGACGATCGGCCATTGCGTCATTGTCCAAGACCTCGTAGGGCTCGTCGATTCGATCCAGGGTCTTGGCAAAGTGCTTCAGATCGGCGACTCCTCGGACAGTGCACGCCGCATGAGTCTTGCCTGACCACGACCAGTCGCAGTTAATGTTGTGGGTGCTGACCGCTTCCTCAAGGTAGGCAAGCCCAGACCGGTTTAGTTCAATTTGCTGTCGCTCGAACTCCTCGGTGCTAGCGAATCCCTCAGACCGGACGTTGTGGGCGTGGTCAATAGCGAAACCTGAAGATCGTCCCGCAGCACCGTTGCCTATACGGCCAGCTTCTACTAGCCGGATCTGGGCGTCAGGTCGAAGTTCGCCGAGCCTTCGGGCGGCGGCCAGGCCGGTGAAGCCGGCGCCCACCACTACTACATCGGCCTCCACTGTGCCTGATAGCGGCGCGGCGAGCGGCTCCTCAGGGAGGAGTTCATACCAACCGTTGTCACGGTGGGCGGAAGGCAGCAGCGTGATGGCACCCACAGGACTATGACAAGTCCATCCAGATCGTCTTGAGTTCTGTGTACTGCTCATGGGCAGCGATGGACTTATCTCGGCCTCCGAAGCCCGACTGCTTGAAGCCGCCGAACGGAGTGGTGATGTCGCCCTCGCCGTAGCAGTTCACAGCTACCGTCCCAGCGCGCATGGCCCTGGTGGCCAGATGAGCGGTGCGCAGGTCAGTGGTGTGGATAGTGCCAGCTAGGCCGTAGTCGGTGTCGTTGGCCAGACGGATCGCCTCCTCGGGCGCGTCGAAGACGGTCACGGCCAGAACCGGTCCGAATACCTCTTCGCGAGCGAGTCGGCTGGACGGGTCAACATTGGTGAATACGGTGGGTTCCACGAACCAGCCGCCACTCTCTTCGCGAACCCGGTGGCCGCCGATGGCGCATGTCGAACCGGCCTCGTGCGCGTCGGCGATGTGGCCCATTACCTTGCCGAGATGCTCCTCCTCAATCATGGCCCCCATAGTCGTTTCGGGAACTAGGGGATCGCCGACTACCCAGTCACGGCTTCGCTCAGCGATCCGCTGCATCAACTCTTCTTCTATCGAGCGCTGGACGAGCAAGCGGGAGTTAGCACTGCAGTTCTGGCCGCCGTTCCAGAAGATGCCCTCGCAGATTCCGCTAGCCGCTGCGTCCAAGTCGTCGGCGTCGGCCATAACAATGACCGGGCTCTTACCGCCACACTCCAGAAGGACCTCCTTGAGATTGGAGTCAGCGGAGTATCGCAAGAAGTGGCGGCCCACTTCGGTCGAGCCGGTGAAGGCCACGCAGTCCACGTCGTCGTGCAGGCCGATGGCCGCACCAGCCGTAGGGCCAAAGCCAGGGACCACATTGAAAACACCATCTGGGATGCCAGCCTCAATGGCGAGTTCGGCGATCCGGATGGTCGACATTGAGGTCTGTTCGGCCGGCTTGACCACGCAGGTGTTGCCGGCAGCCAGGATCGGTCCCAGCTTCCAGCCGGCCATCATTAGTGGGTAGTTCCATGGCAGCACCGCTCCCACCACGCCTATCGGTTCGCGCACCACCATTCCCACTTTGCCGGGGCCTGAAGGGGAGAGTTGGTCGTAGAGCTTGTCGGCCGCCTCGGCGTGCCAACGCAGGGTGGCCACTAGATCAGGTATGTCGATGCTGGAGCAATCGCTGATCGGCTTGCCCGCTTCGAGGGTTTCGATGACGGCCAACTCGTCGGTGTGGGCTTCTACCAAGGAGGCGAATCGGAGGATGAGTTGTTTGCGCTCGGTTGGAGCCATTCCGCTCCACGGACCCTCCTCAAACGCGGCCCGGGCCGCCGCAACAGCCCGGTCGACGTCTTCGGCGTCGCATTCAGCCACCTGAGCCAATTCGGAGCCGGTGGCTGGGTTGAAGGTGGCGAACGTTTGGCCGGAGGCCGCGTCGATGCTGCGGCCGCCGATGACGGCTCGAGTTGGGGGCTGGATGGAGGCGGCAAGGGCCACCGGGTCGGCTAGGTCGATTGTCATTGAGCGGCCTCCTCGGCATGGGGTCGGCCTACGCCGGCCCTATCGGTCATGCGGACCAGCCAGTCCCGTTCGTCATCCCATTCGCGAAAGACGAGGCGGTCGCGGTCGACCCGATTGGTGGGCAAGATGGAAAGTGCCGCCTGCAGAGCGACGCGGCCTTGGTGGGTCATGGGTAGGACGGGGCGTCGGCACGGTCCGACCTGGCGGCCGACCATGTTGGTAGCCGTCTTGACGGCCGAGTTGTATTCAGCGCCGTGCGGGTTGTCCCAGAAGTAGAGGTTGGCGGGCAGCATTCGCCGCCACAAAGCGATTGCATCGGCGTGGCGGCCCGAGGTCACGTGGTCCCATAGGGACACGCACTCATGGGGCATGACGTTTGCCGCGCCCCAGATCCAACCTGTGGCACCTGACATCAGGGCGTAGGGGGCGAGCGGGTCGGCGCCTGACAGGATATTTCCGCCGATTCCTATCAATTGTTGGAGGCGGATTAGGTCGCCGGTGGAGTCCTTGATGTAGTCCACGTTCTCCATGGCGATGAGCTTCCGATAGATGTCCGGGGTGATGTCGAAACCACTATTGACCGGAATGTTGTAGAGAATGATTGGCAGGTCGATTGCTCGAGCCAACTTCTCGTAGTGGTATAGCACGCCTCGTTCGAACGGACCCTCGAAGTAGGGCGGCAGCACCATCACGGCACTAGCGCCGAGGTCGGCGGCGGCCCGGGAGTTCTGGATTGCGTCGACGGTGGTGATGGCTGACGTTTGGCAGATGACGGGAATTCGACCAGCTACTTGGTCGACGCCAATTCGAAAGATCTGCTCCTTCTCCTCTGCCGATAGGAAGGCGAACTCACCGGTTCCTGCGGCTAGCACGAGGCCATGCACACCGGCGTCGACCAGCGACTCGATGTGGTTCCGGAGGCGCCCCTCGTCCAGTACCTCACCGCTGTCGTCAAACGGAGTGCTCATGGCGGCACATACGCCGTGGATTAAGGGCAGGTTGTGGCCAGAGCTGTTGGCTGTGCTCATGGTGAAGGCCTCCTCGGGGACAGGTCAAACGGGAATCGGGTATTCGGCTCTAATAGGCCTTGGTTCAGGTGACAGTGTCAGGCAGTTCTAGTTCGCGGCGCGCAATGAACTCGTCGAGTTCCGTCCGCACGTCGTCAGGCAACCGTGGTTCCTCATACGTCTCGAGTAGCTCTAGGCACTTGGAGGTTGCTCGTTCCTCGGCGGACATGGCTCCATCGGCGAGCCATTGCTCGTAGTTGTCGCTGTTCATCATCTCGGGCATCGAGAAGGCAGTTTGGAAGTTGGCCAGAGTGTGGGGAGTACCCAAGTGATGGCCGCCCGGCGGGACCTGACGGATGGTGTCGAGTACCTCATCAAGGCCTTCGAACGATACGCCGCCACCTAGGCGGTACATCATCTCCAGTTGCTCGCTGTCGAGGACCCACTTGGCGTAGCTCTGGCACATGGCGCTCTCTAGGTAGCCGGTGGTCGAAAGCACGAAGTTCGTGCCGGCCATGAGCACCCCATACATGTTACGGGCTGCTTCGTAGCCGGCTTGGGCGTCGACCAGTTTGGAGCTGGTGCACGATCCACTGCAGCGTGATGGCAGCCCGTAGTGGCGGGCCATCTGAGCGGTCAGCAGGTTCATATGGCAGATCTCCGGCGTGCCGGCCTGCGGTGCACCAGTCCTCATCGATACGGTGGATACCCACTGGCCGTAGAGGGCGGGGGCGCCGGTTCTGACTAACTGCGAGAAGGCAACGCCGGTCAGAGCCTCAATGTTGACTTGGATGACGGCTCCCACCGTCGACGCCGGGGTGGACGCCCCACCGAGCACGAATGGGCTGAAAAGAGTGGCTTGATTGGCTGCAGCGAACACCCGGACGCTGTCCAACATGGTCTTGTCCCACACCAGAGGCGTATTGCCGTTGGCTAGGCATGTCATAACCGTGGTGTCGCGGACATGGTCTTGGCCGAAGACAATCCCTGCCATGTGGAGGCTGTCGATGGCTCGTTCCATTGAAGTAACGGCACCCATGAATGGCTTTGACGACAGGCTGAGCAGGGCGTCCATCATGTGTAGGTGTCGCTTGGGGACGGGCACATCCATCGGTTCGCACACCACGCCGCCCGACATGTGTAAGGCCGGAGAGAGGTGGTTAAGCCGGGTGAAGTTGCGGAAGTCCTCCAGACTCGCCGGTCGCCGGACGCCGTCCAGTCCCAACACGTACGGGGCGCCGTAGGACGGAGTGAAGATCGTCTTCCCATCGCCGACCGTCACTGTGTGGGCCGGGTCACGGGCTTCCATGGTGTACGACGACGGTGCGGTGCCGATCAGACTCATCAGGTGCTCGCGGTCGATTCGAACCCGGACACCATCGACTCGGGCACCACTCCCGCGCCATAGTGCTAGGGCGTCGTCACAGCGGAACTCGATGCCCACCTCCTCGATGATTGTCATGGAGGCGTCGTGGACAGATTGGACCTGTTCGGTGGTCAGAAGGTCAACCCAGGGGATGTTGCGTTCCAACTCGGGCAGCCAGCGTGCCACGGTGCGTTTGCGGGCCGTCATGCGGGCGTCTCGGCCGCGGCGACTCTTCCCGAGCTCAGGCTCGGTGGCGGTATTTTCGGGATCGACGGCGCCAGTCATGCGCGGACTTTGCTGATGCTCAGAGCGCTGTGTAGTCCGACTAGTAGGGCGGTGGTCGGGGTGAAGTCCTGCTTGTCCATCACGGTGTGGGCTGCCTGCAGCGATTCGACGTCGAGACGCATCGATGCAGGATGATGACTCGTCACGATTCTGTCAAGAAATATCAGAAATGCTCCTGGTTAGGTATTCGCCTCATTACAGCGGACGTCGTTGCCGGCGGGAGGTGTCGGTGCGAGACTCCCGCCCGTGACCGGCAGCCCCGATCGATCCTCCGGTGCCCTCTCACACCTGCGGATCGCGGACTTCAGCAGGGTATTGGCCGGCCCCATCGCCACGATGATCCTGGGCGACCTCGGAGCCGACGTGGTCAAGGTCGAGAAACCCGGCCTAGGCGACGACACGCGTAGCTGGGGTCCACCGTGGTGGGGAGAAGGCGAAGATGCGACCAGCACCTACTACCTCGGGCTAAACCGCAACAAGCGCAGCATCGCCCTAGACCTCAGTGATCCCGACGACCAGGAGTTGGCCCGACAGATCGCGCTAGGCGCCGATGTGGTGGTAGATAATTTCCGGGTCGGCACCATGGCCCGGTATGGCCTTGACCGTGAGTCGCTGGCAAGCGAGGCGCCGAGGATCATCACCTGCTCTATCACTGGCTTTGGTAGCGAGGGTGAGGGTGCCACGCTGGCTGGGTATGACTTTTTGGTCCAGGCCATGAGCGGGGTGATGGCAATCACTGGTGGTCCCGACGGCGAACCGACAAAGGTCGGCTCGGCCATGGTCGACAATCTGACTGGCCTCTACGCGGCTATCGCCATCCTTGCTGCTGTGGAGGAGCGGCGAGAGAGTGGGGTGGGACAGCACGTGGAGGTCTCCCTCATGGCATCGGCACTGGTTGGTCTACTCAACGTGGGGTCGGGACACGTGTTGGCCGACACTGACCCCGGTCGTCAGGGCAACCGCCACCCGTCGATCGCTCCTTACCAGCCGTATCGCACTGGTGATGGGGTATTGGCCATTGCTGCGGCCAGTCCTGCTCTGTGGGAGAAGCTCTGTGCGGCGCTCGGCCGGCAGGACTGGCGGACTGACGGGCGGTTCGCTGACAACGCAGCGCGGATGGCCCATGTTGATGAACTGGAGGCCGAGATCGAAGAGGTCTTGGCTGGCGACACCACAGAGGTCTGGCTGTTCAGACTCCGGGCCGCCGGCATCCCGGTCGGTCCCATCAATACTGTCCGTCAGGCGTTTTGGGACGCCGAGGCGCTGGGGCTTGAACCGGTTGACGTGTTGGACGACGGTGGTTCCACCGGAGGGCGAACGGAGCCGTTCCGGTCAGTGCGCTCGCCCATCCGCATGTCGGCCACGCCACCTTCCGTGCGCCTCCGTCCCCCGACCAATGATCAGCACGGCAGGGAGATCAGGGCCCATCTGGAGTAGCGGAATCCCTAGGCTGGTCGAGACCCTAGGGCTCGATGATGTTGTAGAACCGGGGAAACTCGGTCACGCAGGCGAAGAGCTCTCGAAGACGGTCCACGTCGCCCTCGGCGGTGATGGTTCCCTCATCAAGCAGTTCAGCCATGCTGGCTCCCTCGGAGATCATTTGGCTCAGGCCTTGGCGTTCGCCGTATACCACCGCGTCTGGGTTGGGGTGAGCGACGCCCGGTGTCGAGTGCATAGTGCCGTTAGACAGCTCTAGTCGCACTATTTCGGTTCCGGCGTGCCAGTTCACGACTAGCGGGCCGATGGCTGCCGCTGCCATGCCGTCCAGGGCGGCGGCCAGCAGGTCGAAGGTTTGTTGGAGGTCCATGCCGCTCACCAACTCGGGTCGCGGACGACTCACCGAATGGACTGTGATCGACCCGTGGCGGAGTTCCTGAGCGCCCGACAGGTACACGTCGCGCCAAGGCCCGGCCTCGGCCCGGTAGCCAAGTTGTTCGAAGGCGTCAGCCTGCAGTAAACGGGCTTCTTCGCAGTTCGGGTCGGCGAAGACCGCGTGGCGTAGTACCTCGGCCACCCACCTGTGGTCACCGGCCTCGTAGGACTTCCGGGCTCTGGCCAGCAGGGCTTCCATGCCGCCCATGAAGTCCACGTACCGCCGCCCGGCCTCGACCGGTTCATAGGGGTCGAGGCTCGATGGGTGTCCGTCGTAGAAGCCGAGATATCGCTGATATACGGCCCGTACGTTATGGCTGACTGTTCCGTAGTAACCGTGGCAGAGGTAGTCCTCCCAAAGACCAGGTGGCAGGTCGATCCGGGCCGAGATCTCGTTCGGGGTGTACCCGAGGTTGATGAGCCGCATTGACTGGTCGTGCAGCCACCGGTACAGGTCACGCTGACGGGTGAGGTAGCCGCGGACAGCTTCATGGCCCCAGTGGGGCCATCCGTGGCTGGCGAAAACGACATCGGACGCGTCACCCCAACGGTCGAGTGCTTCGTCGATGTAGCGGCTCCAAAGGAGCGAGTCGCGGACCAGTGCTCCCCGGAGCGTAAGCACATTGTGCATGGTGCCGGTGCAGTTCTCGGCCATGCACAGCGCGCGGTGGTCGGGGAAGTAGAAGTGCATCTCGGCCGGAGCTTCGGACTCCGGTGTGAGCTGGAACTCCATTCGGATTCCATCCAGCACCAACTCTTGGCCGGTTTCAGTGACCTCGATGGTCGGTGGAATCAGTGCCGAGGCACCAGTGGGGATTCCCTTGCCCAGTCCCTGGTCGACGTGACCGTGCTCACCCCAGTTCAGGAGCATCCCGAACTGGTACATGGCCCGGCGGCCCATGGCCGGGCCGGCCAGCAGGTTCTCCGCTACTGCTTCGCGCAAGAAGCCTTCTGGTGCCACGATGGGGATTTCGCCAGCTTCGACACGGGCTGGGTCGACCACGCCGAGGATTCCCCCGAAGTGATCGACGTGGGAGTGTGTGTAGATCACAGCGCTGACTGGACGCTCGCCGAGGTGCTCGGTGACCAACTCGAAGGCGGCCCGTGCCGTTTCGGTGGTGGTCAGCGGATCGATGACCACCCAGCCCTCGTTGCCACGTATGAAGGTAACCGACGAGGTGTCGAACCCGCGAACCTGATAGAAGCCGTCGGTCACCTCGTAGAGACCGTGTCGAGCGTTGAAGCCAGCTTGGCGCCAGAGTGACGGGTTGACTGTGTCGGGGCAAGGCCCATGGACGAAGTCCGACTGTGACAAGTCCCAACTGATGGGAAGCCAGGGGTTTGGGGTGATCTTTTCGATCACCGGATCGACCCTCGTGGCGATAAAGCCGCGGGCTACGTCAGTGGCATCGGTGCCATCGTCGGGTGGCAGCGTGGCGGCGAACGCCTCAAGATCGCCCCGAGTGTGGACAGTGGCGGGCTTGGGGGCACGTGGATCGTTGCTCACGGGGGCGATAGTCCTTTCGCTGGCGGTGTAGCTGAACCGTCCAGTTCCTAGCGGCCGTCAAAGAGAGGGCCGGTGTTGTCCAGCATCGGCACAGGTCCCGGTCCGTCTTGATAGCGGTTCAATTCGAAGCGCGACACTACGAAGTGGTGGACCTCATCTGGGCCGTCAGCCAGACGCAGGGTTCGCTGCTGGGTGTACATCCGAGTCAACGGTGTCCACTGAGAGACGCCGGTGGCGCCGTGGATCTGGATGGCAGCGTCGATGATCTGGCAGACCTTCTCAGGCACCAAGGCCTTCACCGCACTGATCCATACCCGGGCTTCGGCGTTGCCCATGGTGTCCATGGCCTTGGCAGCGCGCAGGACCATCAGACGCATCGACTCGATGTCGATCCGGGCCCGTGATACCACCTCCATATTCTTGCCAAGGTGGGAGATGGTCTTGCCGAAGGCCTCCCGGTTGAGACCGCGGCGGCACATCAACTCGATGGCTCGCTCGGCGGCTCCGATGGAGCGCATGCAGTGGTGGATCCGACCGGGGCCAAGCCGCAGTTGAGAGATTTCAAAGCCCCGGCCCTCGCCGAGGAGCATGTTCGATGCGGGTACGCGGGCGTCGTCGAACGTGATGTGCATGTGGCCGTGAGGGGCGTCGTCATCACCGAATACCTGCATCGGGTGGTCAATGGTGACGCCTGGAGTGTCGATAGGTACGAGTATTTGGGATTGGCGGCGATGCGGCGGTCCTTCGGGACTGGTTTGCACCATGGTGATCATCACCTTGCAACGGGGGTCGCCAGCTCCGGAGATGTAGTACTTGGTGCCGTTTATGACCCACTCGTCACCGTCCAGCACGGCCTGACAGGCGATGTTCTTGGCATCCGATGAAGCTAGGTCGGGTTCGGTCATGGCGTATGCCGAACGAATCTCGCCGTTGAGCAGTGGCTCCAGCCACTGCTTCTTTTGCTCCGGTGTCCCGACACGCTCCAGAACTTCCATGTTTCCGGTATCGGGGGCCGAGCAATTGAGACTTTCAGATGCGATGGGATTCTTACCTAGTTCCGCAGCGATGTAGGCGTAGTCGAGGTTTGAGAGACCCTCGCCGGTTTCAGCATCGGGTAAAAAGAAGTTCCACAGGCCGGCGGCCCGTGCGCTCAATTTGAGGTCCTCTAGGATTTCCAATTGCCCGGGGTGGTAACCCCAGTGCTCGGTGCGTTCAGTTCCTAGACGGTGGTACTCGGGGGTGACTGGTTCCACCTCGTCGAAGATGAAGGTCTTCACCTGGTCATAGAGAGGTCGAGCATCGTCCGACATGCGCAGGTCGAGCGAAGGGTCGATCGGGTCATCGATGTGAAGGCCGGGGCCGACTGCCATGGGAAATCTCCGATTGGTTTGCCGGGGTGTTGGACCGAACCTATTCGTGCTGGTGGCCGGGCTCCCTAGCGGGCAGGATGCGGCAGTGGAAGAGCAAACGTCCGTTGACTCGGTCGTCTACGAGATTCTGGGGTTCTTTGTAGAACGCGGCCACGCCAAGTACTCCGAGCGGGTGACCATGGAGCAGCATGCCCGACAAGCCGCAGCGCTGGCTCAGGCTGCCGGCGCGTCAAACAGTCTGGTGTTGGCTGCCCTCCTTCATGATTTTGGACACTTTCTCGGTGAGCAAGACTCCGAGTTCGGGGTCACAGCCCATGGTGAGACTGGCGGAGCTTGGTTAGCCGAGCGGTTCGTGGACGAAGTGAGCGAACCAGTGCGCTTACATGTGTCTGCCAAGCGATATCGGTGTCACGTTGATTCTGCTTATGAGGCCGAGCTCAGCCCAGCGTCAATCGGAACGCTGCGCCTCCAAGGCGGCCCGATGTCAGTCGACGAGGCTGCCGCCTTCAGAGCCGAGCCGTTCGCTGAGGACGCGCTTAAGTTAAGGGGCTGGGATGACAGTGGGAAAGTGGTGGGACTCGACATTCCTCCAATTGATTTCTGGCTCCCCCTTCTGAAGGACCCGGCGTTACGCCGCGTTGGCCGAGAGGTGTCCAAACCATGAGTGCGGGGTCACCTTGAGGTTGGTCGAAGTGTCGCCTGACGTGGTGACTGTCGAACTGGCAAATGGTCCTGCTCGGTTCCACGCGTTGTGGTTGCGAGACAACGCCAGTGGTCACGAGTCTCGTCATACCGGAAGCGGCCAGCGCCTTTTCGACGTGACCGAACTCCCCGATCGGGTTGAGGTGGTGTCGGCCGAGGTGGTGGACGGCCGTCTATACGTGACTTTTGAACCTGACCGGTTCAGCAGCATCTACGAGTCGGACTGGCTGGAGACCCACCGTTATGACAGACCGGTAACTAGTGGATTCGTTGGAGCGGTGCCTTGGTTGGCGCACGACTTATCCATCCATCGACTGATGTGGCCAGACAGAGCGAAGACTTCCTCGCTGGCCGAGACCTCTAAAGCACTGGTGCGTGATGGCGTGGCCATTGTGGACGGACTGGCTGCCGGTGGTAATGAGGGTCCTGGCGTAGTTGACGTGGCGAACCTCTGGGGTCCAGCGCGGGAGACCAATTACGGCGAAGTCTTCCTGGTCCGGGCTGAGGTAGCGCCGACCAACCTTGCGTTTACACCGAAGGCCCTCAACGTCCACACTGACAACCCATACCGGTGCCCGGTGCCCGGCTACCAACTTCTCCACTGTCTGGTGGCCAGTGAGACCGGCGGGGTGACGGTGCTACTCGACGGGTTCCAGGCCGCCGAGGTTTTTCGTTCCGAAGATCCGACGGCTTTCGCCCTCTTGACATCGCGAAGCGTGCCTTTCCGATGGCGAGGTGGGGGATTCGAATTATGGAACCGAGTACCCGTCATTGAGGTCGAGGATGGTGGCCCAGCGGATGGTTCAATCCGGGCGATCCGCTACAACAACCGCTCGGTGGAGCCTTTCGACCTGCCTTTTGACGAAATGGCGGATTTCTACCAGGCATACCGTGCTTTTGCCCGCCTTCTGCATCGGCCTGAACTGGAGTACCGCTTTGTCCTGAATCCCGGACAATGCGTGGTCTTTGACAACGAGCGGATCCTTCATGGCCGTGATGGCGAGGCGGATTCGGAGAGGCTCCTGAAGGGTTGCTACCTCGATAGGGATTGGATTCACGGGAAGAAATATGTGTAACACGGGAACTGTGCTACACATAACACATGGCAAACCTAACGCTTGCCGTGGATGACGACCTTCTTCGTAGAGCCAGAATCCGAGCAGCCGAGGAGGGGACCTCGGTTAACGCCCTCGTCCGTGAGCTCCTTACCTCCTTCTCGGCCGCCGATCGAGTGGCAGCGGCGCGCCGTCGTCTCGTCGCCTTGTCAGTGTCGTCGGCTGCCGGATCCGGGGGTCGCCTCCTTTACCAAGAGAGTTCCGGCTAGTGCCTGGTCGCACCTTTGTTGATGCCTCGGTTCTGGTTCGCCTTTTCGATGACGATGAGCCGGTGAGACAGGCCGCTGCCCGCGCCCTAGTAGGTGACCTGAATGGTCCAGCGCTAGTGGTCTCGGGTCCTGTGTTGGCCGAATTCGCGGAGACAGTGATGGTGCGGTTGGCACGACCACTAGCACCGGTGGCTGTCCGACGGGCACTGACAGAGTTGTCTGAACTCACTGTCGTATCGGCGGACGCATCGTTGGTGCTTGCTGCAGCGGACACTGCCGAAGAGGAGGAGCTAGGCCTCCGGGACGCATTGACATTGGAGGCTGCCGTGCTAGGTGGTTGTGACCGACTGGCCACTGAGGCGATGAGACATGGGACCGTGCTGCGAGGCATCCATGTGGAAGATCCTGCATTTGGTGGAAATGAGTAGTTGGGAGATCACATTTGACTTAGCTGGGCTTCTTGGACGTTTCGACCACCTAGGGTTTCGCCATGGAAAAGAGCGATGGCGGAAGGCTCACTCGCTCACTAGGGCTCCGCCACGTCTTCGCGTTGTCAACAGGAGCGATGCTGTCTTCCGGCCTATTCCTTTTGCCCAGCTTGGCGGTCTCGAAGGCCGGCCCGGCTGCTGTGCTGGCGTACCTGCTTGCCGGTTGCATGGCCGTTCCGGCCATGCTCAGCGTGTCCGAGTTGGCCACCGCTCTGCCTAAGGCTGGCGGCGCCTACTACTTCTTGGAGCGGGCCCTTGGTCCGGCGGTCGGCACAGTAGCCGGCTTCGGGACTTGGTTGTCACTAGTGCTCAAAGATGCATTTGCCATGGTTGGCATGAGCGCCTATCTAGTCCTGATTGTTGACGTCGATGCCACCGCGTTAGCGCTTGTCCTGATTGCCCTGTTCACCACCGTGAATGTGCTTGGTTCCAAGGCCAGCGCCTCGGTCCAACTCAGTCTGGTTGTCGTGGTGGTATCGATTATGGGCTGGTTCATAGTGGACGGACTATGGGAGACCGTCGACCGGGGATTCGACGGCTCCAATCTCGATCCCTTTTTCACCACAGGAGGGTCTGGCGTCTTTGCAGTAGTGGGTTTGGTCTTTGTGTCCTACGGAGGTCTAACCAAGGTGGCCAGCGCCGCTGAGGAGGTTCAGGACCCTAGCCATCGGATCCCACTGGGCATGGCGCTTTCGTTGGCTACTGCTACAGCGCTCTACACACTTGGCGTGTTGGTAACGGTCGCCGTGGTGCCGGTCGACGTTCTGCACGGCGACTTAGCGCCCATCCATACAGCAGCCGAGGCCGTGCTACCGAGGGTCGGGGTATGGCTGGTCGTGGTTGCTGCGCTGGCTGCGTTTTCTTCGGCGGTCAATGCTGGGATCCTGGCCGCCGCTCGCTACCCGATGGCCATGGCCCGTGATGGTTTGCTTCCATCAAAGGCCGGCGGTCTGAGTCGATCTGGCACTCCGGTGGTGGGCGTGGTGGCTACCGGCGCGGCCATTGCCGTGGTGGTCGTTGCACTCGATGCCGAGGCCATCGCCAAGTTGGCCAGTGCTTTCGTACTACTCACCCTCGGTTTGGTGAACTTGGCCGTGCTTGTGTTGCGGGCCTCGGAGATCCCTTCGTATGCACCGTCGTTTCGGTCGCCTCTCTACCCTTGGATGCAGTTGGCTGGGATTGGCATATCGGGCTATCTGATTTTGCAACTTGGCTTTACTCCACTGCTATTTGTTGCCGCGGTAACCGCTGTGGGTTGGACATGGCACCACCTGTATGCCACGCCGCGGACCGATCGAGCGGGGGCCATACGCCACGTCTTTCGTCGGTGGGGGCGCGAGGCCGATGACTCGCTAGCTCGGGAGATCAGCGCGGCCATGGCCGGTCACGGCCTGCGTGACCGGGACGACTATGCAGGTCTGATTGCCCGGGCCGTGGTGTTGTCGATCCCGAAAGGGGCTGATATCGGAGAAGCGGCCGATCGGGCCTCGACGGTCTTGTCGGACCGCATCGGGGTGCCCACTGAGGAGGTAACGGAGCGGTTCCTAGAGACCGGATCACTATGGATCCAGCCATCCGATGACCATCCGACAGCCACTCCGGTGGCCCTTTTTGACGTGCTGGACGGTGACCAGTTGGTGATCGTGAGGGCTACGTCGGGGATCCGCATTCCGGCGGCGTGGGGTGGTTCTGGGGAGCTGGTCAACGCACTCTTCTTTCTGGCCGGGACGACCGACGATCCCGGCCGGTCGCTTCGTCTCGCTGGCGAATTGGCTGGCTTTCTTCATTCAGGTGCTCGCGCCTGTGGACAGGCGACCACAGAAGAGGAGGTAAAGACATCTCTTCTTCCCGGTCGGACGGTTCGGCAGTACGCATTACTTCCTGAGGGCCTCGACGCAGGGTTGATAGGTCGTCGCATCGGTGACCTGGGACTTCCGGAGGAGGCAGAGGTGGCGGCGGTGACTAGGTTCGGTGTGGTCGTGCCGGTCGATGATGACCTAGTTCTAGAGGCCGATGACCAGGTGACCATGGTCGGTCCCGAGGAGTCAATGCCTGCCCCGGGCGAACCCGCCCCGTTGGGCTGAGGTTGCCGGCAGTCAGTCGAGGAGGTCTCGGAGTTCGGCGACGCCAGCGATCCGTTCTTCGTCGGAGCCGGCTACGGCGGCCAAATTGAAGTCCAGCGCACCCGCTTGGACGAAGGGCCGGAGCCACTCGGCGATGTCGGCTGGGGTGCCGACCGGGGAGTACCTCTCGAAGGCCGAATAGGGCACCCCATAGAAGCGCTCCATGGCGGGTGAGAGGAGTGCTGAACCCTCGGTAGGGCTGTCGCCAAGGCCGACCCAGACCTGATAGCCGTGACGCCATGTTACGTCGGTGCGGCCCGCCTCGGCAGCCGTCAGTTCGGCGAGAGCTACCCCTTCAGTGAATCGTCGAGGTGAGCACCATGACGCTAGCCATCCGTCCCCTTGACGACCGGCTCTTTCCACAGCGGCGTTTGATCTTCCACCGACCGTGATTGGTACCGGCGGAGAGGGGATTGGACGAATTGACACCTGGGGGGCGTCGTAGAAGTCGCCATGGTGGTCTACCAACTCACCGATGAGCAACGGTCGGAGGATTTCGAGGGCTTCGTCGGTTCGACGGCCTCTAGTGGTCGGGTCGACGCCTACCACCTCCATCTCATGGCGGTCCTCGCCGCCTACGCCGATACCAAGGGTGAGGCGTCCCGGAGCGTGTTCAGCAAGAGTCGCGACCTGTCGGGCTACGGCTACCGGATGGCGGAGTGCCAGTAGGTACACACCTACGTACACCTCAATGGTGGGATGCAGGCCGGCCAACCATGACACGGTCATCAGGCCGTCCTTGCCGCGACCATCGAAGAAGGCGATGTGGTCGGCCGAAACTAGGTGGTCGAGGCCGGCGTCGGCCGCCCCATGGACGTAGGCGGCGGCCTCATCGTGGGAGGTGAAGCCGGCTGGTGGGATAGACAACCCGATACGGAGTTGCCGTTCCGAATCAGTGGTCACGGGTTGCGTTTTTCACCGAACCGATCCCAAGAGGTGATCTTTTCGGCGCTTCGGTGTCGGGGGGCCACGCCCCACTTCCCGGTTGGATGACCTAGGGGCAACATAGCGAGGACCTCATAGCGGTCGGGGATTCCGACTAGATCGCGTACGTCGTCCTCGTAGATGCGGTGCAGCGTGGTCATCGCCGTGCCTAATCCGAGTGACCGGGCGGCCAGCATGAAGTTCTGAATAGCCGGATAAACGGAGGCGTGGGTCGGCCCGACCGGCATGGGACCCTCGTCGTCGTGGATTGTCATCGATATCGATGGCATGAGCAGGAGAACGAGTACTGGAACGTGCTCTAGGTTCTCGGCTAGGTGGACGGTGGCTCGGTTATTGCGTTCCCACCCCTCACGGACGCCATCGTTGGGGAATTCGGTGGGGGCGATAGCTGGCTCGTAGCGGGCCCAACCCCGCCGGTAGATATCGGCTAGTCCCTGCTTTAGATCAGGGTCCCGCACAATCACGAATTGGTATGGCTGGATGTTGCCGCCGCTCGGGGCTTGAACGGCGGCCCGTAAGCAAGTCCAGATGTCATCTTCGGCGACTGGATCGTTGCTGTAGCGGCGCATGGCACGACTGGTCATCAGGCCGTCCAGCAATCCAATCCCGTTACCGCGATCTCCGCCGACCTCGTAGATCATTGGAGTTCCTCCTTTTCTCTTCTCGTGTGTTCTTTATCTTCTTGTTCTCGCAAGCGATTCACTGGGCTATTTCCCCGTAAATCGGGGTTCTCGCTTCTCGGCTAGCGCTGCTAGGGCCTCGTGAAAATCCTCTGAGGCGAACGTGACAGTCTCCAGTGCCGTGGATAGGTCGAACGCTGGCCCGCAGGTTTGCTTGATCCACGTGTTGACGGCCTGCTTGGTGAATTGCACGGCCTGTGGAGCGCCAGCGGCGAGGCGTTTAGCCCAGGCTAGGCCAGTTGCGACACAGGCTTCCGGGTCGGGTGTCGCCTCGACGATTAGGCCCATGCGTTCGGCGTCAGTTGCCGTTACAGGGTCCCCGGTTAGCAGGTACCGCTTAGCCAACTGAGGGCCGATAGCCAGCGGCCATGCCACGGTCCCGCCGTCGCCGGCCACAATGCCGACTTTGACGTGTGGGTCGCCGAGGCGGGCCGTCTCCGACATGACGGTGATGTCGGCTAGTAGGGCGATGCTGGCCCCAAGGCCCATCGCGTGGCCGGTTACCGCGCACACCACGGGAAGGTGCACGTCGAGCATGTTCCAGACGATGGACTTACCGTCGAGGCGGATCTTGGCCGCGTAGCCCGGCTTGGCGAACTCGGGAAACCAACCGAAGTCGCCGCCGGCGGTGAACGCTTTCTCGGTGCCGGCTAAGAGGACAGCTCGGGCCTCGCGTTCTTCTCGGAGTAACTTAAAAAGGCCGGCCAACTCATGGTGCATCTGGGCATCCACCTTGTTGAGGTCGTCCTCGGGTTTGTCTACGGTCACCACGAGAACATCGTCGTCTCGATCGAATCGAAGGTATTCGAAGTCCTTTTCCTCCATGGTGGTACCTCCTGTTGGTCGGGTCTGGCAGCCGCCGGTGCGGTAGCCGGTGTTAGGGCCGGGGCTCTCGAGGGAGCCCTAATAGCCGTTCTCCGATGATGTTTCGTTGGACCTCGCTGGTGCCACCACCGATGGTCAGTGCCCGCGAGAAGTAGTGGCCCCATGCCCAGACGTCACCCTCCTCGTAATAGGGGAAATGGCCGTCAAGCAGAGTGGAGGTCCCCTCGAGATCCTTGATCAGGGCCATAGCCTTTTGGCCGTGTTCATCGCTGATGGCTTTGCGAATTGAGGACAACGGCCCGGGGTCGCCACCGGATACTTGAGTACTCATGATCCGTTGGTTCAGGAGACGGAGCACCACCATTTCGGTGTATAGGCCAGCGGTCCGTTGGCGTAGTAGTGGATCCTTGCAGCCAGCCATTCGAATTTTTTCCAACACTTTGACGTTGTCAGGGCCTAGGCCCCAGAGCACGCCACCCTCGGACAGCGAGACTCGTTCGTTGGCCAGCGTCACCTTGGCCAGACGCCATCCCTCGTTCTCCTCACCGACCCGGTTCGTTATCGGGACCCGAACATCAGTGAAGAAGGTCTCATTGAAGTGACGACCCCCGGTCATTTCGTGGATGGGACGGACTTCAATGCCGGGTGTTGCCATGTCAAGGAGTAGATAGGTGATTCCCTTCTGTGGGGCACCATCGTCGGCGGTGCGGACCAGGAGGATCCCCCAGTCGGTGCAGTCTGCCCGGGTGGACCAGATCTTGGAGCCGTTGACCACGTACTCGTCGCCATCGCGCACGGCCCTAGTCCGTAGCGAGGCCAGGTCCGAGCCGGCTTCGGGTTCGCTAAACAGCTGACACCAGTCTTCAGAGCCATCGAGCATCGGTGGCAGGAAGCGCCGGATCTGTGCTTCGTCGCCGCCGGCCAGAATGGTCGGCCCAGCCCACCCCACCCCGATTGAGGGATCAGGAAGCTCAATCCCAGCTGCTGTGAATTCCTGGTCGATGAGCAGTTGGGTGACGGCGTCGGCGCTGCGGCCCCACGGTTCCGGCCAATGGGGGGCGACAAACCCGTCGACGGCCAGTTCTGATCGGGTCGGCGCGGGATGGTCAGCAATCCATGCCCGGATCTCAAGGCGACGAGGGTCGTCTTCGGGTGGGAGGGAGAAGTCCATGGGAAGTGCGGGTGTTGCAGCCGAAGGTCTATGGGCCCTATAGGAGAGTGGTGTCGGTCTCAAGGCCGAGGTGGAGTCGGCCGGTGAGTTCATGGATACGGGGGGCCACCATGGCATGTGTGGCGGCTACCTGACCGTCACGGACCATCCGCTGGAGCGGCTCGCCGAGATAGACCGCAGTGCCACCGGCCTCTCTCCCCAGCGCGACCAGTGCCTCGGCGCATCGTTGGGAAGCGTCGCAGGCGGCCAGGCGGAGGCTGCGACGGTGTGAGGTGGTTAGTGGTGTGCCGGCCTCGGCGGTGAGCCAAGCAGCGCCAATGGCGTCGTGGAGAAAAGCTCGAGCGGAGCGGGCGGTGGCTTCGGAGGTCGACAGCACTGTCTGGGCTGAAGCTCTTTCAGCCAGAGTGCGGCCGGAGCCCTCAGGCTTTTTGATTGCTGCCAACTCTGCAAAACGCTCAACAGCCCCGTCCAGTAGACCGATGGAAACTGCGGCGATGCCGATGGCCAGCATCCCGTAGAAGGGAAAGCGCCAGGTCGGGCCATCGATTCGGGGGGTGGCATCCATCATTTGAAGCCATCGGCCCTCGGGAACAAAGGCGTCCTTGACCCGGTAGTCGCCTGAGCCACTGCCCGACAGTCCTGTGACATGCCAGGTGTCGAGGTGTTCAACATCCTCACGGTCGAAGAAGACGAAAGGGGCGTAAAGGCCGTCGCTGCGGCGGGTGGTCTTGCCCTCGTCGTCGACGATTCGGGTGCCACCGCCGATCCATGTGCAGTGCTGAGTGCCGGAGCCCCAGGCCCAAGTGCCGTTGATTCGTAGCCCACCTTCGACTGGGATTGCCCGACCTACCGGCGCTGCGTATCCGCCGGCGCAGGAGTCAGGGGACCCAAAGACGAGGCGAGCTACGTCCTCGGGGAGGAAGCCGGCTTGCAGTGTTGTGGTGCCAGCGATCATGACGCACCAAGCGGCTGCGCCGTCGTAACGAGCCACTTCGGCGATGACGTTGGCGGCGGTGGCCACATCGGCTTCGGGCCCACCCAGCGTCTTGGGGGTAAGGAGTCGGAACAGGCCACTGGCGCGGAGGTCGGCTACTACATCTTCGGGCAATGTGCGGGTGGCCTCGATTCGGTCGCTGCGTTCAGCTAGCGATGGACCGAGGGAACGTGCAGCGGGAATGAGGTCGGCGGCAGAGACAGTGGCCATGGGTCAAAAAATCTAGAATAAGCTTCTAAAATCGTCAATTAATATTAGAAGTATCCTAGATTAATTGTATGGGTGAGGTTGTTACCGCCGAACGTCTGGAGGCCGGGCGCTCCATGCGAACCCGAGCCGTCCTTGTAGAGGCAGCACTCGGCCGGCTGCGGACTGACGGTTCCTTCACCGCCGAACAGGTGGCTGCCGATGCCGGGGTAAGTGTTGCCACCATCTACAACCGCTTCCCTGGTGGGCGCGATGGGCTGTTGGCGACCGCCTTTGACAGCGCCTTACATCGGGTGGCGGAGGCCTATAGCGGACCGCTGACTGCGGACCATCTACTTGACCACGGACTAGAAGTCACTATGCGAACGATGGTGGACCGACTGGCTGAGGTCTTCACTGACGAGGCTCTTGTCTTTCGTGCGGCTTTAGCTCGTCTGTCGGAGAGTCGTGCTATCCGCGATACCTACCGGCATCATGAGGCCGTTGCGCGAGCTGCAAACCGGCGATTCATCGAACTCGGACAAGCTGCCGGTCGAATCGCAACAGGCAGCCCCGACGAGTTCGCCGACCTTCTGCTGGTCGTAGGTCAGGGTGTCAACAACCCGGTCCTGCTCGGAGCCAGTAACCGTGACCCACTGTGTGCCCGAATAACAGCGGCTCTCGTCGCAGTTCTCTCGCCGGAGACTTCCCGTTGATCGAAAGCCCGACCGATTACTCACCTGAGCGCTCGATCGTCTACTGGCGCCGGATGTGCGGTTTCTGCTCCCGTTTGCTGGCTGTGCTCGATGAGGCCGGAATACAGGTTGAGATGCGCGATATCTGGGAGGACCAGGAAGCAGCTGCCTTTGTTCGGTCGGTGAACGGTGGCGCCGAGACGGTCCCGACGGTGGTATTGCCCGATGGCCGGGTAGTCACCAATCCGCCCCCCGAGGCCCTCGTCGCCTATTTGCTCTCTGTCTGAACACCCCACACGGCATTGCACTTGCGGTCCAGTTCGATACGCGCAACGATCGTCGTTACGGATGGGTTCCGGGGAGCGCCTCGATGGCGGGGCGGCGGCCCGTCCACTGACCGACAAGGGGATCGGTAATGGAGGTCTCCGTCACTATCAACGGGTCTGTGTGTTCGGCTGACGTTGAACCACGGACCTTGCTCGCGCACTTTCTGCGTGACGACTTGGGCCTGACCGGAGAGGACGTTCCCCACACTTGGGGTTTGCTGTTCGACGCGAGCCTGGCCGAACAGTACGGGTTAGCGGGCAAGATCAGCCTCTTGGACGACCCGCGCGAGACCGTAGGAGCAGCCCTCAAGTACTTGGGCTATTCGCTGAACTCGACGTCGGCTGACCAAATGGCAGAGGCGGAGGCGGTCATTGCAGATGCCGTCAGCCGGGTCGCAGCGTTCGACTCGGACCAGTACAGCGAGTTGATAGTGATGGGCGAGACCGTGGTAGGCCACGGCTACAGCGGCAACTTCCTCTGGGACTTCGAGGAGGGTGATAGCACTTACGACTACTTCGTGCCCGACGAAGGCGGCACCATCTGGGTGGACAACATGGCAGTTCTCGCGGACGCCCCGCATCCCTGTACGGCGTTCACCTTTATGAACTTCCTCCTTGATGCCCAGAACGGGGCACAGTTGACGAACTACAACTGGTATGCCAGCCCCAATGGCGCTGCGGAGCAGTACATCGACCAGGAAGTCCTTGACAACCCGATCATCTATCCGACGGATATGTCAAAGCTGGAATTCATCAAGGACACCGGCGACTTCGAGATTGAGTACACCGACGCCCTTTCGCGGGCGAGGAGCTGATCTCTACTCGCCCCTTGCTAATCCCACCGGGTGCCGGGTCCGGGGCTTATAGCCCCGGACCCGGCGGGCCGGAGGGACCTACGCGATGCCGTCGCGATCCCAAGACGTTGAACCGGAGATGAGGACATGACCGAGCACCAGCGGTTGGCTGAACTAGCCGAGAGGCACTTGTGGGGACACTTCTCCGTCCTACACAATGACATTGATGGCACGCGGGTCATCGAGCGAGGCCAGGGCTGCCACGTTTGGGACGCCGAGGGAAACCGTTACCTCGATGGGTTGGCTGGCCTGTTCGTCAGCCAACTGGGGCATGGGCGCCCCGAACTGGCCCGGGCGGCCGGGGACCAAGCGGCCACGCTCGGCTACTTCCCCATTTGGACATACGGACATCCGACGGCGATAGAACTGGCGGCCAAGTTGGCTGGTTTGGCTCCCGGTGACCTCAATCGGGTGTTCTTCACGACCGGTGGTTCCGAAGCGGTTGAGTCGGCGTGGAAGTTGGCCCGCCAGTACTTCAAAGTCACTGGTAAACCCGACAAAGTCAAGGTGGTCAGCCGGAACCTCGCCTACCACGGAACCACAATGGGCGCGCTTTCGATTACCGGTCTGGAGTCGATCAAGACCGTGTTTGAACCGTTGGTACCAGGAGCGGTGAAGGTGCCAGAGACCAACCATTTCCGGTGTCCTACCTGTCAGGACAGTTCGCATTGTTCTTTGCATGCTGCCGACGCCATAGAGGACGCCATAGTTCGCGAAGGCCCTGACACAGTTGCTGCCGTCTTCTTGGAGCCGGTGCAGAATGCGGGTGGCTGCTTTGTGCCGCCGCCCGGTTACTTCCAGCGGGTTCGAGAGATATGTGATCAGTACGACGTGCTGCTGGTGTCCGATGAGGTCATCTGTGCCTACGGGCGCCTTGGCCACATGTTTGGCTGTGAGCGATATGGCTACATACCCGACGTAATCACTTCGGCGAAGGGACTTACCTCCGGCTATGCGCCGCTGGGTGCCATGTTGGTCAGCGATCGGATTGCTGAGCCATTCGTTGGCACCGGGGACATGTTCTTGCACGGCATCACGTTTGCGGGCCATCCGGTGAGTTGTGCCGTGGCTCTAGCCAATTTGAAGATCTTTGAGGAGGAAGGGGTGATCGGCCATGTCAAGGCCAACGAGGACGCCTTCCGAGCCGCCCTCGATGACCTAGCTGACCTGCCGATCGTGGGTGATGTACGCGGTGCCGGATATTTCTATGGAATCGAACTGGTGAAGGAGCGTGAGGGGCGTATTTCTTTCAACGACGAAGAGCGCGAACACCTGCTGCGCGGGTTTCTTTCCAATCGCCTCCTGGAGATCGGCATGATCTGTCGGGCGGACGACCGCGGCGAGCCGGTCATCCAACTTTCACCGCCATTGATCGCCGGTCCGGACGAGTTCGAGGAGATCAATGCCAAGTTGCGCCAGGTCCTCACCGAGGCCATGGCTGAGATGGGCTTGTAAGGACGCCGGAGTGGACGACCCCTTGACTATGGCAGTGGAGAGACCACGATGAATGAACTCACCGGTGCGCCCGGTCGGTCCACCAGCGAGGTTTTCGTCCTCGACGATGTCGATCGGGCCATCATCACCGAACTGCAGGCCGACGGTCGGATGTCATACGCAGATCTGTCGCCGAAGGTAGGCCTTTCCCAGGCTGCCGTGCGTCAGCGTGTCAACCGTTTGCTGGAGAGAGGGGTCATGCAGGTGGTCGCCGTTACTGATCCGCTCAGCCTCGGCCTGGCCACTCAAGCCATGGTCGGCATCACCGTCTCCGGCGATGTCCGGACAGTAACTGCCGCAGTATCGGAGTGCCGCGAGGCTGAGTATGTGTTGATCACTACCGGTCGCTACGACGTGCTGGCCGAGGTCATATGTGAGGACAATGACGCTCTGCTGGACCTGGTCAACGACCGCATCCAGGGCATCGAGGGCGTGGTTTCGACTGAGGTCTTCTCCATCCTGAAGGTGGAGAAGATGACTTTTGCTCGGGGCACCGGTTGAACTTTCCCCGCAGTTCCTTCGTCAGATTGCTACTTCAAGCAGGCCACCATGGTGTCGATTACTCGGCCGACCTCCTCGTCAGTGATGACGAGCGGCGGGCAGATAGCCAGACAGGTGCCGATAGGCCGAACGATTACCCCTTCCTGAAGGATGTCATTGCGGACCGGGATTGCGTCCCGACCCAACTCGGCGGCGTAGATTGCGCCGGTTCCGCGCCATGACTCGATTAGGCCGTCGGCCTCCAGAGCTGCAAGGCCTTCGCGGATCTTCTCCCCGACGTGGTTGGCTCGCGAGACGAGGCCCTCGTCGGTCATGAGTTGCAGATTGGCCACCCCGGCCACGCAGGAGGCGGGGTGGCCAGAGTAGGTATAACCGGATCGAAAGATAAATCCCGGTTCCTCGAATACCTCAGATACACCACGCGACAGGATCACGCCCGATAGCGGCAGGTAGCCAGAGGTCACCCCCTTGGCGAAGGTCATGAGGTCGGGAGTAACACCGTAGTGCTGGGCCCCAAACCACTCTCCGGTGCGGCCGAAGCCGCAGATGACCTCATCGAGGATCAGCAGGGATCCATGGTCGTCGCACAGGCGGCGCAGGCCATCCAGATAGCCATCGATCGGCGGGTGCACGCCGCCGGCTCCCTGCACGGGTTCACTGATAACTGCGGCGATGCGATCGCCGTGCTCGGCAAAAACGGTCGCAGCAGCCTCAAGGTCGTCGTGGCCGACCTCTAGGAAGTGAGGAACAAGATCACCCCATCCCTCGCGGTTCGGGGCTATGCCTTGAGCGCTGGTACCGCCGAAGTTGGTGCCGTGGTATCCGTTGGTTCGCCGCACGACCAACTGTCGGTCAGCGTCCCCCCGTTTTTGGTGATACTGGCGTGCGATTTTCAGCGCAGAGTCCACGGCCTCTGAACCCGAGCTACCGAGAAAAACTCGTCCGTCGGGGTGTGGCGAGCGCTCCGCGATCATGTCAGCAACCCTCACTGCGGCCTCGTTCGTGAATGGATCGAAGATGTTGAAGGATTCGAGCTTGCGCATCTGGGCAGAGATGGCATCGACGATTTCGGTGCGGCCATGGCCTACCTGGCAGTACCAGAGGCTGCCCAGAGCGTCTACGTAGTCCTTGCCGGAGTCATCGAAGACGAGCGATCCCTCGCCCCGAACGATGTTGATGAAATCGTCTTCGGGCTTGGCTGCCGGTGCGAAGGGATGAAAGAGGGCGTTGGTCACTGAACGGTTCTCCTGATCAGGTTGTCAGGGGTGTCGGGCTTGATGGGTCGACGGTCCTTGGGCCGGGTGAGTATGGCACCGACTACCAGAAGAATCGCCATGGCGGCTGCCGTGATGACCCAAGTAACAAGGTTGCCGTGTGCGTCATAGACCATGGCTAGTAATAGTGCCGAAACAGCGCCGGTAGCTACCTCAATGGCATTCGCTAGGCCCTGGGCCGAGGCCTGTCTATCGGCAGTCACCGAGGCGGCCACCAGCATCGGTGCCGAGGGAAAGGTGAAACCTTCCACTACTGCGGTGGCAGTGGTGAGAGCCACCATCCACGCCAAGCCAGGGACCACGCCGAAGAATCCGGTCATAAAGGCGATAGTGATCAGACCGCCGACCGACCATCTTCGAACGCCATGCCGTTGGGCCAAGACCCCACCCATAGGAGCTAGCAGGGCGATAGGTAGTGCTGCCAAGGTGACACTGATCGATAGCACCACCTGGCTAGCACCTCTGTGGTCCATCTCAAGGATCCACACTGCTTCGAAGGCACCGATGAACACGAAATAGGCGGCTACCACGAAAAGAGCTCCAACTAGGCCTTTGATCCTCAGCAGGCCTCGCAGGCCGAGACCCTCATGGTCGCGTGCAGCGGTGTCAGGTTGGGCTCGGAATGCCAGAGGGCAAAGGACAGCGAGAGTGGTCGCCATCGCCCAAAAGGTGAAGCGAAAGCCGCCGACAGCTTCCAGGCCGGCGGCGATCATTGGACCGGCAACGAAGCCGCCCACATTCCACGCTCCTAGGCGTCCAATGTTCTGACCAAGATTCACCGGGTCGGCGACGATCACTGTGCGTCGTGCCGCTGGCCCGGCTGTGCCCAAAGCAAAGCCGAAAAGTGCTCGTCCAACTATGTATTGCCACAGAGTCTCGCCGACGGCCAGCAGCACCATCGCTAGAACCGCCATGACCAAACCGGTCCGGAGCATGAGCGGGGCCCGGCCCCGGTCGGCATGTGGTGCCATGATGAGCGCTGCCAAGAATGCCGCTCCAAAGCCAGAGGAGATCGTTAGGCCGATGCCGGTTTCTGAGAACCCGAGCTCGTCCCTTAGCTCTGCAAGAAGGACGATGATCGAGGCCAGCCCGGCCGACGTCCCAAAGACAGTCAGAAAGTACGGGTACAGGCTCGGGCCCGAGGATTCGGCTAGCTGTCTGGTCGTCAACGCATCAGGCGGGGTATTCGACGCCAGGCAGCACGCATAGCATCTCGTACAGCAGGTTCGCACCGACCAGGCTGGTCATCCCACTCGAATCGTAGATGGGAGCTACCTCAACGAGGTCGCAACCAGCCAGATTCAGACCACGACAGCCCCGGACAATCTCAAGGGCCTGGGGCATGGTGAGTCCACCGACCTCTGGGGTGCCGGTCCCGGGTGCGAAGGCTGGGTCGAGACCGTCAATGTCGAAGCTCAGGTAGACGGGACCACCACCGACCTTCATTCGCACCTCGGCCATCAGCGGATCGAGACTGCGATGCCAGCACTCCTCGGCCTGAACGACCCGGAAGCCCTGCTCGCGCGACCAGTCGAAGTCGTCGGCTGCGTAGCCGGTGCCCCGGACTCCGATCTGGACGACCCGGTCGGCATCCAGCAGGTCCTCCTCGACAGCCCGGCGGAATGGGGTGCCGTGGGCGACCTTCGAGCCGAACATGGTGTCGTTGATGTCAGTGTGGGCGTCCACGTGCACTAGCCCGACCGGGCCGTGCTTTTTCTTCATAGCCCGCAGGATCGGCAACACGATGGTGTGATCCCCGCCCATGGTGGCTGTGACCACATCGTGGGCTAGAAGGTCGTCGTAGTGGGTCTCGATGGCTTCGACGGCGGCCAGCAGGTCGTACGGACTGGTGGCGACGTCTCCGATGTCGTCTATGCAGAGGCTGTCGAACGGGGCGGCTCGGGTGGCCATGTTGTAGGGACGGAGAAGGACCGATTCGCCGCGTATGCCGCGTGGACCGAAACGAGCGCCGGGTCGGTTGGAGGTGCCGATATCGAGGGGGACGCCGACCACTGCCACGTCGAGGTCGGTCGGCGACGAATTCCCAGGCAGACGCATGAAGGTGCCGGGTCCGCCGAAGCGGGGCATGTCGTTGCCGCCGAGGGGTTGAGGGTTCCCGTGAAGGTCTTCGACCATCATGGGAGTCTTCCATGGGCCCATGCGATTGGTCGCCTCGGATCGGTCGTCCCATTTTTTCGGTCGAGCATCGACATGGAAGGCTCTGGTGATGGTTCATGAGGAATACCGCCACGACCACGACAAGGGCTGGCTGGCTGAACTGCGGTGGCTGTCGAAGGTTCGGACCTTTTGGCAGACAGACCTGAATCGGGCCATCGTGGACCTGGCAGATCCGCGTCCCGGAGAGCGGGGCCTCGATGTCGGGGCCGGGATGGGGGCGGCCACTGTCTTGGCTGCGAAGCGCGGTGCCCACGTGGTGGCTGTGGAGCCGGGGGGAACCATGCGCTTGATGTGTCGGATCCGGCGTCTGGGCAATCGGGCCCGGCGGCGAATTGTGGTCGAGGCGGGCGTGGCTGAGGACCTGCCGGTGGCCGGTGGGTCCACCGAGGTGCTGTGGGCTGGCAACGCCATGCATCATTGGGTCGACCACGCTGCTGCCTTTGCCGAATTTGCCCGGGTGTTGTCGCCTGGTGGTCGCCTCGTGCTAGTTGATGAGGACTACGACGATCCCGAACATCCCGACCATGCTGAGTTTGCCGGTCACGAAGCTGAGATGACGCCGGTCAACGTGGTGGCGATCGTCGCAGCGATGCAAGGTCAGGGCCTGCAGGCATGGGGTAATCATCAGAGGCTTGCCGGAGTCCCAGTCAAGGTGGTGAGGGCTACTCGACCCGCCTGATCTTGCGCTTGCCTATTTCGTCGCAGCGTCTGCCTGCGTCTCAGACGGTGACCGGGTCGATTGGGGTGATCGGCGGATAGGCCGTCTCGACGACTTTTGCAGCTATCAGCGTGCGATCCTCTCGGTGTCGATCAGCAATGAACTGCGCTCCGAATGGCACACCATCTTTGTTGCATCCCACAGGTACCTGAGTGGCGGGTAGGCCTAAAACGTTGGCTGGGGTGATGGGACCAAAAATGGAGTCGTAAAGGGCGCGGATTGTTCCCAGATCGTGGGCCACGTCGTCGCCATGCTCGAACGGAAGTTGGTACCAGGTGGGCAGGACTAGAACCGGGTATTCGTCGAAGAACAGTGCCCATTCCCGTGCTAGCCGAAGCCGTTCTGCGTGGACTGCCTGCGGGGCGACCTGCCCGGCTGGCCAAAAGGATATTGATGAGCGCATGAGGTGGGTGCCTTCATCGGACATCACATTGTCCAGTGCGTCCAACGAGGCTGGAAAGTCCTCTCCTAGGAGGCGGCCCCATACTTCGTAGCAGTTCTCCATCTCGGGGGGTTTGACGTCGACGACCTCCCAGCCGGCGGCTTTCAGCGCTGCGCCGGCTCGGCGGACGGCTTCTAGGGCGTCAGGGTGAGTTGGTCCGCTAGACGGCTTGGTAGGCACCGCAGCCCGTCGGGGAAAGTCGCTGCCGTCGTAAGGGACATCGACCGTTCGGGGGTCGCGGGGGTGACGCCCGATAGTGGCTCGCAACATCGCCTCGAGGTCGGCCACTGATCGGGCCATTGGGCCGGCTACTGCCATCAACTGACGACCTAACAGCGCTTCGGTAGCTGCCGGTGTCGAGCCATGCACCGGGAGCCGTCCCAGCGAAGCTTTGGTGGCGACGATCCCGCAGGCGTAGGCGGGGTTGCGGACTGAACCGCCGAGGTCGGTTCCCACCCCCATCGGGGCCATGCCCGAGGCGATGGCTGAAGCCTCGCCGCCCGACGATCCGCTGGGGGTGCGGTTTGGATGCCAAGGGTTGCGAGTTAGGCCGAACAGGGTGTTGTCCGTGGCCAATCTCATGGCCATCTCCGGCAGGTTGGTCTTACCCAAGGGGATAGCGCCGGAGGCCCGGAGGCGGCCGATGGTGGGGTCGTCGATCTGGGCAACGTTGTCGGCGAAGGCGGCGATGCCGTGGGTGGTGGGATGACCGGCCAGGTCGAGTCCGTCCTTGACAGTGAAAGGCACTCCGGCCAGCGGGCCAAGGGGGTCGCCGGCAGCACGGGCCTGATCGATCCCGTTCGCAGCGGTCCGGGCCCCGTCGGCATCGACCAGCACGAGAGCGTTCAGCCAACCGTTCACCTCTTCGATACGGGTCAGGTGGGCGTCGACTACCTCGCGGGCTGATACATCGCCTGCAGCCATCAGTTCTGCGAGTTCGGTGGCACTCCGTCGCCAGATTGGTTCGTTCACGGTGGCAACCTACCTACCGGCCCGGTTCGTGGGCCCGGTCGGATCCGGGAGGGGATCACATGTCGCAGGCGAAGGTCAACGGGCTGGTGCTCGAGTACGAGGATTTTGGCGAACGGTCCGACCCGCCTTTGCTGTTGGTGATGGGCCTTAACGCTCAGATGACGGGGTGGCCGGAGGACTTTTGTCGCCGGTTGGCGGACCGGGGCCACTACGTCGTCAGGTTCGACAACCGGGATGTCGGGCTCAGCACTTGGTTCGATCAGCATCCTCCCGGGGACCCGGTAGTGGCCTTCCTTTCCTTCCTAGAGGGGGGAAGTGTCGAGGCGCCCTATTCCCTGTCCGACCTGGCCGATGACACCGCTGGTCTAATCGACTTCCTTGGCTTCGACTCGACGCACGTCGTCGGGGCGTCGTTTGGCGGGATGATCGCCCAACGGATCGCCATGGGGCATCCGGAACGGGTGCGGAGCCTGACATCGATCATGTCGATGCCCCGCATCGTCCCGCTTGATCTCGACGTCCTGCTCTCATTGCAGCCACCCGATATCGATCCGTCGGACCCAGAAACCATCGCCGACATCGAGGTGGCGACGGCCCGAATTTACGCAGGGACCGGCTTCGAGTTCGACGAGGTGGGTGCTCGGGAGCGGTCGTTAGCCAACCAGCGTCGGGCGTGGCATCCGGAAGGGGGCATTCGACAGGCTATGGCCGCCTTAGCCGATGAGGATCGTCGGCCGGGTCTGGCTTCGCTGGACGTACCGACGTTGGTCATCCACGGCACTGAGGACCCTCTCATTCCGCCCCAAGGAGGGCAGGAGACGGCCGATGCCGTGCCGGGGGCTGAACTGGTTTGGATCGACGGCCTGGGCCACGAGATGCCCGAGCCTGCCTGGCAGCTCGTCCTCGACCCGATCTGTGCGCTTGTGGCCCGTGTTGAGTCGGGCGACTAAGGGACGCTCGTTCCCTGCAGCGGCAGGCCCGGTGGACCTACGCCTGGATGACGACGACCCGGTCTTCGGTCATCTCGCGGACCGTGTAGGCCGGACCCTCTCTGGTATTACCTGAGTCGCGGATGCCGCCGTACGGCATGTGGTCGGCTCGCCAAGAAGGTGACTCGTTGATCAGGACTGAGCCGTATTCGAGAACCTCGGCGGCCCGCAGTGCCCGGCCGATGTCGCTGGTGAAAACCGCGGCCTGCAGCCCGTAGTCGCTGGCGTTGGCCCGAACTAGGGCGTCCTCGTAGTCGGTGTAGGTGGCGATGCCGACCACCGGCCCAAAGACCTCGATACAACTGACCTTCATATCATCGGTAACGTCAGCCAGCACGGTGGGGGCCAGCACGCCGTCGACCATGGTGCCACCGCAGACCAGTTTGGCGCCGGCTGCCGTGGCTTCGTCGACCCAGTTAGCCACTCGCTCGGTCTCGCCGGCGTCGATGAGCGACGACACCTCGGTGGCATCGCTCGCCGGGTCGCCTACCACCAGGCTGCGAGCCTGATCGGCCATGGCTTCGGTGAAGGCCGCTGCGATGTCTTCGTGGACGTAGATGCGCTGGGTGGAGATACAGGTCTGTCCGGCATAGCCGAACGCCGCTACCTTTAATTTCGTTGCGGCGGTGACTGGGTCCACGTCTGGTTCGATGACAATTGGCGAGTTGTTTCCCAGCTCGAGTGACACCTTCTTGCGGGCGGCGATGGCCCGGATACCCCAGCCCACTGGGGGTGAGCCGGTGAAAGTGATCATGGCCACGTCCTCGTGCTCGACGAGGTGCGAGGCAGTGCGTCCCGGACAGGTCACCACGTTTAACCAGCCGGGGGGTAGGCCACAGTCCTCTAGGAGGACTGTGGCCAGGAGAATGGCGGTCAGCGGGGTGGCTGAGGCCGGCTTGAGGACCACCGGGCAGCCGGCGGCGATGGCAGGGGCCACCTTGTGGCACACGAGGTTGAGGGGGAAGTTGAACGGCGAGATGGCGCCGACTACGCCGATCGGGACCTTCTTCACCCAGGCCGTCTTGTTCGCGCCGGCCGAGCTGGCGTCCGGTGTGAGGGCTTCACTGGTGAAGGTGCGGGCCACGGCGGCCGAGAAGCGGGCCGTGTCGACGGCCCGGGAAGCCTCCACTCGGGCGGTGGCGATTGGTTTGGCCGCCTCTGCGGAGATGCTCTGGGCAAATTCCTCGTGACGAGAGGTAATGGCATCGGCAAGGCGGTCCAGAATGGAGGCCCGTTGGTGGTTGGGTAGCGGGCCATCGGCCAGTGCGGTCTTAGCGGCGGCCACTGCCGCGTCGATGTGCTCGTCGGTGCCGGTGGGGACGGTGCCGAGTACCCGGCCGTCGTAAGGCGACCGCACCTCGGTTGCCTCGGAGGCGTCAACGCGGTCTGCGCCGATGACCATCAGGTGGTGTTCGCTCACGGAAACCTCTGGGGAAGCACGTTGGATCGTGACAATCTACACTGACCCGAATCCTTTGGGCCCAAATGAACTGGGCCGCGTCGCCCACATCGGGTGGTGGTGACCAAAACCGGACGAGGTGAGCACGATGGGCGAACGACCGCGGGTCGAGGTGGCCGGGGTGGCGGTGTCGGTCGACCATTATGTCGGTGGCGAGCGGATCTCGTCGCCGACCACATTCGAGGACCGGTCCCCGCTGGACTGGTCGACGGTTCTTGCCAACGTGTCGGCCGGCGATGCAGCCACCGCGAATGCCGCGCTAGCTGCGGCTGCCGATGCGTTCGCTGGCTGGGCCGCTCTAGGCCCGTCCGGCCGGGCCCCCTACCTGCGACGTCTGGCTGACCTCGTCGACGAGCGAGTGTCCCAGATCGCCGCAGTTGAGTGCGTGGACATGGCAATGCGACACGAGAGCCTGCGCAATCGGGTCATCGGTCGTGGCGCCCGCAACTTCCGGGCCTACGCGGAGCTGGCCGAACAGCATGAGGAACGGACTTGGTCTTCCAATGGCACTGCCAACCGAGTGCAGCGCCTGCCGGCCGGGCCAGCCGTGGTCATCACGCCCTGGAATGCACCGTTCATGCTTGCTACCTGGAAGTTGGCCCCCGCCCTAGCCGCCGGGAACCCAGTAGTCCTCAAGCCGGCTGAGTGGTCGCCTCTGTCAGCCAGCCTGCTGGCCGACCTGGCCGACGAGGCTGATCTACCACCCGGCGTTTTTAACGTGGTTCAGGGCATTGGCGAAGAAGTCGGCCCGCCGCTGACCTCGGACCCGCGAGTTCGACGGCTCTCGTTCACTGGCTCCCCAGAGACGGCCCGCCACATCGGTGCCGCGGCGGCCGCCAACATTGTGCCGTTCACCGCCGAGTTGGGTGGCAAGGGGGCGCTCGTAGTGTTTGCCGATGCTGATCTAGAGGCGGCGGCACGCACGGCGGCCGGTCAGTACGACGATTCGGGCCAGGTATGTCTGGCTGGTACCCGCCTGCTCGTCGAGTCCACGGTGGCCGACGAGTTCCTGACCCGGTTCCATGCCCATGTGGATACCCAGGTGATGGGTGACAGCCATGACGATGCGACCACCATCACCCCGATGATCCACCCCGACCACGTGGCCCGGGTTGAGGGCTTTGTAGAGCGGGCCCTGGCAGCCGGCGATGAGGTGCTCCGGGGTGGAATCCGCCACGTCCCCGACGGATGGTCCGGCCGGCCCGAGGACGCCCTCTGGCTCGAGCCCACGCTCATCGCCCCTGCGTCCAACGACAGCGAGGTCGTCCAGCACGAGGTTTTCGGTCCCGTCCTGACCTTCCAGTCCTTCGTTGACGAGGAAGAGGCCGTCGCCCTGGCCAACTCCACGGACTACGGGCTCTCGGCCACTCTTTTCACTGGGTCGGCCGACCGGGCTGAGCGGGTTGGTGGAGCCCTGCGGGCAGGCACCACCTGGGTCAATTGCTTCTTGGTCCGGGACTTGACAGCCCCTTTCGGGGGCCTCGGCATCAGTGGCCTGGGCCGAGAGGGCGGCGACCACGCCCTTGAGTTCCACGCCGATCTCAAGACTCTTCAGATTCGCGATGAGACCACCGCATGAGGGGGCGCCCGAGCCGGACTGCCGGCGGGGCCGCCCACTATGCCGGACCTCCGTCTGCTGCTGATCCTTGCCGAAGACGACATCCTCGTGCTTCCTGGCGACCATAGGGCGTTGGTCCAGATGGCCGTGGCGGCCGAGATGCCGGCCCTGTGTCGACAGGCCGTCGGCCATGTCCGTAGCCTTGGCTCAGCCTGACAGTCCACCACAGTCCCGATCCCGAGAGGCACCTACCGATCCCATGAGCGAGATCTGGACTTCCCGCCGCCGTGAACTGGTTGCCAGCATCGCCCAGATGGGCCCCGCGTTTGCCGCCCGGGCTGGCGAGGTGGACCGCGAGGCGGCCTTTCCCCACGAGAATTATGCGGACCTGCGCGAGGCCGGATTTCTTGGTTTGTGCATTCCAGAGTCCCACGGGGGACTTGGTGGCGACTTCGTGACCTACGCCTTGGTCTCCGAGGAACTGGGCCGCCACTGCGGGTCAACGGCCCTGACCTTCAATATGCACACGGCGACCACGATGCTGGTCGGCCAGATCGCCGATGACTTGGATATGACCGATGAGGAGCGGGCAGTCCACGAGGAGCGCCGGAGCGAGCTGTGGCGAGGCGTGATTGCTGAGGGCAGGCTCCACGCCCAGCCGTTCAGCGAGGGTCTTGCCCCGGGCGAGACCGCTGGCTTCGCCGCGCGGGCTGTGCCCGTCGACGGCGGGTACCTCCTCACCGGGCGGAAGGTCTTCGCCTCCCTATCTGAGGTGGCCGACCTCCACAACGTGACATGCATGGTCGAGGGCGACGACCGGGTCCGCTTCCTCGGCGTGCCGGCCGACGCGGATGGTGTCATCATCGAAGGGGACTGGGACCCACTTGGTATGCGGGGCACCAACTCTAGGAATTTGGTCTTCGACGGGGCCTTCGTCCCGGCCGAGAACGAGTTCCTTCCTCCCGGTGGATTTGACCAGATGGCTACGCGTTGGCCTTACTTTTACACCACACTCACATTCACCTACCTGGGAATCCAGCGGGCTGTACTTGACTACACGACTGACTACCTGCGTGGCGAAGGTGGGACGTCGGAACGTCGGGACATGCCGCAGAAGCAACACGGCTGGGCCCAGATGCGTCTTGCCTGGGAGCGGTCGCAGGCGCTTACCTACCGAATGCTGGGCGAGGTGGGCGTCGACCCGAGCCCTGAGCAGCTTCGCCGGGCTTGGGCGGCGACGGTGACTGCTATGGAGACGGCGCCAGAGGTGGCGTCTCTGGCTGTCCGAGTATGTGGTGGTCGCTCGCTACTGCGGCCAAGTGTTCTGGAACGTCTGTACCGTGACGCTCGTTGCGGTGCCACGATGCTCCCATGGAGCGTCGAAGTCACCATGGAACGCCTAGGGCGGGCCGGCCTCTACGACGACTGACTTAACCGATCCAGGGGGAGACGACGATGAGTGTGCCTTGGCATCGAGTTGAGGCCTTTTCTGACCATTTCGCCCGCTGTGCTGTGGCCCCTAGTGAGACGGCTGTGGTGTTGGCCGAGGACCACAGCCGTCCCGACTTAGTCGAGGTGTCGGTCTTAGCTTTGCAGCACCTTGGTGTTGCAGTTTCGACTGTGGTTCTGCCCACGCCACCCAACCGGGGACCAGTTCCCATCCGGTCGACGGGAGCGTCGGTTGCAATAGCCCACAACCCAGCCGTCGTTGCTGGCCTGGCTGCTGCTGACTTCATCGTGGACTGCACCGTCGAGGGTCTCCTTCACGCTGAGGAGCGTCCAGCTCTACTGGCTGACGGCGCGCGCATTCTGATGCTGTCCAACGAGCACCCCGAGGTCTTTGATCGGATCGGCCACGACGAGGGCATGGGGCCCCGAGTGGCCCGGGGTCGAGAGATGCTGGCTGCAGCTTCAGTCATGCAGGTCACCTCGTCCGCGGGGACTGACCTTGTCGTGGATCTGGCGGGTGCTGTAGCGGCCGGATCGGACGGAACTGTCACCGCAGAGGGAGGTATTGCGCACTGGCCCGGTGGCCTGGTGCTCTGTTTCCCGGCGGCTGGGTCGACGTCGGGGACGGTGGTGATGGCTCCGGGTGATGCCAACCTCACCTTTAAGGACTATGTGCGGTCGCCGATCGTCTGCACGCTGGAGGCAGACCATGTCGTGGCCGTGGAAGGTGAGGGTTTAGACGCCAAGTTGTTCTCTTCATACTTGGCTGCCTGGGAGGAGCCTGAGGCCTACGCGGTGAGCCATGTGGGCTGGGGCATGAACCACTCCTGTCGTTGGGACGTGCTTCCCCTCTATGACAAGGGAGACCTGAACGGCACCGAGCTGCGGGCCTTTGCTGGCAACTTCCTGTGGTCTACCGGAGCTAACGAGGTGGCAGGCCGATACTGCCGTGGTCACTTCGATCTCCCGATGCGTAACTGCACCGTGTCTCTGGATGGCGAGCCGGTGGTGGTCGAGGGTCGCCTCGTCGATGACCTCGCGTGAGAGGTCCGCCAACTAGGACGTTCGCCCTGATTCAGGCGACTCGGACGGTGAGGTGCTTGGTTCCACTGATCAGATGGGATCGAAGCTTTTCCGATTTATGGACTATCTCGATGTCGGAGGTGCGGGCGAGCAACTCCTGAAGTGTGACCCGGATCTCCATGCGAGCCAGCCAGGCACCGAGGCATAAGTGCGGACCGTTTCGTCCGAATGCCACGTGATCGTTGGGATAGCGACGAAGGTCGAATCGGTAGGGGTCGTCAAACTTCCGCTCGTCATAGTTGGCGCCTATCCACCAAAGTACGACCTTGTCGCCGCTGCGAATGGTGCGGCCATGGATCTTCTGGGTGCTGGTGGCGGTGCGGCGGAAGTGGGTGGTGACCGTGGTCCACCTCAGGATCTCTTCCACTGCTGTTTCCATGATCGTTGGGTCGTTGCGCAGGGCTTTCATCTGGTCGGGGTGTTCGACCAGTGCCCGGAGTCCCTCAGTCAGTGAGTAGCGGGTTGTGTCGTTGCCGGCAGCCACGAGGAGGGCGAAGAAGTTGTTGAATTCCAGGTCGGTTAGCGGCGTCCCGTCGGCGGTCGGGGCCAGCAGCCTTGTGATCACGTCGTCGTGAGGGCAGCCTCGCCGCTCAGCGGCTGCTGTCTGGGCGTAGCGGAAGACTTCCAAGCCGGCTGGGCTGCGGAAGGGAATGAGTCGGAATTCCTCGGTGTCGACCTGGTCGACCACGTGGTCGGTGTACTCGGGGTCAGAGTTGGAGAGCAGTTGGTCGCCCCACTCGACCAGTTGTTCGGCGTGTTCATCGGGCACGCCGAGTAGGCGCCCCAACATCCGCATGGGCAGCGCCCGGGCCACCTCGCCCACGAAGTCGAACTCTCCGAGGGTCAGAGCGTCGTCGAGGATCTCGGCAGTGAGTTGGCGGATTGGTTCTTCGTAGGACTCGACAGTCTTTCGCGTGAAACCCCGATTCACCAGGCGTCGAAGCCGGGTGTGGTCGGGCGGGTCGAGCTCCATGAGCGTGCGTCTGGCTTCAGTCTCCTCAGCGTCCATCTCCTCGAGGCGTATGCCTCGGTAAGAGGTGAAGTCCTTCCATCGGCGGTTGAGTTCGACTACGTCGGCGTAGCGGGTTATCGCCCAGTAGCCAGCGCCGTCGGGTTCGTCGACCCATGCCACCGGATCTTCGTCTCGCAGGCGTTGCAGGGTGGCGTATGGGGCTCCAAGGGTCCAGGTATCATGCGACGAGAGGTCGGCGTAGCCGTCATCGGAGTCCGGCGTCCAGGGATGGCGGGGGGTCTTGATCTTTGCGCCGCCGTTCACTCGTCGGTTTTCGGCCGGAGATCGGCAAGGGTGGTTCCGCCGTTCCACGAGACGCCCACGCTGCGCCAGTAGCCGGCGATCATTTCCTGAGGGGCCAGCCGGCTGAGCTCTTCTACCGGCGATTCAAAGATTCGCAGATCTGCATCACCAGTGAATGCCGGACTCACCTCGGCGTCGTAGCCCTTCATGGTTACCAACTCGTTTAGTGAGTCGGCACCGTTCGCCTCGATGGCTGGGAAGAACCTGTGGTGGATCATTGGTAGAGCGTTTACGAAGCCGGAGTGGCTACTTGGTCCGGTGATGGTGAATTCGGCCTCGATCAGGCGGCGTCCGTAGGCCGAGCAGGTAGCGCCGAACCGGCCGCCAGGTTCCAGTCGGGGTCCGGCTTTCCCGACGGTGACTGGTCGAGTCAACCAGATATCGCCTAACTTCTTCGGATAGCCCTGCACGTGGCCGCGGACCATGGCGTAGTCCTTGTCGACCCAGATGTAGACACAGCGACTGTACGTCTCACCCTCGTAAGTGCAGCGGACTACGGCGAAGCACTCTTTGTACTGGAGGCGGTCGGGGTCGAGGACCTCGTTGAAGTCGTCGGAGCAGGACTGCCAGTCGGCCCAGACGATGGCTATCGCGCCCGGGTCGTCGGCAGCGGGGGATAGTGGCGGGGGGAGGAGTTCAGCAACCGCCTCCGGTTCGGTGCGGTACTCAATCGTGAGCATTTCGCCCGAATAGTGCCATGGGGGTGACGGCACTAGTGAGGAGGAGCCGGTGGCCGAGCGTGGGAATGTGAAGCCCTGAAGGTTCGCCATGCCAGCGAGCGTATCATTTGGTCCCTAACGATTTCCATGTAAAGATGGTGGGCGACTACCAGTGCGGGATCGGTCCAATGGGAGCAGGAAATGGCCGAAATCGGAACCAGTGAGACGCGGCGGATCATGCTGGACAGTTCGGCGGTCTCTGCATCAGTGGCCGGCAACGAGTTAGTGACCGGTGACGGCCGACGAGTTGCCGAAGCAGAGGCCGTCCACCTGCCTCCCAGTGAGCCATCCAAGATCCTTTGTGTCCACCTCAACCATGTCAGTCGGGTGGAGGAGTTTCAGGTCTCGTTGCCTTCCGCTCCGACCTACTTCCAGAAGCCGACATCGTCGCTGAACGCACATCGCGGCGAGGTAGTGCGACCTGAACGGTGTAAGTGGCTTAACTATGAAGGCGAGATTGTCATCGTGATTGGGAGAACGTGTCGAAACGTCAGCCCGACCGAGGCTGCTGACTACATAGCGGGTTACACCATCGGCAATGACTACGGCCTTCACGACTTTCGAGATACGGACGCTGGTTCCATGCTGCGGGTCAAGGGGTCAGACAGCCTTTGCCCGGTTGGGCCTGGATTGGTTGAAGGGTGGGACTTCCGTGGCAAGGGCATACGTACGATTGTCAATGGGGTGGTGGCACAGGACGGCACCACTGACGAGATGACTTGGGACATGCACTACTTGGTTGCTGACCTAGCTCGTACGATCACCCTGCTGCCGGGTGACATGGTGTTTTCTGGGACACCCGCTAACTCCAGACCCGTCCAGCCCGGCGATGTGGTCACTGTGGAGGTCGAGGGCCTCGGCGCACTGACCAACACCATCGTCCGAGGGTCGAAAGCAATCCGCGACGACGTTGGCGCCCAACCCAGTGAGTCCGAGGAAGTTCTCTCCACGGCACTCGGTGGAGATTGGGAGTTTCGCGGCATTCGGTCCCCTCGTCGCGACTAGGGCTCCGTACCTGATTGTTTGGTACCGTTCGGTGCCCTGTGAACTGGTTTCCTATGAGGGAGCGATTAGTTGTGAAGAAGTCAGCAGTTGTTAGTGCCCTACTCGTCTTCTCTTTGCTTGCATCAGCATGCGGCAGTGATCAGGACTCTTCGTCGACGCTGAAAGTGGGCTACGCGGCAGATCTATCTGATCTCGGTGGTTTCGCAGATATGCCGGCAAGTCAGGCTGGGGAGCACTTTGTTGCTCTGGTCAACTGCGCTGGTGGCATTGACCCGGACGTTGGGATCGACATTGATGCGATATTGGCAACTGACCTGAACGACTGCGACGAGTTATCGGGCACGAGGCTCGAATGGAAGATGGAGAACATCGCGGGTGATCCTGAGGTTACGCAGCGTGCGAGTCAGTCTCTGATTGATTGGGGAGCCTCGGCCCTGCTGGGTCCCCCGTTCCCAGACTTCGGAGAACCGCTTCTTCAGGTGACCGCCGGTGAGATTCCGGTTCTTTTCGTTGCATCGACCGAACCCATGCTGGGCGACGCGTCGATTAATTCCTATCTGGTTGCGTTCGACGACACGATGCAGGCCACAGCAGCCGCGGAGTTCGCGCTTGGGCAAGGTTGGACCACAGCGATCACCTTCTCGGCACCTGGTCCCTACTTTGGCTACAACCCCGAGGTCTTCACCGAGGTCTTCACCGCCGGAGGCGGCTCAGTTGTCGCTGACTACGGCTTTGTGCCTATCGATGACATGGACTTCTCGGCCCAGGTGAACGAAATTGCAAGCGGAGGGCAGGCCCCAGACGTGGTTTATTCAGCGATGCTGTCCTTCCAGTCCGCTGTCCTCCGGGGCCAAATGGATGCAGCGGGCGTAACTACCAACTATCTGGTGACAGACGCGTTTGAGGCCACGGGCGGTTACTTCACCGATGGGGTCGAAGGCTTCTACCACACCACTCATTCGTTCCCGTCTGATGGCAGCCGTATTAAGGCTCTGGCAGACAGTTATGAGGCTTCGCATGGCTCGCCACTTGAGAACGCCTCGTTTGGTGGTTTGGCGGTAGACGCAATTGCTGTCGTCATCGACGCATTTGTTCGCACCAACTCAACCGACCCGAAAGTCCTGGGTGCAGCGATCAAGAACGCCCAAGATGTCCACGGAGCAACTGGAGATCTGACCTACCTAGGAGCGGGAGGCGTTCCTGACAAGCCGGTGTACGTCCACCAAGTCGTGGGTGGCGCACCGACACTTGCGGCCACTATTGACTGAGTGTGTTGGGTAGTCAGTGCTTGAAGTTGAATCGCTTACTACCCGTTACGGAGCGATCGCTGCCATAAGAGAAGTCGGCCTAACTGTCCGGGCCGGTGAGGTTGTCTGCCTCATCGGCCCGAACGGTGCTGGGAAGACCACCCTTCTAGCGACTGTCGCCGGTCTTCTGAAGGCTTCTAGCGGAAAGATCTCGCTAGACGATGACGACATCACCGATTGGGCTCCAGATCGGATTCTTCGTTCTGGGCTAGCACTGGTCCCAGAGCATCGTCGGATCTTTGCCGACCTCACCGTCAATGAGAATCTCCTCGTTGGTGGTGTCACTAGGACTGGTACCAGGAGAGTCGAGCTTCGAAATCAGGTTGTAGATCTCTTCCCTGCCTTGAGCAGCAAGCTCCAGACTTCGGCGGGCTATCTCTCGGGTGGCGAGGCACAGCAACTAGCTATAGGTCGCGCAATGATGGCTGAGCCGCAGTTGCTCCTATTGGACGAACCAACCCTCGGACTTTCTCCGAAGCTTGCCGATGTTGTTTTTGATCTCATCGGGACGCTCAGAAGCGCCGGTCTTACGCTCTTAGTCGTTGAGCAGAGTGCTCAACGGATTCTCGAGGTAGCTGATCGTGGATACGTGCTGCGCTCTGGAGAGGTTGTGGCAAGCGGGCTCGCCCCTGACCTGCTTGCGCGCCAAGATCTTTTCGAGACCTACCTCGGCCGGAACGTCGATTCCACATGACCGAGCTTCTCCAACAGCTCGTAGATGGTTTTGGCCGCGGCGGAATTTACGCGCTGATCGCCCTAGGGATTGCTGTCATCTTCGGGGTTATGCACTTGGTTAACTTCGCCCATGGCGAGTTGATAACTGTCAGTGCCTACGCCGCCTACGGCCTGTTTGTTGCTGGATTGGACTGGTGGATCATTGCCCCAGCGATTGTCTTGGTTGCGGGCCTGACATCGGTGGCCATCGAGTTTGTTGCTTTCCGCTGGGTAAGGGGAGCGCCAGATTTCACAATGCTCATGACGTCATTTGGAGTCCACTTTTTGGTGCAGGCGGCGTTCGTAATGTACGTCTCAGCGAACTTTCGCCAGTTCCCACGGCCCGGATGGATCTTTCAGACATGGAAGCTGGGCGGCATCAGTCTGGAAGTGTTCGATCTTCTTGTAATTCTCCTCACTCTCCTGACTCTGGGTATTACCTACTGGGTACTTCAGCGAACGATGTTCGGGATGAGCTTGCGTGCTGCTGCCGAAGACTTTGATGCCGCCAGGCTGATGGGGATTCGGAGTGACCGAATCATTCGTGGCGCCTTTGCGCTTTCTGGTCTGCTTGCTGGTGTAGCAGCTGTCTTCTGGCTGATGCGAAGTGGTCAGGCGGGGCCAACGGCAGGTCTCAGCCCGATGCTCAAGGGGGTGCTTGCCGCCCTGATCGGAGGGCTCGGGAGCTTGACCGGAGCCGTGATGGGTGGAGTCATACTTGGCCTAGCGGAGGTCCTGCTGATCTCACGCCTTCCGGAGAGTCTGGTAGGTCTAACTGACGGGATCGTCTTTCTACTCATTGCGCTCCTCTTTGTCTTTAGACCACAAGGTCTTGTTACCGTCCGCAGGGCGGAGCGCGTCTAATGCCTAGACGAGTGGTTGATCGCTTGGTTCTTCCTCTGGCGGGATCCTTAACGACGTATCTCGTTCTTGTCGGTGGCGGAATCGTTTATGCGACAGTCGGCAATTCTGCGAGTGACGGCCTAGTCACCCAGATGCTCATTAACGCAGTTGTCGTTCTCGGAATGCAGATCTATATCGGTAATACAGGTGTTCTCTCCTTTGGACACATCGGTTTCGGAGCGATTGCCGGCTATGCGTTTGCGATTTTCGCCATCTCGCCCGAGCGGAAGGCAGAGCAGATTCCGGACGCCCCATTCGGCCTAGCTGCAGTGGATCTGACTCCTTTCCAGTCGTCAATGGTTGCTGGACTCATCGCTGTGGTAGTTGCTTTCGTTATCGGTTTGGGGCTTGCCCGGTCGGGAGCCCGTTCGGGTGCCGTTGCTGCCACAGTCATCACCCTCGCGTTGTTGTTTGTGGTCCACGAAGTAGCTAGAAACTGGATCGACCTGACCCGCGGTGGAAAAACTGGACTCTCCTTCAGTCCCCTCGGTGGGGTAACGCTTCAAGGTCGCGGATGGATCTATTTGGCTTTGTTCCTGGCACTCTTGTCGGCACGGCTCTTCAAAGAAACAAGCATTGGACGCCTCGCCCAAGCTGCTCGAGAAGACGACCTGGCTGCGCGTTCGATGGGGATTCATCCAGCCCTGCAGCAGATGGTCGCACTCCTCCTTTCCGTTTTCGTAGTGTCCATCGGAGCAACCCTTCGGGTCTTCGAACTCGGAAGCATTAATCCGAGGCTCTTCTTCTTCAAATACACCTTGCTCACCTTGACAATGCTCATTGTCGGAGGTCGAAACAGCGTTACGGGTTGTCTCGTAGGCGTGGTGATCATCACCACCGGAAGTGAACTCACCCGCTACCTCGCCGGGCCGTCAGTTGACCTTCCATTCCTCAATTGGTTGCTTAGGAGTGGACTCACCGACGTGTTTCTGGGCGCCTCGATGCTCGGTTTCATGATTTTCAGACCGGACGGTGTCCTGGGAGACTGGGAGCCTGATCATTGGATGGCGAGGCGATCAGTCGGGAAGTTCACCGATCAGCCGCTAGAGCATTCTCCGGTCGGAGGCCTTCGTCCTGAGGGCCTCCTCCGTGCAACCGGTGTTGTCGTTGATTTCGGAGGATTCCGAGCACTCAACGGGGTAGACCTGACAGCTTCGAGCAACGAGGTGGTTGGCCTTATTGGCCCCAACGGGGCCGGGAAAACCACGCTGCTAAACACGATCACATCGCTAGTCACCCCTAGTTCTGGGTCGATCCACCTAGATGAAAATTCTCTCGATGGTCTTCCTTCTCATCTGGTTGCCAGAGCGGGTGTCGTCAGGACCTTCCAGAACCTGAGGCTGTTTCCTGCACTCTCGGTTCAAGAGAACATTGAAGTTGCCCGTCTAGCAGCAGCCGGCCGGGTAGTCGGTTGCTCGCAACCAGACGTTGAATTCGTGATTCGTGCCAGTGGTTTGAGCGAGCTACGACATCGGAGGGCTGGGGAACTGGACTATGGAAACGCTCGGCGGCTGGAACTTGCCAGAGCGGCCGCCGCCGCCCCCAGATTCCTGCTGCTTGACGAGCCGACTAGCGGGATGGGTGACCTTGAGTCGGAACAGATGATCCACAGGATTCGCGACATTGCTGGTCTCGTTCAGGCAGGCGTCGTCGTCGTGGACCATGACCTGAACTTCATCACTGGAATCTGTGATCGCGTATATGTGCTCGATCAGGGAAAGGTGATTGCCGAAGGCACACCGGATGAGGTCTCTCAGAATCCGGTAGTCCAGGCCGCTTATCTAGGAGGGCCGATTGACTCGTCCACTTAGTCCTCTTCAGCGGGTCAACCAGCCACCATCTACCGGCAGATGAACTCCAGTTATCCACGACGACTGGTCGGACAGAAGGAACGACACCGCTGAGGCGATGTCTTCTGGTTCACCGATTCGAGGGATCAAGAGCCTGTCCTTGAGTTTTTCGAGTGTCTCCGGCGCGGTAATGCCCTCTAAGGAGACGAAGTTGGTGGCTATCGGTCCGGGAGCGACCGCATTGACCCTTATGGAGGCTCCGGCCAGCTCGACAGCAAGGGCCTTGGTGAGCATCTTCACCCCGCCCTTCGAGGCGTTGTAGTGGACCTGACAGTGGCCGGTTGAGGACACAACCACTTCAGCTTCGACAGTAGAAATGTTGACGACTGATCCGCCTCCGGTAGCGGCGATGTCCCTTGCGACCTCCTGGGTAGCCAGCCAGGTCCCCTTCAGGTTCACGTCGACGACCAAGTCCCACTCCTCCTCGGTGAGGTCGTCCAGAGAGGTCATGGTCACGAGACCGGCACAGTTCACGAGCCCCGTGATGCCCCCGAACCTGCGCGTCGCCTCGTCCGCTGCGGATCGGATGGATTCGCGGTCTCGGACGTCTACTTCCTGACAGATCGCACTTCCGCCGGCCGAGGTGATGGAGGCGCACGTGGCCTCGCCGTTCGCGACGTCCGTGTCGGCTACCACGACGGCGCACCCCTCGGATGCGAGTCGCATCGCCACGGATCGTCCGATGCCGGAGGCCGCACCGGTGACGAAAACCACTCGGGGCAGTTTCATGGTCGGTCCCACCTGCACGGGAGTTCGGCGGGACCGCGGAACTCGAATCCTTGTAACGTGATGGGTCGGTCCGACTGCAGTTGGAGGCTGGCGAGACGGTCCATGAGTCGCAGCGAGCCGACCCTGACCACCTGCCGCCCCAGCCACTCACCCAGACACCGGTGCTCACCAGTTGCGAACGCGGCGTGGCCTCCCTCGGAGCGGTGGAGGTCGAATTGCCCGGGGTTGGACCAGCGTTCTTCGTCAAGGTTCGCCGACCGGATGACCCCTGCGACCAGTGATCCGGCCGGGATGGTCTTACCGCGCAGCGTGGTGTCGCAGGTGGCCTGTCGAGTGATTGTCCCCACCGGGGAGTGCAGTCGGAACACCTCTTCGACGCACTTGCGCCACAGCAAGGGTTCCGCAACCAGTTCGTCAAGCAACTGCTGGTCGGCGAGCACGGTGCCGACCACGAGGCCAATCCCGTCTCGCGGCTCGTTGATCCCACCGCTAATCATCAGGCGGACGTTGTTTACGATTTCTGCCCGGTCTAGTGGCCCATCCTCGGTTTCTGCAGCGATGAAGTGGGCGATAGCGGACAACCCTTCGCCACCTTCGGTGATCTCGTCGATCCTCCGATCGATCGCCCGGCCGAGGGTCTCGCGTGCCCGATCTCCGAGGGCAGTCAGTTCCGGATCGTTCTCGAAGTTTGCTATGTCCGAGCAGAGGCCTTTGCACCACTGCCAGACTTGTTCCCAGCCGTGGGAGTCGAGCCCCAGTGCGGCTGCCAGAGAGCCGGCGGAAAGGGGGCCGGCATAGGACGCCATGACGTCGCCCTCGCCATCCTCCACAAACCCGTCGATCAGCCGGTCGGCCATCTGGACTAGGTGCTCCGAGGCGAAGCGGCCGGCCACCCCGCCAGCTTGGAAGGCGGGGAGCATGGCGTCGCGCGTCCGGGAAGCCTCTGGCCTGTCCTTGGTCAACATGTTGGGTCCCAACGCCCGCGCCAGAAAGGACGGCTCGGTGTTGGCGGTGAAGATCTCGGGGCGCTCCTCCATGTGCATGAGGTCGTCCCACTTGGTGACCAACCACATGTCCAGTGCTGGGACGAAGCAGACGGGTTCCTCTGCTCGCATTCGGGCCAGGATCGGGTCCGGATCGGCTTCTAGATCTCCGAGGGTGACTGAATCGCCGATGCCCAGGGTCGGATGCCGCCCCTCGGCCATCAGAGGTAGGGGAGGTAGGTCTGTTTTTCCCAATCCGTGAACCGGTCGATCGTCTCCTCCCAGCTACCGTTTGCGGTCAGGTACTTTTGCCACTCGGTGTCCTTGACTGCCAGGTACTGGTCCACCATCTCCGGACCGATTGCCTCGGCGAAGTCCCGGTCGGTCCGCAGGGCGTCGAGAGCGGCCCCGAGGTGGTCCGGTGTGTGTTCCTCCGTGCAGGCAGTCTCGAGGGCATCCCCGGTCTCAGCGTCCGGGCATGGGAGGTCCTGCTCCACGCCGAGGCGAGAGGCTGTCAGCACGGAAGCGATGGCCATGTGGGCGCTGGCCGCTCCGTCGGGCATGCGGTTTTCGAGGCGGGTCGATGCATCGCGTTCCGGGTTGACGCGGACCGTGGCGCACCGGTGGTCGTAGCCCCAGTTCTTCCAGTAGCCGGCGATCTGCCCCGGTAGCAGGCGCTTGTAGGAGTTGGCCGTTGGAGCGCAAAGCGCCGTCATGGCGGCCATGTGGTGGAGTTGCCCGGCGATGCAGGACTTGGCGATCGCCGAGAGCCCGTCGGGATTGGACGAGTCGAGCATGGCGTTGCTGCCCGACGCGTCCTGGAGGCTCAGGTTTACATGGAGGCCGTTACCCCCACACTCGGGAATCGGCCGGGGCAGGAAGGTGAGCAGGTGCCCTTTCTGGGCCGCCACCTCCATGGCCATAGCCCGGAAGAGGAAAACCTCGTCGGCGCATCGCATTGCGTCGTCGAACTCGAGGGTCATCTCAAACTGGCCCATGTCGAACTCTCCGTTGACGGACTCGACCCTGAAGCCGAGTTGGTCGGCGGTCTGGTCGATGGCCTGCACAATCCCCTGGGGGTCGTTGCGCACCCCTGTGCCGTAGACCATGGAGCCAGGTGCGTTGTAGGGACGCCAGCCCCCGTCAGGGTCCGGTTCCATGAGGTAGGCCTCAAGTTCGATTCCGACCTTTGGTTTGAAGCCCATCGACTCCCAGGCGCCGACTGCGTTGCGAAGCACGGTTCTCGGTGCGAGTGGCACGGCAGCGCCGTTTCGTTCTAGGTCACCGATGACAACCCCAACGCCGTCTTCCCAACTTGGCCTTACCTCTGAGACGTCAAAGTGGCACTCCATGTCCGGCATCCCCTCGAGGAATCCCGTTCCGGGTACAGGTCCCATATCGCGGTCGTAGCCCAAACCGAAGACGGTCAGGCAATGCCGAGTTCCCCGTTCTGCGAGGCGGGAAGGCAAATACTTGCCCCGCGCCAGATTCAGGTGGTCTGGCCACAGGACTCGGATTCTTCGGTATGCCTCTGTTCCCATTGCTCAGCCTCGCCCATGCCCTTCTCAAAGTGTCTTTGTGCCGTCGCACCGAAGTATGGCCACCGGAGTGTTCCGTTAAGAAATCCGTCTGGCAGATCATTCGGTGCCAAATAGTAGTGTCCGATCATGCCCCGGGCCTTTGCTGTAGGCGACGACGAGCTTGTTGAGGCTGAACGCCTGATTCGTGACCGTATGGCAGAACTCGACCTCGACCTGCTGTCTCTGGCAGCTGTATCGAATGTATTCCGTGCAGCCACAGCAGTCCGAAATCACATGGAGCGCGACGTTCTCCGTCGACACGAACTCTCCTGGAGCGCTTTCACAGTGCTATTTGTACTGCGGATATGGGGCTCGCAGGAGTCGCGCCAACTAGCGGATGAAGCGGGGATATCTGGCGGCACGCTTACCGGGGTGCTTGACACCCTGGAGCGCAAGGGTCTTGTCAAGCGAAGAGCCGTCCCGCAGGACCGGCGCCGTGTCGAAGTAGTTCTCACTCCGTCGGGAACCAAGGTGGTCGACGAGGTCATGCCAGCCTTCAATCGTCAGGAGGCGCTGGTTACCGAAGGCCTCTCCGATAACGAAATGGCTACCTTGGCCCGACTTTTGCGGAAGGTTCTTCAGACCACCGAGGAACTCGATAAGCGGTGACTCGGAGGCGGTATTGGCAGCTGGACCAAGCACTGATTCGGTCCGTCATGAACTGGAGTATGCGACGCCTCGTCAAGGGAATGGACAAGCGAGCTCTGGTCCTTTCGTCAACGGAGTTGGCCGGTGACCTAGGTGAAACGGTCGTCCCAGCTGGGATTGGTGGCGACGAAGCGCTGAGACTTTTTTCTGAAGTGATCGTTCCTGCCAGCCGAGTTCAAGACAACCCAATGAACCTGGCGTATGTTCCCGCAGCTCCAACAGAGGCGGCTCTGGTCTTCGACTTCGCAGTGAGCGCAGCAAATATTTTTTCCGGTACCTGGGATGCTGGAGCGGGCGCTATTGCTGCTGAGAACCAAGCACTCGATTGGTTGGCCTCGCTGGCAGGTTGGCCTGATACGGCAGGCGGATGTTTCGTCTCTGGCGGCACTGTGGGCAACTTGAGCGCATTGGTAGCTGCCCGTGAGCGGGCTAAGACACGTTGCGCGGATCGTCTTCCTCGCCGGTGGAGTTTTGCTGCCACAGCCGAAGTGCATAGTTCCATTAGGGCAGCAGCGCGGGTACTTGACTGCGACGTCATAGAGGTTCCGGTTGGTGACAAGGGTCAGATGACGGGCCAAGCCCTTGCAGGTGCCCTCGAGCAGTCGGATTTCGATGGACTCTTTGGCGTGGTTGCCTCTGCAGGCACTACCAACGCGGGTGTGATCGACGACCTCGCGGGCATCGCGGAGATCTGCCAAGAGCATGGGCTTTGGATGCATGTGGATGGGGCCTATGGTGCCGCGGCTCTTGTTGCGCCCTCCGTTGCCAACCGTTTCGCTGGCATTGAGCATGCCGACTCATTTGTGGTGGACCCGCACAAATGGCTGTTTGCGCCTTTTGACTGCTGCGCTCTCGTCTACCGCGAACCAAAAAACGGGGCCTTCGCCCATTCCCAGTTCGCTGAATACCTCGAATTCGTCGACAGGTCTGAGTGGAATCCAGCGGACTATGCCGTTCACCTAAGTCGTCGAGCTCGGGGTCTTCCGTTCTGGTTCTCGTTGGCGACTTATGGCACGGATCGTTACCGGGAAGCTGTGGAGACCGTTTTGGCTACTGCCCGAGCCGTTGCAGACGAAATTCGTGCACGCCCCAACCTTCGTCTGGTGATGACACCCGATCTGTCGATACTGCTCTTTGAACGTTTGGGCTGGGAGATGGCTGACTATCAGCAGTGGTCCGCTCGTATAGCCGAGGATGATTCAGTGGTATGTGTGCCGACCACCTGGCAGGGTCGACCGGTGCTTCGTTTCTGCTTCATCAACCCAGATACCGAAGTCGCCGAAGTCGCCTCGCTGCTAGACGGCTTGGAGAACGGCACGACGGGTTGAATCATTTGGTCCCAAATGATTAGTGTGGACGGCGTGCAGGAGCTAGTAGCAATCGCCGGACGAGGATCCGATCATGGGTGAGATCGTTGGCGCTGCCGTTGTTTCTCACGTTCCGCCCATTGTGATGCCGGAGGCGATCCGCCGAGAGCTGAACGATGGCAACGATTTCTCGCTTGTGGAAGGCCTTCACAGGTTGCGAGCAGAGTGTCTCGAGCGGCTCAAGCCCGACACAATTATCGTTTTTGACACACACTGGTTCACGACCGTCGAGCACGTGATTACCGGCCACGAGCGCAGAAAGGGCAAGTTCACCTCCGACGAATTACCGCGCGGTATGTCCCAGGTTCCATACGACATGCCAGGCGATCCAGAGCTTGCTCTCGCGGTCCAGGATCTTGCCGCCGAACGTGACGACACATGGGTCTTGGCTAGCGATGATCCCTGCCTTCCGGTCCACTATCCGACGATCAACCTCCTCGGATTTCTTCAAGGCGACGAGAGATGGATTTCGGTCGGGGTATGTCAAACAGCAATCCCGGAGGACTTCCTGCTGTTCGGCAGTCTCTTGGCGCAGGCAATCGAAGAGTCCAACAGGCGCGTCATCGTCCTTGCCTCTGGTGGACTAAGTCACCGATTCTGGCCATTGAGGGAGTTCGCCGATCATGAATCGGCCTCCCTGGACAACATCCGCACTCCGCAAGCCCGTGAGGCCGACGAGAAGGTTCTCCGATGGTGGCAGCAAGGCGATCATCGCCAGGTAATCGAATATCTTCCTGAGTACAGGAACTATGCCCCCGAGGGCTTCTTCGGCCACTACATGATGATGGTCGGGGCGATAGGCGGGGAGGACTGCATTGCGACTGGTCGCCGTTATTCAGAATACGAATCTGCAGCCGGAACCGGTCAAGTGCACATGTGGTTCGAAAGGCCGGACGGCGGGTGGACTGTCCAAACTTAGAACTGCTGGGAACGGGAATTAGGAAGGAAGCTTCATGGAGATTGCAAACGTGGAAGGACGAGGATCGCTGATCATCGACGGTCGAGTTGTCGACATCGAGTCGGCTACGGCCGGAAGGATTTCTAGCGATCCCATGGAACTTGTCGACCTCAGCAACCATTCCCTGTTAGCCGAAGTCCAATCGGATGCCGAGTCTTCCGAGTTGATCGAGTCCAATCTGGGTCCTCCGGTTCCGAGACCGGGAAAGGTCATCGCTATCGCGATCAACTACCGGAGCCATGCCGAGGAGGCCAACAAAGCCATTCCGACCGAGCCGCACGTGATGGCCAAGTTCCCCACTTGTATTACGGGTCCCCAAGACGATGTGTTAATGCACGACCTGGAGATGGTCGACTACGAGGCGGAACTCGTCTTAGCCATTGGTCGAGCTGGCGTTCGAATACCGAGAACTTCGGCCTGGGAACACATTGCCGGACTAATGGTCGGTAACGATGTGAGTGATCGAAACGAACAGTTCCGACCCCCAGTCCGGCAGTTTTCGATGGCAAAGAGCTATGACCGATTTGGTCCCATCGGTCCGGTCCTTGTCACTTCGGATGGCCTTTCGGATCGTGACGACCTCGAAATCTCCCTAAAGGTCGATGGCGAACTTCGTCAACACGCTCGAACCAGTGACTTCATCTTCCCTGTTCCAGTGCTGGTCGAATGGCTATCTAGATACGTCACTCTGGAAGTAGGCGACCTGATCTTCACGGGAACTACTGGTGGAGTTGGCGATTCGATGGATCCACCCACTTATCTGCAAGATGGCCAGGTCGTTGAGGCCGCTATAGAGGGGATTGGCACAATTCGTAACCGGTTCGTCGCCGGAACCCCATCATGATCGTCGTGACCGGTGGCGACCGAGACAGCAGCTATGGGGGGCTATTTACTGGACGCGTGGAGCTAGAAATGCTCCATGCCTCACCCGGCGACCAAGAACCTGACACTGCCTTGGTCCATTTTCACTCGGGTGCGGTGACGAACTGGCACCATCACCCCGGTGGACAACTCCTCTTCGTTGTTTCCGGTAAGGCAAGGGTTGGAACGTCAACCGATGGGGCGGTAGCAATTGAACCCGGCCATCTTGTTGTTGCCCCACCGGATGAGGCCCACTGGCATGGGGCGGCAGATCTATCTGATTGCACTTTGCTAGCCGTTACCTGGGGTACGACCTGCTGGCATGACGAAGCCCCGCACCTAGTCGATTAGGGACGTGCCGCAGGTTGCAATAGTCGGTTGCGGGCCGGTCGGTGCCCTGCTTGCGAATCTTCTCGGGTTGGCTGGAGTGGAGACATCGGTTCACGAAGCCTCTTTGGATCCGTATCCGCTTCCCCGGGCGTGCAAACTCGACGCCGAGATCATGAGGATCTTCCAAGGGGCGGGTCTTTCGAAAGAAGTCACGCAACTGGTCGAGCGTTGCCGAGGCATGGACTTCGTTGACTCCGACGGGAAGAGGCTTTTCACCTATGAGGACTTTGAGAGGTCACCAATTCTGGGGTGGCACGAGGATTACGTTTTTCAGCAGCCACTATTGGATCGCGTTCTTCGCGAAGGGCTGGAGAGGTTTCCCCACGTCGATCTGATTCTCGGCTCAGAAGTAACCGATCTTGACTCGGTCGACGCGGATTTCGTAGTTGCCTGTGATGGAGCCTCGAGTGTCACTCGACGCAATCTGGGTATCGGTCTGACGGACTGGGGCTTCGACCAGTACTGGCTCGTGGTGGATCTCATGATCGACGGTGACCCAGGCCTTCCTGCAGTGATCCAGCAGGTTTGTGATGCCGAGCGGCCAGCTACCTACGTACCCTCGGCCCATGGTCATCACCGGTGGGAGTTCCGGCTCTCGGACGATGAGAATCACGAGGAGTTCGAAGACCACCGAAGAGTCCGAGAACTACTCCGACCTTGGATACCTGATGGTCTTGGCGAGATTGTTAGAGCAGCTGCCTACCGGTTCCATGCGGTGGTCGCTGAAACATGGCGGAGCGGTCGTTTCTTCCTGGCGGGCGATGCGGCCCACCAGATGCCACCATTCATCGGTCAAGGGATGTGCTCTGGGATTCGCGACGCAGCCAACCTTGCGTGGAAAATAAAGTCAGTCCTTCGATACGGAGCGTCAGAAGTGCTCCTCGATAGCTACGAGACGGAGCGACGGGGCCATGTCGAAAGCTGTATCGCCATGTCGATCGAGGCCGGTCGTCTCGTGTCTCGACAGGTGCTGGAACTCCCTACCCCAGATATCGATGAGCAGGATCGCTGGTCGCGCCTCCCACCACTCATGGAAGGTCTCTTCTCTGCAGGAACCGATAACAGGATCGGACACCAAGCGCGTCAACCCAGGGTTGTTGCCGATGGAACTCCCATCCTGCTCGATGACATCGGTGGATCGGATTGGTATCTACTTTCCCGAGTTGCCTTTCCGTCCAGCAACTGGTGCAAGACGGTCCTCGTTGATGATCTAGTCGATCTCGACGGCGGGCTTGACCTTCTCCTCGACGGCCGGGCAGCAGTGCTTGTCCGCCCGGACCGCTATGTCTTCGGCTCGGCAAACGAGGAGTTTCTCGGTGAGTTAGTCGATGCTGCAGAGCGTCTGGTCTTTGGCAGAGGGCGTCTCACTAGTTAGCGAGACGCCTCCAATTCGAGAGGCAGGCGCTTCAAGCCGTTGATGAAGTTTGAACGAATCCGCTCTGGCTCGCCGTTCAGATGCACACGTTTGATCTTCTTGGCGACTTCGTCCAAGAAGACTCTTACTTCCAACCGAGCCAACCAGGCGCCAAGGCAGAAGTGCGGGCCACCGCCCCCAAATGTCACATGGGGGTTGGGATTTCTGCTCAGGTCGAGCGTGAATGGGTCGGTGAAGGCGTTTTCGTCGTAGTTCGCGGAGATGTACCAGGTGACCACCTTGTCACCAGCAGAAATGGGCACTCCCGCCAAATTCGTATCGGAGACAGCCGTCCGCCGGAAATGGATCTGAGGGCAAGCCCACCGAAGAATCTCTTCGGATGCCGTTTCAAGCAGCCCAGGGTCTTCCTGCAGTCGGTGAAGTTGGTCGGGGAACTCAGCTAGGGCGAGGGCGCCGTGACTGAGGCTGTGGCGGGTGGTCTCGTTACCTGCGATAACCAACAAGAGAAAGAAGGTCTGGAGTTCTAAGGGCGTCAGGTCCTCAGAGGCGGCGAGAATCGATATGACGTCACCTTCGGGTCTGGCCTTCTTCTCAGAGGCGAGTCGTTTTGCGTATGCGAAGACCTTCAAGGAGTTGGGACTCCGAAACGGCAGCAGTCGATAGGGATCCGTGTCGTCCTTGTCGTATAGGACGTCCGAGAAGTCGGGATCAGCGTGGTACACGACGGAGTCGGCCCAATGAAACAATTCCTCGGCGTCCCGGTCGGGCACGCCGAGGAGCTTGCTAATCATCTGGATAGGGAGACGTCGAGCAACTGCGTCGACGAAGTCGACCTTACGCTCGTCAATGGCTCTTTCGATTGATTCTGCGACTAGAGCTCGGGCCGTGCTCTCCCATTGCGCAATAGCTCGCCGAGTGAAGCTTCGCGAGACCAGCTTTCTAATCCTCGTGTGCTCGGGCGGATCGGTTTCCAACATGGTCCGGCGGGCTTCGCGCGCTTCAGGATCTCGTTCCAACTCTTCTAATTCGGTGCCCCCAACCTGCGAGGAGAACGTTCGGTGGTCTCGGTGAATTGCCACGAGGTCATCCAGACGCGTGACAGCCCAAAAACCAGAGTTCCCATCCGGCTCGTCAAACCAAGCGACAGGGGCATGAGTACGCAGAGCACTGAACTCGCTGTGAGGGATTCGCTCCGCCCAGATGTCATTGGCCAGAATCTGGATGTCGGGCTTTGTCCCTCTGCTCAAGGACATTGATCGTCAGGTAAGTCAAGAAACCAGTCGACTAGGCGATAGGCCTGTTGACGAGCTTCGGCTTCGCGATCAACTGATTCAGAAATTATCGAATCCGGGCTGATATCGAATTTGGCCAGCTCGTCTCCACCAATCATCGTCCAGCTGGCGATGATTTCTGGCGTGATTTCGGGGTGAAACTGAGTGCCGACACTGTTACCAAGCCGAAAGACCTGAGAAGAGGCTTCAGAGCGGGCCATCTCGATGGAGCCTTCTGGAACTGTGAATTGGTCGTAGTGCCATTCAAACCAAGGTCCCGGCGAGACGACTTCCGGGTGCTCTGACTCGATTTCACACCACCCGATTTCTGGTTTCTCAAGCTTGGTGACTTCGCCACCTAGGGCAGCGGCCAGTACCTGACCACCGAAGCACAGGCCCAGAACGGGCTTTCCAGATTTGTGCGCGGTCTGGACCAAGTCGATCTCGCGATCGATCCAAGATTCGATAGGTCCCTTGTCGCAGACAGACCGTTCGGATCCGAGCACCACTACGAGGTCATAGACGTTCGGATCAGGGAACTCCTTGGTGCATATCGGGTCTGATCGGTCTTCCAGGACGCGAAAGGTGTCCAGTTCAAAGCCGTGGTGGATAAGCCTTTCGCCAACAACTGCAACCGGTCCGGTCTCGTCATGTTCGATGATCAGTGCCAGACCCATAGGACTGAACCTTATGGCTTTGCGCCTCGGTCATCGCCAGCCTGAGGTATAACTTTTAGGTATAGACGAGGCCTTAGATCGCTTTCCTCCTCCGCCTTCGGCGGTTTTCCCTGTGCGAGCAGGAAACTTGGTCGAACCGCTGATCGACGGTGCGGTGGCCTTCGACCAGATTGCTGGCGCGGTTGAAAAAGCAAGCACATCGGTATGGGTCTGTGTCGCTTTTCTCGAGACGGAGGCACATTTTCCGGGTGGGCGCGGCACCTTCCTCGAACTAATGGACTCGGCTTCAGAAGATGGACTCGACGTGCGTGTTTTGGTTTGGCACCCGGAGGGGCATGGGGTAGGCGCCAACGACGTGTTCCCCGGGGACGAGAGCTCAGCCCGACTGCTGGCAGATCGGTCTGCCAGTTGGCAGGTGCGGTGGGATGCGGTGGGTCAGAACTGCCAGCACCAGAAAGTCTGGATGATCGACGCCGGAATGCCGGAGGCCGTGGCATTTGTGGGGGGCATCAACATCACGCGGGGGTCAATGGCCGGTCCAGGCCACGAACAACCTGATCCGTCGCTGGGGTATCTACCTGGGGAGCGTTATTCGAATATCCACGACGTGCACTGTCGGCTCCGTGGGCCGTGCCTCGCAGACGTTCACGACAACTTCGTTCTTCGCTGGAATGGTGCTTCCGAGCAGAATCGTCCACTTGGTTCGTGGCCTGACGGAGGGACGAACGATCTCAGCCGGAGGCCGGTTGATGAGGTCCCGGCCGATTCAGGGCTCGCGACCGCTCAGGTCCAACGGAGCGTCCTGCCGGGTCTGTACGACGCCCTTCCCAACGGAGAGAACGCGGTTAGGGAGCAGTACCTTTCGGCTTTTTCAGGTGCGCGGGAGTACATCTACATTGAGGACCAGATTCTGCTTAGTCGAGCGGTTTTGGTGGCTTTGCGGGAAGCGTTGGAACGAGGTGTGATGGTGATGGCGTCGGTGCCCGGTGATCCGATGCCCGAACTGGCCGCTGCGCGAAAGCACCCGGGGATCGCCGCTGGCTACGAGGTGTTGGCGTCGTTGGCTGATTACGACGATTTCTGCTTGTCGGCGCCTTCGGTGCGTCGACAATGGGGCATTGAGGAGGTGTACGTCCACGCCAAGACAGCGGTAGTGGATGATGCATGGGCGACTGTCGGGTCGACAAATTTGATCTTCAGTTCATTCCAGGGTGACACTGAGATGAACATCTCGTTCTGGAACGTTGCCGCAGCCAGGGGGCTACGGGTAAAGCAGGTAGATGAGCAGGGGGGGTTCGACTCCTCGGGAATGGATGGTCGCAGCGCAGTAGCTCGGTTGGCCGAGGTGGCTCGTGCGAACTCCTTGGCTCGGGCAAACGGGATGGCCTGGCATGGATTCGCCTGTGCCATAGATCCGTCCGGGTGGGCGACCTGACGTCGGTAGTCCAGTCTTTGCGACCCGACCCTCCGCCCCCCTGTCACAGTTGGGGCGTACGTTCAGCGTATGGAAATAGCCCTCGTCTTCGTGGCAGTCTTCTCCTTCTTGGTGGCGATCGTCGCCGTGGTTTGGGCGGTGCGTCGACCGGTTCCTTCCGTTGAGCCGATGGAGACCGGATCCGTCATTGATCCGGCGGTTCTGGCTCAGATGATCGGTTCAGAGGTCAAGGCCCAGATGACCGAAACTGCGTCGACTGCCTTGGCTCAGAACAACGAGCAGTTCCTCGCTCTGGCCACTGAGCGAATGGGTGCCGTCCAGGAGCAGACGAAGGGGCTGTTGGAGCCGTTTACCGAGCAGATGAAGAAGCTGGGCGACACTGTGGGCAAGCTTCAGACCTCCCACGAGGAGAACAAGGGAACGGTTAGCTCCATGACCGAACAGTTGGGGCGTCGGGTAGCCGCACTACAGGCAGAGACGACGACCTTGTCTGAAGCGCTGCGGTCGCGTTCGGCCCGTGGCGTCTGGGGCGAGAACCAACTCCGGAACGTCATCGAGTTGTCGGGCATGGAGCCGTATTGTGATTTCACCGAGCAGACAACGTCGGAGAATCGGGATGGGACCGGAGTGCGGCCCGACGTGAAGGTTCGTCTCCCAAACGGGGCGCACCTGTTCGTCGACGCTAAAGCTCCTCTTGATGCGTATCTTCGTGCCCAAGAAGCTACCGAGCAGTCGATAATCGATGCCGAGCTTCGGGCTCATGCCAAGGCTCTCAAAGACCACGTAAAGGACTTGGCCCGCAAGAAGTACTGGGAAGCTGACGATCAGCCGTCGCCGGAGTTCGTAGTGCTCTTCGTTCCGGGTGAGTCGTTCCTTGCCGATGGCTTACGGGTCGACCCCGCTCTCCTTCAGGAGGCTATGAACCAGCGCGTTCTTTTGGCCTCGCCGGTGAATCTGCTGGCTTTGCTCTGGGCGGTGGCTGGCGGTTGGCAGCAGGCCCGGGTCAATCAGCACGCCCGTGACGTCGCCGAGCTCGGAGCGGAGCTCTACGACCGGGTGGGCACAGTGCTGGGCAAGGTTGAAGGGGCCGGTCGAGGTTTGAACACTGCCGTCAAAGCGTTTAACGGTCTTGTTGCTTCGTTCGAGGGACGTCTTCTGCCGACTATGCGGAAGTTTCCCGATTTAGGTGTCGGCACTGATGAACTTGGCGCTCCCGCAGCAGTGGATGAGGTTCCGCGCACGGTTGCAGCGCAGGAACTTTCAGCCGGTGACCCATCATCGGGCTAGCTCGATTTCCGCGAACCTTCGAACGCCCTGCCGGTTTCCGCTAGTGAGACAGCAGCAGGGGGTTTACTGGAAGTCTCAGCGTCTTGTGGAGCGTCGATTGGCCTCGGCGCACAGCGCATCCACCATGGCGACCATGCGGGCTCGTTTCGGCTCCACGATTCCGGCCATACCGAGGTTTGTCATTGCTGATGAGCACACCGGCCCGACCGACACCGGTACCACCCGCACGCCGTCCAAGGCTGCCAGCAGTTCGTCGCGACGTCCCCGGTAATCCGCAATCTCCACCAAGTGCACTGCAGCCTGACGGGTTGTGAAGGTGACGGCGTCCACGCTGCCGCTACAGATTGCGTCGATGAGAATCTCTGCTGGTCCAACTTCCAGTGGCCACGCCCAGCGGTAGACTGGTACTATCACAACCTCTTTGCACAACGGGGCCAGTGGCTTGACCAGTGTCTCCTCGTCGGTGCCATCGATCTGCAGGGCCACTCGGCCCCGGCCGCCAGTCGATGCCAAGTACTTCACCACTTGAGCGAGCTGCTCGTCCGGCGCAGACCACTCCACTTCAAAACCGGCTTTTCGGGCTGCGCTGGTTGCCTTCGGTCCACGGGTCAGAATCTCCGCACCGGCCAATGAGGACCGGAGTTCACTGCCGACTCCCACTGCATCCATGGCTTCCAGCCACATTGTCAGGCCCATCCCGGTTTGGATGATCGTGGTATTCGGAGGATGGTCGATTAGCGCCTGGGATGCCTCTAAAAGGCGGGGATCATGGCTCAGGTCAAGGGTGCGCATTGTGCAGCCCGTTACGACTTCGGCACCGCGCCGCCGCAACACTTCAACTTGCTGGGTGGCTCGGCGGTCGGCAGTCACCCCCACCCGCCAACCATTCAACGGCGTAGTTGAGGTACTCATCGGGACAGCACCCCCGTCACTGGCATTACCATCGAAGTTGCCCAAGAATACCGAGGGCGGCGTCCAGGGTCGATTGGTCTAACCACCCCAGGATCTCCTCGGCCGAGCGCCCGGCGTTGAAACCGACCAGGATCGGACGGTCGGTCCACAGCATGGCGTTGTACCACTCGACGAACCGGCCGGGTGGTTCCGAGGCATAGGAGAAGACGTCTACGTCGGTCGGCCAGAACGGTTCTGTGAATCTCAGAGCCACCTTGTCCATTGAGCCCATGCCCAACGAGTCGATGGCAGACAATTTCGGTTGCGGCAGGGTCGGTTCAAATTTAATTGATCCGGCTTTCAACACACCAAGGGGAATGGTGACGATCACGGCCGCAAACCGGTGTGTGTGTTCTTCTTGGTCGACAGCGAAACTCCCCGGTCCGATGTCCTGATGGCTTCAACCGGCTCGTCCGTCCGGATTTCCAGTCCGCTAGCTAGCCAGTCCACTATCGGCCGGTAGGAGGTGCGTGGAATTGCGTCTCCTCCTCGTGACCAGCCGCCCTCGTGGACTGCAGCGAACGAGAGGTCCGCTGGACTAGCGGCAAACCAGTGGTCGACTTCTGAGGCAAGGACGTAGTCAACGAACCTCCGGTCGTCTCCTGTGTAGCGGTTCCGGAGTTTCTCGATGTCATTGGCCATCGACGAGGTGGAGGTACTTGAGTTCAGAAGCGCGTTTACGGCCTCGTAATAGTCATCGAGGCGGGACCACGACAGCGGATTGCCGTCGGCGTCGAAGAGCAGGGCGTCCTCGTAGTTTGTTGATATCAGGTTGATGCCAAGCGACTCGGCGATTCCGGTTACGGGGTTGTCCCGGAGTCCGTGGAGCCACGAGCCGCCCAGGTCGACTACCGCATCACCCATGTCCACGCTCCACACCCGCCCTCCGATCCGGTCACGGGCTTCCAATACGGTGACCGACCGGCCGGCTCCAACAAGGGCGCGGGCAGCCCCTAGCCCGGCTACGCCGGCTCCGACCACTGCGATCGAGCCGTGGGGCACTGCTTCCAGCACCTCTGCGGACGTACGACGACCCGAGGCTAGGGCGCCGTGCACGGTGGCCGGGTGGTCCATATCAGTGGCTTCTCCGGCAAAGAAGAGAAGATTGTCGACTGGCTGGGCCAGCGTTTTCCGGGTCGTGGACGATGTCCCGGGGGCGAGGTAGGAGTATGAACCGCGCGCCCACGGATCAGCTCGCCATCTTGTTATTCGCCAGTCAACGAGTTTGGGTAGGGACGTTGTCGCGCTTGGCGGAGTGGGGACCGTCTTCGTTGGTGGTCGTGACCCGCAGGCGGTCAGCCCTACTGCAGAGGCAGTCAGCCCGGCCAGGAAATCCCGCCGCCTCACTTCCGTCCTGTCACAGAATAGTACCGTCTATCAAGTTGCCAGCCATGGTGAAGAGTCGAACAGCGCGGTCGTGAAGATCGCGACCTATTTCGACAGGAGCGTGTCCAGCCGCTGCTCGGGCATTCGTTCCCTCGAGGATAATTCCGAGCTTGTAACACGCCAAAGTCCACCACCAAGCCAGATCGTAAAGGGCCAGGCCCGTTTGGTCGGCGTACCGGTCAGCCAGTTCCCGCCAGTTGGGGAATCCAGGGACTCTCGTGGCGAACGAGCCGATGCCGTGCGAAGTAGCCAGCAACCAAGCTAGGTCGAGACGGGGGTCACCCGATGTCGTGAGTTCCCAATCGACGATAGCGGCAACCTCCGGTTGGCTACGTTGGGCCATCACGTTGGCCAGGTGAAAGTCGCCGTGGATGATCCGCATCGATGCCTCGCGCGGGCGGTGTTCTTCCAACCAAATCCCCACCCGATCGACGTCAGGGAGGTTTGGACCACTGTAATCTTCGCTCTTCGTATACGACTCAAGCATCGAGCGCCACCGTGGAACCTGTCGTTCAAGCCAGCCGTCGGGTCGCCCAAGGTCTTCAAGGCCGACGGACGATGGATTCACGGCGGCCAGTGCTGCGATGGCATCGACCATCGATAGGCCAAGAGCATGCTGCCAGCCCAGATCGTCGTATTGTTCCTCCAAGGTTGACCCGGGGTTGAAGCCGTCGACGACCGCTCCTAGGTGGAAGCACGTGCCGATTATCGATGGGTCGTCGCACACAGCGTAAAAGGCTGGGTGGGGGACGTCGCTTGCTGAGAGGGCAGCCAGTACTCGAGCCTCCCGGCACATCGTTTCGTCGCTGTTCGGCCGTGGGTGACGAGGTGGTCTTCGGAGGACCATCGCCGTACCATCCTCGCGGATCAGCTGGAAGAGATGATTCTGAGTGCCGCCTTCCAGTTCTTCGCAGGCCACTACCAGACCAGTACCCGGCGACGAGCTATTGGTGATCCAGTCCTGCAGAGCCGGCCAGTTGAGGAGTCCGCCCCTATCGTCAAGTGGTTCCCCGGGTCCGGTCACCCGCTCAGGTTGCCACTACTGTCGTCGACTGCAACGCGCTGCAGGGGTTGATTGTGGAAAAGATTGGGTTAGACCCGAAGAGTTGTGGCGATTTGAAGAACGAGGACGCAGGAGGCCAAGGTGGCGAGTGAGGTAAGGGCAGCGATGGTCCAGACGGGTTGGACCGGTGACAAGGAGTCAATGATCGAACTCCATGAGAAGTATTTGGCTGAGGCTGCTGAGGCTGGTGCCCGGGTCATGTGCTTTCAGGAGCTCTTCTACGGGCCCTATTTCTGTCAGGTCCAAGACGCTGCCTTTTACGACTACGCCGAAGCGATCCCAGACGGTCCGACTACTAAGCGTTTTCAGGAGTTGGCGGCGAAGCATGGCATGGTTCTCGTCCTGCCGATGTATGAGAAGGAGAAGGAGGGTTTTCTCTACAACACGGCGGCCATCATCGATGCTGATGGCACTTATCTGGGTAAGTACCGCAAGACCCACCTGCCCCAGGTCAAGGGCTTCTGGGAGAAGTTCTACTTCCGCCCTGGGAATCTCGGGTACCCGGTGTTTGAGACCGCTGTCGGCCGGGTCGGTATCTACATCTGTTACGACCGCCACTTCCCCGAGGGATGGCGGGCGCTCGGCCTGAACGGAGCCCAGATGGTTTTCAACCCGTCAGCTACGAGTCGGGGCCTTTCCGCCTACCTCTGGAAGCTCGAGCAGCCTGCCTCCGCAGTGGCCAATATGTACTACGTCGGAGCGAGCAACCGGGTTGGGATTGAGGACCTGGGTGACAATGACTTTTACGGAACCACCTATTTTGTGGATCCCCGTGGACAGTTTGTGGGCGATGTCTGCTCCGATCAAGATGAGGAACTCATTGTGCGTGACCTCGACCTGGAGATTGTCGATGAGGTGCGCAACCAATGGGCTTTTTACAGGGACCGTCGTCCTGACATGTACGACCCATTGACACAGGCCTGAAGCGATTCTGCCCCTAGGGGCCCGATCACACCGCGGGAGACGCGATGGTCACAAACGCTGAACTATTCGAGAGGCATCAGGCGGTGCTGCCGAACTGGCTGGCCCTCTACTACGACCCCCCGATCTCTTTTGACCGGGGACAGGGACGTCACGTCTATGACGTTGAGGGAAACCGTTATCTGGACTTCTTCGGCGGGATCCTCACTACCAGCCTTGGCTATGACATCCCAGAGATTACGAAGGCCGTCCAAGAGCAGGCGCCAAAGACTTTTCACACATCAACGCTCTACTTGTCGGAGTGCATGATCGAGTTGGCTGAAGAGATCGCCAGGTTGTCGGGCATCCCCGACGCCAAAGTCTTCTTCACGACGTCGGGAACGGAAGCCAACGATGCCGCCCTCATGCTGGCCACCGTGGCCCGACGTTCAAACCAGATTCTGGCCATGCGCAACAGTTATCACGGCCGGTCGTTCACCACGATTGCCATCACAGCTCAGCGGTCTTGGTCACCTACCAGTGTCAGCGGCATGTCAGTCAACTACGTGCACGGTGGCTACCGCTTACGAAGCCCTTTTCGCCATCTCGACGATGGGGACTACACAGCTGCTTGCGTCGATGACCTCATCCAAGTCTTCGACATGATGACTTCAGGCGATGTGGCCGCCATGATCGCCGAACCCATCCAGGGAGTTGGCGGATTCGCCACGCCTCCCGATGGATTCTTTGGGGCGATGAAGAAAGAACTCGAAAACCGTGGCGTTCTCTTCATTGCCGATGAAGTCCAAACCGGCTGGGGTCGGACCGGCGAGCATTTCTGGGGCTATCAGGCCCACGGCATGGTGCCCGACATCCTGACTTTCGCCAAGGGGGTAGCGAACGGCCTCTCTCTTGGTGGATTGGTAGCAAGGGCAGACCTGATGGACTCGTTGCCGGGTAATTCCCTGTCCACCTTCGGTGGTAACCCTCTTAGCAGTGTCGGGGCGTTGGCAACGATCCGGTACATGCTGGAGCATGATGTTCAAGGCCACGCGCTTCGTATGGGTGACCGCCTCGTTGGTCACTTGCAGCCTGCCGTCGAGGCCTCAGAAGCGGTCGCTGAACTACGGGGCAAGGGCCTCATGCGTGCGCTGGAGACGGTCCAGCCCGGGACCCTTGAACCCGATGCCGCAGCTGCTGCTCAGATAATGGAGGAGGCACGTGCAGCCGGTCTTTTAATCGGTAAGGGTGGGTTGTATGGGAATGTTCTGCGCATCGCTCCGCCGATGACGGTCACCGAAGAGGAGATCGATGAGGCCGGGGCTGTGCTGGTCGGGATCATCGAGCGCCTGGGCTAAGCGCCCGGGTGGTCAGAGGTCGAAGTAACAGGTACTAAGGGGGAAGGACATGACGACACTTATCAAGAACGGGACCGTGGTTAGCGCCACGGGACGCCATGCCGCCGAAGTGTTGGTTGACGGGAGTTCTATTGCTGCGGTGATGGCTCCCGGTTCCGCAACGGCACAGGCCGCTGAGTCGGGTGCAGACCGGGTGATTGACGCCACCGGGAAATATGTGGTTCCGGGTGGTATTGACTGTCACACCCACATGGAGCTCCCATTTGGTGGCACGTTCGCCAGTGACACATTCGAAATCGGTACTCGGGCCGCTGCATGGGGCGGCACGACCACCATTATCGACTTCGCTGTTCAGAAGTCCGGCGAAAATGTCCGAGATTGTCTGGACCTTTGGCATACCAAAGCGGATGGCGAATGCGCCGTGGACTATGCCTTTCACATGGTCATGGGTGGCATCGATGAAGCGTCTCTCAAGGAGATGGATGCACTCGTTGCCGAAGGCATCACCAGCTTCAAGTTGTTTATGGCATATCCAGGAGTTTTCTATAGCGACGATGGTCAAATCCTGCGAGCTATGCAGAAGGCCGCCGACAACGGTGCGCTCATCACCATGCATGCCGAGAACGGAATAGCTATCGACGTGCTGGCTGAACAGGCCGCTGCGCGGGGGCAGACCGACCCCGTCTACCACGGCATCACCAGGCCATCCCGCATGGAGGGAGAGGCCACCAATCGAGCCATCCAACTGGCTCTAGTCGCCGGGGCTCCTGTGTATTTTGTGCACCTGTCGGCAAGCGAGGCTCTTGAGCGGGTAGCTGAGGCCCGCGACGCCGGTCACAACGTGTTTGCCGAGACCTGTCCCCAGTACCTGTACCTGAATCTGGAGGATCACCTTGGAGCACCCGGATTCGAAGGAGCGGGATACGTGTGTTCGCCACCGCTGCGGACTAAGGAGCACACACATCACAAGGACCTTTGGAGGGGCCTGCGGACCAACGACTTGGCCATTGTCGCCACCGACCACTGCCCCTTCTGCATGAAGGACCAGAAGGAGTTGGGTCTGGACGACTTTCGGGCAATTCCCAATGGGATTGGCGGAGTCGAGCATCGGATGGACCTCATCTATCAGGGCGTAGCCATGGGCGAACTGACGCTGGAGCGTTGGGTTGAAACTTGTTCGACCACGCCGGCTCGGATGTTTGGCCTTTATCCGCAGAAGGGCGTCATAGCTCCCGGTTCTGATGCCGACATCGTCCTCTATGACCCGAATGCCAAAACCCGGATCTCGGTGGAGACGCACCACATGAGCATGGACTATTCGGCATACGAGGGAACCACGGTTGACGGCAAGGTCGACACGGTTATGTCAAAGGGTCAGATCTTGATCGAGGATGATGCCTACCACGGCTCGAAGGGACATGGCTCCTACCTGCCGCGGGGGCTCTCGACCTATCTGCAGTAACACGTCCGCTGTGCTGGCCCCGGCCAGAACACCGCCCAGTCCGGCACCGAAGGAGGAGACCCGGTGAAAGAGATCCATCATCTCGTTGACGGAACAGGTCTGATGTCTACCTCGGGCCGGACAGGACCGCTGTACGACCCGGCTACCGGCGAGCGGACTGGGTCCGTCGCCCTGGCCTCTTTAGCTGAGGTCGATGCCGCAATCGCTTCATCGGCCGCAGCTTTTGAGGGATGGAGCGAGGTCTCCTTGGCCCGTCGAGCCAAACTCATGTACGAATTCCGGAATCTGGTGGTGACGCGTGCCGACGATCTGGCCCAGCGTCTCACTGCCGAGCACGGCAAGGTGATGGACGACGCCCGGGGCGAGGTAGCCCGTGGGATCGAGAACCTTGAGTTTGCCTGCGGGATCGCGGACGCCCTAAAGGGCACACACAGTGAGCAGGCAAGCAATGGTGTGGATGTCTATTCGGTTCGCCGACCTCTCGGTGTCGTGGCTGGTATCACGCCGTTCAACTTCCCGGCCATGGTCCCGATGTGGATGTTTCCGAATGCCGTGGCCTGTGGAAACACGTTCGTCCTCAAACCGTCAGAGCGAGACCCGTCCGCGCCGATGCTTTTGGCCGAGATTTTCCAAGAAGCCGGTTTCCCGCCTGGCGTTCTCAACGTCGTCAACGGCGATAAGGAGGCCGTTGATCGTCTTGTCGAACACCCAGATGTGAAAGCGGTCAGTTTCGTTGGCTCAACACCGATCGCCAGACACGTATACGCCTCAGCGACGGCCCATGGTAAGAGGGCGCAGGCCATGGGTGGGGCAAAGAACCACATGGTCGTTCTCCCAGATGCCGACCTCGACATGGCGGCTGACGCAGCCGTTTCCGCAGCATACGGTTCGGCCGGTGAACGGTGCATGGCCATTTCGGTTGTCGTCGCCGTTGGTGACATCGGAGACCAGTTGGTTGAGGCGATACGCGTCCGAATGGAAAAGCTCGTCATCGGCCCTGGGACCGACCCAGCTTCGGAGATGGGGCCACTCATCACCGCAGAGGCACGTGACCGTGTCGCCGGGTACGTCCAAGCGGGAGTTGATGCAGGATGTCGTGTGGTGGTCGACGGTCGTGAACAACAATTCGATCGCGACGGATTCTTCCTTGGCGTCAGCCTGCTCGACCACGTCACTACAGACATGACCGTCTACACCGATGAGATCTTCGGTCCTGTGCTCTCTGTGGTCCGAGCAGATAGTTACGCCGAGGGCGTCAGGCTGATTAGAGACAACCCGTATGGAAATGGCGCCGCCATCTTTACCCGAGACGGTGGAGCGGCCCGACAATTCCAGCAGGATGCTGACGCCGGTATGGTCGGCATCAACGTGCCGATTCCGGTTCCGGTCGGTTACCACTCGTTTGGCGGATGGAACGATTCGGCGTTTGGTGACCACACGATCTACGGACCAGAAGGCATTCGCTTTTACACCCGTCCAAAGGTGGTGACTAGCCGGTGGCCGGATCCGTCGACAAGCACCGTGGATCTAGGTTTCCCCCGCAACGACTGACGGGACCAAGCTGGGTGCGTCCTGCCCAACAGTTTGATAGCGACAAGATGATACGAACGACAACGAATGGGAGGCGAGACGCCGGATGGACTTCGGAGTGGTGTTGCAGACCGATCCGCCGGCATGGCGGGTCGTGGACTTGGCCCGGCGGGCGGAGACGCTCGGCTTTACCTACGGCTATACGTTCGACAGCCACGTTCTATGGCAGGAACCTTTCGTCATCTACAGCGCCATGCTGGCCGCCACCCAACGAATGGTCATCGGCCCAATGGTCACAAACCCGGGGACCCGCGACTGGACTGTGATCGCCTCGCTCTTCGCGACTCTCAACGACATGTACGGCGAGCGCACCGTGTGTGCCATAGGACGCGGGGATTCGGCCATGCGGGTGATCGGCCAAAAGCCATGCAATCTGGCGACCCTTGAGGAATCGATGGGAGTCATCAAGAGTCTCGCAGAGGGAGATGTAGTCGACTACAACGGTACAGAGCAATCTTTTCCTTGGCGTCAAGGGGGCTCGCTACCCATGTGGATGGCCGCCTACGGGCCGAAGGCGCTGGACCTGTGTGGTCGACGGGCCGACGGCTTCGTCCTGCAGTTGGCTGATCCGCAGATCGCCGAGTGGACGATTGCCGCCGTTCGCAAATCCGCAGCTGCGGCCGGTCGAGACCCCGAGTCGCTGACTATCACTGTCGTGGCTCCGGCCTACGTGGGCGACGATCTCGCGCATCAGCGCGACCAGGTCCGATGGTTTGGAGGAATGGTTGGAAATCACGTGGCTGATCTAGTTAATCGGTACGGCGATGACGGGTCAGCGGTCCCGCAGGCTCTTACCGATTACATCGAAGGACGGAAGGGCTATGACTACGCCGAACATGGTCGTGCGGGCAACGAACACACTGACTTTGTGCCCGACGAGATCATTGATCGGTTCTGCATCCTTGGCGACGAGTCAGCGCATTTGGCCCGCCTTCAGGAACTCGAGAACCTAGGCGTCGACCAGTTCGCTATATATCTGATGCATGACCAGAAGGATGAGACCTTGAATGCCTATGGTCAAAGGATCATTCCGGTTCTCGCCGGCTAACCGACTTCCTTATGACTCCATTAGTAGCGGGGAGGGTGTGAACCACTTGCTGTTCAGACAACGAAAGATCCTCATCGTGGTTGAAGAGACCAAACACGACTTCGGACCGTTGCCGGATCGACCCACCTTTAAAGGCGCAGCCGCGGCGGTAGTTAAAAACCCTTTCGTAGGCGATTACGTGGACGATCTCAGCCCAGCTACTGAGGAGTTGCGTGACCTTGGTCAAGAGATGGGTGAGCTCTTGATAGGCCACCTTGGAGGTGTGCCAGAGGACATTGACGGATATGGAAAGGGTGCGATAGTTGGCTCAGAGGGCGAAATCGAGCACGGCGCCATGTGGCATATTCCCGGTGGCGGCGGCATGCGCACTGCTCTTGGAAAGGGTGAGGCAATAGTTCCGTCAACCAAGAAGGTTGGACCTCCGGGAGTTAGGTTGGACGTGCCACTTACCCACCTCGAATGGTCGTACGTCGGCAGCCACTACGACGCCATAGAAGTAGGAGTCCCCGACGCTCCGCGGTCAAAGGAGTTGGTCTTGATCCTCGCCATGTCGATAGGCGGGAGGACTAATGCCCGCCTCGTCGGAGGCTTTGGTCTGGACGACCGGGGCCAACCCGGAGTTCCGCAATGAGGATCGCGTGTTTGGGTCTTGGGCGAATGGGGTGGCACATGGCCGGCCACTTGGCGAACTTGGGGGAGGACTACAACATCGTGGTTTTCGACGTTGTCGAGGAACTCGGAGATCAGTGGGCTGCAGAGTTTCCGGGCACGACCGTGGACTCGGTCGCGTCAGCAGTCGCTGACGCACAGTTCATCATTACCTCCCTCCCATCAGATAAAGAGTTGGCAACAGTCGTGAAAGAGGCGCTAGTTGCTGTTGGACAGGAGGCAATTTGGATCGACCACTCCACCACGTCAGCAAAGATTGCTCTTGAAACGGGTATTGAGGTTTCGGCAGTCGGCGGACACTTTCTCGATGGACCGGTGTCTGGCGGCGTCGATGGTGCCCGCCGAGGGACGCTTTCAGTAATGGTCGGTGGAGACCAGAACGCATTTGTTCAGGCTGAACCTCTTATCGGTACCTACGCCTCAAGGGTTCGACATATGGGACCGTCCGGAGCCGGACAACTTACAAAGATGACGAATCAAATCTGTGTGGTTGGGCTCTGTCAGGCGCTTGCTGAAGGCCTCGATTTCGCATCTCGTGCCGGGCTCGATGTCGAGAAGGTGGTGGAGGCCATGCTGCAGGGCTCGTCGACTTCGTGGCAGATGGAGAATCGGGCCGACAAGATGCTTTCCGGAGAGTACGACTTTGGATTCTCGACGACTCTCATGCGAAAGGACATAGGTCTGGTGCTCGATCAGGCATCTTCCATGGGTGTTTCGTTACCGGTCACGGCCTTAGTGGGTCAGTTCCTAGCGGATGTGGATGCAATGGGAGGAGCGGGTTGGGACTGGTGCAGCCTGATGGAGAGGCAACGGCGGTTTGCCCCCGATGGTCCTTCCTCCAGTTAGAGGATCTTTTGAAAACGATGAAGACCGATTCTCGATCATCCAGTGTTTCTGGGATAGACCAAAAGGACGGTCCCCGAACGGTAGGGACCCGAGTCCGATGATGCGCGGTGCGAAGGCGTTTCGCATGGTCGCGACTGTCCTCGTTTCGATCTTCCTGCTCGTCGCTATTTGGGAGGGCTATAAATGGATGGGAGGGGCAACTAACGGGACATGGCCAGCCACCTCGCTCGAGCTCCCGGCATCCACCGACGACCTGACCATGCCCCATGCCGCTGATATAGCCGGCGAGTTATTTGAGGAGATTCGTGACGGTCGAGACCGCCTGCCTCTTTCGGTTTTCTTGATAAAGAAGGCCTGGTTCACCCTGCAGGAGGCTGCAATCGGTTTTGCGTTAGGGCTGACCATCGGTACCGGACTCGCCGTGCTGATGTTGCGTTGGCGTGTCGCGGAGCGGGGATTGCTTCCATGGATCAACGTCTCGCAGACCGTGCCCCTGATCGCCTTGGCCCCCATCATTGTCACCTGGGGGCGACAGCAGAATCTCCCGGACCTGTTGTCCATTTCGCTCATCGCCACCTACCTAACCTTCTTCCCGGTGGCGGTCAGTGCCCTACGCGGTCTGCAATCCCCGGACGACGCGCATGTCGAGTTGATGCGATCGTACGCTGCTCCATGGCGGACCGAGTTGGTGAAGCTGCGCCTTCCAGCCGCTCGGGCATATCTTTTTCCTGCATTGAAGATCGCTGCCACACTCAGTGTGGTGGGCGCCATCGTCGGTGAGATTTCGATTGGGACCAAGACTGGCTTAGGTCGGGCCATTCTCAACTATGCCCAGCGCTATGCAGTATTTCCCGAGCGCCTCTACGCCTCGGTCATCGGAGCAGCGGTCCTCGGCTTGGCCGTCTTTGGGTTAGTGAGTCTGGCCGAGCGTCTCGTGGTGACTCGTTCACAGGGCGCCGTTGAAGAGGTAGTCCGGTGACTGAAGCGGCTATTACCGTCGACGGTGTCGACAAAGTCTTCAACGTCGGCAGCGCCGACGAGGTGGCGGCACTGGAGGGCATAGACCTGACAGTCCAACCCGGAGAGTTCGTGTCGCTGATCGGCCCGTCTGGCTGCGGTAAGTCGACTTTGCTTCGACTGGTTGGCGACCTTCTAGCCCCTTCTCGGGGGACGATCTCGGTTTTCGGCAAGACTGCCCATCAGGCGAGACTTGATCTGGATTACGGAATGGTGTTTCAGCATGCCGGTCTCTTCGACTGGCGGAGGGTCACCGCCAACATTGAGCTACCACTGGAACTTAGAGGCTGGTCAAAGGCCGACCGCGCCAGCAGGTCATCGAAGATGCTCGACCTAGTCAAGTTGTCCGAATTTGGCCGCCACTACCCTCGGCAACTAAGCGGGGGAATGCAGCAGCGGGTCTCTATCGCTCGGGCTCTTTCGTTTGAACCTCGCTTGCTCCTAATGGATGAGCCGTTCGGGGCGCTCGACGAGATGACCCGCGAACACATGCAGTTGGAGTTACTGGGTTTATGGCGTGAGACCGGAACCACGGTGGTTTTCGTGACCCACTCCATCTCCGAGGCAGCCTTCCTATCGAATCGGGTGGTAGTGCTCTCGCCACGGCCTGGGCGGATCCACTCGGTGGTAGATATCGACCTGGGAGACCGGGATGACGACACTCGAGAGGATCCGGCGTTTTTCGCCAAGGCAACGGAGATCCGTGAGGCACTTCGTGCCGTAGAATCCTTCGGAGAGGTTGACGGCCGGTCCCACAACGATCGGACCGAAATCTGATGCTGGTTCGCCTGCGCATCGCAGCGATTGGATTAGGACCGGCGCTACTGGTCGGTGCGGGTGGCCTCTTGCTCTGGGAAGGACTAGTGCGGGGCTTAGGCATCCGCGAGTTCCTCCTGCCCAGGCCGACATCGATTCTCGGACAACTGATCGACCACTGGCCGACGCTCCGCCACGCGGGATGGGAGACCGGCCGTATTGCAGTAAGCGGCCTGATGGTCGGTGTCCTAGCTGGCGTGGTTCTGGCACTTGTAACCACCCGTTTCAGGACCCTCAACGAGGGCCTTACGCCACTGGCCGTTGCTGTCAACGCCACGCCAATTGTGGCTCTCGCCCCAATCTTCAACGCCTGGTTCGGTATCACGGGGATGCTCAGCAACCAAGCCGTTGTTGTCGCCGTCGTGTTCTTTCCAGTATTCATCAATACAGCCCGAGGCCTCACTGAGGTTCATCCCGACGAGGTTGAACTAATGCGGTCCTACGCGGCCTCCGAATGGACAATCTTGCGAGAGGTCCGTATCCCCAACGCTCTGCCATTTTTCGCCAACGCCCTGCGGGTGGTGGCACCCTTGTCGGTGATTGCCGCGATCGTTGCCGAGTACTTCGGCGGTCCGCAGGACCGCATCGGTAATGTGATCACGTCGAACGCCGGTTTTGCGAGATACGACGTTGCATGGGCTGCCATCGCGGTGGCTTCGGCCGTTGGTCTCGTACTGTTCGCTGTAGCCCTGTTCGTCGAGCGCGTCAGCATGCCCTGGCGATTGGTGACTGGGAACGGCGATTCTATGACAACCCCCGGGAGGGAAACATGAAGAAGAGATGGACCTACAGGCTGCTAGCTGTATTGGCGGCCATGACATTGTTTGCCGCGGCGTGTGGCAGTGACGAGGCTGCTGTAGGCACTGGCGACTGCGACACCGTTGATTCAGTGTCGTTGCAGTTGCAGTGGGTGACTCAGGCCCAGTTCGCTGGTTATTTCGCTGCGGTGGATGAGGGCATCTACGAGAAGTACTGCTTGGACGTGACAATCCGTGAGGGTGGCGTCGACATCGTTCCCCAGCAGCAACTGGCTTCGGGAGCGGTCGACTTCGCCGTGTCTTGGGTGCCTAAGGCTCTCGTCTCTCGAGAGGAGGGCATGAATATCGTCAACGTGGCCCAGGTGTTCCAGCGTTCTGGCACCCTGCAGGTCTCGTGGGCTGATTCCGGTATCGATAGTCCAGAGGACTTGGCTGGCAAGTTGGTTGGAAACTGGGGCTGGGGCAACGAGTTCGAGCTTCTTGCTGGATCTCGCAAGGCCGGTCTTGACCCGTCCAGCGACTATGAACTGGTCCAGCAGAGCTTTGACATGCTCGCGTTGCTCAACGGAGAGATTGACGCTGCTCAGGCAATGATCTACAACGAGTACGCGCAGATGCTAGAAGCGACCAACCCGGCTACCGGGAAGCTCTACACAGAGGACGATCTGTCGGTCATCGACTGGAATGACGTTGGTACGGCCATGCTCCAGGACGCCATTTGGGCTGACGGAGCGCGTTTGGCCGACGAAAGTTATGCCGACATCACAGAGCGGTTCGTGGCTGGCTCGCTTGAGGGCTGGATGTTCTGTCGTGACAACAGCGCCGACTGTGTTGAGATCGTGCTGAACAACGGCTCGGCTCTGGGTGCATCCCACCAGGCTTGGCAGATGAATGAGATCAACGGTCTGATTTGGCCGTCGCCCGACGGGGTTGGCGTGATGGACTCGGACCTATGGGCACAGACCATCGGCGTCTCCACAAGTGAGTCGATCTTGGCCTCACCTCCAGACTCCGGTGCTCATTCCACGGTTTACGCCGAGGCGGCCGTTGAACTACTCAAGAATCGAGGCATGGACACCACTGGAAAGAACTGGCGACGGGTGGAAGTCACGCTCAATCCAGGCGGCGAGTAGCCGTAGCAGTGAGGTGCGGCCGGTTCGGCTGTGCCCTGACATCCTTCCGGGATTGCCGGGTGACCTGGCCTTTGATGGTCAGGTCACCCGGCCCCGGCTGGGGTAAGTCTTGTGGTTAGAAAGAATCGGGCCGCTGCGAATGGCTTGCAAGAGCCGGACCGCGGGACAGGATTGACCAGTGAATGGATGGCTGAAGCGTTCCGCGTCGATCGTTTTGGGCTTAGTGCTTTTCGGTACCGGCGTGGCGTCAATGTTCTTGGCGGACTTCGGCGTCGGACCGTGGGACGTTCTGCACGATGCTATTGCGGGGATTCTCGGTCGCCGGCCAGGCACGGTGCATGTCGGTATTGGTGTGGCTCTTTTCGGGGTCGTTATGGCGGCCCGTCAACCGATCGGACCGGGCACGGTGGCCAACGTGCTGATCATTGGCACCACTGTCAACGCGGTCCTCGCCGTCGTTGACGCGCCAGAGATTCTCGCGGTTCGCATCTTCTTGATGGTCGCCGGCCCCCTGTTGGTGGCCTTCGGCTCCATGCTCTACATCGGAGCTGGCATTGGTATTGGGGTGCGCGACGGGCTCATGACCGCCCTGGTTGACGCGGGTCTGAGTCTCCGGGCAGCCCGTACCCTCGTAGAGGCCACAGTCCTGGTCTTAGGAGCGCTTCTTGGCGGTTCTTACGGACTTGGCACAGTTATTTTCGCCGCACTGGTTGGACCGGCCTTTCAGTTCTTTCGGGACCGCGTCTGGGCCGGCCTGCCCGAGCCCCCCGGCATTGTCTACCGCCGATCATGAGGGATCTCGCTGGGGCAAAAGGAGCTGTCGACAGAGCCTTTTCCTGCGCTCCGATCCCCTTTTCTCTGAGCTGCAGGGTGGTCGATTACGACCTGACCGAGTGATCGGTCGGAGAGGCGATTTAGGCCGCTTCGTATAGTTTCGGACTCCACCCCTAGCGTCGCAAAGGTGGATCGGGAGACCGGGGTGCCCCCGACGGCAAGTAGTTCGGAGGGACCCCTGGGTGATTCGGTAGATCGACGGTCCTGGATAGCGTTGGCCGTGTCGACGCTGGCCGCCCTGCTGACCACCATTGACATCTCTATCGTTAACGTGGCCTTTCCCTCCATGCGTCGAGATCTCGATGCGACCGAGTCAGGGCTCTCGTGGGTGTTGTCGGGCTACTCAATCGCCTCAGGAGCATTCCTGCTGTTGTCTGGTCGGCTGGCCGATCAGAAAGGCCGTCGGCGCCTGTTCCTGATCGGGGTGTTGGTGTTCGTGGGCGGTTCACTCCTGTCAGGCTTGGCTACGAGTACAGGCCAACTAATTGCAGCCCGGGTGGTTCAGGGAGTCGGTGCATCGATCCTCGGTCCGGCCTCGCTGGCAATGATCCTTCCCGAATTTCCTGTGTCTCGTCGATCTCTGGTCATTGCCGTTTGGGGCGCTTCAGCAGCCCTCGGCGCTGCCATCGGCCCAAGTATGGGGGCGCTATTGATCGACAGCCTGTCTTGGCGCTGGATCTTCTTCGTCAATGTTCCTATAGGAGCATTGGTTTTGACCGCCACACCGCGGTTTGTTCGCGAGAGCTATGACCCAGAATCCCGAGGTGGTTTCGACATGGTCGGCGTGCCTGCGGGGACGTTCGGTGTAGCCCTCATCCTGCTGGCTGTCGTGCAGGGCGAGCAATGGGGCTACCGCTCGGCCGCCATGCTGGTCTCACTAGTAGTAGGCCTCGCCCTCGTCGGGTTGCTTCTCGTTCGCTCGGCTCGACATCCGAACCCCTTGCTCGACCTGTCCCTGTTTCGAATCCGGTCTTTCTGGTCAGCGGGTGTAGGCCAAGTGTTCTTCATCACCGCCTTCATGGCCACCATCCTCTTTCAAACCCTCACCCTTCAGGACCTTTGGGGCTGGTCGGTGTTGGCTGCCGGCTTCGGAGTGGTCCCGGGGCCGGCTACTGCGGCGTTGCTAGGTGGACTGGTGGGATCAATTGTCGACCGGATCGGCCATCGCAACATATTGGTTTTCGGCGCCCTGATGGCTGCAGTCAACGGGATTTGGCTGCGGTTGACGGTTGGCATGGAATCGTCATGGGCCACCACGATCCTGCCCGCTCAACTCTTCCTTGGTGTGGGCGTAGCCTGCTCGTTCGCGACCTACTCTTCGCTTGGCATGCGGGACGTGCCTACGGCCCGCTTCGCGACAGCCAGTGCCACCTTGCGAACACTCGGGGCTATTGGTTTTGCGTCTGGAGTCTCGATCGCCATAGCAGTCTTCTCTTCGGCCCGGCACCTAGGACTTCTGGCTGCACACCACCGGGTGTGGGTACTCCTGACAGGGATCTTCGCTACGGGTGCCGTCTTCTGCGTTCTGGCCTGTCCGGGTACCCGGCAGTCCGCCGCGGACGGAGCTAACGGGTCGGCAGGTTGATCGACTGGCTGTCAGGCGGCCCGACCGAGGTCGATTGGCAGCACTTCGTGGCCCCGAAGGATGATCCGGGCGTTGTAGGTCGGTTCGCCGGCTAGGGCCAGATCGGGAAAGCGCCGCACGAGCCGAGTGACGGCGATCTCACCTTCCATGCGGGCTAGTGCCGCTCCCAGACAGTGGTGGACGCCGCTACCGAACGACACGTGTCGGTTGGCATCCGCCCGGGTGACGATCAATTCGTCGGCGTCGTCGCCCCAGAAACGAGGGTCACGGTTGGCGCTGCCCAGCGCCGTAAGAACCATTTCACCGGCCGGGACCTCGACACCAGCAATCTCTACGTTGTGCATCATCCGTCGACCTGAGGTTTGAACCGGACTGTCGTAACGAAGCAGTTCGTCGGCAATTGTCTGGTCGACCGAGCTGTCGGTGCAGACCAGTTCAAGTTGGTCAGGGTGGCGGAGCAGGGCGTAGGTGCCGTTCCCAATCAGGTTGACTGTGGTCTCGTGTCCTGCCACGAAGAGTAGAGAGGTCATAGACAACAACTCTTCCTCGCTCATCCGGTCGCCCTCTTCTTCAACCTGGACTAAATCGGTCAAGAGGTCCTCAGCCGGTTCGCGCCGCTTCCATGCGATTGCGTCACGCAGGTAGGCCTCCATGTTTTCGCCGCCCTTGATGGCAGCGTCGACCTGTTCCGGCGAAAGGTAGGGCTCCAGAGTTTGGGTTAGGGCGTGCGACCACGCACGGACACGCACTATGTCGGCCTCGGGTAGACCGAGCATGTCGTGGATTACTGCGAAAGGGATTACGAAGGCGTAGTCGGCGATCAGGTCGATGCCGCGGTCGGATCGAATAGCCAACTCATTCAGAAGGTCATCCACGATGGACACGGTGCGTTCGCGCATCCGGGCCACCGAGCGAGGGGTGAAGGTACGCTGCACCAACTTTCGCAACCGAGTGTGGTCGGGTGGATCGAGGCCCAGAATGGACGGAGGTCGGTCCTCGCCCCGATTGCGGAGTTCCTTCATGTGAGCTGGGAGATCTTCAGACGTCTCGAAGCGGCGGACCGACGTATGCGGGTCACGCAGGACTTGGTGAACGTCGTCATATCGGCTGGCAATCAGGACACCGAGAGCGTTGCGATGGACAGGATCTTCGTCGCGAAGGTGGGCGTAGGTCGGGTAAGGGTCGACCATGAAATCCGGATCGAAGGGGTTCCATGAAGGTTTGTTGAGCGATCCGTGAGGAGCCTTTATCGGATCGCTGGCGCGGTTCATGGCGCGGACGCTACCGACGGATTCGTTGGCAGTCCGAAGCGGGCTGCGCTATCTCAGACGGTGCAGCCCACATCGTGGCCCGAGCGAATGGCGCCTTCGATATAGCCAATCTCGCCAGCATCGCCCACAATGTGGACGGGCACGTCCGGATCGACCGCCGAGCGGATGGCATCGGCTAGCGACGGGTCTGGTCGTACGCCGCCAGCGAGGAGCACAGTGTCCGCCGTGATACGCAGTTCGGAACTATCTCCTTCCTCGGTCTGGTCGTCGATCTCATCGACAGCGCGAACTACTACCTCGTTGACGGTCACAGCAACCAACTGTGTCCCCGAACGGAAGTCAACGCCTCGGTCACGTGCCTCATGGAGAGCTCGCCAGCGGCGCGGGTGGGCCATCTCGACGGCCAAGTGAGCGCCTTCCTCGATGACAGTTACCTTCCTGCCGCGTTCGGCGAGAAACTCGGCGAGTTCGGTGCCAACTAGTCCACCACCTACCACCACAACTTGTTGGCCAATGGGCATCCACCGACGGGAGAGCTCGCGTACCCGCTTGAGATCGCTGGTAATTCCGAGCAGGTTTCCAGCGGCTAAGGCCAGACGAGCCAATAGTCCGGTTCGGCGTGCATCGAGATCGTCACCGGTCAATAGCCCGCGGAGGTCATCGCCTGAAAGTACGTGGGGGAGATCTGCTCCGGGCACATCGGGCCGAGCACGCACCGCACCGGAGGCAACCACGACGGCGGTGGGAGCGAGCGCTGCGACGACCTCTGGGGTGGCCGTCGTCCCGGTTTGTATCTCCACACCGGCCACAGTCGCGGCAGTTGACAACCAGTGGACTAGCTCGCCGTTCAGCGGAGTTGTCAGAGCCGAGAACCGGGCAGTCCCTCCGAGGTGGTCAGTCTTTTCCAACACGGTGACTGAGTGGCCCCGTTCGGCCGCCACTCGAGCCGCTTCTAGACCGCCTGGACCGCCACCCACCACCACTACATGACCCGGCCGGTCCACTCGCGAAGGCAGGGGTCGAGTGGGACGACCAAGACGAGGGTTGACGGCGCACACCGGTGTCGCGGACCAGAAGTTCTGTGCTACGCACACGAAGCAGTTGATGCAGGGACGAATAAGATCCGGCCGTCCTTCAGCTAGGCGGTTCGGCAGGTCAGGATCAGCCAGAAGTTGGCGACCCATGGCAATCAGGTCGGCCCCCTCATCTGTCAAGATCCGTTCAGCCTCTTTGGGTCGGATCCGCCCTACGGCGATGACCGGGACGTTAACCGCCGCCTTGACCGTGCGGGCAAGGTCTTCGTATTGGCAGTCTCGCCAAGGCAGTGGACCCTCGGTGAAGCCTGCCCGTCCAGTGATTGACGAGTAGGCAGTGACGTGAATGGCGTCCGCTCCGGCCGTTTCGGCCTTCAATGCGTAGCGGGCGGCAAGGTCCGGCGTGATGCCCTTGGGAAGGGCAGCGTCCTGTCCGTTCAGGCGAACTAGCAGAGCGAAATCGGCACCACAGCGAGCTCGCACAGCCTCCACCACTTCAACGAGCAGACGGGCCCGACCTTCCTCGGAGCCTCCATAGTCGTCAGTTCTTTGGTTCCAAGCTGGCGAGAGGAAGGTGTCGATTAGATAACCGTGGGCGGCGTGGATTTCCAAGCCATCTAGCCCGGCTATTTGCACTCGGGCAGCGGCGTCGGCAAAGTACTCGACGATGCCGGTTAGGTCCTCGGGGGTGGCTTCAACGTAGGTAGGCATCCGCCCGCCCGTGAGGGCGGCCATTGCCATGATCTCGTCCGTGGTCGTGTCGGCCATGATCGACATCGGATCGCTGTCTGGTGGCGGCATGCTCGGTACGAGACAGGGTCTGCCTTCAGCGGTGTCCATACCAGAGATTCGACCGTGGTGGTTGGCTTGTACGACCATGAGCGCACCATGCGCGTGGACTGCGTCGGCTAGGCGGCGAAGCCCGGGAATTACGCCATCGTGGGAGAGAGCGGGCTGGTGGCGGGCTGTCGCCCCACGGGGAAATGCCACCGCCGAGGTCTCGAGTACCAGTAGCCCGGCCCCACCTCGTGCCAGCTCGGCGTAGTGCTCTACCAGAACGTCAGTGACTAGGCCGTCGTCGCAGAGGTTCTGATCCATAGCTGGCAGAACTATGCGGTTCCGCAAAGAGAGCGGACCGATTTGGGCGGGTGACAGCAGGCGAGTGAAAGAGCCCGCTGTGGGATCTGACGACATGTCAGGAATCCTGCCCGCAAGCACCAACTCGGGCCAACAGCAGCCTGAGAGAGGTGGGGCTCAGGCGCCCAGTTTCTTCAGTGACTTGCGGCGCCAGACCTCTGTGGTGTCTACGGCATTAAAGGTGAAACAATGGATGCCTTCAATGCCCAATTCGTTGGCACGACTTGAAAGAGGGGCGACGATCTTGTTGGGGTTGTAGCCGCCGGGGGACATCAGGCGAATGACCGAGGCTTTGTTCTTTTTGAGGTACCGGGCCGAGTGGCCGATGCCGAGACGGATCGAGATGGCGAGGAGCCTGGTGCGGTCCACTGCCCCAGGGACTCCGAGATGGCAGGGCAAGCTCACACCGGCGGCCCGACGTCTCTCCAGCCAAGAGACGATGGTCTGGGCATCGAAGCACATCTGTGTGGCCATGTAGCCCTGTAGGCCAGCCTGACGGATTATTTCCTGCTTTTCGACCTGAGCATCGTCCAAGACCTGCTCGGTGATGGCGGCATGCCCGTCTGGGTAAGAGCCGATGCCCACAGCGTCTATTTCTGGACGCCGGTCCAAGAATGACCTCAAAAAGGCAGCGGAGTCGGCGAACGGTCCTCGAGGATCAGCGTCGCCGCCGATGCAGAACACCTTCCGGATGCCGGCATCCCGAACCCGCCGGGCGATGCGATCGACGTGATCTTCCCCCTCCACCATGCGGGCTGCGATGTGGGGGATGACGGCAAATCCCTTATCGGCATATTCGGCACAGAGGTCGAGGGTGTCGTCGATGGTCTTAGCCGGCGAGCAGGTGACTGACACGGTCGCTCCGCTGGGGAGGTGCTCGCTTTGGTCGGTCAGATTCTTGAGTGGGATGAGCTCGTAGGTCATCCCCTCCAGCAGGCGTCGTTGGACGGATCGTTCGACTTTAAGTCGACTGGACACGCTGCTTACCTCCTGTGGATTCCAGAGGCCGGAAGTCCGACCCGCTTAGGTCTTTGTCTCAGGTCGGCCTAGGCCAAGCGGTATGAGTTCGACTCGGCCGGGGGAATAGAGGGTTAGCTCAGGCCGACGATCTCGCCGTTTTCGTCTATATCGATGCCCATTGCTCCAGGCTTTGTACCCAGTCCGGGCATGGTCCGCATATCGCCGCATATGGGGTACACAAAGCCGGCACCGACCGAGGCTCGTACCTCGCGGACCGGCAATGTCCAGCCTGTCGGAGCGCCCTTTAGGGCGGCATTGGAACTAATCGACAGGTGGGTCTTGGCGATGCAGACCGGCAGGTTCCCGAAGCCGTTCGCTTCGTAGGTGTCGATCTGTTTGTTGGCTTGTGGCGAGAAGTCGACACCATCGGCACCGTAGACCTTGTCTGCCACGGTGCGGACCTTGTCCCTTAGTGACATTTCGTCGGGGTAGAGCATCCGGAACTCACTGGGCTCCTCGGCAGCTTCGGCGACTGCCTCGGCCAGTTCGGAGGCACCGGAGCCGCCGTCGGCAAAGTGAGTGGTAACCGCCGCCCGGGCATTGAACTCCTCGGCGATCTCCTTGATGGCTTGAACGTCGCCGTCATGGTCGCCGGGGAATACGTTGATGGCTACCACTGGCGACACACCGTGGACCTGCATGTTCTCCAACTGCTTGCGGAGATTGTCGCCACCCTGATGAACCTCGTCGGGATTTTCGACAAGAAGGGCTTCGGGCAACGGTTTGCCAGCCACGATCTTGTGATGGCCCGAGTGCGCCTTGAGGCCGCGAACTGTGGCCACGAGCACTGCTGCATCGGGGGTGATGCCCGAGTAGCGGCACTTGATGTTGAAGAAGCGTTCGGCGCCCATGTCGGCACCAAAGCCTGCTTCAGTAAGGAGGAAATCTCCGGTGTGGATGCCGATCTGGTCGGCGACGATCGACGAGTTGCCGGTGGCGATGTTGCCGAATGGGCCGCAGTGCACAAGCGCTGGGGTGCCCTCGAGTGTCTGCATCAGGTTGGGCTTGATGGCTTCTTTGAGAATCACTGTCATCGAACCGGCCACGCCGAGGTCCTCGGCGGTGACCGGGGTGCCAGATTTGTCGTAACCAACGACGATGCGACCCATGCGATGGCGGAGGTCGGCAAGCGAGGTGCATAGTGCCAGGGCAGCCATGACTTCCGAAGCGGCGGTGATGTCGAAGCCGGTCTCGCGAGGCACGCCGTCAAGGCGCCCTCCGAGGCCAACGACGATGTTGCGAAGGGCCCGCTCGTTGATGTCCATAACCCGGCGCCATGTGATGTTGTTGAGGTCGAGCCCCAACTCGTTGCCATGGAAGAGGTGGGCATCAAGCATGGCTGAGCACATGTTGTGGGCGGCGGTTACAGCGTGCATGTCTCCGGTGAGGTGGAGGTTGAATAACTCCATCGGGACCACTTGGCTATAGCCGCCGCCGGCCGCTCCGCCCTTGATGCCAAAGGTGGGGCCCATTGAGGGTTGACGGATGGCGATGGTGGCCTTCTTGCCGATGTGGCTGAAGCCCTGACCGAGACCGACCGTGGTGGTCGTTTTCCCCTCACCCAGCGGAGTAGGGGTGATGGCTGATACCACGACGTAGCGGGCGGCCAGTCTATCGGCCATTTCCTGTATGGCGTCGAGCTTGATCTTGGCGGCGCCTTCACCGTATGGCTCGAGACAGTCGGAGGGGATGCCCGCCTCGTCGGCGATTTCAGTGAGCGGACGGAGGTTAGCGCCGCGGGCAATTTCGAGGTCAGAGGGGAACGACATGGTTCTTCTGGTTCTCCGGGTCTCTAGTGGGGATTTGCTCGATGAGCGGAGCCAAAGTCCGGTCGTGTCGACCGGGGGCCGCAGAGACGAAACGGGTCGACGGCTCCGGCGAGTGTAGTCAGACTAACGGCCGAGACCTACTGTGTGGAAAGAGCCATCAACCTCAGGAAACAGCGTCCCCTGATGGATCAAGGCTTTCTCAGCCGAATTCGTCAGGAATAATTTCCTTTCGCCGGGCAATGAAGTCGAGCATGGCCTCATCGACCGCTTCGTCCAGAGGTGGTGGCTCGTAGCCGGCGAGCATCCGCTTCCAGATGCCGTTGGCTCGCTGGGCGGCGTCCAGGCCTCCGTCTTCGGACCACTGTTCGTATGAGTCGTTGTTGGCTACATCGGAGCGGGCGAATGCCGTCTCGAAGTTGGCCAAAGTGTGGGCGGTGCCGAGGAAATGTTGTCCGGGGCCGACCTCGCGAATGGCATCTAGGGCCATGCCGTTCTCGGAGAGGTCAACCCCCCGTACGAAGGTGGCTGCCAGCGAACATTGATCGGCGTCGATGACGAACTTCTCGTAGCCCATGGTTAGCCCACCTTCAAGCCAGCCGGCTGAGTGAAGCATGAAGTTCACGCCAGCCATTAGTGACGGGATGAACGTCGACATGGACTCGGATGCCGCCTGAGCGTCGGGCAGCTTCGAGCCGCATAGGTTTCCTCCAGACCGGAATGGCACACCAAGTCGTCGGGCGAGGGCGGCGACCGTGTAGAGCACGAGTGCTGGCTCGGGGGTGCCGAAAGTAGGAGCGCCAGTCTGCATCGACATTGAGCTGGCAAATGAGCCGAACACCATGGGTGCCCCGGGGTTGACCAACTGAACGAAGGTCATGCCGGCCAGCGCCTCGGCCAGTGTCTGCGCAGCGACGCCCGCCACGGTCACTGGTGCCATTGCACCAGCCAGGATGAATGGACTCATCATGGTGGCTTGATTCGACCGAGCGTAGGTTTCTGCCGCGCCCAGCATGGTGGCATCCCAAGACATCGGGGATGAGGCATTGATCAGACTGGTCATGACCGTGTTCTGCTCGACGAACTCGTTGCCAAACACCAACTTGGCGAGGTCGATCGAGTCCTGAGCCCGTTCGGCGGCGGTTACCGATCCCATGAATGGCTTGTCGCTGTACTTCAGGTGCGAATACACCATGTCGAGGTGTCTCTTGGAGACTGGGATGTCGACGGGTTCCACCACTGTTCCACCGGAGTGGTGCAGGCCGGGGTGCATGTAAGCCAACTTGACGAAATTTTGGAAGTCGTCGATGGTTGCGTAGCGGCGGCCCTCGTCGAGATCGTGGACGAACGGTGATCCATAGGCTGGGACGAGCACTGTGGCGTTTCCGCCAACCTGCACGTTCCGGGCCGGATTGCGGCCGTGTTGCACGTAAGTGGCTGGAGCCGAAGCCTGGATGACTTGACGGCACATTCCTCGGGGGAATCGGACGCGCTCACCGTCGAGTTCCGCGCCAGCGTTGGCTAGAAGATCTAGAGCTGAGGGGTAGTCGCGAAAGTCGATGCCGATCTCAGAGAGAATCGTTTCCGCGACGTCCTCGATCGCTTCTAGTCCCTCATCGGAGACGACTTCGACGGGAAGCATCGTCCGGCTTAGGTAAGACACCGTCTCGGTTGCCGCTTCGGACCGCGCCGCCTGACGAGCCGCTCTGCCACCGCCACGACGACCTCGGCGCGCCTCTTCACTCACTGTCCATCCTCCTCGGTCTTCCGCCCGTCAGTTGTGTTTTGCTCACTCTTTCTTCTCTCCCTCTCGTATTACTTTGCTTTGCTACGGCGACGCCTTCGCCCTGGTCCGCTGATTGAGGTGGCGGGTCGATCGGGAAGCGAAAACTGGTTGGAGAGTTGGGGGTATTCGGCCGACCGGTGGGGAATGGCCATCGCGTCTACAAAGTGTGCTTGGAACGACGGTTCAAGTGCCGTTTCCACCTTCTCGATTGTTCTGACCACCTCGGCTATGGATCTGCGGGCCGCTCCCGACAGGAGAGCGATAGTCGCGCCGGCGCCTGCCGCGTTGCCGATGCTGTTCACCCGGTCTGGATCGCAGTCGGGGACCAAGCCCAGCACTGTGGCCCGGATCGTGTCGACGTGGCTCCCGAAGGCCCCGGCCAAGCTGATCTGGTCGAGTTGGTCTGTTCCCAAGTGATCTTGGAGAAGGCGGATGCCGGCGTAGAGAGCGGCTTTCGCCAACTGGATGGCGCGGACGTCGTTCTGGGTAACGAGGATCCGTTCGCCGTTTGGTGAGGGATCCAGTTCTGAGGGATCGAATAGGACGTAGGAGGATGTCCGACCGTCGGCCTCGATCCGTGACGAGGGTCGGGTGCCATCGCCGCCTATTACCCCGTCGCTATTCATTAGTCCGGCAAGCCAGAGCTCTGCTACCACCTCTATGATCCCCGATCCGCAGATCCCGGTCACCCCGGAGACCGCAGCGGCTTTGGCGAACCCATCTTCGTTCGACCAAGCGTCCACTCCGATGATTCGGATTCGTGGATCGCCCGTAACTGGGTCTATGCGGACCCGCTCTATGGCTCCTAAGGTCGCGCGCTGGCCAGAACTGACTTGGGCCCCCTCGAAGGCGGGGCCAGTCGGACTTGAGGCAGCAAGTATGCGGCCTCCGCCGGCCAATACGATCTCAGCGTTGGTTCCTATGTCGACGATCAGCCGGATCTCGGCGCGGTTTTGCTGGTCGTCGGAACCCAGCCCTGTTGCCAGTAAGACGGCGGCGGTGTCGGCCCCCACGTGACCGGCTATGCACGGCAGCACGTGGACCCTTGCCGCCGGGTGAGTAGTGAGTTCAAGTTCGGTGGCCGGTAGATCGACCGCTTCATCGATGGCCAGATTGAAGGGCGCTTCACCTAGCGGGGTTGCGTCGTAGCCGAGGAACAGATGATGCATGACAGGGTTGCCGACCAGAACCAATTCCAACACCTCGTCGCGGTCGCCCCCTACTTTGTCGACTAGATCGTCAATCAGGTCGTTCAGGGCACCACGAACCGTGGCGGTCAAGTCGGCTTCGCCTCCGGGATTCATCATGACGTACGAGATTCGGCTCATGAGGTCCTCGCCGAAGCGGATCTGCGGGTTCATGGTGCCTGCTGTGGCCAGCACGGCCCCGGTGGCTAGGTCACAGAGATGTCCAGCGATGGTCGTGGATCCGATGTCGACGGCCACGCCGAGGACCCGGTCCTGTAGGTCCGGCCAGGCGGCAACCACCTCGCGGCCATCCCTGATTGCCGCGGTTACTGTTCGGACGCCATCAGTCAGAAGCTGCCGGATTTCGCCGACCGCCCGCGCTGCCACGGTTAGATCGGCAAGTCCCCACTGGTCGGCGAGTGCGTTGACCAAAGCAGATTCGTTGATCGACTCCTCAAGCGCTGGTTCGGCTACCTCGACGAGGCGGAGTACCAGGACGGGGTCGAGTTCCACCTCGCCCAGATCGACATCCTTTCGGACAACCTGACGGTGCACCTGGCTTTCGGCCGGGATGTCGACGACCAGGTCGCCGCGCACTTTGACAGCGCAACCAAGGCGACAGTGGTTGGACAGTGGGCGTCGGCCCCGGTAGTCGTTCTCGGTGGTGCCACGAGGAGACACATGCTCGGCCGTGGCTGTGATGCCGTGTTTGGGGAATTCACCGAACATGGGCTCGACTTGGCAGCGGCCACAGATGCCGCGACCTCCGCACACCGAGTCGAGGTCAACACCGAGGCTTCGAGCAGCTTCGAGTAGCGGAGTGTCGGAGGCAAACAAGCCTCGAAGCCCCGACGGTGAGAAGACGACGAGGTGATCGTCAGGTTCGCTCACGATTCAGAGTCCCGCATGGCGATTCAGGGCGTCGACCGTCTCAGGATGGTCGTCGTCGACTGCCGCGGCGTTCTCGGCCGGCACCGGCAGCCGATGGCTCCCGATGCTCCCGAATCCAGACGGCGCAGTCGGCGTCGGCTCCGGTCAGCACGTCGGCCGCCCGGATGGCTGTCTTTACCTCAGGGTGCATGGGGTTCATGATGGCCGATGTCATCCCTTGGGTTATCGCCATAGCTAGGAATGTGCCGGTCACCGCGTGGCGGTTGGGGAGACCGAAGCTGACGTTCGAGGCCCCACAGGTGGTGTTGACCTTTAGCTCTTCGCGAAGTCGGCGCACCAGGGTGAATACTTGCTGACCGGCGGTACCCATGGCACCGATGGGCATTACCAAAGGGTCGACGACCACGTCGCAGGCGGGTATGCCGTGGTCGGAGGCCCGGTCGACGATCTTCTTCGCCACTTCAAATCGCACATTCGGGTCCTCGGAGATCCCTGTGTCGTCGTTGGAGATTGCCACCACAGCAGCCTCGGCTTTTGCCACTATCGGCAGTACCCGTTCCAAGACCTCGTCTTCTCCGGTTACCGAGTTGACGAGAGGTTTGCCCTGGTAAGCGGTGATACCAGCCTCAAGAGCCTCGATGATCGACGAGTCGATAGCTAGAGGTACGTCTGTTACCGACTGCACCAACTTGATGGCGCGGGCGAGCAAGGCAGGCTCGTCAGCTAGCGGGATACCGGCGTTCACGTCGAGCATTTGGGCGCCTGCTTCGACTTGAGCAATGGCGTCGGCCTCGACCCGGCTGAAGTCTCCAGCCTTCATCTCTTCGGCCAGCAGTTGACGGCCGGTGGGGTTGATGCGTTCGCCAATCATCACGAATGGTCGACCGAAGCCGATGGCCACCTCGCGTGTGGCCGAGCTGAGCACGGTGTCAGTCATGTTGGTGGTTCTCCGGTTCGTGGGATGGCCGGCGTGCCGGGTTCTGGTCCTGTTCTAGATTGCTTCTTCTACGCCGCCGGACCGAACGAGGCGCTCAAGACGGTCTCGGTCGTATGCAGCGTTGATGCGGGTGATCTCAGTGGCTACTGCAGCCGCCAAGTCGCCAGCCAACTCGGCGGATTCGCGTCGCCATTGGGCGACGTAGGAGTCTGTATCGTCCAGGCCGGCCACCATGGCTGCTCGGTCGATCGCGTGCTGGAAGCGGGCGTCGAGCAGAGCCTTCTCGCGTGTTCGACCCTGCTGGGCTGTGACCTGGGCGGGTATGTCCCGCCAGTAGATGGTAACTAGCTGGGCCGGCATGGGCTCAGTGGGCTCCTCTCGAGTTTGGATGATTGGGTGGAGGGCTAATGCGGATACCGGCGAGGACCGCACTTTCGAGATTCTTTAAGCCGGTGGGGCGATGTTCAAACTCCAGCCCCAGTTGGTTGGCGGCAGCCTGAGCTTGGTCTATGAGATCGGGATCGTTGGTCTGCGATAGATAAACGAGTCGGCGGTAGTTGCCGAAGACAGCCCCCAGCATTGCCGGATGAGTATCTAACCAGAAGGCTCTTATCACCAGACGGTCGAAGTGCTTCACCAGATAGTCGGTCAGAAAGAAGGTGCCCAACTCCTCAGCATGCAAGTCGGTGAAGGTTTGGCTGCCGGCCAGAAACTCGTAGCAATGGTCGCCGGGAAGTCTCTCGACTCCTAGCTCATCGCATACAGCGTCCAAGCGTCCACCGGTGCCACAGTCGGCGTAGCCCACGAAGATTCGGTCGTAACGTCCGTTGGCGTTGTGCAGGCGTGTCTCGACGGCCTCGGGGATGGCTTTGGGTGTGTTGTGCAGGGAGGCAGGTAGGCATTCAACGTCGACGTGGTCGAGGTGATTGGCCTCCACCAGCTGCAGTAATTCGCGGGCGAGAGCTCCACAGGCGACAATCAGTGTTCGCCCGCCCGACGCGGCGACGCCGGTGGGCTTGTGCATGGATCCGGTCAGGCGGCGGCCCGGCGCTCGGCCACCAGTCGCGCTGCCGTCTCCGCTGCGACCGCTGCATCGCGACAGTAGGCATCTGCACCGATGGCCTCGCCGAATTCCTCGTTCAGTGGAGCACCGCCCACGATGACCGCGTATTCCTCACGAAGACTCTTTTCCTCAAGGGTGTCGATGACAACCTTCATGTACGGCATGGTTGTCGTGAGCAAGGCCGACATGCCGAGGATGTCGGGCTGGTGCTCATCTAGGGCACCAAGAAACTCCTCGACGTCAGTATTGATGCCCAAGTCGATGACCTCAAAGCCGGCACCCTCGAGCATCATTCCGACCAAGTTCTTTCCGATGTCGTGGATGTCGCCCTTGACGGTGCCAATGACCACCTTGCCGATTGGCTCGGCCCCGGTTTCGGCCAGAAGTGGACGGAGTATGGCCATGCCGGCCTTCATGGCGTTGGCGGCCAGAAGGACCTCGGGGACAAAAAGGATGCCGTCGCGGAAGTCGATTCCAACGATACGCATGCCCTCGACAAGGGCCTCGTTCAGGACACGACTGGCATCCCATCCGCGGGCAAGCAGAATGTTGGTTCCTTCTTCTATCTCCTCGGCTAGGCCGTCGTAGAGGTCATCGTGCATCTGAGCGGTGAGGTCCTCATCGTTCAGATCCGCTAGGACGATTTCTTCTTCGTTGGTGGTCTCTTCGGCCATGGTGATGCGCTCCGTTGCGGACTTGGGGTCAAGGGACCCCGGTACAGCCTTTGATTGTCGAACGTCGGTATGTGATGGTCGCTTAGCCGCAACGCTAGCCCGGGTTGTGGCCACGTTCTTCCCGTATTGCGGGAAGTTCCTGTATTGTGGGAAATATAGCTGTCCTAGCTGAGGACGGTCCAGTCGAGCTTCCCGACGAGGTTGGCTAGCGGACAGCGGAGTTGGGTGGAGAAAATCAATGCAGAGCGTGCAGAGCATCGACCGGGCCTTTGCAATCCTTGAGGAACTGGCAGCGGATCCAGCGGGAATCAGCGAACTGTCGCGCCGGCTGGACCTGCCCACGAGCACCGTGGCGCGCCTACTGGCGACCTTGGAGGGCGTTGGTGCCGTGGATCGTCTTGAAAACGGAAGTGGTTATCGCATCGGATCCTCGTTGGTGACGATGGCCTCGAGCGTTGACACCTCTCAAAGCCTTTTAGCCGTGGCCCAGGGAGCCATGGAGGATTTGGTCGAAATGGTGGCTGAGGCGGCAGGACTTTCTATCCCAGTCGGCTACGACGTCCGGTACATCGGACAGATGGACTGCGCAAATTCCGTTCAGGTCCGGGATTGGACCGGCGTGAGTCTTCCAATGCATCTTGTGCCGTCCGGGATGGTGATTCTTGCCCAATGGCCGGTTGCGGCCATCGACCGGTATCTCGATCGCAAGCTCGACCGCTACACCACGAAATCGGTAACTAGTCCGACCACGATCCGGACTCGTCTGGCCGAGATCCGTGAGAAAGGTGTCTTTTGGATGGAAGGAGAGTTCTCTGAGGATGTCCGCTCTGTGGCGTCACCAATATTTGACTCCACCGGAACGGTGGTGGGTGCTTTGCATATTCACGGACCCAGTTACCGCTTTCCTCAGCCCACGCTTCAGAACATCGTCACCGAGCGGGTCCGGTTGACGGCTAGCAAGATTTCGGCCGATCTTGGATACGAGGCCTAGCCGCTCCGACCGTTCTGGTCTGCTCTTTCGGGTTCACCTCTAGGTCCGCCAGATGGTGCGCAGAGTCTCTAGGCCGCCGTCAACGGAGATCGTCTGTCCGTTCACGTAGCGCGCCTCCGGTGAGGATAGGAACACTGCCATGGCCGCGATGTCCCGGCCCTCGACGAAGGTCCGCATCGATACTTGCTTTGCGTAGGCGTTTCGGAGATCCACCGCTGAAATGCCCGTAGCCTCGGCCTCGGCTTCGATAACCCGTTGCATTCGCTCACCGTCAACCGAGCCCGGGCATAGCACATTGGTGCGGATACCGAACTCCCCACATTCCATGGCCAGAGTGTTGCCGAGTCCCACGATGGCGAACTTGGATGCGGCATAGGGGGTTCGCATCGGAAATCCGCTGATCCCCGCCGTCGATGAGGTCAGCAGGATCGATCCCCCGCCGGCTTTCCGCAAGGCTGGGACTGCTCGACGACAACAGAGAAAGGCGCTTCGCACATTCACCGCCATGGTCTGGTCCCAATCAGCAGCATCGAGGTCCTCGATCGGACCAGTCGGGCCAGCGACGCCGACATTGGCGCACAGGACATCCAGACCACCAAGCCCTTTGCTGTCGGTGGGCGACAAGACGGCTCGGAACAACGAGTCGACTTCGGTGGGGTCTGATACGTCCACTCCGGCGAAGCCGCAGCCCTCAGGGACTCGTTCTTCGGTTCCAGGTAGGTCAGCCACATGAACCCGCGCACCGGCCTCTAGAAAGGCGATGGCCATGGCGTACCCGATGCCCGATGCCCCTCCGGTAATCAGCACCCTTTGTGGTTCTGTCATCCGGTCCTCCGGCGATCCGTCCTGCCGGCCCGCGAGAAAGACGGCGTGACTAGAACGGTAGTACCGACTACTCACCGACAGATCGTCAGGATCTGTCGGAGGGCATCGGTACGCTCCCGTGGCCCGGCGGTTTTTAGCCGCTGGAATTCCATCAACTACCCCTGCGGAGCCCTTCGGAGCCGACCCGTGCTGCGTCCTAGGAGACAATCGAATGAGTGAATTCCCGACTCGCGCCAATGTCGTCGTGATCGGTGCCGGCATCGTCGGCAACTGTCTGGTCGGCCATCTGGCCCGCCTCGGCTGGGAGGATTTGGTCCTCCTCGACAAGGGGCCGCTTCCCAACCCCGGCGGGTCCACCGGTCACGCGTCGAACTTCATCTTTCCGGTCGACCACAACAAGGAAATGGCACTGCTCGGCGAGCAGAGTGCTAACCAGTATCGGGATATGCAACTCTCAGTCGACTCCGGCGGGATCGAGGTGGCTCGAACCGAAGAGCGGATGCACGAATTGACCCGTCGTATGACTTCGGCCAAAGCATGGGGTATTGAGGCATATCTGCTGTCTCCAGCCGAGGTTAAGGATTTGGTGCCGTTTATCAACGAGGACGTCATCCTCGGTGGCTTCTACTGTCCAACAGTGTCCGTAGTGGATTCGCTGGAGACTGGCACGGTCATGCGTAAAGAGGCGGTCGACACGGCCGAATGTCAGGTGTTTGCCAACACTGAGGTGTTGGATATCGAGACCACGGAGGGAGCGGGCGGCATTAACACCGTCAAGTCTGTAGTCACCGACAAAGGAACCATTGAGGTTGATCACGTGGTCATTGCTTGCGGCGTTTGGTCTAACCGCATCGCCAATATGGCTGGTGCCACAATCCCGTTGGCTCCCGCAGTCCACCAGATGGCCGACGTTGGCCCGCTGGACATCCTGGCTGAGACCAACAATGAGATCGGTTATCCAATCGTTCGCGACATGGACACCTTCTGCTACGAACGGCAGTCGGCTGGTTCCATGGAGGTCGGCTCCTATGGCCACCGGGCGATTCTCCACCGTCCGGAGGAAATCCCATCCAACGAAGAAGCGGCACTTTCTCCCACCGAGATGCCATTCACCCCAGACGACTTCGATCCTCAGATGGAGACGGCCATCGAGTTGATGGACATGCTTGGTGATGCAGAGATCAAGTACGCGATTAATGGTCTGCTCTCGCTTACTCCGGACACCATGCCGTGTTTGGGCGAGACCGTTGAGGTCCGCAACCTCTGGTCGGCGGCAGCCGTATGGGTCAAGGAGGGACCGGGCATGGCTCAGGTAGTTGCGGAGTGGATGACCTATGGCTATCCCCGTGTCATTGACGTCCACGGCGCCGACATCTCACGTTTCTATCCCGAGGAGCGCACCGACGAGCACATCTGGTCCCGGGCCGAGGAGCACTTCAACAAGACCTATGGGATTGTTCATCCGGCCGAGCAGTGGGAGGGGCGTCGCGACTTGCAGGTTGGCCCCTACTTCTCCCGCCAGGAGGATCTGGATGCAACGTTTTTCCAAGCACGTACTTGGGAACGGCCTCAGTGGTATGGAGCCAATGCTGACCTAGTCGAGTACTACGGCCTATCTGAGCGCGAAGTTGAGTGGGACAACCGCTGGTGGAGTCCGATCACCATCGGCGAACACCTCAACCTTCGCGAGAACTGCGGCGTAGTTGACTTGAGTGCCTTTCAGATCTATGAGCTAGAGGGTCCCGGTGCAGTGGAGTACGCCGAGCGATTGGCTGTAAACAAGATTGACGTTCCTATTGGCCGAGCGGTCTACACGCCTTGGCTGAATACAGAGGGCGGTTTTCATTCCGACCTAACCATGATGCGTATGGCCGAGGATTGTGTGCGGATCGTCACTGGTGTCTTTGATGGTGGTCGGGATGAGTTTTGGGCGCTAAGGCACCTTCCAACCGATGGCTCGGTGAAGTTTCGGAACATCACTAGGAACCTCACCACCCTTGGTCTATGGGGTCCGAATGCGCCTTCGGTCCTCTCGCAACTGACTGATCACGACCTCAGTCAGGACGGTTCGCCCTACGGGTCGATTGTGGAGGCTGAGGTGGCTGGAGTGCCGGTCCAGTTGTTCCGCATCTCCTATGTCGGCGACAGTGGTTGGGAGATCTACACCGACTGGGACAACGGCCCTACGCTCTGGGACTCTCTGTTTGAAGCTGGCCGCGACTCCGGTGTCCGTGCCACCGGAGGCGGTGTATATGGCACTTCGGGGCGTCTTGAGAAGGGCTACCGACTGATGGGAGCGGAGCTAGAAAGCGAGTACAACCCGCTTGAGGCTGGCCTTGCGCGCCCGAGAGTCAAGGACGCTGACTTCTTTGGCAAGGAGGCCTATCTTGCGGCCCGCGCGACTGGTAGTCCAGAAGTCGTCATGTGCACCCTCACGGTTGAGGATCAGACCGATTCACAGGGTCGGAAGCGGCACATGATGGGCGGTAATGAACCCATCTTGGATACGGCCGGCGGTCGTATCGTCGATAGCCACGGTCGAGTTAGTCGGGTCACTTCAGCCGGTTTCGGGCCATCAGTGGACAAGCACCTCCTCATGTCCTACTTGCCGATTGAGTTGGCAGAGTCAGGTACCGACCTGCAGGTGATGTACATGAATGAGTTGTATCCCGTGAAGGTCGCCACTTCTGGCGCCGTGTTCGATCCAGAAGACTCCCGGATGAAAGCCTGAAGATGGTGTCGCGTCGTCCTGTGTGCGTCGCTAAGCCATGGTCGATAGAGGGAAGGAACCATGAGGATCCTCGTTTGCGTTAAGCGTGTTCCCGCTCCGGGAGCCCGGATCAACGTCACCACCGATGGTCAGTCAGTCGATGCTGCCCATCTTGGCTTTACCACGAGTCCTCACGAGGAGTGCGCTGTGGAGGAGGCAGTGCAGATTACTGACCGCCTGGGTGGAGAGGTCACTGTGATGACTCTCGGCCCACCGGAGGCCGAGGAACAGTTGCGCTATGCGTCCAGCGTAGGTGCTCACCGCCTCGTGCTTATCCCAATCAGCGAGGTTGACTGGGATCCCCAACGCACGGCACAAGCCCTGACAGGGGCTATTTCCGCATTGGAGGAGGGCGACGGAGCGTTCGACCTGATCCTGTTTGGAAACGAATCGGCCGACGCGGGCGGTTTCCAGGTGGGCGTCCGAGTCGCTCATGCATTGGGTCGTCCCGTTGTGAACGGCATCAAAGGTATCGATATCGGAACAGATCCTAAGGTCGTTGATCTAGCCGAAGGCACCTTGGCGGCCCGCCGTGAGATTGATGGTGGCTTCGAGGTGTACCGGTTGCCGATGCCAGCAGTGCTGGGCGTCAAAGAGGGCATAAACCTCCCTCGGTATCCCACTATGAAGGGTCGTCTTGCCTCTAAGAAGGCCGAAGTTGCCCAGAGCGAGCCGGTGGGGGACGTAGGCGGGCAGGTTCGTGTCCGCCTGCATCGCCCCGAGGAGCAAATCAGTGAGACCGTGATTCTCGGCACCGGACCGGAGGCTGCTCCCGCAGTGGTTGACCTCCTTGAGGAACTGGGTGTGCTGTCGTGAGCTTGCTCGTGGTTTGCGAACATGATCGGGGCGTCCTATCGGCAGCCTCGCTGGAGGCGCTGACCTTCGGACGTCCACTGGCCACGGCAGCCGGTTTGGATTTGGCGGCTGTAGTCATTGGCGCGGGGGCCGAGTCGGTGGTAGAGGGTCTTGGTGCCTACGGTGCAGCTACCGTCCACGTGGCTTCTCATCCAATTCTCGTTGACTTTGGGCCGGAAGCTTGGGGCGAGACTGTCGCACAACTGGTGCGAAGTACTGGGGTTTCCGCGGTGCTGGCCTGTGGGACCGAGAGGGGTAATGAGGTGTTGGCCCAGGTCGCCGCCCGCCTAGACCAGCCTTTGGTAGCGAACTGCCGGGCTGTTGAGCCGAGTGCCGATGGCTGGTCGATTACGCGGGTTCAGTGGGGCGGTTCGCTACTTGAGGACGCCAGGCTGACGGCCGATGTCCAACTGATCACCGTGGCCCACCATGTCGTTGAAGCAGAGCCTGCCGAAACGTCGGCCGCTGGAGAGGTTTCCGCATTTGCCCCTGAACTCGACGAGTCTCTAGCTCGCACGGTCGTCGCCGACCGCGTGGTTCTGACTCAGGGCATCACCCTGTCAACCGCCCCCGTAGTGGTGGGAGGTGGTCGGGGTGTCGGCTCAGCGGAGGCGTTCGCCCCGCTTGAGGAGTTGGCTGGCGAGTTGGGTGGAGTAGTGGGCTGCTCACGGGCGGTTACCAACAATGGCTGGCGTCCCCACCGCGACCAGGTGGGCCAGACGGGCACTCGAATCGCTCCAGATATCTATATCGCTAGCGGCATATCAGGGGCTATCCAGCACTGGGTAGGTGCTATGGCGGCGAAGAACATCTTGGCGATCAATACTGACGCCGAGGCGAACATGGTCACGCGGGCCGGGCACGCTGTTATCGGAGACCTACACCAGGTCATTCCGGCAATAACCGAAGAGGTGCGGCGTCGGCGCGGTTCATGAGTCGGTTACCGACTCGCTCTATCGGCGGCCCGCAGCGACCAGCGGTGTGGCCGGGTCGGTGACCGGGACGATCGGTACCCACCCTCGGACAGAGTTGACCATCCAGACGGCCGCAGCCCGGTCGAGGTCGGCTTTGCTAACTACTCGTTCGACGATCGTTCCAGCGGTCAGGAGTTCTGCTCGGAATGTGCCCGGCAGGAGCCCACACCTAACCGGTGGGGTGACCAGTGCCCCGTCGAGTTCAATCACGAGGTTGCCAATAGTGGTCTCGGTCAGCTCGCCCACTTCGTTGAACAGCAAGACGTCCGGCGCGCCGGGAAAACGGGCACGAGCGTCGTCATAGACCTCTCGTATCGTTGTCTTGTGATAGAGGAATTCGTGGCTGCTGGGCACCGGGACCACGTCGACCGGAACGTCCCACGGCTCGATTACTGGTTCAGGGGCTCTTTTCACCTGCAGATCGACACTGCCATCTGGAGCACTCAGCACCCGCAGTTGTCGTGATCCATCGACCGACGGGTCGATGGCCAGGGTGTCCAGCAACTCGTTCACCAGTCCGACGTCGAACTCAAAGCCGAAGTGTCGTGCTGATGCTGCCATGCGGGCGACGTGGCGGTCGCGGAGACTTATGCCCTCGTCGAGAGTCCAAATCATGGTTTCAAGTAGGTGAAAGTCGGAACGGGCACGCCCGAGGATCCGGCTCTTGTGCTCAACCTCCCGCCACTCCTCGGCCGGGTCGGAATCCCAGACGATGCCACCGCCAACGCCGTACTCGGCGGTGCAGCGCTCGTGGTCAACCCAGACAGTCCGGATAGCGATGTTGAACTCCATCGTCCCATCTGGAGCGATCGCTCCGATCGATCCGGTGTAGACGCCGCGTCCGTCGCCCTCAAGGGCCTCGATCACTTCGGTGGTCCGGACCTTTGGGGCGCCGGTGATTGACGCTGCGGGGAAGAGTGCGGCGAATACTTCGGCTAGACCGGCGTCGGAGTTGGCGACCACCGTGGAGGTCATGGTGTGCAGCGTGGGGTAGGTCTCGACGGTGTGCAGCGCTGGCACTCGTACTGAGTGAAGTTCGGCAATCCGACTCAGGTCGTTGCGGACCATGTCAACGATCATCGTGTTCTCGGCTAGGTCTTTTTCCGAGCAGGCCAGGTGACTGGCGGCTAGCGAGTCGAAGGCGGGGTCAGGGTGGCGCCCAATGGTCCCTTTCATGGGCTTCGATGTGAGTTGCCGTCCCTCACGACGAAAGAAGAGCTCGGGCGACGCGGAGCAGACGGCCCGGTCGCCGAGGTCGAGGTAGGCGGAGTGGTCAGCCCGCTGGGCTCGCACTAGATCTCCGAAAAGGCCCATCGGGTCCCCGCGAAATGACGAGCGGAGCCGCAAGGTGTGGTTGACCTGATAGGTCTCCCCAGCGGCGATGAGTTCTCGGATGGTGCGTATGGCCGTTAGGTAGGCGGGCTGAGACCGGTTGGGGACCCACGGGCCGATGTGGTACCCGCCGGTGGCCAGTAGGCGACTATTTGGATCTCCCGAGGCGGGTCGTGGGGGGTCGAAGACGCCGAAGGAAACCAACGGGCAGCTTCGGACCCGGGCTGCCCGCACGGCCTCGTCGAAGGCCGGGCCGGCGTCGTAAGAAACCATGCCCACCACCCACGAGCCATCAAACGCTGCTTGCTCAGCGGCCGCCATGGCTCCCGGCACTTCGCATAGTTCTTCAGCAATGATGGTTCGGCGCGGGGATTCGAACGATAGCCACTGGCGTTTCCCGTCGACGGGGAACTGAAGCAGTGCCCTGCGCACGGCGGCAGTCATGGTCAGCCTCCGGCTGTCCCGCCAGAGTTGGGGCCCATTGCCCATTGGGCCTCGCGGTCGAGGCGGCGGACAAAGACCCCGGAGCGGGGCTTTGGCTCGAAGTACGAGGACTTAGGTGGCATGAGGTCGTCCTCGTCGGCAACAGCCATCATCTCAGCTACCGATGTGGCGTGGACCAGGAAGCCGATCCGGCCGTCGGCGTCGCAGCGGTTGACCAGGGCTTCTATGCCCACTGGCTCGGGGACATAGTCGATGTTGGGGTCGTTGGCCGGATCAGTGATGCCGAAGACGGGTTCTAGGACACCGTCTTGGAGTCGAGATACATCGAGCAAGTCGACGGCCCGGTCGCCGGAAGCTTTGGGGAGGTCGAATCGGAACCAATGGCCTCCTATGTACGCACCAGCAGTGCCGGGTATAGAGGGTCGGGCCGCCTCGATCTGGTTGCACTGTTCGAGCGCGACGACCTCGGTTAGGGCAGCCGTCAATTCGCTGGTCGATCGACCGTGCCGGTCTCCGACACGCCGGTGAGCGGCCAGCACCTGCATCTCAGCGTCGGGAAAGAGGACAGCTTGGGTCCACTGAAGTGGGTGATCCCTGTCGATACCTGGGTTGCGACGGCGTGCCTCAACTGCTGCGGCGAGGCGATGGTGGCCGTCGGTGACGTACAGGGGCCGGTCTCCCAAGGCTTCGACGATGGCCTCAGCGACTTCGTCTACGACTGCCCATACGGTTTGGTGAATGCCGTCGCCATCTGTCTCCAGCACCGGTTCGCCACCGCATCCGGCAGCCAGAGCAGCTTCAAGTCCCTTGTCGGTCCGGTAGGTGAGCGAGATGGGACTAGATGACATGCCGATTTCAAGTAAATGCCGGGTCAATAGTTCGGCACGGCCAGGTCGGAACGCCTCGTGCCGGAGGATCCGACGGTCGTCTGGTTCGGTGACTGGGACTAGGCCCATGACCCCCGTCTGGACGTGGCTGTCAGTTTCCAGCCGGTAGAGGAACAGCGTGGCCTCTTCAAACTCTGCGTAGGCGCCGACGTCGTAGATGCGTTGCATCGACTTGGCGCAGAGGCTGATCAGCCAGTCCACGTCGTCTCTCTGATCGGACGGGATGTCCTCCTGAGACCTGGTCACATTCAAAAAGCTGTACGGGTTGGCTTCGGCAATCGCAATTCGCTCGTCCGCCGAATAGGCGTCGTATGGTCCTGTGGTGACTCGGTCGGCCCAGTCGGGTCGGACCACCAGACCCGGAAAGGACCGGAGCAGACTCACTGGCCGCGTGTGGTCGTCTGGACCTGGATCACGTTCTCCAAGCCGGCCAACTCGTGGGTCAGGTTCTCGGTGACGTTGCCAGCGACGTCGATGATGCCCATGGCGGCATTCGACCCATGGAAGACCTTGTTCTCCATGGTTTGAACGTTGATGTTTTCCCGGCGGAGTACCTCGAGAACGGAAGCCAGGACCCCGACCCGGTCGAAGTGCCTGATAGTGATGGTTGCCGTGCCGACGCGGGTCTTGACGACGTTTACGCAGTTGATGGGGTCGCCAGTCCGGTAAGCCTCGATCACGTCGACAGTTCCTTCCGAGGTGGCGTTCTGGGCCTGCTGTGTGGAAGCGCCAATGTGGTGGGTGCCCACGACGTTGGGGTGGACAGCCAGCGCCGAAGAGAACTCGCCGGTACCGCCGCTTGGCTCATTCCGAAAGACGTCGAGTCCGGCTCGAATGCCCTTTTCATCCATGGCAGCGATTAGTGCCTCCTCGTCGACAACCTCACCGCGGCTTGTGTTGATCAGGATGGAGCCGGGCTTCATCAGACTCAGAAATCGGGCGTCGACCAAATTCTCGGTGGCAGCACCGCCGGGAACATGTAGGGAGACGATGTCGGACTCTCTGAGGAGGGTGTCTAGGTCCTCGACGAGGCGTATGCCGATGGACCGGATCCGGGCCTCTACTTCAGGGCGACGGTCAACCTTTCGCTCAGCGACCACAGTCATGCCGAAAGACCGGGCACGCTCGGCAGTAGCCAGACCGATCTCGCCCATACCGATAACGGCGAAGGTCTTGCCCATCAGTCCATCGGCCTTCGAGTAGGCCTTCTTGTTCCAAGTGCCGCCCTTTAGGTCATTTGAGGCGGTGTCGATATGTCGGTCTACGGCAAGTAATAGACCGAGGGTTAGCTCGGCCACAGCGACAGAGTTTGTTCCTGGCACATTGCAGACGTAGATACCTGAATCTGCAGCGGCTTGGCAGTCGATGGTGTTGGTGCCGGCGCCCGAGCGCACGATGAGCCCGAGCCGGTCGGAGCGCCTGATGGTCTGGGCGGTCACCTTGGTGCTGCGGACGACCAGTACGTCAACGCCCTCGATGGCATCGGGGAGGTCGCTGGCATCAAGTTCGGGGGAGACGATGCACTCGTCCCCCCGCTTTCGGAAGAGATCTATGTGCGTTTCGGGCAGAGCGTCTGCGAACAGGATCTTCATGGTTGCTCCTTCGGCACGCCGGCGCCGGCACTGGGTGCGGACGGCGGGGTAGCCTGCGCGGATTCTGTGAGGACCTGAAACTTTCCTTGGGGAGGATTCTGGACTTGGTCCAGCCTACGCAGGACCCACCCCGGGGACAATGGGACCCATAACGCTAGAGCGGGACGACCAATAGCAGCATCGGAGGAATCGTGACCCGATCTATGAACCGCGATGTAATCATTTCGTGCGCTGTGACGGGCGCTGGCGACACAGCCGGGCGTAGTGAGCACGTCCCTGTCACCCCGGGACAAATTGCCACGTCGGCGCTCGACGCGGCATCGGCAGGGGCCGCCATCGTTCACTGTCACGTGCGTGATCAAGAGACAGGTAAGGGCGCCCGCACCGTCGCTCTCTACGAGGAGGTCGTGGAGCGGATCCGGGAGAAGAACGAGGACGTGGTCATCAACCTGACTGCCGGTATGGGGGGTGATCTCAACGTCGGCCCGGATAATGATCCGATGGATTGGCAAGCCGGCACCGATCTCGTCGGCGGTCTCGACCGACTTGCCCATGTTGAGGCAATACGTCCCGATATCTGCTCCATGGATTGTGGATCGTTGAACTTTGGTGATGACAATGAGGTGTACATCTCGACGCCCTCGATGCTGCGGCTAATGGCCGAACGGGTGCGAGAACTCGGTGTGCGTCCAGAACTGGAGATCTTCGACACGGGGAATCTTTGGTTTGCCCAGACAATGATCGACGAGGGCCTCATCGACGCTCCTTATTGGATCCAACTTTGCCTGTCGATTCCATACGGAACCCCGATGGACGTCGGAATATTGCAGGCCATGGTGAATCGGCTACCTGACGAGGCCGAGTTCACGTCGTTCGGTCTAGGTGCGATGCAGATGCCGATGGTTGCCCAGTCGGTAATGCTCGGCGGGCACGTCCGGGTTGGACTCGAGGACAACCTTTACTTGGAGCGCGGCGTACTAGCTACCAACGCGCAGTTAGTGGAGAAGGCCGCACAAATCGTGGAACTGCTAGGGGCCCGGCTGCAAACGCCAGCCGACGCCCGAAACACCCTGAACCTGAACTAAGTAAGAACCCGGGCCGTCATTCCAAGAGAGGCTTGGAGGTTCCTCAGCCGAGGGCGAACTCCTCGGACACTTGTACCCAGCGGCCAGTGGTGTGGCTCCACTCCGCTAGCGCCAAACCATCGCGCGCATCCGGCTTATCCGGTCCCAGCGAGGCGAATCTTTCTCCGGGGATTCGGATCGGTCCCATATTGGCCACCGCCTCGGCAAACGAATCGTTGGTGAGGTTTGGCCCGGCGGCTGTGGCCACCTGGGTGAAGAGAGCCAGTGTTCGACAAGAGATGGTGAGAGCCGACCAGTGGTCTCTTTCATCTGGATCGAGTTCGTCAGTCGGCCGGACCTCGTGGCCGAGGGACGCTTCGACAACCCGACGACAACCTTCCACTTGCTCGTCGTCGTCTTGACGGAAGCGGGTATTGGTGATGATCCGTCCGGCGTTACCGATTCCGGCAGGCGGCGACAAGTTCCATGGTTCGACCGACTCGCCGTTATGTATCAGAAGATTGAATTGGTCGCCCTGGTCCACGAGGTACTCGAGAACCCGAACTCCCTCACCCACTACAAGAATGGTCTGAACGCCGTCGGCGCGGGCGCGTTCCAAGACCACTTCCAACTGGGCGATTGCCGCTGGCTCGTCGCCGCCGTATTGGTTACGAGCGGACATCGGGGCTGGGGCGCCAGATGCGTCGATGGCCTCGACGGCTGCTTCGGCTGCTTCGACGTAGCCTGGTCCTGTGCTGTAGACGAGGGTTGGGCCGAGGTCACGGAGGACGCCGGTCTGATCGAGGAGGCGGACGAACGATTCTGCCCGTCGGACGTTTCCCATGTCGTCGGTGATCCACGGGGCATCAACTAGGGCCAGTTGTTCCACTGATGGGCGGCCACCGACGAGAATTGTTTCGTGGGTACCGAAACACTCGTTCGACGTTTCCGCACCCGGGCCGTGGAAGCCGTTAAGCACGGCGAATACCTGCTCGTCGCCGGTAAGTTCAAGGCAGGCCTGCTCGGCCGATGCGGAGCCTCCAGGGAGGTAGGGGCGGTCGATCAGAACCACTTGGCGACCGAGAATTCCCCCGCGGTTGTTGAGGTCTTCGACCAGAGCAGCAAATGCTGGGAGCCAGTTGGCCCAGCGGAGGTTCAGTCCGAAGGTCCGGTTCACCTCGTCGAAATCGATCCAGGTGAAGCCAACCCGAACTTCCGATGCAGTCACGCCCCTGAAGGATTCTCCGAGAGTGGAGTCCTGGTAAGGATCTGGCGATGATCCTGCGGAAGGTGAGGGTTTGAGTTTGGGCACAGTGGTTTGGGCAACAACGGTTTCTGAGGCGGTGGGGGTGGCCGAGGTAGTTGGGACCGCCGAGGTAGTTGGGACCACCGAGGTGGTCGGGGTCACTGAAGTGGGGCCGGCCTGATTACCAGCCTGTTCCATGGTTGTACTAGCGAACGGACCGACGCTGGTCGTTGCCAGATCAGATGCTGCCGGGGTGGTGTCCGTATTGCCACAACCGGTCATCACCCATCCGGCTAGGACCAGGGTTAGGAGGAGGGTGATTCGATTGCCCACACTCAACCCCTGAGAAGACCGGCGATTTCATTGGCGGCATCGAATAAACACTTGGCGACCTCGGTCCGGTCGTGGTCGCCGGGGAACCGGTAGGACGGGCCGAAGGCATTAAGGATTGCCACCAGATCGCCTTCTGGGCCTTGTACAGGCACGGCGGCCCCGTTTACTCCGTCTGCCCAAGCCTCTTCAGTCCATGCAACACCCTTGGAGCGAACCGAGGTGACCGTGCTCCGGAGGTCCATTGGGTTGATAGGGGTTCCGCGTCCCCACGGGTCGAGAGGTCTGGCTAGAAGTACTTCGACGTCCTGATCGGGGAGTTCGGCAAGAGCGACCAATCCGGCCGCGGTGGTGTGAAGGGGCGTGCGTTCTCCCACGTAGACGCGGATTCGAACCGCTCTTTGGCTGCGTACCTGATCGACGTAACGGACGTGGTCGCCGTCAGGAAGAGCCAGGCCGAGGTCCTCGTCGAGGCGCTCAGCGGTGCGAACGAGGATTGGATGGGCTGTTCGAACCAGGTCTGCTTCGATGGGGTCCCGGCCAGCGAAAACCTGAGCTCCGGGTCCCAGCCTGTAGCTGCCATCGGATACTCCGCGCGCGACAACGCCAAGTTCACCGAGGGTGGAGAGGATCCGGCTCACCGTGCTCTTGGGGAGTTTGGTGGCATCGGTGATGGCAGAAACGGGGATCTCATTGGGGTCAGAGTCAGCGAGAACCCCGAGCACCGCGAAGGTCCGTTCTACCGACTGGATGCTCATTGTCCACCCTTCGTCCTGCTACTTGTTTCGGCGCTCGGGTGCCCGTACTCTGATCCAGCATACGGTACTAGTGTTCCATCATGCGGAACGAAGATTCGGTTGCGCCGGACGACTGAACACCATTCGATCGCAATGGAACGGAGGGTGCGATGTCGTTGGAGAATGGGACACGGAGCAGAGCTCTTGGCGGGGATCGGCCAAATGGCCGCCGGAGGATTGGTGTCGTCGGCACCGGCGTCATTGGGTCGGGCTGGGTAGTCCGGGCCCTGGCTCGGGGGTTGGATGTGCTCGCCTGGGACCCTGGCCCCGGGGCTGAGGACCGCCTGCGGGTCGCCGTCGACCAAGCTTGGCCATCAGCCACCAAACTGGGCCTCTTTCCCGGAGCCGACCAGAAGCGCCTCACTTGGGTTCACGAGGTTGAGGAACTCGCCGGTCGCGTGGACTGGATTCAGGAGAGTGCGCCTGAGAACGAGGACGTCAAGCGAACGCTTCTTGCTGCATTGGCAGCCCACTCGGGCCCCGAGGTAGTGATCGCCTCCAGTTCGTCTGGTCTTTTGCCAACGCGGCTTCAGGAGAATTGCGAGCACCCAGAGCGGATCCTCATCGGCCATCCCTTCAACCCGGTCTACCTCCTACCTTTGGTCGAGGTCGTGGCCGGGGAGCGGACTTCGCCTGAGGCGGTGGAGGTTGCTGTCGCCCACTACGACGACTTGGTCATGTACCCGCTCGTGGTGCGGACTGAGATAGAGGGTTACCTGTCGGACCGGCTCCAGGAAGCACTGTGGAGGGAGATTCTTCACCTCATCAACGACGGCGTGGCCACCACCCGAGAACTCGATGACGCGGTGAGTTATGGGCCCGGGCTGCGGTGGGCCGGGATGGGAACGAACCTCACTTTCCACTTGGCCGGTGGCGAACAGGGGATGCGTCACATGCTTCACCAGTTCGGTCCGGCCCTTAAGTTGCCGTGGACCAGGCTCGAAGCACCTGAGTTGACTGACGAGTTGGTTGAAGCCATGGCTACGGGCTGTGAGGACCAGGCTGAAGGCCGCTCTATCGCCGAGTTGGAACGCCTCCGGGACGACTACGTGATCGGGGTGATGAGGTCTTTGCGACCACTCAACCTTGGTGCCGGCCGCCTGATTGCCGAACGTGAGGCCCGGATTCACAAGGTTGACCTCGGGATGGCAAAGGGTGCTTCGTGGTCGCATGAGGACGAGGTGGCTACCCCATTATGCCTCTACGAGACAATCGTCGAACCCGACTGGGTGGACTACAACGATCACATGTCCGAGTGGGCGTTTCTTACCGCCTTTGGATGGGCGAGCGACAAACTCTTTCGCTACATCGGGATTGATGAGGACTATCGGTCGGCGGGACACTCCTTCTTCACCGTGGAGACCCACCTCAACTATGTGAAGGAGGCTTCGCTCGGTCAGCCTCTTCGCTTCACCACCCAGGTGTTGGGGTTTGACGCCAAGCGTCTGCACTTTTTCCACCAGATGTTCTCAGGTGATGACCTCTTGTGTACGACCGAGCAGATGCTGCTGCACGTCGATACGGAGTCGGGGGCGGTGGTACCAATTCTTCCTGGCCCGGCCGCCGCCCTGGCCGCAATCTCCAAAGCCCACGCCAACCTACCGATCCCGTCCCAGGTGGGCCGGGTTATGACCATTCCCCGATAAAAGACCAAACCCGCCAACCCCGGAGTAACCAGATGGATTTCGCACCAAGCGACGAGCAGGAAATGGTCGTTAACACTGTTCAAACATTTGTCGAGCGCGAACTTGTCCCTTATGAGGAAGAGGTGGAACGACTCGGCAAGGTTTCACCCGAACTTGTGGAGCAGATTCGCGACCGATCGCTAGCCGCAGGGATATACGCCGCCAACATGCCCGATGAGTTCGGCGGGGGAGGGCTCGACAACCTGACAATGGCCCTCGTCGACCGGGCCTTCGGCTGGACCCAGTACGCCTTGCACTACATAGTGGCGCGACCTTCCAACATCCTTCAAGCCTGCGTCGGCGATCAGGTAGAGGAGTACCTACTTCCGACCATCCGCGGTGAGCGTGTCGAGTGCCTTGCCATGAGCGAACCCGACGCCGGGTCTGATGTCCGCGGCATGACCTGCCGGGCGGTCCGCGACGGCGATGACTATGTCATCAACGGCACCAAACACTTCATCAGCCATGCCGACTTGGCCGACTACACGATCCTGTTTGCCGCGACCGGCGAGGAGGACACGCACCGTGGCCCCAAGAGGCTCATCACCTCTTTTTTGGTCGACCACGACATGCCGGGCTTCGAGGTCTCTGACGGCTACCGGTCAGTCTCCAACCGTGGCTACCACAATTGCATCCTCAACTTCGACGATTGTCGCGTACCGGCTTCGAAGGTACTTGGGGAGGAGCATCGGGGCTTCGAGGTGGCTAATGAGTGGTTGGGGGCCACCCGCCTCCAGGTGGCCGCCATTTGCCTAGGTCGCGCCGACCGTGCTCTTTCGGTGGCGCTGGACTGGGCAGCATCTCGCGAGCAGTTCGGGCAGAAGATCGGAAAGTTTCAGGGAGTCTCGTTCAAACTGGCAGACATGCGGACAAAGATGGTCGAGGCGGAGTTGATGACGTATCGGGCTGCATGGCTGATGGACAGCAACATGATGGCCGATGGCGACGCTGCGATGGCCAAGATCTCGTCGACTGAGATGCTTCAGTTCGTTTCCGACGAGGCCATTCAAATCCTCGGGGGGATGGGCCTCATGGACGAACTGCCCCTCGAGAGGATCTGGCGGGACGCCCGGGTTGATCGGATCTGGGATGGGACTAGTGAAATCCAGCGCCACATCGTGAGCCGAGAGATGCTCCGGCCTCTTGGCGCTTGAGCTGACAGGCCGGATAGTGAATCGCCTGGCCCGTCTGCTGGCACCCCAGTCGGTGGCCGTGGTTGGCGGCCGACCGGCCGAGCGGGCCGTTGAGCAGTGCCGGCGCCTCGGCTTTGAAGGCGATTTGTGGGCCGTCCACCCGACTCGTTCAGACCTAGCGGGAGTGCGGTGTGTGCCAACCGTCGATGATCTTCCCGGTGTTCCTGATGCCGTCCTAGTAGCGGTGAACCGTCGGGCGACCGTGGAAGTCGTGGACCGCTTAGCGGCGATGGGCGCTGGCACGGCAGTCTGTTATGCGTCGGGCTTCGCCGAGGCTGGCTCGGAGGGAGAGGCCCTTCAGAGGGCACTCAACGAGGCGGCTGGTTCAATGCCAATCATCGGTCCCAACTGCTACGGAACCGTCTCGGCCGTCGCTGGAGCGGCTCTCTGGCCCGACCAGCAGGGACTCCATCGCGTGGAGAGTGGCGTGGCCCTAGTAACCCAGAGCGGCAATATAGGCCTGGACTTGAGTCTCCAAACTCGTCCCATGTCGATTGCTCACCTGCTGACTCTCGGCAACCAGGCTGATGTTGGCATCGAGGAGTGCCTGGAGGCTCTGATCTCCGACCCGACGGTCACCGCCGTCGGCCTGCATGTCGAGGCCCTTCACGATGCGGCTCGGTTCTCCACCGCTTGCGCGAGGGCCTCGCGCCTAGGTAAGCCGGTAGTTGTCCTCAAGACGGGTGTGTCTGACAGGGGTGCCGAGATCGCTGCTTCGCACACGTCTTCGATAGTGGGTAGCGATGCCGCCTATGGAGCGCTTTTCGACCGGCTGGCGGTCCGCCGTGTCCGTTCAATCCCTGAACTTCTCGATGCCCTCCATGTTCTAGACGGGCTGGGTGGCCTTTCGGGTCGTCGGATTGTCAGCCTCAGCTGTTCGGGCGGCGAAGCCTCGATCGTGGCTGACCGATGTGATGAGCTGGGTCTAGATCTGCCTTCCTTCGGGGCGGAACGCATTGACGGCATTCGAACTGCTCTCGGCGAGCCGGATAAGGCATCTCTGGTTTCGGTTTCAAACCCGTTCGATTACCACACCTTCATCTGGGACGACCGCGATCGCCTGACCGCCACCTTCACTGAAGCAATTCGTCCCGGCGAGGATCTATCGGGTGACGAGGTCCGGTCGGACGGGATTTTGGAGGGCGAGGGCCCCGACGCGGCAGTGTTGGTTCTGGACTTCCCAGGGGCTGGCTTAGACGATACGAGTTGGTGGCCGACATTGGAGGCATTCGGGGAGGCAGCTGCAATCACCGGAACGAACGGCGTGGTCGCAGCATCGATGGCGGAAAACCTCCCGCAGGCTGTGGAGGCAGCGGCGTCGGATCTCGGCCTGATCCCGGTCCGCGGTATCGACGAAGCGCTGAGGGCCCTCGACGCGGCAGCATGGTGGGGTCGACGATCAACCATCGACGCGCCCTGTCCAGTTGAACCGGTCAGTGGTGCAGCCCGAATTCTCGCCGAAAGCGAAGCGAAAGCATGGCTGGAGGAAGTTGGTCTCTCCGTTCCTGACCGGGCGGTCGTCTCGATCTCGGAAGCCCCCTACATTGCTACGGAGATCGGCTTCCCGGTCGTGCTCAAGGCCGTCGGTCCAGCCCACAAGACGGAGGTCGGCGGCGTGGCCCTCGGGCTGTCTGACCGTGATGCGGTGGCTGATGCTGCCGAGCAGGTGGCAGGCGCCAGCCACGGAGACCTCGTGATGGTTGAGGCTCAGGTCGAGGGCGTTCTAGCCGAAATTCTCGTCTCTGTCCGGCGGGAGGCCCCGGTGGGTTGGCTGCTAACAGTGGGCGTTGGTGGCACCCTCGTGGAAATGTTTCGCGACACCGTCTGTCTGTTGCTGCCGGTTACCGGCGACGAGGTGCTTGGAATGCTTCACCGCCTGGCCACTTGGCCGCTGCTGGCAGGGCATAGCGGACAGCCTGGAGCCGATTTGGAATCCGTCGTAGATGCTGTACTGGCCGTTGCTCGGGTAGCTATCGAGATCGACGGCCTAGTGGAAGTCGAGATCAACCCATTATTGGCGACGTCCGATGGCGCCACCGTCGTCGATGCATTGATGACCTGCGCCGCCGATTGAGAGGACACTGGTTCTGGAGGACCCTGAGCTGAGGAGGAAGCCTGGCATCATGAGAGAGAGTGGAGTGGTTCGAACGACAGTTGATGGGCCCCTTCTGGAGGTGGTTCTCGACCGGCCTAAGGCCAATGCCATCGACGCGGCGACCAGCCGGGAACTCAGCCGTGTCTTCGCTGCTTTCCGGGACGACCCGCTTTTACGGGTAGCGGTAATCACCGGAGCTGGCGAGCGGTTCTTCTCGGCTGGTTGGGATCTAGGAGCTGCTGCCGAAGGCGAGGAGTTTGAGTCCGACTATGGGGAGGGTGGCTTTGGGGGCTTTTGCGAACTGCCAAACCGGAATAAGCCTGTGGTCTGCGCTGTGAATGGTATGGCAGTAGGCGGGGGGTTTGAACTGGCCATGGCAGCGGAGTTCGTGGTGGCGGCTGACCATGCTTCCTTCTTCCTGCCGGAGACCAGTCTCGGGATCATCCCGGACGCTGGAACCATCCGGTTGCCCCGAATATTGCCGAGGGTTGTCGCTAATGAGGTCCTTTACGGAGGGCGGAGGCTCAACGCGGAAGAAGCGGAGCGTTGGGGGTTGGTCAACCGGGTAGTGTCCGCCGCCGATCTTGCCGATACAGCACGCGATCTGGCTAATCGGATCGCTGCAATGGCACCTTTGGCTGTGGAGGCGGTGATCGCTATTGACCGGACCGTCGGTCGCCTCTCCATCGAGGAAGCCTTCGCCCAACTTCGTTCAGGCGACCTCATCGAGTATGAACGGATGCTCGCTTCTGACGATGCGCAAGAGGGCCCGCGAGCCTTCTCCGAGAAGCGGGATCCTCACTGGGAGGGACGTTGATCCACTGGGGGGAAACGGCAGACTCCTAAGTCGCGCTAGGTTTCGGTGCGACCGATTTCGCCGAACGACCCAGAATCGATGGGCATGTCGGGTTACCGACCACTGAAATGAAGACTGACAGGGGAAATATGAGCAAGCGCCTGACTACCCCGCTGGTCCGAGACGCCGGTGAGCTACGAGAGGCGACCTGGGAGGAGGCAATCCGCCGGGCCGCCACTGGGTTTCGCTCGGCTGTCGAGACCCACGGCCCGACCTCTTTTGGGATGTTCAGCTGCTCGAAGACCACCAATGAGGTGAACTACGCCGCTCAGCGGTTCGCCCGACGGGTCATCGGCTCGAACAACATCGATAGCTGCAATCGAACTTGACACGCACCTAGCGTCGTCGGTCTGGCGACGGTCTTCGGAGCGGGCGGTGGTACCTCCTCCTATTTGGAGATCGAGGAGGCCGACGTCATCGTCATGTGGGGCTCTAACGCGCGAAACGCGCACCCCATCTTCTTCCACCATGCTTTGCGAGGCGTGGCAAACGGCGCGCTCATGTGGACAATCGATCCCCGCCGGACCGACACGGCCAAGTTCGCTGACCATTGGTTGGGTCTAAACGTTGGGAGCGACATCGCCCTAGCCCACGGTATAGCTCGTGAGATCATCGCCGCCGGCCTGACTGACGAAGAGTTCATCGAAAACGCCACCTCCGGTTTCGATGAGTTCGCGGCCTTTGTTGAGCCGTGGACTTTGAAGCACACATCAGAAGTCACCGGGATCCCGTCAGGAGCCATCCGCGACCTCTCCCATGCCTATGCCACGGCCGACAAGGCTCAGATCTGCTGGACGCTCGGCATCACCGAGCACCACACCGGCGTTGACAACGTCCAATCGCTCTGCAACCTCGCACTCCTCACCGGCCACGTGGGCAGGTGGGGTTCGGGTCTGGTGCCTCTAAGGGGCCAGAACAACGTGCAGGGCGGTGGCGATATGGGCGCCTTGCCCAACAAACTGACCGGTTTTCAGGACGTAGAGGACGACGAGGCGAGGGCGAAGTTTGAGGCGGTGTGGGGTTGCCCCATCCCACCAACCAACGGCTGGAACCTGACCGAGATGTTCGAAGCTATGGAGCGAGATGAGCTGAAGGCTGTCTACTGCATCGGGGAAAATCCGGTTGACTCCGAAGCCGATGCTAAGCACGCCAGAGCCATGATCGAGCGCCTAGACATTCTGGTTGTCCAGGATGTCTTCATGACCCGGACAGCCGAGGTGGCCGACGTGGTCTTCCCCGCCGCCCTTGGCTGGGCTGAGTCCGACGGCACTGTCACTAACAGTGAACGCCGCGTCCAGCGGATGCGGGCTGCAGTTCCGCCACCCGGTCAGGCGCGGCAAGAGCTGGAGATTATCAACGATCTTGCCGCAGCCATGGGTGACGAGGGTTGGGGTGCCCCCACGCCGGAGGACCTATGGGAGGAGTTGCGGAAAGTGTCGCCGATGCACGGGGGGATGTCCTGGGAGCGCCTTGAGGCGGAGGGTGGCATTCAGTGGCCGTGTCCCAGCGAGGACCATCCGGGTAGCCCGTTTCTCCATGGACGCCTATGGGAGCGGCCAGCAGGGGGTCGACGGGCTCCCTTTTCTTGCGTCGAGAACCGGCCCCCTCTCGATGAGTTGACCGACGAGTTCCCCTTGCGGCTCACCACCGTGCGGGCACTGGACTCATACAACACTGGCGTCCAGACCGAGCACTTTGCTTCTCCCATTCGGACTGGCGAGGCGTTGTCGATCTCAGTGGCTGACGCCGAAGCTCTGGGCGTGGTCGACGGTGAGCGGGTCGCCGTGTCGTCCCGACGGGGGACCATCGAAATGACGGTGGAAGTGGAGGAGTATCTAGCTGTCGGCCTGTGCCATACCACCTTCCACTTCCCGGAGACCACCGACATCAACCAGATCACCAGTGACGCTGTTGACCCGAAGGCCGGTACCGCCGAGTTCAAGGCGGCGGCTGTCAGAGTCGAAAGGTTGGCCGACGGGAAACTGGCGGGCGATCGTGCCTGATCTTTATTTCGGAGCAGGTGACGAGGCCACCGAAGCCGAGAAGGACGCGGTGGCCGAGGCCCTCGCCGACTACGGGCCAGTGGTGGTTCGTGAGACGGAGCGTCTTGTCCACGCCGGTCGGAGCCGGACCCGGGAACGTCGCCACCTCTTACTACCAGCGCTTCACGCTCTGCAGCGGTCGGCCGGGTGGATCAGTCCGGGTGGGCTCGATCATGTGTGCGGCGAGTTGGAGGTGCCGCCGGCCGAGGCTTACGGGGTGGCGACCTTCTACCACTTGTTCACCCACGATCCTCCGGCCGCCGACAATACGGTGCACGTCTGTGACGACGTGGCCTGTCGACTGGTCGGCGCTGTTGCCCTGATTGACGACCTGCGGGTTGAGGGCTACCACGTGAAGGCCAGCCCATGCCTGGGGCAGTGCGAACGTGGGCCGGCGGTGTTGGTTCAGCGGACCGGGCGTCCTGACCTCACCGTAACGGCGGTCGATGACGGACCGGTCACCACCTCGGAGGTGGCTGTGGCCATATCCTCGGAGTCCTCCACGCCGTCGGTCAGTCTCGCCCAGACCGGATCTGGTGACCTCCGACTCCTAACCCGGGTGGGTGTCGTCGATCCAACCAGCCTTGACGATTACCGAGCCCACGGCGGATTCCGGGCTCTTGAGGAAGCTCTGAGAATGGGTGGCGACCGGGTCATCGCAGAGGTGACCGCGTCAGGACTTTCGGGACGTGGTGGCGCCGCATTCCCAACCGGTGTCAAGTGGCGCGGCGTCGCCGACCAAGAAGGCCGACCCCGGCATCTGGTGTGTAATGCCGACGAGTCTGAGCCAGGCACCTTCAAGGATCGAGTGGTCATGGAGGGAGACCCATACTCTCTCGTGGAGGCTATGACCATCGCTGGGACAGCCATAGGAGCCGAACAGGGTTGGCTGTACATCCGGGGGGAATATCCGGTGGCCATAGGCCGCTTGCGGCACGCCATCGACGAGGCGTATGCCGAGGGCCTTCTAGGTGATGACGTGGCCGGGTCGGGTATCCGCTTCGACCTAACGCTGCGTAGCGGAGCGGGTGCGTACATCTGTGGAGAGGAAACAGCGCTGTTCAACTCGCTGGAGGGCTATCGCGGCGAGCCTCGGAATAAGCCACCCTTTCCGACCACTCACGGCCTATTCGGTGAGCCGACGGCCATCAACAACGTAGAGACTCTCGTCAACGTGCCACCTATCGTCCTCATGGGTGGTGAGGCCTATGCGGCCGTGGGGACCAAGCAATCTCCAGGCACCAAACTCTTCTGCCTCAGCGGACGGGTGAAACGCCCCGGCACCTACGAGGTGGAATTCGGAGCCACCCTGCGCGACTTGGTCGACCTTGCAGGTGGTCTGATCGCGGGCAGTGAGGTGCGGGCGGTGATGTTGGGTGGCGCGGCGGGAAGTTTCGTGGGGCCAGAGTCCATGGATTTACCGTTGACGCTTGAGGCCACTCGAGCGGCTGGAGTGTCACTCGGATCTGGGGTAGTAATGGTGTTCGACCAGCACGATGACATGGTTGACACGGTCCGGCGCATTGCCGAGTTCTTTCGCGACGAGTCTTGCGGCCAGTGCGTGCCTTGCCGGGTAGGTACGGTCCGCCAGGAGGAAGTGTTGGTTCGCCTCCGACGCGGAGCCGATATCGAAGACGAGCGAGAACTTTTGGACGATCTGGCTGCCGTCATGCGCGATGCGTCAATCTGCGGCTTGGGCCAGACTGCCTCCGGGGCGATCCGAAGTGCCCTTGACTTAGGCCTTCTTGTAAGCAGCGGTGATTCGCAAGGGGATAGATCTTGACGCACGAGACGGCGGTCAGCATGTCGACAATGGTTGAGATCACCCTCGATGGTGAGTCAGCCCGGGTTCCGGAGGGTTCGACCATCCTGGATGCGTGCCGGCGTAAAGGCATCGACACCCCTACCCTCTGTTGGGCCGAGAACCTGACTCCGGTCAACGTGTGCAGAGTGTGCGTGGTTGAAGTGGAAGGCTCTCGGGTCCTAGTCCCCTCCTGTTCCCGGAATGTTGAGGAGGGGATGGTCGTCGCCACCGATACAGAAAGGGTGCGGACCAGCCGACGCATGGTCTATGAACTTCTGGCCTCGTCGGTGGAGATGGACCGGGCGACGCCCGAGGTTCTGGCTTGGATGGACCACTACGGGGCTCGTCCTGATCGGATGGGAGACCGAAGTGAGATCGTCACGCAGGCCCAACCGGTCAAGGTCCAGGATGACCTCTACGTTCGGGACTACGAGCGTTGCATACTTTGCTACAAGTGCGTTGAGGCATGCGGCGACGATGCTCAGCACACCTATGCCATAGCTACGGCCGGTCGAGGCTTCGACGCCCACATCTCGACCGAACACGACGTATCGCTGCCTGACTCAGCCTGCGTCTACTGCGGCAACTGCATTGGGGTATGTCCGACGGGTGCCTTGATGTTCAAAACTGAGCACGACATGCGAGACGCTGGCACCTGGGACGAATCGAAGCAGTCGGTAACCACCACCGTGTGCTCGTTCTGCGGAGTGGGATGCAATCTGGAGTTGCATGTGCAGGACGAGCGGATCGTTAAGGTCACCTCGCCGGCCGACCACTCGGTGACTAACGGCCACCTTTGCATCAAGGGCCGTTTCGGTTGGCAGCATGCCCATGCTTGATGGGTTATGAACTCGACCGAATAGCCCTGCAGGCGTGGGTCGAATGCAGGCGGGTGGGCCTCAGTCGGCCGGCCTGACCAGAACGACAACCCAGCCGCCGATGCCTGCGCCTGGCAGGTGGTCCCCGTGTTCCTGGAAGGTCACCCTCGCGATTCCGTCGGCTTGGATGGCTTCGAGCTCTGTTGTAAAGGTCCCAAGGTCCCAGAAGTGGTCGTTCAAGCCGACGACTACCGCCCCACCGAGCCGAACAACTCGCAGGACCTCACGGAGTACTGGCGGCTCGAGGTGCCCGAAGGAGAACACACCGACTGCTGCTGCGTAGTCGTATGTCCCGTCGCCGACTTGGAGACCCTCATTTAGGTCCGCTTCAAAGAGTCGTTGGTAGATCCCGGTGGCGATGGCCCTTTCCAGCATGGGTTGTGAGAAGTCACAGCCGTCTTGGTTGGTGAAGCCGGCATCCCGGAGTGCAAGGCCCGAGAGTCCCGTCCCACAACCCACATCCAGCAATCGGCCGCCTGTTCCACCGTCAATACTCTGGGCCACGTCGGCCAGTGCGGCAGCGCAGCGTGCTGGTTGGGCGTACCCGAGGTCTTCATTGACTTCTTCGTCGTAGGTGTCGGCCCACGTTTCATAGTGGGCGAGCGTGTCGGCGCCCGACTTCAGATCGTAGGAGGGGCCGATCAGCCCGAGTTTTTCTCCGCTGTCTTTTTCGGTCATCTAGACGACACTAAGCGCTCGGTCCGGAACTTAAGGCCCCGGTCCTCCTCCCAATAGGAATCAGGGGAATCCAGCGGTCTATGGCCTATCGGGTCGTAACTGTGGAGGGAAAAAGTGCACCAAGGGAAGTGGAGAGATTTTGTGACCTTCGTGCGGGGACTTAGCGACCGGTCTGAGGTCCTGCTAGCTTCGAATCGGGTTCGTTCGTACGACTGGACATCCCGCAGGACGACCAGCTAGTAGGGGGATTGCATGTCGGACGCAGAGCCGATCATCGCACTCGAAAACGTATACAAGATCTTTGGCCCCAACCCGAGGGGCCGAGCCTTTGACCTTTGCTCCTCAGGAGTGGGCAAGGACGAGGTACAGCGACAGACCGGCCATGTGGTTGGTATGCGCGACATCTCCTTTGAGGTCCACAAGGGCGAGATCTTCGTGGTCATGGGCCTGTCTGGCTCTGGCAAGTCAACGGCTATCCGTACGGTTAACAAACTCCACGACGTGACCTCCGGCCGGGTCGTGGTGGAGGGGATCAACGTCCAAGATCTGACGGGGACGGCGTTGCAGGCCTTTCGTCGAGAGAAGTTGTCGATGGTGTTCCAGCACTTTGCGTTGTTTCCCCACCGCAATGTGATCGATAACACCGCATACGGCCTAAAGGTGCAGGGCGTTGAAAAGAGAGAGCGCCATGAGGCTGCTATTGAGGCCCTAGCAATGGTCGGCCTGGAGGCCTATGCCTTCAACTCCACTCGCGAACTTTCAGGCGGGATGCAGCAGCGTGTCGGTTTAGCCCGGGCACTTTGCTCGGACCCGGACATCCTCCTAATGGACGAGGCCTTTAGCGCTCTCGATCCGCTGATTCGGCGCCAGATGCAGGACGAATTGATGGCGATCCAGTCCAAGCTCCACAAGACGATTCTGTTCATAACCCACGATCTGAATGAGGCGTTGCGGATAGGAAACAGGGTTTGCATCTTGCGCGACGGCAAAGTCATCCAAATCGGTACGCCGGAGGAGATCCTTACCGAACCAGCTGACGGGTATGTGGCCGAGTTCGTCCAGGACGTCGATCAGGGCCGTGTCATCGAGGTGGAGAAGGTCATGCAGGCTGCCGTGTTCCTCGACACTTCGAAGTCGCTTACCGAGTGTGTGGATTCTCTCGGCGAGCGACGGGGCGGTTTCGTGGTTGACGGTGATGGCCGGCCCATCGGCTTGCTATCCGTTAACGATGCCGCATCTGCGCTGGCCCATGGGACCACCGACCTCGGTTCGGTCCTCAGATCAGACTTCGACACCACCACGCCTCATGCGAGGTTCAACGACAACTATGCGGCTGCTGGTCGGGGCTTACCCATAGCGGTTCTTGACGAGGCTGGCCGCCTCGTTGGCGAACTCGAGCCGCGCGAGATCATGGAGGAGATGGGCCGGGTGGAGGAGTTAGTTGACGGCTTTGAGCGGGAGGTATTCCTGTGAGCGTCGCTACGTGGATCGCAGCCGTCGAGACCGGTGAGTGGACCGGTCGTGTCGAAGGTGTGGGCCTAGCCGACACCAAGGTGCTCGACCAGTTCCAACTTCCGATCGGCTACTGGTTCGATCAGATGGTCGACTGGCTCGACCTCAACGCCCAGTGGTTCTTAGACGCCATCAAATGGCCATTCGACTTCCTATTGGACAACTTGGTCAACGACTTCCTGCTCGACGTGCCTTGGTACCAGGTAGTGATCTTTACCGTCATCCTCGGTTCTCTAGTCCGGACGCCCAAGATTGGCTTGATGGCAGGTGCCGGCCTAGTCATGTGCGGTCTGCTTGGTTCCCTGTATTGGTTGGAAACCATGAGGACCATTGGCATGGTGGTCGTCGCCGTAGGGCTTTGTGCTCTCATCGGAATCCCGCTGGGGGTGTTTTGTGCCCGGGTGGACTCGGCGTGGAATGTGACCCGGCCAGTGCTCGACGCCATGCAGACGGTGCACACCTTCGTCTACATGGTGCCGTTCGTGTTCTTCTTCAGCATCGGCATGGTTCCGGCGACCATGGTGACGATGATCTATGCCCTGCCGCCGCTGGTCCGCATGGTGAATCTGGGAATTCGCCACGTTCCCGAGGACGTGGTTGAAGCAAGCCGTGCCTATGGAGCCACTGAGCTGCGGGTCCTTACCGACGTCCAGTTACCGCTGGCTAAGCCGTCGATTATGGCTGGTCTGAACCAGACGGTGATGTTGGCTATCGCCATGGTCGGCATTGCCGCCATCATGGGTGCATCGGGCCTTGGTCTTCTGGTCTTTCGGGCGGTCCAGAATCTGGACGTCGGTCTCGGAATTTCCTCTGGGCTTGCCCTATGGACCGTTGCTGTGGTTCTGGACCGGCTTTCCCAGCCGGAGGAGGACGGCTCGGGGAACTTGTTGACTCGCATCCGCGAGGCAATGGCACAGCGTCGGGACCCTGAAGAACTCCTCAAGAAGGTCGAGGCTGCCGAAACCGCGGAGCAGAAGGCTCTGAAGGTTGACCATGTTGAGCACGAGGTCGTGGCGGAAGGCCGAGAGAGGCTGGGGATGGCGGTTGTCGGCCTGGGCGGAGTGGTCGCTGTGCTCTCGACGATCATGACGTGGGGTACTGGCGCCGGTCTTTTCTCGAGTCACTCTCGGGAGGTCGACATTGACCTGGCTGGCCAGTCTTTCAACGGCTATCAGGCCTCAGGAGGAAGTTGGTCGGGCATCATCGTCCTATTCCTCGGCTTCTTTGCCGTAATGGCGGCAGGTTCGTGTCTCTTCTGGACCGGCGGCATCGGACGACTTCGGGGTCCGGGGGGGCTGGTGGCCGTCGCTATCGGCGCATTTGCTGCCATCTACGCCTTCCCGATTCTTGGAGAATTCGACGGCTACACCACCTTGGCCAACCTGCAGGGCCACGAGGCGCAAGCGGTATGGGCGGTAGCAGTCGAGGTAATCACCATCCCTGCGCTTCTCGGTCTGGTCCTCGGCCTGGCCCGGGTATCAGTGCCGCTGAATTGGCGGACTGTCGGAGCTTGGGCGTTCACTGCAGGGATCCTCGGTCACTACTTCGAGTCTCCGATAGGGGTCGATGGCGAAGTCCTGGCGGTCGTGGTGGCGGTCATTGCTGCCGCAGTTGTGGGTCTGTTGGGTCGGACGACCGTTCTAGACGCAACTCGTACCACATGGAACAACATGGGAGCCGGCCTAGTGGTGGCCCTGCTGGCCATGGCTGTGGCTCCAGTTACCAGTGTGCTGGACGTCAAGGACATCGTGGCGCTGGCCTTTGCCAGCCTGGTGCTCCGGATCGTCGGCGTCGGTCTCGCTCGCAACATGGCGCTCGCAACGGCCTTGGTGGCTGGCGTAGCCGCGCGGTGGTTGGTCCTGGGCAGCATCGGCAGTGGCGACTCGGCGATATTTCTCGACACGCAGATACTCACCGTTCTCATTATTGGGGTAGTGATCGCCTCCGTCATCCGATCGGGATCGCGTTGGTTTGGAGCCGATGCCATGGTTGTCGTTTCCTCCTGCATGCTGATGGCGGCAATCACTTACCGGGTGGCTTCGCCGCATCGCGATGTCGAGGGCTACACCCATGGATCGGGTTCGATGCTGGCCATACTGGCCAGCGCCCTGATGCTGTTCGGGGCCGTTCTCGCCTTACAGACTGCGCCCTACTCAGCGTTTCGTCCTCTCCAGCGATTGGTCGGCTGGGGTCGGATGGCCACTGGAGCGATAGCTGTCGTCCTCGTGGTCGTCGGCGGTTACTCCGGTTGGACTTTCGACGAGCGGGTTGCTTCGGAGCTTCCTCCTGAGATCGTTGAAGAGATGGAGCGCCTGCGTGAGGAGGCAGAGGTGAACCCGGCTCTAGCTGCCACAAACACCAGCAAGGTCACCTCGCTGCGCAATAAGTTCCGCCGTCAGGCCAAGGTGATCACCGATGGGTACACGGATCAGGGTGCTGGCCTCGGAAAGTTGGCCATCGTAGTGTCGGTCCTCGGCGCGGTTCTGACTGTGCCTGCCTCCGGACTGCTTGGTCTCGACGAGAACCGAAGATGGAGGTGGAGTGCCGGTGTGGCGGCTGCAGGTGGAGGTCTCGCGCTCATCGGCATCGTTTGGGTGGCCAGTTTGGCTCGGGTCTCAGACCTCAACGTGGTGACCGGTGCCGGAGCGTTCCTAACGATGTTTGCTGGCGCAATCCTCGCCGTGACCTCGAAGAAGATCCTTCTCGAGTTCCGGCGGGACAAGACCTACGACGATCTGGAAGTCACCCCGGTTTGAGTTGGACCTCGACCGGAGCTGACAGGTCGCTATTCCGGTCCATAGAACCCACGTGAACGGTAGGGCCCCATTGGACGTAGCCTGCTTACAGACCCTTAGACCGGACGTTGAGCCGAGGTCTTCGCGCCGAAAACCGTACCCAATACCGGTCTGAACGGAGCCACGTGAACGTCACAACTGAATCGTTCGAGTTGGTTAGCAGCGTCGAATCGGAAGTTTCGAGACTGATGACCCAGCACCGTGAGCGTCGCCAGCACTGGTACGCCCACGATGTCGTGCCGTGGGAGTTGGGCCGCAGCTTCCGAGACGAGCCGTGGGATGAGTCTCAGGCCACCCTCTCCCCGGAGGTCCGCACAGCCCTTCAATTGAATCTCCTCACTGAGGACAATCTGCCCTATTACCACGCCAAAATTTCTGGGGCGTTCTCAACGGACTCGCCGATGATCGAATGGTCACGCTTGTGGACAGCGGAGGAGGGCCAACACTCGATCGCTATTCGCGACTACCTTTTGGCCTCCCGCAATTGCGACCCGGCTCTCCTTGAGGATGAGCGATTGGAAACTGTTACCAAGGGGTGGTGGTACGACTCTCCGTGTCCAGTTGAGGTCTTCGTCTACACGTCCGTGCAGGAACTGGCGACGAGGATCAGCCACCGCAATGCAGGGGTAAAAGCCGATTGTCCGATAGCTCACGAGGTTATGTCTCGAGTCGCAGCCGACGAGAACCACCACTTCCTCTTCTACAGGGGAGTGACTACGGCCATGTTGTCCGAAGCTCCCGGTTTGGTGCTCGATGCCATCCACCGGGTACTTGCCGACTTCCGGATGCCTGGGACGGGGATTCCAAACTTCAACCGTCGTGCCGTAGCAGTTGCTCGGGCTGGCATCTACAACCTTCGGATACATGCCGAGCAGGTTGTGCGACCAATTCTTCGCCACTGGGGAATCGGAATCCTCCAAGGTCTGGACGCCAAGGCGTCAGAGATCCAAGAGAAGATCATGGCCATACCTGATGCGCTGATCGTCCAAGCTGAGGCCTTTGAGGCCCGCTTGGCTCGGCGTGGCCCAGCGACGTTGAGGGCTTGAGGCTGACCGCGGACTCTCTTATGCCTCCCGGTGCGGAGGATTTCGTGTCGAGCTCAGTGGCTGAGAGGATCCCCGGATACGGCACCTCTAATTCGGTTTCGCAGGTCTGCCAGATTTCGTTGGACGCCCGGAGCCTTTTGTGCCAAGGCTCCGAGATCGGTGGCAGCTCGAATAGCGGTCCGAGCACCCATTGCCTCCATGGCCCGGTAAACCCAGCGCTTATTGAGCTGCAGCAACTCGGTTGGGACCTCGGTCATACGTTCGGCGATGGCCAGAACGGCATCGTCGAGATGGTCTGCTGGGAAGGCACGGTTGGCGAAGCCGGCGCGAACAGCTTCATTCGCAGTCACGGACGCGCCGGTTAGGGCCATCTCCATTGCATTTCGTAAGCCAACCAGCCACGGGTGTACCGCGAAGTCCGGTGTCCCGGCTACCCGGAGGACCGGATGCGAGATTGTGGCGTCGTCGGCCAGATAGACGAGATCGCAGGCCGCTGCCAGTTCCGATCCACCTGCCATGGCGTAGCCGTGAACCTGGGCGATGACTGGTTTGGCTAGATCCCAAAGGGATAACCAACCTTCGGTCACTTGACGGGACCAGGACCCGTCACCACTCGGTGTGTAGGTGGGCCGATCGGCGGACAGGTCAGATCCAAGGTCGTAGCCCGATGAGAAACACGGACCGGCGCCTCGGAGGATCGTTACGTGGACCCCGTCATCCATGTCGGATTGTCGCAAGGCTTCGAACACGGCTGAGCGCAGAGAGTTGTCCAGAGCGTTGCGCTTATCGGGGCGGTTGAGGGTGAGTCGACGAATGCCGGGCCGGGCGTCGTCGACTAGGAGATTCGGTGTGGAGGAGTTAGTCGAAGGCACTCCCGGATCGTACGTGGCGTCCAGGGCAGTGGGAGCATGCGGAGATGCTTGGCCAGGACCCCGCACTCGATCCGGGTCCGGTCATGGACCGAATCTCGAACTTTCGGGGAATCGGTGGACTTGCGACTACCGATGGCCGTACGACTGCGAGTGGCCTGCTCTGGCGTTCTGGACACCTGGCTCGGGCTACTGACGACGACTTGGCCCGCTTGCACGCGTTGGCCGTCCGCACCGTGGTCGATCTGCGAACCGATGACGACATTGCTACAGACGGTCCGGACCTCTTGCCTGATGAGGTTGTATGTCGGCCCATTCCGATTCCTGACGAGGCCGGGGTAGGAGCTGACATCCGGGCCAAGATCCTCCGGGGCGACCTAGGCGAGATGCGCTCGGTGTGGTCGAATGGCCGGTCGATGGAGATTGCGGTTCAGGGCGCGGTCAAGATGGCCACCAACCCCAGTCAGGTGGCCGCCTTCTCCGAGGTTTTCTCTGTAATCGGGGAGTCTGACAACTGGCCATTGGTCTGGCACTGTTCTGCTGGCAAGGACCGGGCTGGTTGGGTTGGTACCGCCCTGCTATTACTGCTTGGCGTGGGCCGAGACGCCGTGGTGGCCCATTACTTGACAAGCAACCGCCGGACTGATGAGCGGATCGCTGGCCTTGTGGCCTCCGGACGCACTGACTCCAGCTTGGTCGACCTCATAAGGCCGTTTGTCGAGGTATCGCCGGAGGCTGTCCGAGCCCAGATGGAGGCCGTTGATGGTCACTGGGGTGGTGCCGAGGCAATGTTCCGGGACGGCTTCGGATTCGACGACCGTCGGATATCTGAACTGCGGTGTCGGCTCTTGGATTGATGGGCTCGGTCGGACCTCACCGGGACCGCGGGAGGCCCAAGTGCCGTTCGGCGACGTTGTTGCGATTGATTTCAGTGGTTCCCCCGTAGATGGTGGTAACCGGCGAGTGACGGCCGTCGTAGTCGATCCATCCGTCGGCCGCTGCACCGTCCGTGCCAAACGACAGCAGGCCTTCGGCGCCCGCCATCTGCTGAAACCAACGCACGGTTTGTTGGTATCGCTCGGTGGCGTACAACTTGGCCATCGAGCCCTCTAGGCCAGGTAGGCCACCGGTGGCGGCGATCCAGGCCGCCCGCAGGGTCAGCAGTTGTGACACCTGATTGGCAATAGCGGTACGGGCAGTTCGCTCGAGCATCAGGGGGTCGTTGAGTATGGTTCCGCCGTCCGGGGCCGGAGTCTTGGCAGCCCAGGATCGCACGTGGCGCAGTAGGGGCACCGCTGGGTTGGTTCCTCCCATGACGCCCCGTTCGAAGGCCAGCGCTATTCCCATGACCGCCCAGCCATCGTCTACCTCGCCGAGCCGGCATCCATCATCCACCCGGACGCCGTCGTAGAAGGTGGCGTTGGTCCGTTCCGAGGCCATGGTGGGTACTGGTTGGACCTCGATGCCTGGCGTATCCATGGGTACCAGAAACATGGTCAGTCCCTTGTGTTTGGGCACATCAGGGTTAGTGCGGGTCAGCAGGATCACCCATTCGGCCTCATGCGCCATGGTCGTCCACATCTTCTGGCCGTCGATAATCCACTCGTCGCCGTCGCGCACCGCCCTCGTAGTGATAGCGGCTAGGTCGGAGCCGTAATCCGGTTCGCTGTAACCGAGACAGCAACTGGACCGGCCGCTAAGCAACTGGGGGAGCACCGTGTCACGGTGGAGGTCGGTTCCCACAGCGTTGACCACACCGGCCACCAGCATTGTGACGGCAAGACCGTCATAGGGGGCGCCAGCCTTCTCCAACTCATTAAAGAGTATGTAGAGCTCAATCGGGTCGCGGTCGCCGTAGCCAGGCACTGCGCCTGCAAGCAGACCTGCCTCGGCCAAGGCCACGTTGAAGTCTTTGTCGTCGAATGTTCCAGTGGAGTGCATCCGTTCGACGACTTCTGTGGTGAGATGCTCGGCTAGGAAGTTCCGCACCTCGTCGCGGAAGAACTCGGCCCGATCACCCAGGGAGAAGTCCATCAGGTGGCTCCCGCTTCTGAGGCATAAACGAATGGCGTCGGGAACATGCTGGCCAGTCGACGACACTCGCGGGCCGGGTCACCCAGCACGTAGGCCAAAGCTCGAGCGCGGCGGTAGTACAGCTGGATGTCGTATTCCTCGCTGAACCCATAGCCACCGTGCACGTGGAGGCTCCGATCGGTGGCGGTCGTGGCCGCTTCGCCAGCCGCCACCAGAGCCATGGCGGCCAGTGCTACAAAGTCGGTCACGTCGTTTGAGTCGACGTCCAGTACGCCGGGCTCTCCCGCAAGTCCGTCGACTGTGGCTCGGTCACCAGCCCACGCCGCCTTCGAAGTCAGCAGGCCGGCACCGTCGACCAGACCGGGGAGGTCGGCCAGTTGGTGCTGGACCGCCTGAAAGCTGCCTATCGGGCGGCCAAACTGCTTCCGCTCCATGACGTAGGCCACGCCGAGGTCGACGGCAGACCGCGCAATTCCGACGAGGGTGGCTGCGGTGAGGGTGCGCCACTCGTCGACGGCCCGGGCGTGCTTGGCCAACGCGTCGGGTCCACTGGCTACGACCTCGGCGCCGGTCAAGTCACGGTGAGCCAGCGGCAGGCAACCGTGGTTGGCTAAGTGCCCGGCCGATGGGTTGTCGACGGGTCGGTCAAGGACGAGACGGTTGCCATCAATGGCCACGACCCGGTGGGCGGCGGCGCCACTGGGCACAGTTCGGGCGATCCCGTCGATTGCCGGACAGAGGGCGAGGCCCACGATGGTTGTTCCGGCCAGCATGCCATCGTCGCATGCGTTGACGGTGTCCAGGAGTCGGGTGGTCACGGCATGGTCGACGAACGGTAAGGGGGCGATGAAGGCACCGGCTTCGGTGGCTACCACGGTGAGGTCGGCTAGCGAAGCTCCGCCTCCACCAGCGGCTTCTGAGGCACCCATGCTCGGCGCACCAGTCTCCAAGAGGCGTTCCCAAGCTGCAGCGTCCATGCCGACTGGTTCGGCCGCCCGCGCGCGTATGGGGCCCGTCTCGCCTTCGAAGAATGCTGCGAAGACTTCGCGGATTGTTTCCTGATCCTTCGTCAGATTCAGGTCCACCGCCGGACCCTACCGACAAGCGACTCGACCGCACCGCTTGGCCGGAGGTCACTCTTGCCGGAGGAGGTTCGGTGTCGGCTGTCCGCATAGCGTCGGGCCGTATGTCAGAGAACACGGAACCGAAGCAGCACGAGGGAGCCGAGGGCCTGCACGTGGATCGGGACGGGGGCGTGGTCACCGTCACCATTAACCGGCCCGAGGTCATGAACGCGATGACGGGACAAATGTTTGCTGAGTTTGGGAGGATCTTTCGGGACCTGAACGCAGACGAGACCGTCAGGTGCGTAGTCGTTACAGGGGCAGGAGGGCACTTCTGCTCAGGCGCCGACGTAGGTGGCCAGTCGAGGCGGGTCACGGGTGTCGACGACTCGGTACCGGCCCTGCGGAACCTCCGGATGATCAAGGCGTCGGCACAGGCCCTGCACGAGTGCCAGCACCCGGTTGTGGCCAAGGTGCGCGGCGTGGCGGTCGGAGCCGGGCTGAACCTAGCTCTGGGTTGCGATCTCGTATACGCCTCGGACGACGCCCGCTTCTCGGAGATTTTCGCTCGGCGGGGGATCAGTCTCGACTTTGGTGGCTCGTGGGTGTTACCCCGCCGCGTCGGCCTCCATCGGGCCAAAGAACTGACCTTGTTGGCCGAGGTCGTCGACGCCAATGAAGCTGACCGCATCGGGCTGGTCAACCGCGTCCTGCCCGATGACGAATTGGACGCCTACGTGGACGATGTCGCGGTCCGCATCGCCGCCGGGCCTCCACTTGCTCTTTCGATGAGCAAGGCACTGCTTAACCACGGGGTGGAGACGTCGATGTCACAGGCCCTCGAGGCCGAGGCTGCGGCTCAGGCGGCCAACTTCGGATCAGCAGACACCCAAGAAGCTGGCCGGGCCTGGATCGAAAAGCGCCAGCCCGAGTTCCGCGGTCGCTAGACGCCGAGTTCCCGCCGTTCAGGAAGCGGCGGGGTGGACGGCCTGGGTCTGAGTGGTCAGGGCGGCCAGCTTGCCGTCATCGCGGGTCATCTGAGTCTGGACAACGATGGTGGTGCGTCCGACGTGGGCGGGGGTGGACACGATGGTGGCCGTACCGCTGGTGATGGGCCGCAGGAAGTTTGTCTTGGACTCGATGGTCGATGTGCCGGCGTTCTCGGGGATGTTCTGCGAGGCGCAAAGGGCCCCAACCGAGTCGGCCACCGCCATCACGTAACCCCCGTGTAGGCCACCGAATAAGGTGGTTCGCTCTTCGGCCCACTCCACGGTGGCCTCCACCCGCTCAGGCGAAGCGCTGACCACGGTCAGGTCCAGCACGTCACAGAACGGCATGATCCGACGCAGGTGAGCCGTTAGATCTTCAGCCACCGGCAGCTTCCCCGATCGGTTCGAATCGGTCCAGGTCCAAGGTCCACGGGGTGAGGTTCTCATACCCATCGGCGGTGATCAGCACCTGGTTCTCCAGCTTGGCGCCCTCGCCGCCCAACCGGGCGCCTACGTACGCCTCGACGGTCAACACCATTCCCGGCTCCAGTACACCGTCGTAGCCGGATGCTTCCCACGCGTTTGGAAATGGGATGCTCGGGTACTCGTCGCACTGGCCCACACCATGGAACAGCACGGAGTAGTGCCGGTAATCCTCCACCGGCGGAGTCCAGGCCGAATGGCAGAGCTCCCGAAAGGTCCGACCTGGAGTCAACAACTCTATGTTGCGAGACACCTGCTCGACTGCCAGAGCGTGGGCGTGACGGCCTCCAGCTGACGTTTTGGCATCCCCACACGTCCATGTCCGCGAGATGTCGGTCATCATCCCATAGGCACCCACCAGATCAGTGTCGAAGGCCACCAAGTCGCCGTCCTTGATGACGTTGCTGCTGCACTCTTGGAACCACGGGTTCGTGCGAGGACCTGCGGACAACAGGCGGCACTCCATCCACTCCCCGTGGCGGGCCAGCATCTCGGCCCACAGCACCCCCCAGAGCTGGTTCTCGGACATGCCGGGTCTCATGGCTTCGAACATCTTGAGACAGGAGGTAAGCGTGCCAGCCACCGAGCAGCGCATGGCGGCCAACTCGTCGGGGCCCTTCACCTTGCGAGCCTCTTCCATGATCCGCGTTCCTTCCACCAGAGCGAGGCCCTGGTCTTGCAGCGAGGTGATGCCCAGCGTGGTAGATGCGTCCACGGCTAGGCGACAAGTGTGACCACCGTGGTTGCGGGCTAGGTCGGCAAGTTCTGCGGCGTAGGTCTTGGCCTGCTCCCCGGCCCGGTCGCCAGCGAGGAAGTAGGTAAAGCCGGTGGCTGTGCGGACCTCGTTTACGTAAGGGTTGTGGGCCGACAGGAATTCGCAGTTGGGGTAGTCGAAGAGGACGAGTTGTCCATCGGCTCCCACGAAAGCGAAACGGGCCTGGTTATGCAGGTGCCACACCTGCATGTTGGGTGCATAGGTCGCATACATGACGTTCATGGGATCGAAGAGGAGGATGCCGTCCACGTCGGCCAGGGTCAACTGCTGGACGATGCGGTCTAACCGGTAGCGCATGAGAGCTATCTCGTCGGGCAGAGTTAGGCCTGCGGCGGCCCACTCGGACAGAGCGGGCTCGCCGGGGCCCATCGCCATGCGGTGACCGACGGTGGCTGCCCGGCGGACCAGGGGGTCGTCCGGGAGCGCACGGTCCATGGTCTCAGCCTCGCATCCGGGCGCCTGCCGGGTCGAATAGCGGCTCGTCGACACGGATAGCTGCCCGCCGCACCCCCAGCACCTCTAACTCGAAGCCGGTAGTCGATGTCGCCGGGTTGCCCAGATCGGCGGGCACGTAGCCAAGGGCGCAGGAGGCCTGCGACCAGTGGGCGTAGCCTCCGGAGGTGGCCCAGCCCACCACTTGGCCATCGTGCCAGATCGGTTCGTCACCCAGGACTTCGGTGCCGGCTTCCCGGCCACCTGGGACGCCGGCATCATCGAGCACGAACATACAGAGGCGGCGTGGTGGTCCAGCGGTCCGCTCGGCGACCACGGATTCCCGTCCCACGAAGTCACGGTCCGACCCGTCCGCCCTGGTGAGCGCCACGAAGCGGTTCAGGCCGGCCTCACCTGGGGTGTAGATGGGCCGATACTCCGTGGCCCAGGCGCCAAAGGACTTGTCGAAGCGCATCGAATCCAATGCCCGGCCACCGAATAGCCGGAGTCCATGAGGTCGGCCGGCTTCTACAAGAAGATCGAACAGGCGCTGTTGGAGAGACGACGGGACCCAGAACTCGTAGCCCAGATCTCCGGTAAAGGTGATACGACCCACCAGTGTGGAAACCATGCCTAAATCCATCTGCCGTATGTCCCGGAACTGGAGGGCCTCGGACGATACGTCAGTATCGGCCAGTGTGGCTAGAACTTCTCGGGAGGCTGGGCCGGCGATGGATAGGCCAGTGAGATCGTGACCCACAGGACGGTAGTCCACGGGTCCAGAGAGGGCGTCAGTCCGGCGGGCCTCTTCTAGTTGGGCTCGGAACCAGCGCTCGTGATAGCCCTCAGCCACCCCTGATCCCAGGACTAGAAGACTCTCGGCGCTTTCGGACGGGTCGGCCAGTGCGGCCACCGTGAAATCCCCGATTAGGTGGCCTGCGTCGTCAAGCATGGGAGCCAACGCCATGCGCCCCGGCTCTGGGATCCGGTTGGCTAGCACGCGGTCGAGAAAGTCCCGCGCTCCTGATCCGGTGAACCTGTGTTTAGCGAACCCGGTGGTCTCGATTAGGCCCACGCCATCGCGCACGGCACGGACCTCTTCGGCCACGACTTCGAATGCGTTGGAGCGGTGGAAGGTAACGTTTTCGATCGGCTCGGCTCCCGGCCGCTGGAACCACAGCGGGACTTCCAGCCCGTACGCGGACCCCCACACGGCGTTGGCCTCAGTGAGGCGTCCGTGGACGGGGCTCGTGTGCAGGGGCCGGCCTGCCGGGAGTTCCTCGTTTGGGAACGAGATGGAGAACCGGCGGCTGTAGTTCTCCATGACCTTGACCTTCGTATAGCTAGGTGTGGTCCAGTCGCCGAACCGAGCCACGTCCATGCCCCACACGTCGAAGCCAGGATCACCGGTGGTCATCCAGTTGGCCATGGCCAGGCCCACGCCACCCCCCTGGCTGAGACCGGCCATGACCCCGCAGGCAACCCAGTGGCCCCGCTGACCGCGGATTGGGCCGATTAGGGGATTGCCGTCTGGGGCAAAAGTGAACGGGCCGTTGACCACGTGTCGGATGCCGGCTTCGGCATAGATAGGGAAGTGTTCGAAGCCGACGGCCAACGACGGGGCGATGCGCTCCAGGTCAGGGGTCAGGAGCTGTGCGCCGAAGTCCCAGGGGGTCTCGTGGACTGACCAAGGCACACAGGCCTGCTCGTAGGTGCCAAGTAGCAGGCCACCGCCCTCGGCTCGGGTGTATATCTCACCACCGAAGTCGATAGCCCCGATGCCATGGCCCCCCGTGGCCTCTAGCCAAGGTCGGATTTCGGGTAGCTCCTCTGTGACCAGGTACATGTGTTCCATGGCCAGAATGGGCAGTTCCAGGTTGCACATACGCCCCACCTCGCGGGCCCAGAGGCCGCCACAGTTCACGAAGTGTTCGCAGGTGATGGTGCCGTGGTCGGTGACTATGTCCCACAGGCCGTCGGGTCGGCACACGATGTCGTGGGCCCAGGTATTGCGGAGCACCTGGGCTCCGGCCTTGCGTGCCGCCGCCGCGTAGGCGTTGGTGACGCCCGACGGGTCGACGTGACCACCCACCGGGTCCCAAAGGGCGCCCACAAAATGCTTCTCGATGAGGAAGGGGATCTTCTCAGCGGCCTCGGCTACCGAGATCAACTCGGTCTGCATGCCCAAGTACCGGCCGCGGGCATGAGCCATGCGCAACCAGTCCAGGCGGTCCTCGCTATCAGCCAGCATGACCTCACCGGTCAAGTGGAGGCCGCATGACACCCCGGACTCGCGCTCAAGGTCCTCGTAGAGCTGGACGGTGTAGCGCTGGAGTGCGGCCACATTGGGGTCCCCGTTGATGGTGTGCATGCCGCCAGCGGCGTGCCATGTGGATCCAGCAGTCAGTTCGCGGCGCTCCAGAAGGATGAGATCTGTCCAACCAGCTTTCGTGAGGTGGTAGAGCACGCTGGCTCCTACAACGCCACCACCGATGACGACGACCTGTGCGTTCTCAGGGAGGTTGGACATATCTAAGGTGCCTCCGGTCTAGTAGTCCGTCTCGACGCCGCCCTCGGCGACTCGGCGGGTCAAGAACTCGTCCAGGGCGGCTCGCCGATCGACGGCCATGGGTGGTTCGACATGTGCATCGATCAGTGTGCGTGCTAGGGCTTCGGCTCGCTGGTGCGATTCGACACGGCCTCCCTCCACCCAGGTCTCAAAGTTGGCCCATGACGAGACCATCGGCTGGAAGTGCTCGGTTGTGTAGCGGTCCTGCGTGTGTTGGGTGCCGAAGAAGTGACCGGCTGGGCCGACCTCGGCGATGGCCTCGACGGCGAGGGCGGCGTCGTCGATAGCAATCGGTTGCAGCATCGCCGTAACCATGTTGAGCAGGTCGGCGTCGATCACCATCTTTTCGAAGGAGGTAAGCAGTCCGCCTTCTAGCCATCCGGTTCCGTGCAGCAAAAGGTTCACGCCACCCATTACCGCGCCCCAAACGGCAATGGCGCTCTCGGTGGCGGACTGGGAATCCACGCTGTTCGACGCGTTCACGTTCGACGATCGATACGGAACCCGGTAGCGGCGGGCCAGTTGCCCACCGACTAGGCAAGCCTTCCAGTATTCGGGGGTCCCGAAGGCTGGCGCGCCGGAGCGCATGTCGACGTTGGAAGTGAAGCCGCCGTAGATGACCGGTGAACCAGGCCGGACTAACTGGGTGTAGGCGATGCCGGCTAGGGCTTCAGCGTTCTGCAGGACGAGAGCACCAGCGACCGTCACTGGAGCCATGGCACCAGCCAGTGTGAACGGAGTGATGACGATGCACTGGTTGCGGGCTGACATTTCCTGGATGCCGTGCAGCATCACCGTGTCGTATCGCAGCGGGGTACTGGCGTTGATAACCGAGTAGAGCGAAGGCTCCGTGCCGAAGGTGGCCTCGTCGACGCCGCGGGCGATGCGGGTCATCTCAATAGCGTCCAGATTGCGTTGGCGGCTGAGGCTGTAGACAAACGGCACCTTGTCCGAGAGCGTCAGCATGTCGTGGGTGGCGTGCAGGTGTCGGACCGATGGGTGGAGGTCCATGGGTTCCACTGGGTAGCCGGCCACGGTGTGGACGGCGTTGAGTACCTGCCCCAACTTCAGTAGGTCGCGGTAGTCGGCGCGGTTGCCGTCACGGCGATCTCGGCCTAGACCGGTTACGAACGGTGGGCTGGCGACGCTGGTGTAGGTAATTACGTCTCCACCAATGTGGAGGTTTCGCTCGGGGTTCGGGGCGTGCAGGGTGAACTCGGCTGGCGCCTGCGCTACCAACGAAAGAATCAATTCGGGGTCAAAGTGGACTCGGTTACCGTCAACGCTGCAGCCGGCTTCGGCCAACTGGCGTTGAGCCGTCTCGTCGAGGAAGTCGATGCCGGTTTCCGATAAGACCTTCAGTGAGGCGAGGTGGATGGCTTCCAACTCATCGTCGGAGACGGCTCGAATTGGCTCAAATCGGAGGCGTGGCTGCTGCCAGGGCTGTTGCTCGGCGACGACATCGCGCACCTTGGCACGGCCGCTGCGTCGGCCCCGACGCGCCGCAGTCATCGGGGGTTCTTCCACCAGGGCTCATCGCCTGATTCCAGGCTCTCGGAGATGCGCATCGGGTGGTTGTCCGGCATCAGGTGTAACTCGTCCTCCTCGTACGGATGGGAGCGAGCCACCTCCTCGTCGAGTACTACACCTAGACCGGGTTCGGATGACGGAATCACCATGCCGTCTTCCCACCGGATAGGGGATTGGAGAAGGTCCGCGTGGAAGCCATCCCATCGATCAATTGACTCGAGTATCAGGAAGTTGGGGCTACATGCCGATAGGGCGATGTTGGCTGCTGCTACGACTGGCCCGCAGTAGCAGTGGGGGGCCAGAACGGCCTGATGAACTTCGCCTACCGAGGCGATTTTCTTGCCCTGAAGGATCCCGCCACTGCGGCCAAGGTCGGGTTGCAGGATTGAGGCCGCTCCTGCTCGGAGTACCGCTGCGAACTCTGACACGGTGGTCAGACGCTCGCCGGTAGCTATCGGGATAGTGGTGCCGGCGGCGACCCGGGCCATACCTTCTAGGTCGTCGGGGGGGACTGGCTCCTCAAACCAGAGTGGATCGTACTTCTCCAGTCTGCGGGCCAGACGAAGCGCACCCGAAGGCGTGAACTGGCCGTGGGTGCCGAACAGCAGGTCTGCTCGGTTGCCAACGGCTTCGCGAATGGTTCGGGTGTAGCGCTCAGACAAGTCGAGGCGTTCCAGCGATGGCTGGCGTCCGTCGTACACCGTGTAGGGACCGGCCGGATCGAATTTGACGGCGGTGAAGCCCATCTCGACGGCGCGAACAGCGGCCTCGGCGGCCAGATCGGGATCGGTGTAGAGGTTGGGGTCTGCCAGAGGGTCGTAGGCGTCACCGTCGGTGGGGTACAGATAGGTGTAGGACCGCAAACCCTCGTGGACCCGACCTCCCAACAGGTCATAGACGGGGCGTCCGGTGGCCTTGCCGACTATGTCCCAGCAGGCCATTTCTAGAGCGCCTATCACCCCACAGAGGGTCGGGTCGGGGCGAAGGGCGTAACCGCTTCCGTAGGCCCGCCGCCAGAACGGTTCGATGTCGAACGGCCGGTGGCCGATCAGGTGGCGTTCTGCCTGATCAACGAGCATGTCGGCTACTAGGTGTGGTCCGACGGTGGCCACGTAGGCCTCGCCAATTCCCTCAATCCCGTCATTGGTAGCCAACTTGACGAAGATGAAGTAGCGACCGCCGTGGCGCGGCGGGGGATTACCCACGACGAAGGTTTCAACTGTTTCGATCAGCATGTTGAAGCAGCCTTTTTGGAAATGGTCTTGGAGCCTTGGAAAGTTTCTTCGGCTTCGTTGGGCAGCACCACGGTTCGCAGGACCTCGCCCCGCCACACCTCGTCGAAGGCCTCGGCGATGTTGTCTAGCGAATGGACGCTCGACACCATGCCTTGGAGGTCGAGTCGACCGGCCCGGTGGTGGTCGATGAGGGATGGGATGTCTTCAGCTACCCGGGTGGTCCCCATCTTGGAACCGAGGATCGACTTGTTTGCGGCGGCCAGCCAACTGGGAGCAACTTCGATTTTCACGTCGTCGCCAGCCATGCCCACGATGACCAAGTTGCCCATGGGGGCCAGCAGGTCGATTGCGCCGTCGAGGGCCGCCGGCGCGCCGGTGGTGACCAGCAGATGGTCGGCGAGGTATCCACCAGTTGCCCGCGTGATGACTGTCGCAATATCGTCGCGGGCGGGATCGACGACATGTGTGGCCCCGAAACCAAGAGCAGCGACACGCTTTTCAGGTGTCGGGTCAACAGCCAAGATTGGATCGGCGCCGGCGATCCGAGCTGCTTGCAGTGCGCCGGATCCCACGCCGCCACAGCCGACGACCACCACGGCGTCGCCAGCAGCCACCTGAGCGGTGTTGGCTACTGCTCCATATCCGGTCAGGACACCACATCCCAGCAGAGATGCGGCCACTGGGTCGACGTCGTCGGGGAGTTTGACTACCTGCGAGCGGTGTACGACGACCTGCTCGGCGAAGGCTCCCACGTTCAGGCCCTGGATGATGCGGTTCCCAGCAGTATCAGCAAGGGGGCTGCGTCTGTTCAGGCTGATCTCCCCAGTGCAGGCTACGTCATGGCCGCGCCGGCAGGCTCGACAGATGCCGCAGCTGCGGATCAGGGTGATGACCACGGGATCGCCGACGGCTAGGTCCGAGCCATTTCCTCCATATTCGTTGCCACTTTCTCCTAATTCGACAACGTAGCCAGTTGCCTCGTGGCCGAGGACGAGGGGAAAGTCCGTAGCCCACGTGCCGTCGAGGTAGCTGAGGTCGGAATGGCAGACGGCGCAGGCAGTTATTTCGACGCGAACCTCGTTGGGGCTAGGAGCGTTGAGTTGGAGATCCTCGATGCTCGGCGGGACGCCCACTCCGTGGCTTACCGCAGCGCGGATGGTGACCCCTCGGCCCGCTGGCACGGCGCGAAAACTACACCTGACACCGGCTGTCCGGACAATCGCTTACTCAAGAAGAAGTTCGGCGGTTCTCCGGAGCTGCTCAGCAGAACGGGGCGCCACGTTGAGCATTGTTACCGGGCTGTCTTCAAAGGCGGCCAGACGGTCGCGTATGCGCGCTGCTGTGCCGACGAGAGAGATCTCATCGGCGAACTCGTCGGGAACCGCGGCAATGGCTTCGTCCCGCCGACCCTCCAGGAAGAGCTCCTGGACGTGCAACGCCTCCTCCTCAAAGCCCATTCGAGCCATCAGTTTTGTGTGGTAGTTCTGGCCCTTGGCGCCCATGCCCCCTACGTAAAAGCCCAAGGAGGCCTTGATTGGAGCAAGGGCTGAGGTGAGGGTGTCCGACCCGTCGTCGTCGGTCTCGGTGATGGCGATATTGAGGGCGACCTCGAAGTGGTTGGGGGCGTGGACCAACTGGTTGGCGTACACCTCTTGACGGTATGGCGAGTAGTAGAGCGGTAGCCAGCCGTCGGCGATCTCGGCCGTCTGGGCTACGTTCCTCGGCCCCTCAGCGCCGATAAAGATGGGAAGTTCAGTTCGCAGTGGATGAACCATAACCTTGAGTGGCTTGCCTAGGCCGTTGGATCCCGCGCCGGTATAAGGGTGTTGGTAAAACTCGCCATCGAACGACAGGTGCTCTTCGCGACGGAAGGTTCGTCTGAGTACCTCGACGTACTCACGGGTGCGGGCCAGTGGTCGGTTAGAGGGGCGGCCGTACCATCCTTCGACGACTTGCGGGCCGGACACGCCGAGCCCCAGAATCAGGCGACCATTTGATAGGTGGTCAAGGGTGACCGCATGCATGGCGGTTGCAGTAGGTGTGCGGGCCGCCATCTGGACGATGCCAGTTCCGAGGCGGATATTCGAGGTTTGGGCGGCTAGCCAGGCAAGCGGTGTGAAGGCGTCGCTTCCCCAAGATTCGGCGGTCCAGACGGTGCTATATCCGAGGCGTTCTGCTTCCTGGACGCCTTTGGCGAGGTCGGTGGGGGGCTGGGCCCCCCAGTAGCCGAGACTGAGGCCGAGTTCCATGGGTGGATCGTTTCAGCGCTAGATAGCGGGTGCCAAATGCGCAGAGCGGTTCCCGCTGCCAGAAAAATTTCTGTGGGATTGACTTCTGGGTCCTAGTCTCCGGGCCGTGCCGATTCCGACCGTAGAGAACTTTCCGCGGCAGCACGCCCGGACCAGACGCTTTACCTGTGGGGCGCCGCGAGATGTGCGGGTGTCAAAGACCGGTGCCCGGGTCCTCTTCCTACGCTCGGCGGGCGGAGATGATCCGGTGCACGCTCTGTGGTGTCTGGACGTGACGTCGGGTTCCGAACAAATAATCGCTGACCCTTGCGATCCTGCTCTCGCAGGCGAGGGCGGTGGAGAGGTTCCGTTTGAAGAGATGGCCCGCCGGGAACGTGCCCGCGAGTCTGGGTCGGGAATCGTTTCCTATGACGCGTTGGCGGACTTGTCCCGAGTCTGTTTCGTCCTTGACGGCCGGGTGTATCTCGCCGAGGTGCTGGGGTCGGACCGGTCGTCCGAAGAAGTGGTTTCCAACCGAGGGGCCCGTGTGGTGGAACTTCCGTCAACTGGCAACGCCTTTGATCCTCGCCTTAGCCCTGATGGGGCATCGGTGGCCTATATATCGGGGTCAACCTTGCGGATCACCGGGGCGGGCGGTGATCGCCGGGTCATTGGCGGGGCCTCAACCACCGTGTCTTGGGGATCGGCCGAGTTCTTGGCTGCCGAGGAGATGGGTCGGAGTCGCGGTCATTGGTGGTCACCGGACAGTGCACGCTTGCTGGCCACGCGGGTAGACGTCGCAGCGGTCGCCGATTGGTGGATTTCCTCACCTGTGGACCCGGCTCTTCCGCCTCGGGCCATCAGCTATCCAGCGGCCGGGACAGCCAACGCCGAGGTGGGTCTGTTTCTTGTCGATCCTCTGGTTGACGAACCTGGCGCCGCGACGATTGCCGTGGACTGGAGTTGTGACGGTGAGTTCGAGTACTTGGCTCGTGTGGCCTGGATGGATGATTCCTCGAGCGACGGTTCATCGTGGCCACTGTTGGCCGTCCAGACACGCGACCAACGGACCCTTGTGGTCCTTGAGGTTGATCCGAAAGACGGTTCAACCACCGAACTCCATCGGATCACCGATCCCGATTGGGTGGACCTCGTCCCCGGGACGCCCTGTCGCTGGGAAGGTGGACTGGTGACGGTTGAGGTCCATGGTGAAACCTCCCGCCTTTGCTGTGACGGAGTACCGGTTTCACCACCCGGCCTTGAGATCCGGTCGGTGGTCGGTGTCGACGGTGGACCGGAGGCCGATGCGATCTTGGTGCGGGCCTCATCGGATCCTTTGGATGTCGACGTTTTACGTATCACCCGTGAAGGTGGAGTGGAAAACCTCACAGAGGGACAGGGCGTCCACGGAGCGGCGGTTGGCGGAGGCATTGTCGTGGTGTCAGCGACCGACCTAGATGGTTCGTCGAACATCGTTCTTCCAACTGGCCACGTGCTTGTCGATCACGCCGCCGAACCGGTGGTTCGGCCCCGCCCTGAGTTCCGCGTGCTGACTAAGAGTGCGCTCCGCTCGGCTGTGCTGCTACCTGCAGACCACGATGGCTCTCCTCTACCCGTCCTGGTTGATCCGTACGGGGGTCCACACGCCCAGCGAGTGCAGAGAGCCCGGGGGCAGTTCTTGACCTCACAGTGGTTTGCCGACCACGGTTTCGCTGTAGTGGTTGTCGACGGCAGGGGCACTCCGGGTCGTGGGCCGGCATGGGAACGTGCGGTCAAGGGTGATCTAGCTGGTCCAGTTCTGGAGGATCAGGTCGAAGCCCTCTGGGAACTAGCCGCTATTGATCCCAGGTTGGACCTTTCTCGGGTGGCTATCCGAGGCTGGTCGTTCGGTGGCTATTTGGCTGCCATGGCCGTTCTGAGGCGACCCGACGTGTTCCACGCTGCGGTGGCCGGCGCTCCGGTTACTGACTGGCGCATCTACGACACCCACTACACCGAGCGTTATCTCGGGCACCCGGATGACGAAGCTGAGGCCTACCGGCATAGCAGCCTTTGCGATCCGGCCAACTGGGCCAGAGGACACCCCGAGCGACCGTTGCTACTTGTTCATGGCTTGGCTGACGACAACGTGGTGGTCGCCCACACCCTCGCTTTGTCCCGATCCCTGATGGAGGCTGGTCGGCCACATCAGGTCCTCCCGTTGTCCGGGGTAACGCATATGACACCCCAAGAGGCCGTGGCCGAGAACCTGCTGCGACTCCAACTTGACTTCATTGCCGGGGCGCTTGGCTTGGATCCCCGATTGGAGCAGCCATAGCACAGAGCTTTCTCCCTGGTTTAGGGGACGATGGCTCGGCGGCCCAGTAGCTGATCCCGGTCAATTGGTTCGACTCCGGTCTTTTACTGGGCGGTCCAACCGCCATCGACGTACAAGATTGTGCCGGTGAGGTATGACCCGGCATCTGAGGCCAGCAATAGAAGGGCTCCGTCGAGTTCGTGGGCGAAGCCGCTACGGCCCATAGGGGTACCCGACTCGACGTAGGCACGGCCAGTGTCAGTTTGAAACATGGCCTCGGCGTTCATCTCGGTCTCGAACCATGCTGGGGCGATGGCATTCACACGGATACCCTTTCGAGCCCATTGGACAGCTAACTCCCGAGTCAGGTTATGAAGGCCGCCCTTGGCTGCCGTATATCCGGGGATTCGCAGGCGACCACCTGAACCGGCGCCCATCACTGATCCGATATTGACTACTACGCCGGAGTGGTCGTGATCGATCCACCAGCGGGCGGCCCGACGGGCCAGTTCATAGGGGGCAATCAGGTCGACGGCCAACTCGTGACGGAAGCCGTCGATGTCGTCGTCAACTGCGGCAATGACCCGGGATATGCCGGCATTGTTGACCAGTACGTCAATCCGACCGTAATGGTCGATTGTGGCATCCACCAGGTCCTGTGGGCCTTTGTCGTCGGCTACGTCCACAGTGACGGCCACGGCATCTGGTAGTTCGTCAGCCAGAGCCTCGATCCGATCGCTGCGGCGGGCAGCGAGGACGAGTCGGGCTCCTACTCCGGCTAGGACTCGGGTAAAGCGTCTGCCAAGCCCGGAGCTGGCTCCGGTGACTACTACGACGCGGTCGTCGAGTCGAAAGCGGTCCAGAGCGCGCCCAGGATCAGCAATCTCGTCGTTTTTCGCGCTCGCTTCGGGGGGATCGTGGGCTGGACCTACCACGGAACCAACCCTAGGACGGGTCAACGCAGGTAACCCGACCAGAGGTCACCCTGATCACCCGGTCAGCCAGATCGGCAACTTCAGCGGGGTCATGGGTGACGAGCATCGTTGCCGGGCGTCGGGATCGATCGGCTAGCAGGTCGTGAATCCGATGTCTTGACTCAACGTCAAGAGCTGTCGAGGGCTCGTCGAGGAGCAGGATCTGTGGTTCGGCGGCCAGAGCCCGGGCGATGGCTACTCGCTGAGCTTGGCCACCGGAGCACTCCGTAGGATGCCGGTTGGCCAGAGATTTTAGGTCAAGGCTTTCCAGGAGGTGGCTAGTCGTCTTCGAGTTGGCTCGGGGGCTGAAGCCCACGTTGCCGACCACTGTGAGGTGCTCGAATAAGAGACGGTTCTGCGGGACCCAACCCACACGCCGGCGTTCCGGGGGGACGAAGCCCTTAGTCGAGCCGTTGTCGACTATCAGGTTGCAAAGGGTGAGACTTCCTGAGTCCAGAGAGACGAGGCCGGCGACAAGGCGGAGCAGGCTGCTCTTTCCAGCCCCATTCGGTCCGACCACGGCAACCAGTTCACCGGAGGCGACTACCAGCGGTTCACTACTGGGGATCTGTAGGTGTAGGTCCCCCACGGTGGCTTGGCCAGTTAAGGAGAGAGCGGGGGTGTTCATTTCAATGCCTCATCACCGTGTGGGAAGCCAGCGGTCTCGAGTGGGCACCAGCACGGCGAGAGAGACGGCTAGCAGGACGAGGCTTAGGGCAAGTGCCGCCTCCGGGTCGGACTCAAGCGCTTGGAAGGTGGCTAGGGGCAAAGTGCGGGTCCGGCCTGGGAGGTTGCCAGCGAAGGTGATCGTGGCGCCGAACTCCCCGAGTGCTCTAGCCCAAGCCAAAGCCAGTCCGGCGCCCATAGCGGGGAGGACGCGGGGAATGGTGACTCGACGGAGCACGACTAGCGGGCCAGCGCCGAGGGTGGCGGCCAACTGCTCGTGTTCGTCCCTGGTGGTTCTTAGCGCTCCCTCCACCGTCACCACGTAGAACGGTAGAGCTACGAAGGTGGCTGCCACCACCGCCCCGGCCATGGTGAAGGGCAGCGTCAGGTCGAACCACCGCTCCAACCATTGACCGATGAGACCGCGCCGGCCAAGCGCGAACAGCAGAGCCGTGCCGCCTACAACTGGTGGTAGGACCATGGGCAGTAGCACGAGGGAGCGGACCAGACGGCGGAGGGGGAGTCGGACGCGGCCAAGAACCCAGGCAAGGGGCGTGCCGAGTACCAAGACCAGGGAAGCGGCTATAACGCTAATTAGCAGAGACACTCGCAGGGAGTCCAAGATCGCTTGGTCGCCGAGCAGGTGGCCGAGGTTGGTCCAAGGCATTCGTTGGAGCAGACCAACCAGAGGAAGGGCAAGAAAGATCATGGCCACCGTGGCGACCAATAGAACTGAGCGTGGAGCGCGTCTTCGGCGGGTCATGAATCTGCAACTAGGGCGAACCCGTGATCAGTTAGGACTGTGCGGGCCTCTGTTGTGGTTAGGAAGGAGACAAATCTGCTACCCGCTGACGACAGTGCGGCAGCGCCATAGGCAACACAGGGGCAGGGGTCATCTGGTTTTGGCACATCTTGTGGCCATGCGGCGACAAGGTCGGGATGGGAAGCCACGTCGGTGGCGTACACGATGCCTAGATCGGCCTCGCCTAGAACGAGGCGAGTCGCTGTAGCCCGGGCGCTGGACTCAAGGGAGTCGACCGGCAGGTCGCCGAACCACTGGACCACGACTGCTCCGCATGGGACCTCGGGAGCGCAGGCCACTAGCACCAAAGCCGGATCGTTAAGGTCGATGGGTTCGCGATCTGGTCCGTTGGCAGGTCGGGCCACCACGAGATGGTTGCGGGCCAGCGAATGCCGCACCGATCCAACTAGGCGCCCGTCAGTGCGTAGCCGCTCGAGCAGCGTTTCATCCGCGCTCAAAAAAGCGTCGGCTGGAGCGCCGTCGCGGATTTGCGCGGCTAAATGGTTCGACCCGCCAGGTATGACCTCGACTGCCATGCCGGAGTCCGCAGTCCATCTTTCACCTAGGTTGGTGGCTGCGTCGACTAACGATGACGCCACGAGGACCCGAAGTACCGCATGGTCGTCGTCTTGGGAGAAGACGGTCAGCCAGGCCAATAAGCCCACTGTGCCGGCGCAGAGCAGCAGAGTGAAGGGGTTGTGGCGCCCGGTTCTCATTTGGTAGCGATCTCAATGAACGGTGCCCGAAGGGAAACCGTGCTCAGCGGGGTCGCTCGACGACGACATTGGTGGCCTTGACGGCGGCCACAGCCAGTACACCAGGTTCTAGGCCCAACTCGTCTACGGCTTCGGCGGATAGAAGCGATACCACCCGGTGGGGACCGGCCTGGATTTCGACCTGAGCCATAACGCCGTCGCGAAGCACGCGGGTTACGAGACCAGAGAACCGGTTCCGGGCCGAGAGAGTCGCTCCTAGGGCCTCGTCTTTGGCTGATGCAGCTTCGGCGACCTCCTGGGCAAGGCGTGCCAACTCGGCTCCAGCGACGGTTCGGTGGCCCCCGGAGGTGCGCTTTGTGACGAGACGCCCGGCGTCGGCCCATCGGCGGACTGTGTCCACACTGACCCCCAGCAGTTGCGCTGCTTCACCGATTCTTAACTGGTTCATACTTGAAAAAATAGCAAATTATCTGGTAAATACACGAATTAGGTTTGACCCGGGCGGCAAATTCACCTGCCTAGGCTTCGCGAATGAGTATCTCCGTGCCCGCTAACGACGTGCCGGAGCGCCTCGCCGAATACGGCAGTGCTCCTTTTCTCGTCACCACATCGGTGGACGGCAGAGTCAAGGTGGTTCACGTTGCAGTCCTTTGGGACATCCAGGTGGCTGCCTTCCGCTGCTCACCGGGCGGCGGCACTCTCCAGAATCTTGCCGGTGCCGAAGGAGGCCATGCCGGAAGGTCGGCCACGCTGGTGTTTCCAGGGCGCGACGCGGATACCCATTCTTGGTTGGTTGACGTGACGGGTACGGCTGATCCGGACCACGAGGACTGGGTGGTCCTGGCTTATGACTCGGGGGTGTTGCACCGTCCGGCTCCCGACACCACGGGCGACCAGCAGGGTTGCTGAAGGGAGTGCTATTCCTCAGCCACGATGTGTCCAGGCTCAACCTCGACGTGGTTGATCACTTCGGGGCCCTCGCCGGCAGGCCAAACCGGACTAGGGATCTCACCGGTGAGAAGTGGACGGCTAGTGCGCTGCCGGGGATCAGCGATCGGCACGGCGCTCAACAGGCGTTTGGTGTAGGAATGTTGGGGATCACGGAACACCTGCTCGCGGGATCCGAGCTCTACTACCTGACCGAGGTACATGACGGCCACCCGGTGGGCGATGCGCTCGACGACTGCCAGATCGTGACTGATGAACAGATACGAAAGGCCAAGTTCCTGTTGGAGTTTCAGCATCAGGTTCATGACCTGGGCCTGAACTGATACGTCAAGGGCCGACACGGCCTCATCCGCAATCACCAATTCCGGGTTAAGCGCCAGAGCCCGGGCGATGCACACGCGCTGGCGTTGGCCGCCCGAAAACTGGTGGGGGTAATTGTTCATCATGGCAGGCTGAAGGCCGACCAGTTCGAACAGTTGCCGTGTTCTTTCCAGAGCGGCTTCTTTCGTTGCAGCCTTGTGGACTCGCATTGGTTCGGCTACGGATGTGCCAACTCTCACTCGAGGGTCGAGGCTGGCCAAGGGGTCCTGAAAGATGATCTGCATCGTTTGTCGGTGGACCAGCATTTCCCGAGGGTTGAGATTTGTTATGTCCTGACCCTTCAGAAGGATTTTCCCGTTGTCCGCATCGTGGAGTCTGATAATCAAGTTTGCGAGCGTCGATTTACCACAGCCACTTTCCCCGACTACGGCGAGGGTCTCGCCGTGTTCAATTTTTAGTGAGACTTCTGTGACAGCGTGAACCTGCGCCTTTCCGTCTGTTGGAAATTTCTTGGAGACCCGTTGAATCTCTACGAGCGCATCCTGACCAGTTACGAGGCTGGTCACGCCAGACCACCTGCTAGATCAAAGGGTTGAGGACCGTCCTGACCGGTCATGCTCCCCAATTTTGGAACTGCGCTGAGGAGACCACGCGTATACGGCTCACTTGGATAGTGAAAGATCTGTTCCACCGAACCGTGCTCAACGATCTCCGATTGGTTCATAACAACTACCCGATCGGCTACTTCCGCGATTACCCCCATATCGTGGGTTATCAGCATCATTGCTGTGCCGGTTTCCAGCTGAAGTTGTTTGATAAGACCGAGAATTTGCGCCTGGATGGTTACATCAAGCGCGGTAGTAGGTTCGTCTGCGATCAGAAGTCTCGGACCGCAGCAAAGTCCGATGGCGATCATCACCCGCTGTCGCATACCGCCAGACATCTCGTGGGGGTATTGCCCGATTCGTTTTTCGGCTTCCGGTATTCGAACTAGATCGAACATTTCGCGAGCTCTGATCAGGCTTGCTTTTCTGCTGAGGCCTTCGTGAATCCGTACTGCCTCGGCTATCTGCTCGCCTACGGGATACACGGGATTGAGACTGGTCAGTGGCTCCTGGAAGATCATTGCTATCTGATTGCCCCGGATGCTTCTCATAGTGGGTTCGTCTTGGCCCAGCAGATCCAAGGAGTGGCCATCCGGCATTTCCAGGAGGACCTGCCCCCGAGTGATTTTTGCCCTTGTTCCCATCTCGATGAGGCGCATTACCGAAAGAGCTGTAACAGATTTCCCGGAACCCGACTCGCCAACAATGCCAAGGGTTTCTCCGGGTTCTACTTCGAAACTTACAGAGTTGACTGCCGTGAAATCGTCAAAAGTCACAGTCAGATCCTTAACTGACAGGAGGGCCATCAACGCCCCCTCAGTTTCGGGTTAAAAGCATCCTGGAGACCATCTCCAATCAGGCTGACGCTCAGTCCTGTGATCACTATGGCCAAGCCTGGGAAAAAGACGGTCCACCAAGCCGTTAGTGCATAGCCCCGATTTTTCCCCAACATCGAACCCCAACTCACCGTGTTGACATCGACCATTCCGAGGAAGGCCAGTCCGGCATGGAAGAGGATGGCTATGACAATTGTCAGCGTTGCCGACACAAGCAGAGGAGGCATGGCATTCGGGAGGATGGTTCGGACCATGATTCGAAGGTCGTTACACCCGATGGCCCTGGCGGCTTTGACGAAATCCAGTTCGCGCAGTCGCAAGAACTCAGCACGTGCGAGGCGGGCTGCGAGTGGCCAGAGCGTTAAGCCGATGGCCAGAGTTTCGTTTCGAGTTCCTGGCCCGAGTAGGAAGATAACGACAAGCGAAAAGAGCAGAGTTGGCATGACCTGGAAGATTTCGGTTACGCGCATTAGTAGAGCGTCGACCCACCCGCCGAAGTAACCGGCCAGGCTTCCGATGACGATTCCGATGGTCATGGTCATAGCGGCAGCCACTGCAGCCACCAGCAGTGTGGTTCGGCCACCCCCAACGACGCCAGCCAAGATATCTCGCCCTAGGTAGTCGGTTCCAAGTAGCGGAGCTAGGTCGTCGCTAGGAGCCAAGAACGGTCTGGAGACCATTTTGTTGGCGCTAGTGCCGTAGAGACTGGGGCCAAAGATGGTGACTAGGAGTATGAATACGAAAACCACCAGACCGACTACAGCGGCCTTGTTGCGGAGAAACATGCGCATCGCTCCGCGGTCATTGGTTTTTAGTTTTTCAACTGCGATGCCGCTTTCATTCATCGTGAACCTCCGACTCGGATACGCGGGTCGACAAGTCGATAGACGAGATCTGTCAGCAGGTTTGCCAAGATGACCATGGCAGAAGAAAAGATCATGATGCCAAGAAGGGTCGGGCTGTCACGCCGAAAGATCGAGTTGACAGCCAAACGACCGATTCCAGGCCAAGAGAAAACAACCTCTACTAGGAGGGCCCCAGACAACAGGTTGCCAACCTGAAGCCCGGCAATAGTGATTACCGGAATTACGGCATTTCGGAGGGCGTGCTTGTAGACGACAATTCTTTCGTGAGCACCCTTTGCCCGAGCCGTTCGAATGTAGTCAGACTCGAGTACTTCGAGCATTGAGGCCCGCGCCAATCTGGAGTAGTAGGCCAGATAGATGATTCCGAGACTAAGTGCGGGGAGCACCAGATGCTGCAGAAAGTCGATGGACTCGCCGATCCAGTTGCCCTGGTAGCGGACGTCTTCAATGCCTCCCACCGGGAATAGTCCCCACTTGGCGGCAAAGACGACGATGAACATGACAGCCGAATAGAAGACTGGTGTGGAGAATCCCACCAAACTCGTAGCTGTTACTAGTGAAGAAGCTGGGCTTTCAGGGCGTCGAGCTGTGAATACGCCTATGGCAACGCCTACGACTACAGCGAACAGAAGAGCCGATCCGGCTAGTACGACAGTGGCGAAGAGGCGGTCCAAGATAAGTCCGAGGACCGGCTCTTCGAAGTAAGTGGATTTGCCTAGATCTAATTGGGCGATGTTGACGACATACGTCCATAGTTGAGCCAGGAGTGGGCGATCCAACCCATACTCTGCTCGCACTTGAGCAAGAAATTCGGCGTCGCCAACTCCTTGCTCTCCAGCGAGGTAGAGGGCGGCGTCACCCGGGGCGATCTGGATCAGGAAGAACACAACGACCACGACTGCTAATAGCAGTCCAATCGCTTGTCCTAGCCTGCTCCCGATTCCCCGGGCGAGCGCCGTCACCTTTCGTCTCTATGGGATCTATTGCTTGGTCGTCAGAGTTAGGGCTTCTACTTGTCGAGCCAGACTTTCTCCATGCCGGAGAGAGTGCCCCAAGTTCCGTCTGGATAGTTCATGACGTAGTTCTGGGCCGCCCCGTAAATGGGGAGAGCGTTAATCCCATAGAAGGGAAGCTCCACCGCTGTGATCTCCTGGAACTCGTAGTAGAGCTCCTTGCGGGTATCAAAGTCGGTCTCTTCTGCTGCTGCATAGAGCAACTCGTCAACTTTCTCATTGCAGTAAGCCGAGTTGTTGACGAATACGCCTGGCCGGATGTTGGCGCAGACATAGGCCCGCTGAACGCCAATTACCGGGTCTCCCCAGTTGAAATAGGCGTTCATAGTCATATGCCAAGCGTCGGGACCACCAAAGAAGATCCCAGCCCAAGATGGGAGGTCGGCACTCTGGACAACCTCGACATCGACACCAACCTCTCCTAGGGCCAGAGCGATGTACTCGGCTACATAGAGCTGCTGCTCATTCGGACCCGGTATGTAGTGGATCTTCAACTCCAGACCATCGGCATAGCCGGCCTCGGCGAGGAGTTCCCGAGCTTTGTCCAGATCAACGTCATATCGCTCTACGTCCGAGTTGTAGAAGGGGCTGGACGGGTGGATTCCACCGAGCAACTCCTCCGTTTGACCTTGGTGAAGGTTGTTGATGACGAAGTCACGGTCAATGGTGTAGGCGATTGCCTGCCTTACCCGGAGATCGCTGATGACGTCATTGGCCATGTTGAACTGAAGGTGGTTGAGTGAACCCACGCCGCTTAGTTCAGCTGGGATATCGACGAGATTCGGATCGTTTCTGACCTTCTCCGCGTTGATAACGCTTGCATAGCCGCCTGTGTCAAATTCGCCAGACTCAAGGCCAAGCATCATGGTGTCTTCATTTGGAGTGATGACGTAGATGATGCTGTCGAGGTATGGCCGGCCGGGGATGAAGAAGTCCTCGTATGCCTCCAACACGATCTTCTGTGTGTTGTTCCATTCGGTGAGCCGGAATGGCCCAGAACCAACAGCAATTAGGTCACCGCCTAGGGAGGCTGTGTTGTTGGGATGAGCCTTCATCTCGTTGATTGGAGTGCCGTCATCCATGATGTGCTTGGGCATGATCGGCATTAGGACGTCGGACATCGCTATCCAAAGTGCCGGATGCGGGTTTGACAGGTTGATTACGACGGTCTGGTCGTCAGGTGTGTCAACAGACTCGACAGGTGCCCACATTCCTGTAAACGGATGGTTGTTCTTGATCACATCGATTGAGAATTTCACATCAGCCGAGGTAATCGGTGCCCCGTCGTGGAACGTTGCTCCGTCCACAAGATGAATGCTGACTGTCAGCTTGTCGTCGGAGACTTCCCAAGACTTGGCGAGATAAGGCTGCGGTTCCCAGTTCGCATCGAGATGAACTAGCGAGGCAAAGACCTTGGAACTCACATTTCCAATCCCAACGCCAGAGGCAACGCCATGGTTGATACCGGCTCCCACCTGTGAGGTAGCCATCACGAGAGTGCCACCTCGTGTGGGGATTACCGGAGCAACGAGTTCGCCTGCTCCCTGGCTGGATCCGGCTGGGGCGTACTCGTAGACGACGTTGGCGTTGGACGCCGCGATGTCGTTCGAGTCGGCGTGGCCGATGACGGTGATCTTCTGCGAACCGCAGTCGCCGAAGGCATCACACGACATCATGCCGATGATGCCCGAGTAGTCGGTGACCGAAGCCATGTACTCGCGTACCCCGGCCCGGTCGATGACCAGCGTGCCGCCATCGTCGTAGCTGGCCGCAGCAATAGCGTCGAGCAGCATCGTCGTGGCGTCATAGCTGTGCGCCCAGAACGGCGCCGCCGGATCCTCGCCCCACTCGGCGTTGTAGGCAGCCAAGAAACCATCAGCGGTCTGACCGGTCGACTGGTTCGTGTTGGTGCCGTAGCGGATGTCTGGACCCGAGAAGTACATGCCCTCGGTCTCCGGGATCGCCATGTAGTTGCTGTTCAGCAGGCCATCGGCCGCCATCAGGGTTATCGACTCGATACCTGGCACGTCGCGGATCTGCTGAACGATGAAGTCGCCCTCAGGCTGGAAGATCGGGAAGAACAGAAGTTCAGGCGCACCAGCGGCAACCTCGGTCAACACCGGAACCATGTCCGTGTCGCCCTTGTTCACCGCGGTGAAGCCGGTGATCGTGCCGCCCGCTGCTTCGAACGCGTCAGCGAACGCCTGAGCCAGCCCATTGGTGTACGGGTCACCGTCGTGGATCGCAGCGGCCGTGGACTTACCGAGGACGTCGAAGGCGAACAGTGCCGCTGCAGCACCCTGGTAGAGGTCGTTG
>DEAU01000041.1 GCA_002348705.1 Candidatus Neomicrothrix sp. UBA2974
GTCGTCGCCACAGCCTCAGTCGTCAAAACGGTTGGTGCTGTCACATCCGCACCACCACTATCCCCACACGCTCCCGCAAGAAGGAAAAGTCCAGCAAGAACGACGAAACGTCTCATGGCCAGCAGTCTGGCTCCACATGACCATGGGAAGCCAAAGCAAGATCCCTAAAAGCAAATAAGCAAAAAGGACCCGAGCCCAATCCGGCAATCATTGGTTCCATCACCAGACCAAGTAGCAACTCCGGGATCATCTTGAGAGGGACCTCACTTCAAAACAGTTCAGAACTCTTCCCACCCGGTCCTGGTCACCAGTAACGGTGACCAAACCACTCTCAAATGCATCTGTCATCGTGCAACGGTTCGAAAGCAAGTCAGCCAGCACTTCATGTTTCATGGCGAGTTCCAGTTCAGCTTTCGACCCGTCGGTGAGAACTGCCACCCGGTTTCGTATCCACAAACCACAAACAGCCTCCGCATCGTCTACGTCAATTCGCCAGCGCAGGTGGTCGTCCACCTCGGCGGCTCGCTTAGGATCGAGCAGGACTCGAAGGGAAGCGACTACCACTACCGGATCGGCAGTGATCACCTGTCCCCGTCCGAAACGATGTATTCGGTAACGGTTCAACTCTGCTAGGCCTTCGAGCTCGCGGGCCCTTGTCAGGCACCAACCTCGGACATTGGCCGACGTAGTGCGTTGTCCGATTGCTCGGAGCACTGAAGCTAAAAGGACCCGTTCTTCGCCGGTTCCTCCATCGGCCCGAACTGGCCACGTGGCTAGCTCAAGCGCCCACCGGAGGTCGTCATCGTTCAGTGCGGCAGAGGCTTGAATCGCCACTTTGGCCCGTCCACCAAAGCCCTCAACCAGACGGCGACACCGATCAGCGGTAGGTACTGGAAACAGTGATGCCTCAAACCCATCGAACCACCCCATCAGGCCCGTATGGATCTGTCGAACATGGTGCTCGACCAGCCCGTAGTTCTGTTGGGTTAGATATGAGGAAGCGAAGCTCTCAGGAAGCTGCACAAACTCGATTAACTCGCCCTGAGTCATACCCAGGTTGATTCCTCTAACCGTTTGGTCCCATAGGTATTGGATGGCATCGCGGGCCCCAGTGACTGCTTCAACAACAGCCTCTCGGCCACTCAAGGGTGGACCATGGGCACACAGCAGATACTCGGGACAGGAGGCGAGAATCCCGTCAAAGCCCTCAAGGAGGATCTGAGGGTCCCTGTAGGACTCCCCGCGGATGGCAAAAACGTTGAATAAGGCCGGCCAGGCCAGGTTATTCACACACAGGTCGAGATCAGGAAAGAAGAGGTTCAGGTTGTCATCAGCGTCAGACGGTGCCGGCACCATCTCCACCCGTAATCCAGCCAAATTGGTAGTCGTCGGCTCCGAAACGACAGTTGACGGAGGAACAAACCCGTGTGTGTACGGGGCATGTTCGGGCATCCGGTACTGCAGTCCCAGACCGACTTGGATCCGTCCATCTGGGCCATCGTCGGGTAGCAGCATTGAGAATTGGTGAATCAAGCCGCGCGCTGCAGTCGGGCCCAACTCGATGGACCGGGATCGGAGGTTGGCCTCAACCCTCTCATGAGCCCAGACGGGGACTTCACTGCCCGCCTCATCGAACACCGCCTGAGTGCCGTTGCAATAGTGAAAGTGGGTATAGATCACAGCTGCTACGGGCGCTGAAGTGTGGGCCCTGACCTCTCTGAGGGCCGCGGCCATCTCTTCAACCGACTCGCCGGTGTCAACCACCAGAAGACCTTCGGGTCCCTCCAAGAACGTCTGATTGGAGAGCCCGTTGCCAACTAGGCACCAAACGCCTTCAGTCACCTCGTACATGTGGCGTTCAAGCCGTTCGCGGTGCGCAAACTGAAGTTGGTGGGCCCTTTGGCCCCGTTCACCGGTAGCGACGAACGACTCGTCGGGGCTGAAGCTGGCCGGCAGGTATTGGCGGGCCACTGGACAGTCCTCCTCGTTTGCAGGCGAAGCTCTCCGTTCCTAGCATCGGTCTTCGCCCTAACAGGCATCGTGTCCATCGGGTTTGGGCACCGACGTCTGTGGGAGAATCTTGTCCGACGCCAAATAGCGTCACTAATTGGATCAAGGAGTAACCATGGCCACCTACACCTGTGCCTCCTGCGGCATGTCCGTCAACACCAACTGCGCCCACTGCGACGCGCCCCTCGTCGACACCAACCTGCAAAAAGACGATGGCTCCACCGTCCAGGTCTCAGAGTGTCCAAACAGCCACGGCAAGATCAAGTCACCTTCATGCTGTGGGGCTGAGATGTCCTGCGCCATCTGACCTTGGCTCAGCGGGAGCAGGACCCACTCATGGACCTCTCCGATCTCCACGTCGCTAAAACGGTTCTCGACCTAGTCGGCCAGACGCCCCTAGTGCACCTCTCGCGGGTTGGAGCCGACTTGTCTTGCCCCGTGCTCGTCAAACTCGAAACCACTAACCCGGGCGGCAGCATCAAGGACCGGGCCGCTATCGCAATGATTGACGCCGCTGAGCGTGACGGCCTCCTAGAACCCGGAGGCACCATCATTGAGCCCACGTCGGGAAATACTGGCGTTGGCTTAGCCATCGTCGCAGCACAGCGGGGATACCAGTGCGTTTTCGTAATGACGGACAAGGTCAGTGAAGAGAAGGTTTCACTACTGCGTGCCTACGGGTCCGAGGTAGTGGTCTGTCCAGTGGCGGTTCCCCCGGACGACCCCCAGTCTTACTACTCAACAGCCGAAAGGTTGATGCGCGAAACGCCTGGTGCCTTCCAACCAAACCAGTATCACAACCCCGCTAACCCCCAGGCCCACTACGAGACGACGGGACCGGAAGTCTGGGAGCAAACGAAGGGCCGTATCACTCACTTCGTAGCTGGTGCGGGGACCGGCGGAACGATCAGTGGCGTGGGCCGCTACCTCAAAGAACAGAGAACCGATATAACCATCGTGGTCGCCGACCCGGAGGGGTCCGTCTACTCCGGTGGTTCTGGCCGTCCCTACCTTGTCGAAGGTGTCGGTGAGGACTTCTGGCCCGACACCTATCACGCGGACGTAGTAGACGAGACGATCGCAATAAGTGATGCCGACTCCTTCGCCATGGCCCACCGGGTTACCCGAGAAGAAGGTCTTCTAATCGGTGGCTCCGGTGGTACGGCCATAGCAGCTGCACTGCAGGTTGCCAAGGACCTGACCGCCGATGATCTCGTGGTGGCCATCGTTCCTGATTCAGGACGCGGTTATCTGTCCAAGGTTTTCGACGACGCGTGGATGGCAACCATGGGTTTCTCGCGGGTTGAAGGGACGGTGATTGGCGACCTGCTGGCCACTCGGGACGATGACCTCCCCGAATTGATCTATGTCAGCCCGGAAGACAGCGTGCGAGATGCCGCATTACTAATGCGCAAATACGGCGTATCGCAGATAGCTGTGGCCAAAGGAGATATGCCGTTGTCAGCAGCCGAGGTGGTCGGCTCGGTCTCAGAACTTTGGCTCATGAACCAGACATACCGATCTGACGAGATCCTCGACCGACCCATTGAGGAAGTAGTCCAGGACCCGCTGCCCACTATCGGAGCCGGCGAACCCATCAACCGGGCGGTTTCTCTGCTGGAACAAGCCCCAGCACTACTTGTCCTCGACGGCGGCCGACCCCGCACCATCGTTTCGCGGACCGACCTGCTGGGATTCCTGTCGCCGGACGCCGGCAATGACCTCTGACATGACCGAACACGCCCTAGGGGGGGACCCTCTAAGGTCAGGCTTTGAGAATCCGGGAGACTACGGGTTTGAGACCCGTGCCATACGGGCTGGACAACCGCACGACCCGCGAACAGGTGCGGTCATCACCCCGATCAACCTGTCGACGACATTTGCTCAGGACGCAGTCGGTGAACCCAAGTACGGCTACGAATATGCGCGGACTGGGAACCCGACCCGCCACGCCTACCAAGAGTGTTTGGCCAGCCTTGAAGGAGCAACACACGGCTTCGCCTTCGCCAGCGGCCTCGCCGCTGAGGACGCTCTTCTCCGTCTCGTTCAGCCCGGCGAACGTATTCTGCTCGGCGACGACGCCTATGGCGGCACGTTCCGGCTAATCTCCCGAGTCCACGGCGAAATTGGTGTTGACCACGAAGCAGTGGACTTAACCGACTCCGACGCCATCCGGGCCGCGTGGACACCGGAGACCCGGATGATCTGGCTAGAAACGCCCACCAACCCGCTGCTGACAGTCTTCGACATCGAGTTAATGGCCGATGTGGCACACAAGTTGGGCGGAATCGTGGTAGTCGACAACACCTTCGCCACTCCCTACCTTCAACAACCCCTCTCGCTGGGCGCCGACGCTGTTGTCCATTCGGCCACCAAGTACCTGGGTGGCCACAGCGACGTGGTTGGCGGTTTCATTGCTACCTCCGACGATCGAATCGCCGAGCATCTTGGATTCGTGCAGAACGCTGTGGGTGCAGTGCCTGGACCATTCGACTGTTATCTCGTGCTACGCGGTCTCAAGACACTTGCTGTGCGCATGGACCGACACTGCACCAACGCGGCCGCCGTCGTGAGTTGCCTGCTTGACCATCCCCGGGTCTCGACTGTCCTCTACCCCGGCCTCGACGGGCATCCCGGCCACGAGGTCGCCGCCCGCCAAATGTCCAACTACGGGGGCATGGTGTCGTTCCGCTTAGTTGGCGGACGCGAGGCAGCCGAAAAGTTGGCGACAAGCACCGAGATCTTCACCCTGGCCGAGTCTCTCGGGGCAGTCGAGTCGCTGATTGAGCACCCGGGGGTAATGACCCACGCGTCGGCGGCCGGCTCTGCGTTGGAAGTTCCCGACGACCTGATACGAATCTCGGTCGGCATTGAATCAATCGACGACTTGGTGAACGACCTGGAACGGGCCTTAGCCACGACCTAAGCCCACGACCTGATTCGGCTCGACCCAGCTAGCCGTCCAGACAGTTCCGCCGGTTACTGGCGACGGAAGACGATGACCGGCGACAGCACACCCACGTTGGGTCCCGACTCATAGGTGGGGACCAGATGAACAGCTGGCTCGGTGATCGTTCCGGCGACCGCGTCGTCAGCGAACCGGTCGGCGAACCCGTGAGTCACGTAATGGTCGGGGTTGACGCCGATGGCGAAGAGGGCACCGGGACGGGCAATCCGGTATAACTCGTCGAGGGCGCCCGGCCCGACGTGTCCGTGCGTGAAGGTCCCGCAACTGGTGATACCGCCATAGGCCTCATCGGCCAGTTCCAGAATTGCGGTCAAGTCGCCTACGTGGAGCTCCGAGTAGACCGATTCTCCTTCAACTGTCCTCTTCTCCAAGGCCTTTTTCAGCATCTCCGGAGAAATATCTAGACCGTCCAGCGGCCCGGGGCAGGAAGAATCAGTTCGCAAGGCCTCGCCAACCAGACCGGTCCCACAGCCCACATCGAGGATAGGTCCGTCGTTGTAGGTCGATCGGCCGAGAAAAACCTGGGCAACCCCCAGGTGGTAAACGTACCCATTATCAGTAATGAAGCCCGACTCGTAGGTGTTAGCCCATCGGGAGTAGAGGTCCCGGTTGTCGTCCGGAGTCTGAAGCGCGTACGCGTCGGCCAGATCAATGTCGTTGCTCATGCCCGATCCTTTCTCCTTAGTCGGTCTCCGCGTTTGGACCGATGCCACCAGACCAGGCCAGCAAGCACGCGGTCTACTGGCAATGGGAACCGTCAACTAAGCCGTGACACCTACGAGGTCGCAGGCACCCAACTATGTCCATTGAATCCATCAACCTCCTAATGACCAGAGTCAACCGTCGAGAACGATCATCCCTCCCGGCAGGGCCAAATGGTCCGACAAAACCTGCTCGTCAGTGGTGAGCCGCCAGTCCAATAGCGCCGAGGCGTAGTTACTCATTTCACAATGGTCTGACAACGGTTGTCGTTCATCCGGATCCTTCTCTAGATCGAAGAAGATGGCGGGCCAACCAGCAAAGTGGACGTACTTTCCAGAATGGTCACGGTGCACGGCAAGGTTGCAGCTGTGCCCAGATAGACCGACCGCCCCCGCCCACGTCCGGAAGTCGAACTCCCAGTGAACCGACGTCCTCCAACCTTCGGGAGCACCTCCCTCAGGCATCGAGCCGTCAAGGAAAGACCGAAGCGACTGACCCTGACATTGCCGAGGAATTTCGGCTCCGATCAAGTCTAGAAGGGTCGGCATTACATCAAGATTCTCCGTGAAACTGTCCACCACCCGACCAGCCACAGTGGACTCTCCCAAAGCCGGATATCGCACTATGAGCGGGATGTGAAATGCCTGGTCGAAAAAGCCGAGTTTCGACATCAGGCCATGGTCACCCAGCATCTCACCGTGGTCAGATGTGACAACCACGATCGTGTGTTCAGACATCTCAAGAGCGTCGAGGCCCTCCAGCAGGCGGCCCATCTGAGCGTCAACTTCGGCCATCATCCCGTAGTACGTAGCCCTCACTTGGCGAAGATCCAGGTCGTTCTTCGGTGGTCTATAAACACTGAACCGGTGCGCTGCGTCGACAAAGAGAAGGTCCACCCCTTCTTGGTCAACGATTGGAGCAGGAACATCGACCGGATCGACAAGGTCGTGGTACGGCTCCGGAACCACAAACGGCGGATGAGGACGATAGATAGAGGCATGGACGAACCAGGGGTCATCGACCGTCTGGCACTTTTCTAACTCTTCGAGTATCTCGCCAACCACGAACGCTGTTTCAGTCTCATCGGCAGCGAAAGGCGACGGTGGCCACGACGCTCCTCGCCCCTCAGGAATCGGCACATCGTCTCGCGGCCTGAGGAACCGTTTCCGGTCCGACACGTCGTGTCCACGTCCGCCGAGCCACTGAAACCAAGCCTCCCGATCCTCAGGTAGATCGAGGCCGACACGAAACCCGGGAAGATGTCCTTCATAGTCCTCCAATCGGGGGTCGGCCTCAAGCACCGTGCGCGGATCAACAGTCGTATCGGTGTGGCCAAATAGAACCGGGTCGTAGCCGGCCGCCTTGACCTCAAGTGCCAAGTTGGTGAACCGGGAGTCCAAGGGCGTACCGTTTTGCACCGATCGGTGGACGTGCTGGTAGGTACCCGTCAGCAAGCTAGCTCGACTAGGGCCACACGGCGCAGCTTGTGCGTAGTGGCGGGTGAACCGCACACCCTCTGAGGCAAGCCGATCCAAGTTCGGTGTGGAAACTGTCGGATGACCAGCCGCCGACAAGCAATCACCCCGCCACTGGTCGAGCGTCACGAATAATACGTTGGGTCGCCGCATCGGTACCGATCTTGCCAGCCTGTGAACCCTCTGAGCCGGTCGGGAAAACCGAAGTTACGAGGAACCGTTCATGGATGGACCCCACCACTAACGTCAAGCGATGGCCAGCGCCTTGCGAATGCCCCGCGACGGCCGGCCCCTCGGTTTGACACTGGCATTCACAGGAATGTTTCTGGTTTCAACCGATTCACTACTAGTCCGAGTTGCCGAACAGGATTCCAACGTCGACGGATGGACAATCGCCTTCATGGTCGGCCTGTTCTCAGTACCTGTCACCTGGAGCTTGGCTGTGCGTTCACTGGGACGAGACACACTGCGCCAGATAGTCCGTTGGCGTTTAACGCTGCTAGTCACAGGGTTGTTGGGTGGCATCGGAACCACTTCGTTTCTCACCGCAGTGACACTGACGTCGGCCGCCAATGTGGTGGCGATCATTGCCTCGGGTCCAATCTTCGCTGCGGCTCTAGCTCACCTCGCTCTCCAAGAACGCACCTCAGCGCGGACTTGGCGAGCCATCTGTCTCGTAGTTGTCGGCATCATGGTGATCGTCAGTGGGTCAATCGCTGCCGGGGGAATCGCCGGCGATCTCGTAGCCCTACTGGCAATCTTTGTCTTTGCCGTCAACTTGGTTATTTGGCGTCGGCACCCAGAACTGCCTAGGACTCTGGTAGTCGCCGTCACTGCTACGTGCACAATGGCCGTAACCGCTGGCTTCGCCGATACGTCACTACTGGACCGCCAGGCGTTTTTCGCCACTCTGGCCATGGGTGGATTCTTCGGGCCAGTTGCCCGCCTGTGCATGTCGACCGCCACTCGACACGCCCCTCCGGCCGAAGTCAGCCTGTTCACCCCAGTGGAGACCGTGGCCGCAACACTATGGGTGTGGCTGTGGTTCGAGGAAGTGCCACCGACCCCGACCTTCCTCGGCGGCACGATCGTGGTAGCAGCCGTGTTCTATGGCCTTACTGGCCCAGTGCGAGAAATGGACGTCGAAACCCCGAGGCAGACATGAGTGGGATTACCGGATCCGACCTCGTTCTAGATGAATTGATCGACTTGGGTGTCGATTACGAAGTAATGCCCTGCGACCCGACGCTGGCTGACACGGCGAACTTCTGCAGCTCCTACGGAATCGATCCCTCTGACTCTGTCAACGCAATCCTCGTTGCCGGAAAGGCCCGCGAAGGTCAAGACCGTCTCTATGCCCTCTGTCTCGTGCTGGCCACCCACCGACTCGACGTCAATGGAACAGTCCGGGAACGGCTCGGCAGCCGCAAAGCCTCGTTTGCCAGCGCCGAAGAAACGATCCATTTGACCGGAATGCAGATCGGCGGTGTTACTCCGTTCGGCCTGCCTGAAGGAGCCGATATACCCATCTGGGTTGATAAAGACGTACTGACCCGTGATCGCATAGTGGTGGGCGGAGGGTCACGCGACCGGAAACTCCTGCTGCCTCCGATTGGATTGCTAGCCCTCCCGAGTGCCCAAATAATTGACGGCCTAGCCCGGGTTGTCCCATCACCTGAGAACTGACCAACTTCCAACTCTCGATGCTCAGCCAATCCTCAGGGTCGAGGTCAAGAACAAGCCAAATGCTTCGCTAGGGCGTCACGAGCACTTCCCGGCGGCGCCCCTTCGACTAGGCGCCGCACAGAATCACTGCGACCCATCGCCTTGAGCAGATCGACGGTCAGCGTGTCAACGACGCATATTAAGTCAAGGCGTGTGCCCTCGGTGAGTGGATCAGCGATCAAACCGTCAAGCACAGGGCCGCATTCCAGTTCCGCCCGAATCATCTTCAACGAGGCAGCCTCCAGTTCGTCGAGAGCGTCAAGGATTCGCAGGATCTGAGTCGCCTGTTGATCAGTCAATAGGTCGTCGTACCAGCCGTCTCCAGAGCGCGGGCCATAATGGTTCGGGGACTCGTTGGACACCTACTGAGTGTGGATCGAACGTACGCGCGATGGGTGGATACCCACTGACCTGCGATTTGACCGGTACCGTCGCCGCGGTGGAACTATCAGAGGTACAAGCACTGATGGAAGACCTCTACGGTCAGGTCGACCGTGCTCGTGGCGTGCCAGCCACGGTGGCCTGGTTGTGCGAAGAACTTGGCGAACTGGCCCAAGCCACCCGGAAGGGGACAACCGACGAACAACTCCACGAATTGGGTGACGTACTGGCGTGGCTAGCCAGCCTCGCCAACCAACTGGACCTATCCCTTGACGATGCTATGGAACGCTACGTCACCGATCCACCCTGACCGGACTTTCGGCTAGATCGATTGGATCGCCGGCGACAGGGAGACCACATCAGCGCCGGCGAAGGATTTCCTCGGCGATCTGGATGGTGTTGAGGGCGGCACCCTTGCGGAGATTGTCACCCGATAGAAACAGCGCTAGGCCGTTAGTTCGGGTGTCGTCGGCCCGAATACGACCCACGATGGTGTCATCGACTCCTGCAGCGTCCAATGGCGTCGGCACATCCGCAAGCGTCACACCGGGGGCATTGGCCAGCAATTCTGTTGCCTTCTCCGAGGACAGGGGTCGATTGAACTCGGCGTGAACCGAGAGTGAGTGCCCAGTGAAAACTGGAACCCGCACACAGGTTCCAGATACTGACAAATCTGGGATACCGAGGATCTTGCGACTCTCGTTGCGTAGCTTCTGCTCTTCGTCGGTCTCTCCCCGGCCGTCGTCAACAAACGAACCGGCATGAGCCAAAACGTTGAATGCGATAGTCCGGGCAAATGACGATGACTCAGGGAAGTCGACGGCACGACCGTCGTACACCAACGCCGGAGCACCTTCCATAACTGCTAGGACCTGACTGGCCAATTCATCAACACCTGCCAATCCAGCACCCGACACTGCCTGGTAGGTCGCCACGGTTATTGACCGCAGACCGGCTTCAGCGTGAAGAGGTGCTAACACTGGCATGGCGGCCATGGTCGTGCAGTTGGGATTGGCGACGATGCCTTTGGGGATGTCGTCCAGCGCGTCGGAGTTCACCTCGGGCACCACAAGTGGAACCTCGGGATCCATACGCCAACCCGACGAGTTATCTATGACGATGACGCCTGCACTCGCCATCTTCGGTGCGTGCTCTAGAGAGGCGGTTTTGCCGGCACTAACGAGGGCCACATCGATACCCGACCAGTCCGCAGTAGCAGTGTCCTCGACGACAATCTCCCGATTACCCCAGATAATGGTGGAACCTGCCGAGCGGGCCGACGCGAAGAATCGAAGGTTCGCCAAGGGAAAAGCACGCTCGGCAAGCAGAGTCCTGATGACCCCACCGACCTGACCGGTGGCCCCAACGACTGCGATATCCATGGGCTTCAGACTAGCGACGACCCCTCTAGGGTCCGTCTAGGATTCGCCACTCAGGTATTGCTCCTCTGGAGTGGGGTCGAATAGGTCAGTCATGGCTTCCATTATCGGGTAGCCGTGTCCACAGGACTGATCAACATAAGCAGCAAGACGTCGGGCTGAGAGATCCAGTTCGACACCATCAACCACTGGCGAATCGACGACGTAGGCGAAAACCAGAGCCTGAAGCCTGGGCATTGTCACCGTTTCGGCATCGAGGCGATCCAACTCAACCCCCAAATCGGCGTACACCCGATTGAGGAGGCCAACGTCTGGCCGCAGTTCATCGGGTACACGGTTGTTTGTCCAGGCAAGTAGGTTCCGCGTAGCGAGCAGCAACGCGTGCTGACTACGAGCATCGATTCCGCCATCCTCAGGGAGGACTGCCTCTACCTCAAGCACCAACTCAGCCGACTCGAAAGCGAGTTCGGCACAGAACCATCCCGGTGCCTCGGGAATTGGGCCACCTGCAAGGGAAGTCGGTGGCGCTGGAGTTGTACCTGGCTCTACTGAGGGCTTCATCTGGTCATTTGACGGGGACGCCGATTCCACCGTGGTAGTGGCGGCCAGAGCCGTCGTCGACGGCGTGTTGGTCCTTGGCTCGGACACTTTGGCAGCTTCGACCATTGTGGTGGTCGGACCCGGGCTAACTGAGGGATTTCCTCCACTGCCACAGGCGACCGTGCTGGTAATCCCGAGAACCAGCCCAGCGACAGTGAGGCCACGCAATATCCGGTACTGCTGGGTCATCAGGTGGAAGGCCCGGTCCCAGCGAGCAAATCGAACAGCATCGAAGACGTCTCTCCGCAGGTTGAGAACGCCCAGTCCTGAAGGCGGTCGTTGGCTGCGTCCACCTCATCCCAGTTCCTAGACAGTTCGGCCTCAATGCGTGTCATCGCGCCCAACAACGCCTTCAAACGGGCGCGACCATCTCCTTCGGCTTCTTCATCGACGGTCGTTTGAAGGGTCTCTGCCATCAACTCCACAATCCGGCGACTTGTGTCATGAACTAGGACTGCATCGACCCGTAGCTCCTTGGGAACTTCGTCAATCAGCCAAGCGAAAATCTCGTCGGTCATCTGGAACATGACCAGCAGATCAAGCGGGTCAAGTTCCTCCGCCGACTCAGTCTCTACAACCAGCAGAGTCGTCATCATGTCGCCAAGGCGGTCAGCCAGTCCGGCGCATACTGGAGAGGACTCGGCATCACCGCCCATCTCTGAAGTGACCATGCACCTCAGGGCATTAGCCATGATCGGCGTATCAGCCAACAGGTTGTCTACTTCTCGATCGCCGAGATCTACCGATCCCGAGGCAAAGCGGGCTTCGAGCACCGGCACAAGATCTTCGTCGGTCAACCCATCTAGCAAACAGTGAAAGTCCATTTGGGGTATTAAGGAATCTTCGGCGATGGCTTGCTCCATTCCAAGGGCCACCAGCCGAATTACCAACTCACACTGGCGCAAAGCACTGACCGTAAGGCGCGCTTGGTCGGGTCGGGGACCATTCCGAGTGAGGGTCACTACCTCTGCGGGTTCCAAGTCGACTAAAAGTCGATCAGCCACACAGCCCAGATCGGCATCAGTAAGGCTGTCGAGGACCGGCGTCGCAGCAGCCACATCAGTAACGAATCCGCTCCGGGCTTCCGCCGCCGTAACTGTGGTAGTTGAGACGGCCAAACTCGCGGCGGTGGTTGCCTCTAGGGTCGGATCCGGAAAGGTGTTAGCACCTGACGAACCACAGGCTGCGACGGCTGAGCCGAGGACCCAAAGGAGAGCTAAAGGGAGAAAAAAACGGGGCAGTACCTTGCGCGTAAAGTTCATGTTCGAATCGCCTTCGTCCTCCGGACGGCGCGTAGAAGTCATCGGAGACAGGGAGTTCCGGCGAAAAGCCGGCACTAGTCAGGCCTCGTGCAGACTGAAGGCCTCGTGGAGAGCGCGCACCGCGTCTTCCACTTGTTCACCGTCAACTACGCAACTCACTCGGATCGCCGAAGTAGAGATCATCTGGATGTTCACACCACAGACAGAAAGCGTCTCGAACATCGTGGCGGCTACACCTGGATTCGAACGCATACCCGCACCCACCACGCTAACTCTGGCGATCGTGTCGTCCGAAGACACTCCGGCCGCGCCAACCTCGGTCGCCAAGAGTTCGGTGTGCTCTAAAGCGCGGGCCAAATCAGCGTGGGGGACGGTGAATGAGATATCGGTCACGCCGTGGTCTGACACGTTCTGCACGATCATGTCGACATTGACTTGCTGATCAGCCAACGCACGAAACACGGTGGCTGCTACCCCTGGACGATCGGGCACGCCAGCAAGTGTCATCTTGGCTTCGGACGTGTCGTGGGTGACCGCCGAGACGATGGCTTGTTCCATTTCAGGTTCCTCCTCATCGACCCACGTTCCTTCCTGCCAGGTGAAGGCAGAACGGACATGGAGACGCACCCCATGGGTGCGGGCGTATTCGACAGACCGCATGGAGGGCTTCGGACAACCAGTGGCCGTCATCTCCAGCAGTTCGTCAAACGAGATCTTGGACATTCGTCGGGCCGTCGGGACGACTCGTGGATCGGTGGTATAGACGCCAGTGACGTCGGTATAAAGCTCGCAGCAATCAGCACCTAGGGCGTGTGCGATAGCCACCGCGGTGGTATCCGAACCACCCCGGCCCAAAAAGGTCACCTCGTGGTCGCTGGAAACTCCCTGCGAGCCACCCAGTACTGCGACACGACCGGCCTCCAACGAAGCACGAACCCGGTCGGGCCGCACCTCGAGAATCTTCGCATTGCGATGATTCGTGTCCGTCAGGAAGCCGGCCTGACTGCCAGTAAATGATTCCGAATCAATTCCGATGTCGTGGAGGGCCATGCAGACCAGCGCCGTGGCCTTCCGCTCACCGGCCGTGACGAGCATGTCCATCTCCCGTCCCGGATGGACCGACGAAACCTCATCGGCAAGGCGCAATAACTCGTCGGTCTCCTTACCCATGGCCGAAACCACAAGCACCACCTGGTCACCTCGCCGCACGCTACGCGCAACGTGAGCGGCAACCTCGCGCATGCGTTCAGCATCTGCGACGGAAGTGCCACCGAACTTCTGGACGACGAGAGCCACGGGGCTCCACGCTACCGGCACCCCTAGCTGGCCCTGACGCAGGATATTTTGCACTGCGTTTAAATGAAGACTGGAGTACTGAAACCGAACCTCATCGGTAGGGTGCCGCCGCATGGCAACAAAGAAGCGTCGTCCCGCCACTAGCCGAAACGGTAGAAATCCCATCAGCCACGAAGCCCGGGCACCGCGGGACAGTGGTGCTTCCAGTCGTTCGCCAGCAGTTCGAATCGTTGCTGGAATCGTCGCTCTAATGATGGTCGGCAGTCTGGCCTTCGTCGTCGCCGCCGGCCGAGGCTCTGGCAAGACCGCCACCCCGGTACCCACCCTCCCGACAATCGTCGACCCGTGTCCCGCTCTTGACAAGTCAGATGCTCCCCGGCTGGCCTTCAGCCACCGGCCTACCTGGTGCCTAGAGAACGGCGTGGAGTACACGGCCGTCTTCGACACCACCGAAGGGGAGATACGCGTGGCGCTAGACCGCCACAACACTCCCGAGACGGTCAATAATTTCGTAGTCCTAACCCGCTACGGCTACTACGACGGCACGATGCTGTTCCGGTTCGACCCAACTATTGACATAATCCAAGGCGGCGCACCACACACCAACAGTTGGTCTGACCCCGGACCCGGATACACCATCCCCGACGAGGGTGGTCAGTTCCTGAAACTAGCCGGCGGTGGCCTTTCCGGTCCGTTTACTTATCAGGCCGGCGACCTCGTCATGGCACGTTCAGCAGGGCCCAATAGCTCCGGTGCCCAATTTTTCTTTGGCTCCGGTCCACGGGTCTCACTCCTCGACGGACAAGGCACCTACCTGCGCTTCGGTCAAGCCGACGAGGCTGGGCGGGCTGTCCTAGCTGCGATGATGGGTCTGTACCAGACCGACGACTTGTCCCCATATGGCGGCGGTCCGATACGCGATGTCTTCATCCGATCGGTCACTATTGAAGTCGGCTGACGCCAGGGCGAAGACAACCTAGCCAGAGCCTCCCAAATCACTGTGGCACCACCTGTCGAGCCTCCACCCAGTCCGTGGGCGTTCCCACCGGCCGAAACTGCAGACGAGAACGGGGTAGTCGGCATTGGTGCCGACATCGAGCCTGGAACGCTGTTGGCCGCCTATCGGTCCGGCCTCTTTCCCATGCCAACGGAGCCCGGAGGACCAATGGCCTGGTGGTCACCTGATCCACGGGGCATCTTGGACCCGAGAAACTTGAGAGTGAGCCGTTCACTAAGACGCTCAATAAACCGGTTCGAAGTCCGAGTGGACACCGCTTTTCACCAAGTGGTTGAGGCCTGTGCTGATCCGACGCGCGACCGCAGATGGATCGACGACCGGATTACCACCGCATACGACAACTTGCACAAGCTGGGTTGGGCTCATTCGATTGAAGCGTGGGACGAGGACGGCTTGGCGGGGGGCCTTTACGGAGTTTCAATCGGAGGCTTGTTTGCTGGAGAATCCATGTTTCATTGGCGAACTGACGCCTCCAAAGTCGCCCTCTATGGACTGGTCAAACTGCTTATGCGGGGTGGGAATAAACGTTTTGTAGATGTCCAGTGGTGCACACCGCACTTGTCCCGTCTTGGGGCACGAGAGGTTCCCCGGTCCGATTACCTTGATCTACTGACCGAACTGGTCGACATAAATGAGCCCGACTGGTCCGTCGGACGAATCAACTGACCAATTGGCTCAGAAGTCGTATCGCATGCGATCTCCGCCGTACCACCAGCGTCCTGAAAATCGCCAAGGCGGCGGAGGTGGTGGAACCATCAACTCAGCCTGCGGACTTGGCCATAAAGCCTCAACTGCGGCAGCGATGGCCGCCAATTCGGCCTCCGAAGCTCCTGGAGCCGTGACCCGAATCCCTGTCTTCTCAGTGTCTATCGGTACCACCCCCTGCCTATAGCGGCACGTTCCCATGCTTGCGGCGAGGTGACTCCTCATCTTTGCTGGCCAACATCTGCAAACCGGCCACCAACTTGGCCCGAGTGTCTACAGGATCGATGACGTCATCCACATAGCCTCGTTCAGCGGCCACATAAGGGTTGGCGAATTTCTCCATGTACTCATCCACCAATTCGACTCGCCGAGCCTCTGGATCGGCAGCGTCCTGCAGTTCGCGTCTGTACACGATCTCAACAGCGCCCTGCGGACCCATAACTGCCAACTCTGCGGTAGGCCAAGCCAAAGAAAGATCGGAGCCGACTGACTTGGAGTCCATCACCACGTAGGCACCGCCATACGCCTTCCGGGTGATCACCTGAATTCGAGGCACGGTCGCCTCACAGTAGGCGTAAAGCAATTTTGCCCCATGCCGGATAATCCCCCCGTATTCCTGGTCGACACCCGGCAGGAAGCCAGGTACGTCTACAAAGGTAACTATCGGAACGTTGAAGGCATCACAAGTCCGCACGAAGCGAGCCGCCTTCTCCGAGGCATCAATGTCGAGCACCCCCGCAAAGTGCATGGGCTGGTTCCCGACGACACCGACGCTGCGTCCATCGAGACGTCCGAAGCCGCACACGATGTTGCTTGCCCATAACGCGTGGTACTCAAGAAAGGCTCCGTCGTCCAAAACTGTCTCGATCACGGTCCGCATGTCATAAGGCATATTGGGACTGTCCGGCATCAGGTCATTAAGTTCCGGGCAAGGCCGGTCAGCTGGATCATCGGATTCAATGATCGGTGCCTGCTCAAGGTTGTTTGACGGCAATTGGGACAACAACACCTTCACCTCGTCAAGCACATCCTTCTCGTCATCACAGACGAATGCCGCTACGCCTGACTTGGTGGAATGGCTACCCGCCCCACCGAGTTCCTCGAGGGTGACCTCCTCCCCAGTAACCGTCTTGACCACGTCGGGGCCAGTAATGAACATATGTGACTTCTCACGGACCATAAAGATGAAATCAGTCATGGCCGGGCTATAGACCGCACCACCGGCACATGGACCGAGGATCACGCTGATCTGCGGAATGACTCCAGAAGACTGGACGTTGCGCCAGAAGATTCCTCCGTAGCCATCGAGGCTGACCACGCCCTCCTGAATGCGGGCACCAGCACCGTCGTTGAGTCCAATCATCGGCGCACCCACGCTTAGCGCCAGATCCATCACCTTGTGAATCTTCTCAGCAAAGACCTCACCGAGGGCTCCACCGAAGACTGTGAAGTCCTGCGAGAACAAGAAGACCTTTCGGCCGTCAATGGTGCCCCAACCGGTGATTACGCCGTCAGTGTAGGGACGCTCAGTGAGGCCACTCTCATGCGCCCGGTGGCGGGCCAACATGTCCAGTTCGTGGAAGGAACCAGGGTCGAGCAAGTAGTCAATCCGTTCTCTGGCCAGCATCTTCCCTTTGTCGTGCTGGCGCTGGACGGCCCGTTCCGGACCGGCATGGATCGCCGCCTCCCGTCGCTCATTCAACCCAATTAGACGTTCAGACATTGTTTGATCGGCCATGATGCTTTGAGCGTACCGGTCAGCATCGAAACGTCCCGGCGCCAGCTAGCTCGTTCGGTGAACCGATCAAGCAACGGCAGTAGCAGTACCGTCTGTACGTGGTTGCCACTCCACCTTCTGCCGACGACCAGACCACTGAAGCCCAATCAACCGAGGGGCCTTCACCGGCACTTGGAGTGTTCTGTGGATCCCGGTCAGGAAGCGACGACACCGTTCACGCTCTTGCCCAAGATCTAGGTTCCGCGCTGGCTGCCGCCAACGTGGATCTCATCTACGGAGGCGCCGGCATCGGGGTCATGGGCACATTGGCTAACGCTGTTCTGGAATCCGGCGGCCGGGCGGTGGGCGTTATCCCTGTCGGTCTGTTCAGTCGCGAGGTAGCCCACCATGGCCTTACAGAGCTAATCGAAGTGACTGACATGCATGCGCGAAAGCGCACCATGTACGAGCGGTCTGACGCGTTCTGTGCCCTACCGGGTGGTTATGGAACCCTTGAGGAAGTTTTTGAGGCAGCCACCTGGACCCAACTCGGCCTCCATAACAGCCCCAAGCCGATCGGTTTACTGGATTGCTCGCCGGTCGACCGACCGCGGTTCTGGTCCGGACTAGAAGAGTTTCTGGATCGGACAGTTGCCGACGGATTCATAAGTGCGGAAAACCGCTCGATCGTGCGACGGGTCGACTCGGTGGCTGCTGCAGTGCAGTTGACGACATGCTCGGGCCGACTGGAGTGGTAGATCCTGCCTGAGCCCAGCGAGGCGGTACGTCAGGTCCGTTCGGCAGCCAAACGTCGGGCCCGTTCGGCAACCCGGGAAGCATCTAAATGGGCGCAGACCGCCTCAAGATGATCGGCAGGTCCACTCCAACGCAACTCTTCTACATCGTCCATGACCGGAGCATTGAGGTCAAGCGTTGCTAGGCGGCGGTATAACAGGGCCTCATCACACCGCTCAACCAACGTTGCAGCTAGGCGGTTGGCGCTCCGGACAGCAACATCCCACGAACTCGGATCGTCTGGGATCTCCTCAAGGTGGCCGTATCGAGCCAATACCTTCGAGGCGGATTTTGCACCCCAGCCGGGTAGTCCGGGAATGCCATCAGCGGCATCGCCAACTAAGGCAAGCCAATCGGGAATGGAAGCAGGTTCGACTCCAAACTTCTCAACCACACCGGCACGGTCGTAGACGACATCCTTTCGACGGTCGACCTGGGCGATACCGACCACGTCGTCGACTACCTGAGCAAGGTCCTTATCAGGGGTACAAATGTTGACCGTCCCCACCCGGGGATCGGCAGCCGCTCGAATAGCAGCAGCTGCCATGGCGTCATCAGCCTCGTGTTCCACCATGGAGAATACGGTGAGGCCGAGCGCCTCTAGGGCTGCTTCAAGCAGCGGAAACTGAGCAAACAACTCCGGTGGTGTGCCCTGACCGGTCTTGTAACCATCGAACATGGCGTTGCGGAACGACTCAACGACCCGGTCAGTTGCCACGCCTACGTGGGTGGCCCCTTCGGCGAGGAGCCGAAGCATCGATCCGAGCACGGCACGGACAGCTGCCACCTCAACGCCCTCGGCTGTCACATGGGATGGAACAGCAAAGTGGTGCCGGAAAAGCTCATAGGTCCCATCGACCAAATGGACTACAGGGATCCGGCCGGCGGTCATCCTCTGTCCCACTTTAGGGTTAACAGCCCAATCAGTGCTATACGAATCACTCCTGCACCAATTCGATGAGAGTGCCGAACGATCCCTTGGGGTGAACAAAAGCCACCGTTGTGCCCCTGGAGCCCGGACGCGGCTCGGGATCGATAGCCCGGCCTCCAGCAGCGATGATCGCAGCTAAGGCCTCGGCACAATTGTCCACCCGGTACCCCACATGATGTATACCCTCACCACGTCGCTCGAGGAACAAGCTGATCGCTGAGTCAGCTCGAAGGCCGGTGGTGAGTTGCAGATATGACTCTCCGACCTTGAGGAGCACCTCCTCCACGCCATCGCGTTCGACCACCTCGCGGTGATGAACTTCCGCACCGAAGGCCCGGCGGTAATATTCGACCGCCGCCTCGAGGTCATTCACCGCGATGGCAACATGATCAATCTGGGTCAGCAACATCGAACTTCCTCCGGTCGGGGAATAACCCTTTCCCATCGTTTTTTATAGTTTTCTGGGCATATCTGTGGATATGCCTGTGGAAAGAACTCTCAATCATTTGGTGGGCAATGCTGTGGATAATTCAGCTGTCTTATGACGTTCTAGCCCCGGATTTGGCCTGACTTGTCATACGGTCGTCACTGTCGTAATATGATTGCAACAGTTGGGAACCACCCCTCCACCCAACTCGGAAACGTCCCCTCGATGAGGCGCAAGCCCCGAGGGGCGTTTCCACGTATAGAGCACATTCGTCCACAGGCCCCGCAACTCGGCCAAATGACCACCTACGACCGCACTTAATCTCACGTTCCGTCCAACTTTCGTCGACCTTCAAGCGCCCGCCCTAGCGTCAGTTCGTCCGCGTATTCCAGATCACCTCCCACCGGTAGTCCACTGGCGATCTTTGTCACCGCTAATCCGAGCGGTTCCAAGAGTCTTGCCAGATACATAGCGGTCGCCTCGCCCTCAATATTCGGATTGGTGGCCAAGATCACCTCGACTACACCCTCCTGTTCGAGTCGAGACAGCAATTCCCGGACTCGTAATTGATCCGGACCTATCCCCTCAATCGGGCTTATGGCGCCACCTAAGACGTGGTAACGGCCAGCGAACCCTCCTGTTCGCTCCACAGCCACCACATCCCTCGGTTCCTCAACGACGCAAAGAAGTGAAGCGTCGCGACGGTCATCAACACACACTGGACAAAATTCGGCTTCGGCCACATTGAAGCAGCGTTCACAGAACCGGACCCGTGACTTCATCTCGTCGATTGCGGCCGTCAGTCGCAATACATCCTCGGTCGGGAGTTTCATTAGGTGAAAGGCCAACCGCTGGGCCGACTTGGGTCCAATGCCAGGGAGACGTCCCAACTCATCAATTACCGCCTGTACGGCATCCGCATACATCGCCGCTCCCTCCGTCTAATCAGTCCGGATCTATGACGGTGGCACCCGGGAAAACCCGGGTAACGGCTGCGACCGCAGATCCCTCCGCAGGGTCGGCGTCAACAAGATCCGACGGATCTGTCTCCTCCTCGACCTCCGAGTCGGTGTCACCCATGGTGGTCTTCCCATCGTCGCCCGATACCGGGGACGATGAAACTGTGGAGGACGAATCACTCGGCAGAATCGAACCGTCGTCAACCACCAGACGAACTGGTATTGGCATCCCAAACTGTGCTTCCAAGACAGTTTCCAACTCGCCCCGAATGTCCTCACACCGCCTCCGATGCGGTTCATTGGGTAGCGCCATGATCGCCATACCGTCCTCGAAGGCAATAAACCGGCCTGCCGCGAACCGGGCCCGACCCTTGCGACTCATACGATCGAGAAGATCGTCTGCCCACGCCAGTGCCAGTTCATCACGGTTAGGAACGATCCCAGATGCGCTAACAGACGGCGATCTCGAGTCGGCCACGGACTCTTCCGAGACAGCAGCAGTCGATACCTCGGAGGATGAGGGTTCCGCAGTTGACGAGGTTTTAGCCACGGCGGATGAAGAGGGCGGGGGCGGCGGTGGAGTCGGGGGTGCTGCCCGGGTTCCGTCCAACCTGGCGCGACCCGATGCGGCAGGACCAGTCGAAGAAAGAGGCAGTGGTGACGCTGCGTCCTTGGATGGAACCCTGACTGGGCCAGGGTCGGGCGACGCTTTATAGGAGTTCAAAGTGGATTCCAGACGCTCCACGCGCCGAGTCAACTTTTCGATCTCCGCAGTGTCCGAAGAGCTCGGGTGACCAGAGGAAGGGGAAAAGTTAGTGGTGAGCCGCACTAGAGCTACCTCCAGATCGACCCGGGGGTCCGGCGACCGGCGCATATCGACCAGAGCGGTTCCTAAAATCTCCAGAGCTCGAGTGATGACCGCTGGGGTGACTTCAGCGGCGAACCATTCGGCCCGCTCACGATCAGCTTCAGCCAACTGTGCCGACGGTACGCCCATGGCCACCAGGAATGCTTCACGAAGTGCCCCAAGGAGTGCCTCCCCTGTCACACGTGGTTCTTTCCCTCGACTGATTCCATCAGCAAGGGCCACGAGAGCGGCGCCAGCGTCACTGGTTGTCAAGGCCTCCAGAAGGTTGCGAACAGTCGATTCGTCCTCACCAACTCCGCCAGCTACTACACGGTCCAATGCAGAGAGGGCGTCACGCGCCGAACCCCGGCCGGCCCGCACAGCATGGGCAACCCCAGAATCGTCAACCTCAAGTCCGGCATCAGCCACAACGTCACGGATTAACGACTCCAACTGGTTGGCCGACAGTAAGTTCAGCTCAAGGTGCTGGGAACGACTGCGAATCGTCTCAACTACTTTGTGAGGCTCAGTGGTAGCCAGCACGAAGACCACATGGTCCGGCGGCTCTTCGAGGGTCTTAAGCAGGGCGTTCTCAGCCCCAGAGGTCAGCATGTGGACCTCGTCGAGCAAGTACACCTTGGTCCGACCCGGGGTCCCTAAAGCCACCTTGGCTAGTAGGTCACGCATGTCATCGACCTTGTTGTTGGACGCGGCATCTAGTTCGTGTAGGTCAAATGACGTCCCGTCGTCGATCGCCTCACATGATGCGCAATCGCAACAAGGTTCGCCGCTCGCTGGTGCAGAACAATTGAGCGCCTTAGCGAGGATTCGAGCCGCTGTAGTCTTACCGGTGCCTCGGGGGCCACTTAACAGATAGGCGTGCAGTACTCGGTCGTCGACTATCGCATTTCGCAGAGCAGCCACGACATGGTCCTGCCCCCGGACCTCTTCGAACCGACGGGGCCGATACCGACGGTAGAGCGATGTATAGGCCATAGACCGACCCTACAACCGAGTTCAGAAGTCGGCCTTCGGCGGAGGGAGTGGGATTCGAACCCACGGTGACCGTAAAGCCACACACGCGTTCCAGGCGTGCCGAATCGTCCGCTCTCGCATCCCTCCGGAACCCGGCCGGAGCCGAGATCCGGGCGCCAAGGGTATCGTTGCAACGCACCCGTTCTGGAGTGTGGCGGTCGGGTCCTGTGCGACCGGAGCCCGTGAACCGAGTCAGGGCCGGAAGGCAGCAGCTCTCAGCGGAATCTCTGGAGTGCCGCAGATCGCCTGGCCGCCACGCTCGAGGACGGGTGCCCTCACGCTCCACCGGTCCGCGTATCGTCACCATGTGGGAACAGCCATAGCTCAGAACGATCTGCACACCTGGATGGGTCTTGCACTTGACGAAGCTGCTGCAGCGGCCAAGGTAGGTGATGTCCCAGTCGGAGCCGTCGTCATTTTTGACGGCGAAGTAATAGCACGTCGTCACAACGAGAGGGAGACAACCGAAGACCCCACGGCCCATGCCGAGGTCCTCGCGCTTAGAGATGCTGCCGAAGCGCTGGGAACTTGGCGGCTAATTGGAGCCACACTAGTAGTGACTCTTGAGCCATGCCCAATGTGTGCTGGTGCGGCATGGGCATCACGGTTAGACCGCGTTGTCTGGGGCGTAGCTAACGAAGACGCTGGGGCCATGGGAAGCCTCTACCACCTCGGCGCCGATCCACGCCTAAACCACGAGGTGGAAACCATCATCGGTGTTCGAGCTGACGAATGTTCGGCCCTTCTCGGAAAATTCTTCACCGAACGCCGCTGAAATCAGAAATCTATTCCCTAGGTCAGTAACCAGCCGCATACCACCCACCACAGCCGGTTGGTCAGTCCGGGGGACCATCAGTAGCCTCGCCTGTGGAAGGTTGCCAGAGCGGACGAA
>DEAU01000020.1:0-2189 GCA_002348705.1 Candidatus Neomicrothrix sp. UBA2974
CCAAAACCTGCGGGAGCCTCGCTCGACCGCTGTCTTGGTTGCGGGACCATCGTAGGCCAGCCAGGCGCCGTGACCTGTGAGTAGGAGCCCCCCCAGAGCCATGTGAGAAGCGGTTTTGCGCTAGGGGGCTGTGATTACGACGAGGTCCCCCTGGGATGTCGCCTCTTTGACGGTGACGGAGTACCCGCCTGCGCTCAATACGTCTCCATGGTCAAGCAAAGCGCTCAGGCCAGGTGGCCTGGAGGGGGAGCCGACAACAATTGGTCCTTCTCCGCTCGGGACTGATGTGTCGACCATGTAGACGAGAGCGCCTCGTCGACTCTCGACAACCAACGCGATGGTTTCGGTTAGGGGTACCACCGCAGCCTTGATGCCACCCGGCATCTCCAGTGGCGTCAACTGCACCGAAGCCGGGAACGAAGTGAGACAGGCGATCTGTGTGTCACGTAGCCAGCCGAGTTGCCACCTGGACCACGCGAACATCTGGCTGGGGACGTCGCCGGTCACAGTCCAAAAAATGGCGGGTAGGCCCATGATGTCGAAGTCACCGACGAACCGGTGGACCTCGTTTGCAGGCTGGTTCCCTTCGGAATCTGTTTCGACACCCACGTCGTAGAGATCCGGCAAACCCAGAGTGTGTGCCACTTCGTGAGCAATAAGCCCAGCCTCATAATTGGCAAGGAACCCACCCGCCCAATCGGGAGGGTCGTTCGCCGAGGACCCCATCGATATGCCGTACCTAATTGTTTGATCGTCCGCGTAGGAGATACCACCAGGGAGGGTTTGCGTGCGTCCTCGTTTGATGGACTCGGCTTTCGGCGTGGCGATCACCACAACAGAATCGATGCCCTTGAAGTCGAAATCGGGGTCGGCTAGTTCGATGGCGTCTCTGACGAGCGTTAAACGAGTCATGTTTAGGCCCCGGCCGCTCTTGAGCGTGCGGGAGTCGCTATAGAAATCGCTATAGATCTCCGAAACAGTGGCCGGCATCCTTAGCCATTTGAAGTGCGGCCTAAAGGTCAGGTCCAGGGCCCCGTAGCTCATGGCCTGCAGGTAGTCCTCAGCCACACGGAGGTCGTCCTCGAAGCGCTCGAACCCTGGAGTCGTGGCGTGCCCAAACGACTTGAGATGGGCCCCAGGTTCGGGGGCGTCGGGAAAATCCACGAACAAGACAGCGACGTTTACGTTGCCCGAGGCGGGAATTTGTTCGGAGCTGATAGGAAATCCGGTGCTGAGCCGGCCACGATCCACCCGATTAGGTAGTCGGCAGGCGGCTACTTCCTGGTGTGCAGTTAGTTCTGCGACTTGGTTCTGGAGTTCGTCCATCCGTTCGCGCAGGTCTGCCACATCCTCGCGGAGAATGGGCATCTGTTCGGCCCTGCTACTGCTGCCACACCCAGTTAGGAGAGCAACACCAAGGAGGACCCCGAAGACTCTCCCCGGGCCGGCTGTTCGCATGGCTACAGGGTGACACGACGAGCGTAGAACGCTCCGTCAGCACTTCGTTTGGAGAGGGTGGTGGGGCGTCTGAAAGACTTGAGTCTGTGAGACGGATCTTGACAGTCGCAGTGGTTGATCTGGGTTGTCTTGCTTCGTGCGGGAGTGATCCCTTGGCCAGTTGTTTCGAGCAGACCGACGGGTCTTTTGATTGCTCGTATCAAGACTTCACGAATGTGGATTTGTAGGACAAGAATTTGCGGCAGATTAACTTGACTAATGCGAAGTGGCCCGAAAACGGAGAGTTGAATACCCGCCCCACCTGACAGGAGTGTGTCAACGTGACTTCACCGATACCAGGGCTCCCCGAGGAGCCCATCCCCTATGGGCCCAGGAGGCCGCGACCGGTGCTCGAACCAGGGGCGGACCTCTCCGGGGCGGACCTCTCCGACGCGAGGCTCTCCGGGGCGGACCTCTCCGGGGCGGACCTCTCCGGGGCGAGGCTCTCTGGGACGAACCTCGAAGGGGCGAACCTCTCCGGGGCGGACCTCTCCGGGGCGAGGTTCGACGCGGGGGTGTTTTTCGAATGGGTGAACCTCAGAAAGGCGGACCTCTCCGGGGCGAACCTCTCCGGGGTGAACCTCTGGGCGGACCTCTCCGGGGCGAACCTCGAAGGGACGGACCTCAGAAAGACGAACCTCCTAGGGGCGGACCTCTCCGGGGCGGACCTCTCCGGGGCGAACCTCGAAGGG
>DEAU01000020.1:2497-25888 GCA_002348705.1 Candidatus Neomicrothrix sp. UBA2974
ACCTCGAAGGGGCGAACATCGAATGGACGGACCTCGAAGGGGCGGCCCTCGAAGGGACGGACCTCGACCAGGCGAGGCTCCTCTGGGAGAACTGGGAAAAGCCGAACCTCAAAGGGGTGAAGGCTGACGAGGACACGATCTGGCCGGAGGGGTTCGATCCGGTAGCCGCCGGAGTGATTTTCGAGGACTAGGCCACCGTCCCAGCTGGCTAGGCGGAGCGCCTGACGTAGATGGCCGCTGTGTTCGGTGAAGTTCCCATGTCTTGTAGATGTCCTTGTGTCGCCGGTTCTTTGGCGGCGAGTGGGACACCTGCAAGTTTTGGTTATAGGAGTACGCCCCCTGGGACTTGAACCCAGAACCGTCAGTATCCGCCGCGGCCAACATTTAGGAGATCCTGAAGGTAAGGATTCGTGCGCCGACGGTTACGACACGGACGGTCAGGCGTATGACAGGAAGTCTTAGTGAGCTGTCAGGGCGGCACCCTTTTCGGTTCGGGTTGGTCACCCTGTGTGGTCGAAACCTGCCGAGCCGCTTTCAATAACCTGCCGAGACCCCATGGTCGGGTAGGCGGGATTTGAACCCACGACCTCCTCGTCCCGAACGAGGCGCGCTACCAACCTGCGCCACTACCCGTGTGGCATCGAAGGGTAGCGGTGCCCCGTCTTGACTAGTCGGAGTAGGTGACGTCGCAGTAGCGCGAGGAGCGGGTCATTTAGGAGTAGGAAATGGCTAGGGCCTCACGTGCTGTATGACGCAACGTCAAGGCATCGATCGGCTTAACGATCCAGGTGTCGGCTTCAGCTTTGCGAGCCAAGAAGTCGTCGGCATCGCGGTCAAGCAACATAAGGATGCGTTGCGGTCCGATGCGTCCGGCACGTTCCTCAAGCCGGAGATCCAGACAGGCTGCCATCCCGCCCATGTTTCCGATCTGTAGATCCAAGATAACCAGCGCTGGTTCATGGATGGCTACAGCGTCTAGAACCTCAGCGCCAGCATGGACACGAACCACCTCATGGTCCCCGCCTAGGGCTGCTTCGATTGCGTCGTGGACATAGTCGGCATCGGTAGCCACCAGCACGGTTGTGTCATTCACAGTTGGGATATTACCGGCCACCCCAACAGTAGGGTTTTTCGCCGGAATCAGGCTTTCTAAGCAGGCGTTGACCGGTGCTGGTCCGGGGCGTCTACCCTCCGGGGTAGGAGTGGCAACCGACGAACGGGGGTACCGGTGCTGGAGATTACGGTCGAAGAACATGACGGCTATGTCCTCTGCCGACCAGCTGGGGAACTCGACGCATACACAGTGGCTCAGTTCCGCGAGGCGCTGACCGACTTAGCTGATGAGTCCTATGTGCTGGTCGACCTATCCGATGTTCCATTCATGGATTCGGCGGGTCTGGGTGCTCTCATTGGTGGGATTCGCCGAGCTCGGGAAAACGACGGCGATGTCGCCGTAGCTTGCAATCGCCCCGCCTTGATCCGACTGCTGCATACGACAGGCTTCGACCGTATTGTGCCTGTGCGCGAGACCGTCGAAGAGGCTGTCCTAGCCCTTGCTGAGTCGTCCGACTGAGCGTCTCCCTCGGGATTATCTGGCTGTCCTGCCAACCGGGTCACGACCATAGGCTGTTGGTGGTCGGGCCGTCCGAAGCCCTTCCGGACGAACCGCATGCACATCCGCCCAATTCTCCTCCGCCTCCTATCCGGCCTCATGCTGGCTGGTGTATTCCTAGGCTCAGTATCAGCTGGCTCGGTGGGTGCCGCCATCGAGACGCAAAGTGATGGCCAGCCCTTGCGGGTGGTCGACGTCGTTGAAGTGCACGGGTTTCTGGACCCGGTCCTTGTCGACATGTTGTCCAACACCCTCGAAGGCCTAGATCCGGCTGAGACGGTAGCTGTGGTCTTCCAGATTGACAGCACAGCTTCGGTGGTGGACGAAGGTGAACTTACTGGCCTCGCCGATCTGATCGTTAACGCTCCTGTCCCGGTTTCCTTCTGGATTGGGCCATCGGGATCGAAGGTCACGGGCCCGGCGTCCCGCTTGGTCGCCCTAGGCGATGACGTGGGGATAGCTCCCGGAGCACAATTCGGTGAGTTTGGGGCTCCCGTGCTGGGTGATCGGTACGGCACACCATTTGGCTTGCCAGATGACACCGGTTTAGTCACACGGACAGTTGGTTATGAGGAGGCCGTCAACCTCGGTATAGCTCGACCGTCCCCCGTCCTGCTTGAGCACCTGGTCGGCCTTCCCGGCTTTGAGGTTCTAAAGGTGACCGACGAAGACGGGTCCAGCTTGCAGCCGGTGACTCCGACTCGGTTCCGGCAACTTGACGTCGTCGACCAGTTCTTCCACACCGTAGCGAGCCCGGCTGTCGCTTATCTGCTGCTGCTGGTCGGTTTGGGTCTCTTGGTCTTCGAGTTTTATACGGCCGGCGTGGGAATCGCCGGTGTGATTGGAGCCATCTCTTTTTTGTTTGCCTCATACGGAATCGGTGTCCTGCCCGGTCGGGCATGGGCGGTTGGTGTCCTGGTCTTTGCCTTCATCGGATTTGCTATAGACGTTCAGGCTGGCGTGCCCCGACTTTGGTCGTTCATTGGTTCGGTTTCCTTGGTCGTCGGATCGGTGTACCTGTTCGAGGGAAATTCGTTCTCTTGGATCACACTGCTCGTAGGCGTGATTGGAACCATTGCTGGCGTTGTTGGTGGGATGCCGGCCATGGTCCGTACGCGGTTTTCCACTCCGACCATCGGACGGGAATGGATGGTTGGCGAGGTCGGCACCGTTGAAGAAAGTCTTAGCCCTAACGGCACAGTCCGTTTGCGTGATGCCATTTGGAGGGCTACTACCAATCGGGCTACACCGGTCGAATCAGGGGGCGCCATCCGGGTGGTGGCCGTGGATGGTTTGTGGCTTGAAGTCGAGCCAACTGAAGGTGCGGCACGCGACTACCGTCGCTGAACTAGTTGCAACCCTGCTTCGACTCTTTGTAACGGTGACCTCGCGCGCCATAGGTTCAGCGTTGTGCTCTGGCCGATGGTTCAGAAACGCTGAACAACGGGAGGTTTGGGGATGCCGGCTGACGGTGACTTCCGCGGTTGGCGGGCTAAGGCGGCCTGCCGAGGTTCTCAGGTGGTGGCTTTCTATCCACCAGCTACCGGTGAGCGACGCGACGAGAAGCGCCGGAGAGAACTCGAGGCCAAGAAGGTCTGCGACCAGTGCTCCGTTCTTGGGTGTTGTCTGGAGTTCGCCCTAGAACGTCGAGAGGTACACGGGATCTGGGGTGGGACCAACGAGATCGAGCGCCGTCTCCTGATCGATGCCTAATCGAAGATTTATTGGTTCGGTAGCCGGCCGGGGTTACAAATCAGGATTTCGGAAGCCTGGGGCCGGCTATACGAACATCGCCACGTCTTCGGGTTACGCCTGTTCCGTCCAGATGGGTAAGTAGGGGCATGGTATGCCTGCGGGTGTTGCCTGCCGCCTCCCGAAACGTTGACACGGTGAATCCGTCTGGTGCCTCGGCGAGAAGGCGCGCCGCCAGCCGACCTGCTGCTTCGATTGCCTCTGCGGCGTAGAAGATCCCCTCGGTCTCCACCACATCGCCCCGGCGAACCAATTCGCGTAATTCGCTTCGTTCGATCCCATCCGGCGGAGGTGGCGCGAAAGGACTAGCGGCCAAGGTGGCTAAGAACGGATGGTCAGTCAGCGGATCGACTGCTTTGGTGGGCATCAGGCGGCCAGCTTCTACCACCAGATCGTCGAGCAGATCGGCTGCGGCTCGTCGAAATGGGTCTAGACCAGCCAGATTGAGGCCCATTGGACCGGCATCATCGACAGCGGACCGGATTTCTTCGAGAGCCCTGTGCAGGACGCCTGGGTCGACCACCCAATTTTCAACGTCGGGTTGACGCCGTTCGCCAGTGAGACGCTCGAGGTCGTCGGCGTTGATCCAACCTCGCTCCCTCACCACTCGATCTACTGAGCGGTCCGGCAGAGCTCGAGATGCGCGTTCCACCGGATCGATGTCAAGTATCTCGCCACCACCGATGGTCTCGGATCGCCCGGACTCACGCAGTACGAACCGGTCACCGGGGATCAGCGGTAGGGGTTGCGGTAGGTGGAGGCGGACAAGTCCCTCAGTTCCTGGTTCGAGTGCGTCCGGACCAAGGATACGAACTCGTACTGGATGCTCGCCTGAGCCCACATAGAGGAGGTGGGCTCCGCGCCGTGAGACCGGATGGTCAAGTCTGTCGAGGATCCTGAGCGACGCATCTACCACCGTGGTGTGATGCCACTGGTCTGTTCTCACCAAGACATCGCCCCGTTCAACCTCGTCGTGCGCCACCCCAGCCAAGTTCACCGCGCACCGGCTCCCCGAGTGCATTTCCTCGTGTTCGGCATAGTGGTTCTCTAACGACCTAATCCGAACCGGGGATCCCTTCGGATGGATTGCCAATTCGTCGTGGACTCTTAGCCGTCCGCCGGTCAGTGTTCCGGTTACCACGGTGCCGGCACCACGGGCCGAAAACGAGCGATCTATCCATAGTCGGGGTCGGCCCCGATCAATGGCTGCTGGCGCTTTGGCCAAGAGGTCCCCGAGATTGGAGCGGAGAACGTCGAGACCGATCCCGGAAGGTGCGTCAGTTTCCACAATCGGCGAGCTAGCAAGAAATGTCTCCGCTACCCGTTCTTCCACCTCTAGGCGAGCTAAGTCAATCAGATCTCGGTCTGCCTGACCGACCTTGGTTAGGGCGATGACGCCATGATGGATCCCTAGGAGATCCAGGATCCGGAGATGTTCCTCGGACTGAGGCTTCCAGCCCTCGGTAGCCGCCACGACGAACAGGCAGGCGTCTACTGCACCGACGCCAGCCAACATGTTCTTTATGAAGCGGACGTGGCCAGGTACGTCGACGAGTGATAGCACGGCGCCCGATTCGAGAGTGGTGGTCGCGAATCCCAAATCGATGGTCAGACCGCGAGCTTTTTCTTCAGCAAAGCGGTCAGGGTCGGTTCCGGTTAGGGCCTTGACAAGGGTGGACTTTCCGTGGTCAACGTGTCCGGCGGTGGCGACGACGTGCACGTTCTCAGGTGAGGGCAGCTGGTTCGGCAGCGGGTTCGAGCGCGGCCACCGCAGAAGTGACGATCGGGTCATCGTCCGGGTGAACCGTCCGTAGGTCAATCACGGTGGTGTTGTCAGCCACCCGGGCAATGATTGGTGGGGATCCGGCACGCAGTTCGGCCACCCGGTCGCCAGCGAGCGCCAGTCCGGCCGAAGGGATTTCCACCCCAGGCAGCGTCCCACCACCGGGGACAGAGACTGTGTGGGTAGCTAGACCGGTAGCGATTTTCTTTGCCCGGGTCCAAAGGTCGTTGACCGAGACAGTAGCCATCCGCCAGAACGGGATTGCCGAGCCATTTCGAGACAGATATGCGAGCGCTAGGTCCTGAAGGGCGTGTATCACGAGTGATCCAGGTCTAAGAGCCCGGGCTAAGGGGTGTGCGGCACAGGATTCGACAAGATCAGCCCGTCCGGCGATCACTCCTGCTTGCGGGCCTCCGAGGAGTTTGTCACCGGAGAACGTGACCAGATCGGCACCAGCAGCGAGGGTTTGTCGGGCAGCGGGTTCGCCTTGGAGCCAAGCCGGTGGCCCGTTATCCAGCCACGGGCAGGCGGCATCCAAGAGTCCGGAACCAATGTCAGCCACTACCGGGATACCAAGACTTGCCAATTCGGAGACTGATACCGACTCAGTGAACCCTTCGATGCGGTAGTTGGACCTGTGGACCGACAGGCAGAGCGCGATGTCGGATTTCGGTCGCTGTATTGCGGCCGCAAAGTCGGCGACTCGAGTTCGGTTGGTGGTCCCAACCTCCACCAGATGCGCGCCCGATTGAGCCATCACTTCGGGGATTCGAAAACCGCCGCCGATTTCGACGAGTTCGCCTCGTGAAACTGCTACGCCCCGCCCTCGGGCCAGCGCAGCCATTGCCAGTAGGACAGCCGAGGCGCAGTTATTGACCACCAAGGCTGATTCGGCACCACAGGCTCTGGCTAGAAGGGCTGGTGCACGTTCCTGCCTTGAGCCGCGCCCCCCTGTTTCAAGGTCGAATTCAAGGGTGGTGTATCGCTGTCCGGCGAGACCGTCACCGATTGGATAGCCCCACGGGGCTCGGCCCAAGTTGGTGTGGAGAAGCACACCAGTGGCATTGACCACATCAGTTACAAGCGCCTTTTTCGTAGCTTCGGCGAGTGTTCGGGCCCTTATTTCAACTGAACCGGGATCGTGGTCCGTCATCGCTTCAACTACAGCGCTGCGTGCGGCGTCGATAAGTAAGGGATGCGGTAACCCAGTATCGGCAATGGAACGGGCAAGACGATCAATACTGGGAGGTCGACCGGTGCTTGGATCGACAGGCTTCGCATCTGGTTCGGCTTCAGGAGACATGCCCTAGCGAGGATAGGCCCACCACAGCCTGGTGGTTCCCGCTGCGCGGCCCATCAGTAGATGCCGACCTAGCATGGAACCGTGCTTTTCGTCCTATTTCTGGTCTTCCTCGTGACACCTGTCGTGGAGCTTTGGATCATTGTCCGTGTGGCCTCTTCGACAGGGGTGCTGAATGCCATTGGTCTACTGGTACTTGTCAGCGTGGTTGGCGCCTGGCTGGTTAAACGCGAGGGACTGGGCATTCTGCGTCGGATCGGTGAAGAAACCGGGCAAGGTCGGATTCCCGGAAAGGAAATCGTGGACGGGTTATTGGTGCTTTTAGCTGGCGCACTCATGCTCACCCCAGGCTTCATGACTGACGCTCTTGGCCTATCCCTGTTGTTTCCGCCGACCCGGGCGATTGTGCGAACCGTTGCTACCAGGAAGTTCGCTAGGTCGATTGCCAGCGGGCAGACATACATTCGTTTCAACTGGTGGAGCGGTGGAGCCCCGCCGGTCGCCGGTCGTGATACCGGCGGGCGCGAGACTTCAGAAGGAAAAGCCCTTGATGCCGAATCTTGGGAAGAGGATTCCGAGGGTCCTCAACCGGACAGGCTGCCCCGGTCGACTGACTAAGTGGGCCGGGTTACGGCTAGGTCCCGGAGGCCTCCAGTGCATCCTCTGCCGCCGCCAGCAATCGTGCTGAACATCCAGCCATGTCGACCGGTGGTGCGGCCTCATTGACGATGCGGTCCGCCAGCGCCTGGTAAGCATCCGATGCGGGGCCTTCACCGAGGGCCACGGGCTGGCCGGTGTCTCCACCTCCGGCTACCGCACCATCCAGTGGGATGTTGGCCAGCAGCGGTGCTCCGACCTCGTTGGCTAGGGACTCGCCGCCACCTGCTCCGAACAAATCATGCCGACTTCCGTCGGGTGCCACATAGGTGCTCATGTTCTCTACGACGCCAACGATTCTCAGATAGTTAGCCCTCCCCATATTGGCTACCCGGACGGCGACCTTCTGGGCAGCCAAGGCCGGAGTGGTTACGACAACCATCTCAGCCTGCGGGAGCATCTTGGCTAGGCCCATTTGCACGTCGCCGGTGCCGGGAGGCATGTCGATTATTAGATAGTCCATGGGCCCCCAGGCGACGTCCTCACAAAAGTGCTGAACGGCTCGGTTCAGGATAAGACCCCGCCACATCAGCGCAGATTCCTCGTTATCGACGAGGAAACCCATCGAGACGACCTTCAGGAGGCCTTCGCCAATTTGCATCTCGATTGGCTCGATCTTTCCTACCTCCGGCGATCCACCAAGCCGACCTTCTATCCCAAGCATCCGAGGAATAGAGAAGCCCCAAATATCGGCGTCCATGACCCCTACGGTGAAGCCGCGTCGGGCCAGCGCCGCAGAAAGGTTTACGGTGACTGAGGACTTACCGACACCGCCTTTTCCTGAGGCCACCATGAGGATCCGGGTGGTGGTCGGTACTTCGGTATCGGGAGCGTTTTTGCTTACGTTCAGCCGAGCGCGCGCCATGGCCTTGGACTTTTCCTCTGGTGTCAGTTCTTCCCAGGAAAGATGGACTGAGGAGACACCAGGTAGGCCACTTACTCGGGCACGGACCTCCCTTTGTATCTGAGCCCGTAAAGGACAGCCAGAGGTGGTGAGTGCGATAGTGACGTTGACCTGGCCGTCATCCGCGATAGCTACCGAGCGAGCCATGCCCAACTCGACGATGTCGGTACCCAACTCTGGATCGATGACGCCTCGGAGCACGCCCATGACATCCGCCTCGGAGGGCGAGGATGCAGGGGACGTGACTTTCTCGTCCATGTGCCCATCGTACGGCCGCGGATTGCGCACCGGGACGGTGGTATCGCTGCTTAGCGTCTGTTGGCTGCGAGGTTGTTACACTTTCGCGAGACCACCGACGGAAATCATGGGAGGGAATTCGATGATCACCCTGACCGATGAGGCCACCACCAAGGTGGGTCAATTGATTGCTGCTGAGGACGAGGCCGGTCTCGCTTTGAGAGTTGCTGTCCGGCCCGGTGGCTGTTCGGGCTTCAGTTATGAGATGTACTTCGACACCGAGAAAGCCGACGAAGACCTCGAGAAGGATTTCGGGGACATTCGGGTTGTGGTTGACCCGTCTAGTGCCCAGCTTCTGGAGGGGGCCACACTCGACTACAAGGATGGGCTGAACGAGGCCGGCTTCTCGATCGACAACCCCAACGCTCAAAGGACCTGTGGCTGCGGTCAGTCGTTTAGTTGATTCTTCTCTGATTACCTAACTTGAGTCTGACGGAGCAGAGCGACCAACAAGCCGACGTATCGGTTTTGATAATCCTGCGGGACAACCAGAGTTGGTGCCAACCATTCAGGTCGCGCTGGCCAAGGCTTCGGCCACCTCGATGGCATCCATAGTGAAGTGAATTACCGCTGTCACAGTGCCCGTGGCGTCGGCTACTAGAAGGCTGGGCTCAAAGTTCAGGCCTAGGGCGTCAACTACCGGGCTAAGAGTGAAGTTCCCAACTTCAGGTGCCACATATACCTCTGCGTGTACCACCGACCACGCTTCTTGGCCTTGGCGATTCTTCACTGCGTCAGCCAGTAGCCCGATGGTGGGGCTACAAACGTCTTGTTGGCAGAACCCCGGTGTTGACACGAGGAGCGCCGTTGGTCCATGACGTGCCGCCGCCTGATCCAGCGAAAGGACGTGGAAGTCGCACGGGCCATTGGGCGATGTGCAGATCGGATCCACTCCCAGGGGTTCGGTGATGGTAGGCGTAGCGACAATCGGTAGTAGGTCTCCGACCTGGACGAGATCTAGATCAGTTGGAGTGGCTAGCCGGAGATAATGAACGTCAGCGAGCGGCACACCATCGATTGAGCCGTCGACCACGTAGTCTCCTGGCTCGGGTGCTGTGAATCGGAATGGATAGTAGGGCGTAGCTTGGCCAAACCCATGGCGGGTAACGGTTGCCGAAGTGATGACTTCACCGGGATCTCCATCGGAGCCCAATGCTCGGAGAGTGAGTTCCATCGAATCGGGTGCGCCGTCGACCATGGGCCAGCCATCGGAATCCAACAGCACGTACGGGGCTCTTTGTGGGGTTTCGGCAACCAGCGCCGTGGGGGCCACGTAGCCATCGGCGAATCGGGCGCCTAGTCGCCTTCCGCCCGCGTCTGGTGCACGGATTGTCGCGGCCGGGGACGCTGTCTCCGGCGAATTTTTTCCGCAGCTAGCCAGTAAGCCAGTCCCGGAGGCAGCAGCTAGTGCGGCCAAGCCAGTCAGTAGGCGCCGTCGGGTTGGATCCACGGGGATGGGCTGCGAGGTGGATGTCAGGCGGGATTCATGAGCCATCGATGCCGACGGTAGTGCCGGCGGGGCACACTCATCGGATGGAGACATGTTTCTGATGGAGAGAGGCGAAATCGTTCGACTCGTCGTTGACGGTATTGAGGTCGAGATAGATGATGACGGTGGCACTCTGCTTGACGTCCTGCGAGGTCCGCTGGGTCGTCGGTCCGTCAAGGACGGATGCAGTCCACAAGGACAGTGTGGCTGTTGCACTGTGCTGGTCGATGGGCAGCCCCGGGTGTCCTGCGTGACGCCGCTTCGACGGGTGGCTGGTCGGGTCATCACCACGCTCGAAGGCTTGGCCGATGAGGAAGTTGACGCCTGGGCCGAGGCCTTCTGCACGGCCGGAGGCAGCCAATGCGGTTTCTGCACGCCTGGCATCGTGCTTCGGTTTGTTGGTCTGCGAGATTCGGCACCGGAAAGTCCACCGGCCCGTGACCGAGCAGCTCGGGCTCTGAATGCCCATCTGTGTCGTTGTACCGGCTGGCAGACGGTTCTAGATGCATGGGAGTTAGCTACCGGGGTTGAGTTGACCACGACCTCCGGGCCCAATCTCGGTGATTCCGAATCGGCGAATCGGCGAGCGACTATCGAGGGGCGGAGTTCTCAGGTCGTTGGTCCGGACGTAGTCCGGGGGCGGGGAGGCTTTGCTACCGATACGGCACCCGATGATCACTTGGTTGCTGTTCCCGGCAATGGCCCCTGGGAGGATCCAGATGCCTGGGTGATCGGAAACACCCTGGCTGAGGCACGTCGGAGGTCTGGGAAGGTCCAGGGACGACGAACTACCTCTGGAGCGGAGCCTCCACTGGAAGCTCCTGCTGGCGATTGGGACGCCGTGCTGCGGACTTGCTGGGTGGAACCTGCTCCACTGGAGACTGAGGCAGCTTGGTGTCTTCCCGGCGGCGACCCTGTTGGACCGCTCGCTAACGGCGGTGCCTTTGGAGCCAAGTTGAATTCGCCGCTGCTGGCCGTGGCCCGTGTATTGGCCGACCGCCATGGGCGTCCTGTGCTGATGGCCCCTTCACGCGAGGACACGGTCCGCCATGGAGCGAAAAGGCCACCGGTGGCTGGCGGGGCTCGTCGGGACGGTACCGGAGTGTTGCGCGTGGCTCGGACCTCGGGTATTACCGAGGCAGTTTCCCTAGTCGCGCCGAGCTTGGAGGTCGTTGAGGTCGACATCGCCGGCCCGCCCACTTCCTCAGCGCTGCGAGCCGCCGGCTGGGCTGAGGCGGTGGTGTTACTGACCGGTGCCGGCGCGCTGGAGGTGGGAGAGTCGGTGTGTTCTCCCGAAGGAGCGGAGGCGACTGCAGTGGTCGACCAGGATGGGATCCGGGTGACAGTGCAGTGCGGCCAAGTTCTTAACGGGACCGTTCTGCGGTCTTACTGCATCGGGGCGGCGCATATGGCTTGGAGTTGGATCACCTCCGAGAGCCTGTCGGTGGACCACATGGGTATGGTTCACGACCTCACAGTTCGTTCTTTCGGGGTAGTGGGGGCTCCTGAGACACCACGAATTTCTGTTGAGGTCATACCTGGTGACGGTGAACCGGTTAACGGTTCAGATGCAGTGTTTGCCGCAGTGGCCGCGGCGACCTGGTTACACCTTGGTGCTCCGCCTGATCTGCCCGGGGGCTAGCCGGAGCAAAGGCCACGTGGCAGGCTGCAGCCTGGTACGGAGGAGCTGTACCCGAAGCATCGGAGCCAACCTTGAACAAGCCCATCGGTCCCTATACCCCGGTCATGCGAGCCGGTGATCTCCTCTTCGTTAGTGGGCAGATCGGCATCATTGAAACGGTCAGTGATTCAGGACCAGTTACTGGAACACTGGCTGAAGGTGGATTCGGGGCTCAGGTGGCCCAGGCGCTGTCCAACTTCCAGGCTCAAGTCGAGGCGAATGGGGCCACGCTCGATCAGGTGGTGAAGACAAATGTGTTTCTGACCGACATGGGAAACTTTGCGGCCATGAACGAGATTTATTGCGATGCGTTCGGCGATCATCGTCCCGCCCGTTCGTGTGTGGCTGTGGCCGCGCTTCCGATTGGAGCCTTGTTCGAGATGGAAGGTGTCGTGCACCTCGGCTGAATCCCCAACTGATGGGTGGACTACTAGGCCGGTAAACGCCCAGCCATAGTGCGTCTGTCGGGTTCAGGATGGCAGAATACGGCCATGTTCGGAGCGGTTCTGATGGTTCTGCTACTTGTCATCGTGATACCAGTGGGCATCCTGATTAGTGGAGCGGTGGTTGCATCGCTGCTCGGTGGCCTACTGAAGAAGGACGCAGATGGCAGTCACGAGGGATCCGAACTTCTGGACCTTTCCGAGGCAAATCCCTACATGGGCTCCGCAGAATGAATCTTTGAGAAGTCGACGGCCTTGCAGATTAACCGACGCCCGACTGGGTGCGTTTTAGATCCCCCATCGTGACTGGCCAAAGCGGTAGCCCACTGACCGGACGGTGTGGATCAGTCCGGCATGCTCCTCCCCAAGTTTGGCTCGCAGACGTCGGATATGGACGTCTACGGTGCGCGCTCCGCCGTAGTAGTCGTATCCCCACACTCGGCTGAGAAGGGTCTCCCGTGTGAATACCTTCCCTGAGTGAGTGGCCAAAAACCTAAGGAGTTCATATTCCATGTAGGTCAGATCAACAGGCTGGCCGTCGACCGCCGCTTGGTAAGTCTCGAGATTGAGTGCCAGGGGCCCGTACTCAACAAGTTCCGGACGAGAACCGTGACCAGTCCGAGCGAAGAGATGTTCAATGCGGGCTCTCAACTCAATGGGCCTGAGTGGGGTCAGGCAAAAGTCGTCGAACAGGTCTTCTCGGAATTCCAGGTCTGCCAACTGCCCACCCCCAACTAGTAGAAGCAAAGGCTGAAGAGGCGCCTCTACCTTTCGAAGTTTTCGGCACAGGGCGAAGGCAGCCTCGGGGTCGCTATCGGCTACCACTACGGCGCCGGCCCACCCCTCATCCGGCTCCTGGGTAGCAGCAGCCTCTGCGTGCTCTACGGCCTTCCATGCCCAACCATCCAGATCCAGACACTGAGCTAACTCAGGTGGTGGTGGGTCTGGGAAGACGAGCAGTGGCTTCATAGCGTGTCGGCGGGTCTACTCACAGATTCCACCGTCCCAGTTTGCCCTCTTATGTTTGGTAGCACTCCGACGGGTTCTGCTAGGTCGAGCCAAAGGCTGGGCGGTGTGACTGGTCCAGAGCGTTTCACCAGTTCGGTAGGTATGTCTCAAGTTCGAATGGGGTGACTTGTCTCTGGTACTCGGTCCACTCAGCCCGCTTATTGCGGAGAAACCACTCGAAGATATGGTCGCCGAGAGCGCTTCTCACCAGCGACGATGCCTCCATCTCGTCAAGTGCCTCGGAGAGGTCATCGGGGAGGCTGTCGACTCCCAGGTTTCGTTGCTCATTCCGGCTCAGGTCGTACAAGTTGACCCGTGCCTCTGGTGGAAGGCTCATACCTTGCTCTATGCCGCTTAGGCCGGCGGCCAGAAGAACCGAGAAGGCGAGGTAGGGGTTGCAGGCTGGGTCCAAGGCTCGGTATTCGATACGAGTGGAGTCGACCTTGCCCGGCTTAGGAATCGGCACCCGGACTAGGGCCGACCGGTTGTTGCGGGCCCACGACACATAACGAGGGGCCTCGTAGCCCTCGTTGATCCGCTTGTATGAGTTGACCAACTGGTTGGTTATCGCGGTGATCTCGCGGGCATGGTGGAGTAGGCCGGCGATAAACGATCGGGCTATGTCAGAGAGTCCGTCTTCGGCGTCTAGGTCGTAAAACGCGTTCTTTCCTTCCTGGAACAGCGATAGATGAGTGTGCATGCCTGAGCCCTGAACGCCATTCATGGGTTTAGGCATGAACGTGGCATACACGCCGCTGTCCATGGCGATTTTTCGGACGGCTAGGCGCAGGGTCATGACCGAGTCGGCCATGGTGAGGGCGTCGGTGTATTGGAGGTCAATTTCGTGCTGGCTGGGGCTGTCCTCGTGGAATGAGTACTCAACTGGGATCGACAGGGCCTCCAGCATGTGAAGCGTCTGCTTACGGAGGTCGGAGGCCACATCGGTGGTCGTGAGGTCGAAATAGGAGGCTCGGTCGAGGGGAATCGGCTCAGTGCCGGCGTCAGCGAAATAGAAGAACTCCACTTCGGGGGCGCAGAACATTTCGAAGCCGGCTATCTGAGCTCGCTGCAGGTTTCGTCGCAGCACCTGACGAGGGTCACCTTCGAAGGGCCTGCCGTCCAGACTGGTGATGTCACAAAAGATGGTGGCCGACGGTTCATCGGGGTCAGCCCATGGCAGCAACTCAAATGTCGACGCATCGGGCTGGGCTAGTACGTCGCTCTCTTGGATGCGGCTGAAGCCGTCGATGGCCGACCCATCGAACTGCAGGCCCTCAAGAAATACGGTTTCCAACTCAGCTGGAGAGATGGCTACCGACTTGTGGCGGCCGAGTACGTCGGTGAACCACAAGCGAATCAGTCGGACACCGCGCTCCTCAACAGTGCGCAGCACGTAGTCCTGCTGGTCCCTGCGGCGCGGGTCGAGCCCTGTGCGCCCATCTGGAGTCATCCCGATTGCCGAATCGACCTTGTCGAACATGGCTTCATCATGCGGTCCGTGTAGTCCGATCACCAGCGCGGGCGACATTCGTTTACATGGTGTTCATACACATTGAACAAGAGTGAAACGGTGGTCGCCATAAGTTGTTCGTTGTCCGGCACCGAAGCCGGTATTCAGCTCCGGCCGGCCGGCCGCACGGTCGCGTCGGATTTCGCTCGACCTAACTAACCCGACTTCACGAAAGGGACACCGATATGGCCATTAGGGCTGAGTACATCTGGATAGACGGCACCGTTCCGCTGCCATACGTCCGCTCCAAGACCAAGATCATCAACGACGCCTCCAACCTCCCGATCTGGGGTTTCGACGGTTCGAGCACCAACCAGGCGCCTGGTGACAACTCGGATTGCGTTTTACGGCCGGTGTTTTCCTGCCCAGACCCGATTCGCGGCGGCGACGACATCCTTGTTTTGTGCGAGGTGCTCCTGCCTGACGGAAACATGACCCCACACCCATCCAACACGCGAGCGGCTTGCGTTGAGGTATATGAGAAGTACGCCGATCAGGAGCCACTTTTCGGGATCGAGCAGGAGTACACGTTTTTCCTTGAGGGTCGTCCGTTGGGTTGGCCTGTTGAGGGTTATCCGGCCCCGCAAGGGCCCTACTACTGCGGTGTAGGTGCCATCGAAATCGCGGGTCGGGACATCGTCGAGGCCCATACAAAGGCCTGCATGGATGCTGGTCTGGCTATTTCGGGCACCAACGCCGAGGTGATGCTCGGCCAATGGGAGTTCCAGATCGGTCCTTGTAGCACGGTGTCAGTGGCCGATCAGGTCTGGATGGCTCGGTACCTGCTTTATCGCATCGCCGAGAACTTCGGCGTGGATGCTTCGGTTGCAGCAAAGCCCATCAAGGGCGACTGGAACGGCGCAGGTGCACACACGAACTTTTCCACGAACGCGATGCGTGAAGGCTATGAAGCCATAATCGCGGCATGTGAGTCCCTCGGTGCTGACGGAAAGCCGGCAGAGCACATTGCTGGCTACGGCTTGGGCTCCGAGGAGCGGCTCACCGGGGCCCACGAGACCCAGCGTTTCGATCAGTTCAGCTATGGCGTTTCCGACAGGGGCGCTTCGATCCGGATCCCATGGCAGGTGCATCTGGACCAGAAGGGCTATATCGAAGATCGGCGCCCAAATGCCAACATGGATCCCTATGTGGTCACGCGATTGATCACCAACACCTGTTGCGAGGCCCTAGCTAGTTGACTCAGAGATTGGTTGATAGGAACGTTTACCGGAAGGTAATTCTCTGTTAGGAAACTAAATCAACGATGACCAAATGCCCGACCTAGGGGCCGCTCAGTCGAAGGTCTCGACGGAGCGCCGATGGCATGAACTCGATGCCCTGAGGGCTTTCGCCATGCTGCTCGGAATCGGTCTGCATACTTCGTTGGCCTTTTTTCCCTCCTTCTGGCCCGTTCAGGACGAGGAGGCCAGTTTCGGTGGCCCCTTCGACGAGTTCCTGATCGGTGTCCACGGTTTTCGGATGCCATTGTTCTTTTTACTGAGCGGATTCTTCACCGCAATGCTCTGGAGAAGGCGCGGCACGAAGCCGCTCGTGTACCACCGGGTGCGCAGAATCGTGCTACCTCTGGCTCTCGGCTTGGTGACGATCGTTCCAGCGGTTGACTGGGTATCCGAGCGGGGTATCGAGTCAGGTACCGAGAAATGGGCGATGACTGCAGCTGAACAGGGAGACATCTGGCTTCCAATCATGCTGAACCAACCCGAAGCCATACATGTGGCGGTCACTAGCGGTGCCCATGTAGATGCACGTGGCGATGACAAAGGCACGCCGCTGCACCTGGCGGCCTTCATGGGCCTCCCCGACGTGGCAGAAGTTTTGCTTGAAAATGGGGCTGATTACAGCCTCAAGAACGTGCATGGATCGACACCTCTTGAAGTTGCCGTCTGGGTGGGCAGATCAGATGTCGCCGACGTGTTCGTGGAGAGTGGTGCTGTCGATATCCGCGCTGACGGTCAGCAGTGGCACGACATCGACTGGTATGGAGATGGTGCAGAATTCGTCCAGGCCGTGCTTGACCTACCGGCAGTCGATGACGAGATAGGGCTCGATTCCTGGGTCGATCAGTTCCACCATCTGTGGTTTCTCTGGTTCCTCGCCTGGCTGGTTGCCGGTTTTTCCCTTTTGGCGCCCTTGGTGTCCCGGCTGGGACACGTATGCACTTCGGTTGATTTTCATCGACGCCTGCTCTGGATTGCGTTCCCTTTGACGCTCTTTTTCCACTTGCAGATGGGCAATGGTGGCGAGTCTCGGACCTTTGGGCCCGACACCTCGACCGGCCTGCTTCCGGCAGCACACGTCTTCCTCTACTACGCCATTTTTTTTGGGTACGGCGCTGCGGCCTATGGCGCCCGGACCAGCGATGGGGAACCACTGATCGACCGGCTAGGGCGGTACTGGAAGGTGGGACTGCCTGTATCGGTGGTGCTGGTCTTTCCCTTTGCTGCAGGAATGACCTTCGAAGGCGGCGACTGGTTTGTGGCAGCAACCTTGCAGGTGCTCTACGCGTGGGGCATGGCTTTTGGCCTGATGGGGCTTTTTCGCCACTTCCTTTCCGAGGAGCGCTACTGGGTGCGTTACTTGTCTGACGCCTCGTACTGGATGTACCTCGTACACCTGCCGCTTGTGATCCTCGCTCAAGACTGGATCCGCGAATGGGAGACCTCACGACTCCTGAAGTTCCTGACCATCTGTTGGGGTGTGAGTGGAGTGCTCCTGGTTACCTACCGCTACTTGGTGCGCTACACCCGCGTTGGTGTCCTCCTGAATGGTCCTCGGACTCGTCCGGGTGCAGACCCGACCGTTGCCTCTTCTAATTCGGTATTGCCCTGACCATTTTCAATAGAGCGGAACCAGCACCGCGATCCAACATCGCGTTGAGCACAGACATTGGCCCCTGTCGGGATGGGCGAGGGAGCACGTCGATACGCTGCGGCGATGAACCAGGTCCGCCTTGCGCTGGTCCAGATAGACACCGTGGTGGGAGACCTCTCGGGCAACGTCCGACGAGTACTCGACACACTCGACGAGGTTGCTGACTGCGACATAGCGCTTTACCCGGAGATGACGATCACCGGCTATCCGCTCGAGGATTTGGTTCATAAGCCCGGGTTTGTGGCTCGTAGCTGTGCCGCCATGGAGGAGTTAGCGGCTGCCAGCGGTTCGTGCGCTTTGGTGGTGGGCTTTGCTGATCATGGACCGGAAGGTCTCGATGGCCCTGCCCACAACGCAGTGGCTGTGTGCCACGGAGGTCGAATTGCCGGCACCTATCACAAAGAGTGCCTACCCACGTACGACGTCTTCGACGAAGGCCGCGACTACGCACCAGGATCTGGTCCACTTCGCCTGTTCGAAGTTGGTGGTACCCGGGTAGGCATCGCAATTTGCGAGGACCTCTGGATCCCTGGTGGCCCGGTCGAACGCCTGGTCGCCGGTGGCGCTGACCTGCTCGTCACCGTTAACGGTTCCCCCTATCACTCGGGTAAACAGGAGGCCCGTGAAGCGGTAGTGACCGCTACGGCGACCTCGTCTGGTCGACCGGTGGCCTACCTGAACTTGGTCGGCGGACAGGATCAACTGGTGTTCGACGGAGGTTCGATGGTCGCTGATCCATCCGGCCGAATCCTCGCTCGTGGACCCAGATTCACCGAGGCCCTCGTGAAGGTCGACCTGGATGTGCCGATCCACGACAGGCCTACCGACGGAGCCGCCCTTGAGGTGGTGAAGGTATCGCCGGCCGTGAAGCGTGACGACCATGTTGCTGTTCCAGTTGTGGCTCAACTAGATGAGGACGCCGAACTCTACGAGGCACTCGTAACAGCGACTCGCGACTACGTGGTGAAGAACGGCTTCACCGATGTCTGCTTGGGACTCTCCGGAGGTGTGGATTCAGCGTTAGTTGCCACGATCGCAGTTGACGCCCTCGGCGCTGACCGGGTTCACGCAGTCCTCATGCCGTCTCGCTACTCCAGCGAACATTCGGTAGCCGATGCCGAGGCGCTTGCGGCTGCCCAGGGAATCGACGTCAACACCTTGACGATTGAACCGGCGCACGCTGCAGTTTCAGAGATCCTGACAGCGTCGGTCGATGGCGGCCCGACGGGCCTGACTGACGAAAACCTCCAATCCCGTATTCGTGGAGTGCTCCTGATGGCCTTGTCTAACGCCTGCGGTTGGATGGTTCTTACTACCGGAAACAAGAGCGAATCAGCCGTCGGATTCTCCACTCTCTACGGCGACACAGCCGGCGCCTATGCCGTAATCAAAGACGTCTACAAGACTCGTGTATATGACCTTTGCCTTTGGCGTAATTCTAGGGAAATAGGTATCGACGGGAATCCGGTGGTGCCAGAGGAGATCTTGTTAAAGGCCCCATCGGCCGAACTCCGTCCCGACCAGCGTGACGATCAAAGTCTTCCGCCATACGACGTATTGGATCCGCTTCTTGAGGCCTACATCGAAGGTGATCGGACTCGGGCCGAATTGATATCTGACGGTCACGATCCGGACCTGGTCGACCGGGTTGTTCGATTGGTTGACGCCGCCGAGTTCAAACGTCGACAGACTCCTCTAGGCCCGAAGGTCACTACCAAGGGCTTCGGTCGGGACCGGCGTATGCCCATCGTTAACCACTTCCAAGGATGACAAGGGTGCCCTACCAGCAGCGGTCTGATGATGTTCCGCCCTTAGAGGCACTAACGGTGGAGGAGGGCGTGCATGAGTTCACGCAACTGGCAGAGCTTTGTGACGCGCTGGCCACACACCTGAGTGGGTGGTCTACCGACGGGGCCGATCCGGCTTCTTCAGGAGCAATGGCTTCGCTGTCCACGCGTTTGTCAGAGCACGCCGGGTGGTGGCGGGACAGAATCCCAGAATCCGTCCTGCTTGAAGAAATCCGTCGTGACGCGTCTGGCTCGTCCCGCTTGTCGGATGTTTTGGCGCACCTCGATGTCAATCCGCCAGACCGGACAGCCGCTGTCGGCCCGATTCTGGATGACCTGGTGACTCATCTTCTGGGCTTAGCCAAACGGATGTCATCGATTGGCGATGGTCCAGCACGGCGAGTGGTTCGGCTCGTTCTGGCTGATCTTGAAGATCGTCCGACCTGAGTTGAGTTTTTGAATGGTTCCGCTCTGGGGGCTTGGTATTAATCGGGTTTCTCGATAACGACACCATCCCACCTACGGCGGGCATCCGTAATCGATCGGTTTGAACTTTTAATGATTCGTGACGATGGTCACCTTTTGGCGTTGTGGTCCGTAGGGCCGTGGATAAGGTGACCAGCGATCGGGGGGAGGGGTGGCAGTGAAGCCTCTTACCCGCCGGCTGAGTTGATGAGTTGACAGATGAACGATTCGGTGAACGCCCACCCGGGTAACGGGAATCGGCGTTCCCCCGGCTGGAGGAGACACCAGGGTGGCCAAGGAGCGGGTCGAACGGGACGAGGAAGACCTCGTCCGGCTGTATCTCACCGACATCGGGCAGTACCCGCTGCTCACCAAGGAGGGCGAGGTTCGACTTGCCCAACAGATCGAAGCTGGTACTGAGGCTCGAGCCGAGTTAGCTGCCAAGGGAGACGACCTGGCACCGGCCCGACGTCGTGAGTTGAAGCGCAACTTAAAGAGGGGCGAGGAGGCCGAGCGGACTTTCGTCCAGTCGAACCTTCGGCTCGTAGTTTCGATTGCCAAGAAGTACCAAGCCTCAGGGCTTCCACTACTTGATCTCATACAGGAGGGCAACCTCGGCCTGATGCACGCCGTCGAGAAGTTCGATTGGCGCAAGGGCTTTAAGTTCTCCACATACGCCACGTGGTGGATCCGTCAGGCGATCACTCGAGCCATGGCCGACCAGGCCCGCACGATCCGCATCCCCGTCCACATGGTGGAGGTCATCAACAAGCTCGCGCGAGTGCAGCGCCAGATGCTGCAGGACCTCGGCCGCGAGCCGACTCCGGAAGAGCTCTCCAAGGAGTTGGACATGACCCCGGAGAAGGTCATCGAGGTGCAGAAGTACGGCCGCGAGCCGATCTCGCTGCACACCCCGCTCGGCGAAGATGGTGACAGCGAATTCGGTGACCTCATCGAGGACACCGAGGCGGTCGTCCCCGCTGACGCGGTCGGCTTCACGATGCTGCAGCGTCAGCTGGAGTCGCTGCTGGACTCGCTCTCGGAGCGCGAGGCGGGTGTGATCCGCATGCGCTTCGGCCTGGGTGACGGACAGCCCAAGACGCTGGATCAGATCGGCGACACCTTCGGTGTCACGCGTGAGCGGATCCGCCAGATCGAGTCCAAGACGATGGCCAAGCTGCGTCACCCCTCGCGCTCGCAGTCGCTGCGGGACTACCTCGAGTGAGCGACGCGCCGAACGACGGCAAGGCCCTCACGACCACGATCGACGGGGAGGCCTTCGCCCGCATCCCGATTCGCACGCGCGTCGTGATGCCCGGCGATGATCTCGAGGAGTTCATCCGCGAGTATGCGGCGGGCGTGGTGCGCGAGGGCGACATCCTCTTCGTCACCGAGAAGATCGTGGCGATCACCCAGGGGCGGTCCTACCCCCTCGAGGAGATCAGGCCGCGCCGGCTCGCGCGTCTCTTGTCGCGGTTCGTTGTGCGGACGCCGTACGGCATCGGCCTGGGCATGCCGGAAACCATGGAGATGGCGCTCCGAGAATGCGGAACCCTGCGCATCCTGTTTGCGGCGGGCGTCTCAGCGGTGACGAAGCTCGTCGGACGTCGCGGCGATTTCTATCGCATCGCCGGCGATAAGGCACGCGCGATCGACGGTCCGACCCCCGGGACGATCCCGCCCTACAACAGGGCGGTCGTCCTCGGCCCAGAGCGACCTGGCGACGTCGCCGTCCAGCTGCAGGGTCTGCTGGGGATCCCCGCGCAGGTCGCGGTGGTCGACATCAACGACATCGGAGGCAACGTCCTCGGCTCCACGCTCTCTCGCGACGAGGAGCGGCGCCTGGTGGCGATCCTGTCCGACAATCCGCTCGGACAGGGGCACCAGTCGACGCCGCTCGGGATCGTCCGCCCGGCCTGAGCGGGCTGATCCCGGACGGCGTCGCGCGGGATTCGTCAGTCCTCGTCGACGAGGCGCGCGGTCTCGTCGTGCCATGACGTGGCGACTTCGCGCAGCTTGTCCTCGTACTTGCGCCCGTGGTGCGCGCAGAACAGCAGTTCGCTGCCGTTGACCTCTGCGGCGATATAGGCCTGCGCTCCGCAGGAGTCGCATCGGTCCGCCGCCGTCAGACGGTAGTCGAGGACGGCGGCCGGGTCGGTGGGTGTCGAAATCGAGCTCATGTCGGTCCCTCCTCGAACGGTCGATCGATCGTGTCGTATAAGACAACCACGGCTTTGTTTCGAGAATGCCGCGAGAAGGTCACAGTTCGCTCACCGCGTACGGCCGCGGGTTCGCTCGTGTGTCACCCCGGCGCGCGGTGGTGTCGGGGATATCCTTGGACGCTGTGACTGCCGAGTACTCCGCCCACCACCTGCAGGTTCTCGAAGGCCTCGAAGCGGTGCGGAAACGCCCCGGGATGTACATCGGCTCCACCGATTCGCGCGGTCTGATGCATTGCCTGTGGGAGATCATCGACAACTCCGTCGACGAGGCCCTCGGCGGTCACGGCGAGCGGATCGACGTGATCCTCCATCGCGACGGCAGCGTGGAGGTGGTCGACCGGGCGCGCGGCATCCCGGTCGACGCGGAACCGCGGACCGGGCTCTCCGGCGTCGAGGTCGTCTTCACGAAGCTCCACGCCGGAGGCAAGTTCGGGGGCGGCTCGTATGCGTCCTCGGGGGGTCTGCACGGGGTCGGCGCGTCTGTCGTGAACGCCCTGTCGGAGCGACTCGATGTCGAGGTGGACCGTGGCGGAAAGACGTGGGCCATGTCCTTTCATCGCGGCGAGCCGGGGGAGTTCGCCGGCGATTCCCCCGACAGCGCCTTCTCGCCTTACGAGCAAAGCAGCCGGCTTCGTCACGTCGGCAAGGCGCCCAAGGGGGTCACAGGAACCCGGATCCGCTATTGGGCCGACACCCAGATCTTCACGAAGGATGCCACCTTCGCTGTCGAGGAGCTGGAGCAGCGCGCGCGGCAGACCGCCTTCCTCGTGCCGGGCCTCGAGATCGTCATCCGTGATCAGCGCGGCGAGGAGCCGCGAGAGACGAGCTTTCGATACGACGGCGGCATCTCGGAGTTCGCGGAGTTCCTCGCCCCGGACGCGCCCGTGACCGATACGTGGCGCCTTCAGGGAGAAGGAACCTTCACCGAGACGGTCCCCGTCCTGCAGCCGACCGGAGCCATGGTGCCGACCGAGGTCGAGCGCACGTGCGAGGTCGACGTCGCGGTGCGCTGGGGCACCGGCTACGAGACCGTCGGGCGCAGCTTCGTGAACATCATCGCCACGCCGAAGGGCGGCACGCATCAGCAGGGCTTCGAGCAGGGCCTGCTGAAGGTCGTGCGGGCTCAGATCGAGGCCAACGCCCGTCGTCTGAAAGTGGGCAACGACAAGCTCGAGAAGGACGACATCCTCGCCGGCCTCACGGTCGTCCTGACCGTTCGCCTGCCCGAACCGCAGTTCGAGGGGCAGACCAAGGAGGTGCTCGGAACCCCGGCCGTGCGCCAGATCGTCTCGAGCGTGGTGAGCAAGGGGCTGCAGGAGCGCTTCGCGTCCACCAAGCGGGATGACAAGTCGCAGACATCGCAGCTCATGGAGAAGATCGTCTCCGAGATGAAGGCGCGCATCTCGGCCCGAACGCACAAGGAGACGCAGCGCCGGAAGAACGCGCTCGAGTCCTCCTCGCTCCCCGCGAAGCTGGTGGACTGCCGCAGCAATGACGTGAATGACTCGGAACTGTTCATCGTCGAGGGCGACTCGGCGGGCGGCTCGGCGAAGCAGGGGCGCGACCGCAAGACGCAGGCGATCCTGCCG
>DEAU01000007.1:0-42207 GCA_002348705.1 Candidatus Neomicrothrix sp. UBA2974
TGGTTCGGTCGGGTCCGACGGTTCGGTCGTGGTGGTTGTCGGTGTTGTCGGTTCGGTGGTCGTCGTGGTCGTCGTTGTGGTCGTGGTCGTGGTCGTGGTCGTCGGTGGTGGTTCGACGACTGGCGGTTCGACGAAGTCGATTCCTACGCATGTGGTGCCGTCGTTGATCGCGGTTGCCTGCGAGTTGGCGACCCGGCGGATGGTCGCTGTTCTGGCGTTGAGGTCAATGGTGTCGATGAGGACCTCGTAGACGCCGGCGCCACTGTTCGACGCGAAGTAGAAGCGGTCTTCGTGGCTCCACGCGGCGCCGAACCCTCCGTTGGTGAGCTGGGCCGGCGACCCGTTTTCGAACAGGTTGATGGTCCACGCCTGGGGCTGGTCGTCGTAGGACCAGATCCGCAGCTCGTGGTCCCAGGTGTTGACGCCCATGGCGTAGGCACGTTCACCGTCGCCGAGGTCGACGCGCAGGGCGGCGACGTCGGCCACCCCGCCTGTTCCGGTGACGACCGGCGTGATCTGTGACCGGTTCGCTGCGTCGCCGGGGTTGGCGAACCCGTCCATGTCGGCGACGGCGCTCAACGTGTAGAAGTTGTTGCCCCGCGGCCACACGAACCTTCCCTGGCCGTCGACATCACCCGAGTTGCTCATGTGTGGAACCCGGGCCACGAACGCGACGTTCCCGGCGCCGTCGAAGCGCACCAGGTAGCCGAACCCCTGGACCCGCATGATCCCGTAGAGGGCGCCGTCGACCGGGTTGATGCCGATGCCGTTGAGGTGCGTGTACGACGGGGTCCGGTCGAAACGAATGGAGAAGATCTCGGAGTACCCGCCGGTGGCCAGGTCGAGTTGTTTGACCGAATGCCCGACCCCCGGGGTGCCGATGACCTGGATCAACGACGGGTACGTCGAACAATCGAAACCTGCGACCACTACCTGTTCAGGGACGGGGGAGGGCGGCGGTGGAGGCGTGGGGACGGTGAGAGAAGCGACGTTGGACAACTTCGAAGTCCCATCGGTCCAGGTGGTGCGAATCTGGAACGAATGGACCCCGTTGGCCAGGTCGAACAGCGTGTCTTCGGGGATCACGCTGCCGGCGTAGGTGCCGTGGGTGGTCCAAGACCCGGAGGGACCCTGCCAGGCCAGTTCATGTGACTGCACGCCAGCGGTCGGGCTCGGCGTCCAAGTGAGGAGGGCGTCGCTTTGCGCCGCGACCGCAGACAACACCACCCCCGGTCCGGTCGCACCGGAGTCTGTGGTCGCACAGGTCCCGGACGAAGACGAAGTACGGGTCTGACCTGAGGGGCAGCCGCATTCGGCAAGGTTCCAGTTCGCCTCCAGGGTGCAGTCGGTCTCCGGGATGGGTTCGTCGTCGACGTTGGTGACGGTGACGGTCACGTCAGCCACCGGGTCGTAGTCATCGTCGGAGGAGCCGTCGACGACGGACACGGTGATCGTCGCCAACTGGGGGCCGTCGACCAAGCTGTCGTCCACGCCTGTGGTGGTTACAGCCTGGGCGGTGTCCCAGTTGCTCGACGTGAACGTCAACTGGGCCGGCGACACCGTCACCTCCCCGGTGTCAGAACTGGCAACCGAGACGACCACGTCAGATGACGGCTGGGTGTTGAGCACCACGGTGAACGTGTCGGTGCCGCCGGATTCGGTGGTCGCCGTCGAACCGTCCGACTCGATGACCGAAACTCCCGGAGAGTCGTCGTCAGAGGTGGTCACCGTGATCGTCTGGTCGGCCAGCGCGTCGAACGCGTTGTCGCTGGAGGCGTCGACGATGGCCACGGTCACCGCAGTGGTCTGGTTGCCGTCGGTGAGATTGTCGTCGACGCCGGTGACCGCCACATACTGGGATGTCGACCAGTTCGACGACGTGAACGTCAACTGGGCCGGCGACACCGTCGCCTCGCCGGTGTCAGCCGATGACACTTCGAACACGACGTCAGAAGTGGGTTGCGCGGTGAGAACAACGGGGACCATCACTGTCGCGATAAACGGGCCTTCGGCGACGGTTACCGACGTGCCGGAAGTACCCGACAGGGTGTAGCCGGCTGCGTCGTCATCAGAGGTGGTCACCGTGACCGTCTGGTCGGCCACCGAGTCGTACGCATCATCCGACGACCCGTCGACGACGGCCACGGTCACCGCAGTGGTCTGGGTACCGTCGACGGCACTGTCGTCGACGCCGGCGACCGTCACGGTCTGCGCGGTGTTCCAGTTGCCCGACGTGAACGTCAACGTGGCCGGCGACACCGTGGCCTCGCCGGTGTCAGCCGAGACGACCGAGATGACCACGTCCGAGGACGGCTGGTCGCCGAGCACCACCGTGAAATCCTGCGCGGTTGGACCGGCCTCGGACACCGACGCCGAAGTCGTAGACAACGTCACAGATGCGTTGTTGAGCGCGAACACCACTGCCGATCCCGCGTCGGGCTTTCCGTCGATCGTGTCGAAGTAGGAGCCGGCGATAACGGTGCCGGCGTCGTCGGACAACGAAACCGAGTTCCCGAAGTACCTCGAGGTGGCAGCCTGGTTCAGGGTCTGCTGCTGGGTCCAGGTGCTGCCACTACGGGTGAACACCTTCGCCGTCCCGGAGTTAAGGCTCATTGTGTCGGCCCATGGTGCGCCTACAACGGCGGTGTTGCCGTCGGCGGACAACGCGACCGCCTTTGCCGGCCCGGAACCACTTCCATATCCGGGGCTCGTGTTGACGCCCCCGAAGACGTCTCCAGCGGCGCCTTCGGCCGAGGTGAGGGTCTGCTGCTGGGTCCAGGTGCTGCCACTACGGGTGAACACCGTCGCCGATCCTTGATAGGCGTTGCTCCCCACCGTGGCGGACCCGGCGCCACCGATCAGGGTGTTGCCGTCGTCGGATAAATCGAGCCCGTAGCCGCCGAAACCGCACCTTGCCTCACCCCCGGTCGGCACAAGGGTCTGCTGTTCAGTCCAGGTGCTGCCACTCCGGGTGAGCACCCGCACCGCCCCCGCGTAGCCGTTGTTGCACGAGTAGCCAAGGTAAGTGCCGTTCACTGCCGTCCAGTCGGCGATCGAGGCGCCGTCCGCATCTCCGACAGCCGCGGTGTTGCCGTCAGATGACAACGCCACCGACATGCCGTGGAACTTGTCGTCTACGTTTCCATAGCCACCTTCGAGTGCGATGGACTGCTGGAGGGTCCAGGTGCTGCCACTCCGGGTGAAAACAACCGCCGCCACGTTGTTCGACGAACTCAACTTGGTCCCGACCATTACCGTGTCGCCATCACCAGATACCGCGACCGAATAGCCGAACGCTGCGTGGTTGACAGTGCCCAAGTAGGAAGCGCCGACCTGGCAGACCGGATCCGAATCGGCACAGGTCAGATGCGCCTGCACGGTCCAGGTAGTTCCGCTGCGGGCAAAGATGGTCACCGAACCTGCATTGCTGGCGCCATATTCAAAGTCGAGACGATCGGCGAATGCGCCGACGACAGCCGTATTGCCGTCAGCCGACAAGGCCACCGCCGCCCCAAACCAGTCCGACCTCATCCCGAGATCCTGCGGCTCAGGATTGGAAAGAGCCTGCTGCAGGGTCCAGGTGGTTCCGCTTCGGACGAACACCTTCGCCACTCCGGGTTCGTATCGTCCAGCCCTTGTGCGGCCGACGATTGCCGTGTTGCCATCACCAGATAACGCCACGCCCGCTCCGAGCATGGCGTCCTGCTCCGGATCGGAGTCGGTGAGGCGCTGCTGCTCCGAGTATTCCGCTGCCGCCACGCCTTCCATCAACAGCGTCGACGTGACCACGATGAGCACCGCGACAACCCATCGCCATCGCGCTCCCACACCGGGGCGCCGCACGAGACCGACTTTCACCACCTCAAGGCTACGTAGATCGGCAGAGCCACCAACAGGACCGCTCTTCCCCACAGGCCCCATCGGCGACTTTTGCAGCAAGGGTGGCCTTTAGTGGCAGCAACGCGCCAGGTAACGCGTTCCCCCCAGTGGAGGTCCTGGTTGCGTCAACCCTGGTACAGGCTGAGGGCGTCGTAGAGGACTGCGGGGACGTCGTCGTTGCCCACCACATGGATAGCCACCTGGGTAGCGACAAGCGTGCCCTTTTTGTGCTCCCGGACATCCTTGATCCGGTTCCGGGCATGCAATGTCGAGCCCACAGGCACCGGGGCCAGGAGGCGGAGGCCATCGGCTCCGTAGTTCACGACGTTCTGCTGGCCAACCACCTTCACGTGGCCGGTGCGGTTCAAGGTGGGCAGCAGGCTGAGTGTGAAGAAGCCGTGAGCGATCGGACCGCCAAAAGGTCCCGCCGTGGCCCGTTCCACGTCGACGTGGATCCACTGGTGATCGCCGGTGAGGTCTGCGAACTGGTTCACCTTCTCCTGCGTCATTTCGTACTCGGGGCCCCAGTCGCTCCACTCCTCAGTAATGGCGCCACGAAGGCCGTCCAAGTCGTCGAAGGCAATCTCTTGCATCATCGTGCTCCCGTCGGTGTTCTATGAACCAGGTTCATCTACACGAGTGTTCCGGCTTCTCTGAACCGGCCTGGTGGGACCATCATGGCTTCCTAGACATCAGGGAGGCGAAATTGGACAAGTACTACCGCGAAGCGTGGACTGAGCTGACCGCGACGGGCGCGCCCTTTGCCTGGTCTTTGACCGAAGTACGCGGCGTTCCGACTCGCACCTACGACTCTGCACCACCAAACCTGGCCCTCCTGTGGGCCAGCTCGGCTGCCCAAGGCGACAAGGAGTACCTCGTCTATCGGGATGAGCGAATTACCTATGCCGAGGCCCACGAAGCAGTCGACGCCTTGGCTGCCCATCTCGCCGCCAACGGGGTTTCGCACGGCGACCGGGTAGCTCTGGCCATGCGAAACCTCCCCGAATGGATCGTGGCGTACTGGGCCACAATCCGGTTGGGCGCCGCTGTTGTCGGAATGAACGCCTGGTGGACCGGTCCCGAGATGGAGTTTGGCTTGTCCGACTCGGCGCCGAGAGTCCTGCTGTGCGACGCCGAACGCCTGGAACGGGTGGTGCCCCATCTCGACGCACTACGGGCTCACCACCCGCTCCACGTCGTGGCCGTCCGATCCAACGACGCGCAACTCCCTGACGACGCCGTGCACTGGGACGAAGCGCTGACTGCCGATTCCGGCGCGCTCGGCGAGGTCGCCATCGACCCTGACGACGACCTTTGCATCTTCTACACCTCGGGGACCACCGGGCAGCCGAAGGGCGCCGTACTGACCCACCGGGGAGCTGCCAACAACCTCTTCAACCTTGCCTTCTGGCAGGTCATGCAGGCCAGCGCCGAAGCCAAGGCAATCGCTGCTGGAGAGGCTCCTCCCGGTTCCGACAAGCAACCCGGGGAGTCCAGCCCCGGTGCGTTGCTCGCCGTGCCGCTATTCCACGTCACTGGCTGCAACTGTTGCCTGCACCCAGTCACTGCGGTGGGGGGAAAGCTCCTCCTCATGCACCGCTGGGACCCCGAGGAAGCGCTGGAGATCATCGAGCGGGAACGTCCGTCGACATTCACCAGTGTGCCGACCATGGCGCGCGAGTTGATCAACAGTCCAGATTTTGAGAAACGGGACACCTCGAGCCTCGCCCACCTCGGCGGCGGGGGCGCAGCGGTCCAACCTGATCTCGTGCAGAAGATTGAGGACCGCATCGATGGCCGGCCCAGCACCGGCTATGGCCTCACCGAGGTCAACGGCGTCATCACGATCAACGCCGGCCACTTCTTCTTGGCCAAGCCGGCCTCGGCCGGCTCTCCATGTCCGGTCATGGAGGCCCGAATCGTGGACGAGGACGGCACCGATCAGCCGATCGGCGGCCACGGCGAACTGTGGGTCCGGGGTGGCAACGTGTTCCGCGGCTACCTGAATCGTCCCGAGGCCAACGCCGAGGTCCTTACCGATGGTTGGTTCCATACCGGGGACATCGGCTACCTGGACGAGGACGGCTTCCTGTTTCTCGTGGACCGCGCCAAGGACATGGTGCTGCGCAGCGGCGAAAACGTCTACTGCGCCGAGGTAGAGGCCGCCGTCTATGAGCATCCGGCTGTCGCTGAGGCGGCGGTGTTTGCCGTACCCGACGAGCGCCACGGTGAGGCGGTCGGCATTGCCGTGGTGCTGCTCCCCGAGGCCCAACTGACGGCCGAGGAACTGCGGACCCATACCGGCGAGTTGATCGCCCGCCACAAGGTCCCCGAACACGTGTGGTTCCGAGACGAGCCTCTGCCCCGCAACGCCAATGGCAAGTTCGTCAAGCGGGACCTGCGCGACGAACTCGTCGGAACACCCAGTGCCGTCTGAGCTGACGAAATTCGAGGAGGAGAACCGTGGCCGGCCCAACCACTGAACAGGGAAAGGGCGATGGCGAAGCACCCGACCCCATGGAACAGATCATGGCCCTCATGGCCCCCGGCGCTCCGTTCGAAATGGGCACCGAGGAGGTTCTCGGCGAGGAGATGCAGGTCTTCGTCCAACGACTTGGCTCGCTGCGCGACCTGCTGGCCTCATCGACCCGTTACGGCGACGTCGACTACGCCGTCTTCCACGACGGGAGTCGGCGCATCCCCCTTTCCTTCGCCGACAACGTCCGCCGGGTCGCCTCGGTGGCTGCTGGCCTGTCCGACCGCGGCATTAGCCCCGGTGACCGGGTGGCCATCCTGGCCGCCAACCGCCCGGAGTGGCTTTTGACGTTCTGGGCCACCGTGTCTCTCGGCGCCGTCGTCGTGGCTTGTAACGGATGGTGGACGCGCGACGAGATCGAGCACGCGCTGACTCGGACCCGCCCATCGTTGCTGGTTGCCGACCGTCGTCGCCTCGATCGCCTCGCAGGCGCCGATCCCGGCATGCCCGTGGTCGTCATGGAGGACGAATTCGACGCCTTGGCCAATTTCGCCCCCGACGTCGAACTGCCGGACGTCGCCATCGACGAAGACCAGCCGGCGTTGATGCAGTTCACTTCGGGCACTACTGGGCGCCCCAAGGCCGCCGTGCTGAGCCACCGAAGCCTCGTGGGCTTCGTCCAGATCGTCACCTTCCTGGGAGCCGCCCAAGCGGCGCAGGTCGGAGCCTCGACCTCGGGTGCAGCACGCCCCCGGTTGGCAGTGTTCCCGATGTTTCACATCTCGGGACTGCAGAGCGCCAGCATCACCCCCATGGCCACCGGCGCTGGCAACGTCTGGCCTATGGGCCGGTTCGACCCAGCCACGGTCATCCGCCTTACCGCTGAAGAACGCATATACGCCTGGAACGGCACGGCTACCCACATCTTCCGGCTTCTGGAGAGCCCCGAGATAGACGACCTCGACGTAAGTCTTGTGGAAACCGTCGCCATCGGCGGCTCAGCCACCACAACAGAACTGGTCCGGGCCACTGAGGAGCGTTTCCCCCACTTGGTGAACACCTTCACATCTGGGTACGGATCGACAGAGGCTGGAGGGATGGTCAGCCACGCCAGTAACGAGATGCTCCGGGCGAACGCCGACAGCATCGGCATGGCGATGCCCACGGTTTCACTAAAGGTCGTCGACGAGAACGAAGACGAGGTCCCCGAGGGGGAAAGTGGCGCCATCTGCGTTCGTAGCCCACTCACCATGATCGGCTACTGGGAGGACCCGGAGGCAACCGCCGAAGCGCTCCTTGAAGGCCGGTGGCTGAAGACCGGCGACTACGGACGTCTCGACGGCGGCCAACTGTTCCTTTCCAGCCGACTGCGCGATCTGATCCTCCGAGGTGGCGAAAATGTCTATCCGGCCGAGGTGGAGGCCCGCTTGGAGATGCATCCGGCGGTTGTTGAATGCGCTGTAGACGGGGTCGAACACCGGACTTTGGGACAGGAGGTCAAGGCCTATGTGTTACTGCGACCCGACACGGACCTCGACCTCGAAGAGGTCCGGGCGTTCTGCGGCGAGACGCTTGCCTCCTACAAGTTGCCCGACCACCTCGAGGTTTTGACCGAGCCGTTGCCCCGCAACGCTTCAGGAAAGGTCGTCAAGGCTGTGCTCCGGGGCGAGGTTCCGCAAACTTTCGTTGAATAGGCCCGGTAGGAGCGGTTCGGTGGACGGATCGGGCAACCTAGGTCGCTATCCGAAGCGTGACCTTCGTCGAGTTGTGGCCCAGATGGTCGGGGCCACTTCCGACGCGAAACCATCAGCCTCTAGAGGAGAGGTGACCGGCGATGAATGACACCATGCCCACCAACCTGTATCTGTCCGGCACCATGGCCCCGGTTCGCGATGAGATCACTGCCGTCGACTTGCCTGTCACCGGTTCGCTACCCGAAGAGTTGGAAGGACGATGGGTTCGCAACGGCCCCAACCCCCTAGGCGAGGTTGACGCTGCGCTCCACCACTGGTTCCTGGGTGACGGAATGGTTCATGGCGTGCGCCTGCGAGGAGGGCGGGCCGAGTGGTACCGGAACCGATGGGTCCGCGGTGGACGTGTGGCGGCGGCTCTGGGGGAGCCACCTCCGGCCGGACGTTCGTTCGGCGACCGGGACTTTGGTCCCAACACGTCCATAGGGGCGTTCGCCGGTCGAACATGGGCACTGGTCGAGGGCGGTACGACACCCATGGCCCTCTCCTACGACTTAGACACGATCGGCTACGACGGCTTCGATGACACCCTGAAGGCGGGCTTCACCGCCCACCCAAAGTACGACCCGGCAACCGGTGAACTCCATGGCATCTGCTACACGTATCCAGAACTACCCGACCGGATCCAGCACGTGGTGGTCGGACCCGACGGAAGAGTGGCGTCGACCACCGACGTGGCCGTCGACGGCATGCCAATGGTCCACGACATGTCTCTGACGTCAACCAGCGTGCTGGTATACGACCTCCCGGTCTGCCTCGACCTGGACATGGCTGTGTCCGGAAGCCCTTTCCCGTTTGCTTGGAACCCCGAGCACCCGGCGCGTGTTGGGGTGCTGGACCGGGAGACCGGAGCGGTTGTCTGGTGCGAGGCCCCGCAGGCCTACGTCTTCCACCCGGTCAACGCCTACGACTCCGACGACGGCATGGTGGTGGTCGATGTGTGTCGGTACGACCGGATGTTCGATGCCGACCGACTGGGTCCGGTGGGCGACGTGGCACCCCGTCTGGCCCGATGGATGGTCGACCCGGCTAAGGGTCTTGTATCCGAGGAGCAGTTGGCTGAAGGTACCCACGAGTTCCCGGCACACGACCCGCGGGTTGGCACACGACGTCACCGTTATGCCTACACAGCCGATGGGATCGACCTTGGGCCGACGAAGCGCGTCGACGTCGACACCGGCGAGGTGGTTGTCCACGACCATGGCCCGGGACGGTTCGGAAGCGAGCCCCTGGTCGTCCCGAAGGAGGGCTCCTTTGACGAAGGTGACGCTTGGGTCTTGGTCTGCGTGAACGATCTAGAAGGTGGACCCGCCGAGTTGGTGGTCCTCGACGGGGTCGACCTAAACGGGCCACCGGTAGCCCGGGTACACCTGCCTCGCCGGGTGCCGGATGGCTTCCATGGGTCCTGGGTGACGGACCGGTCGGTGGCCGAGGAGGTCTGATGGCCAAGCACGCCCATGATGAACGCCAGGTCCTATGCGACCTCTTGACAGAGGTCGGTCCCGACGCGCCTACCCTCTGCGCTGGCTGGGCGACCCGGCATCTGGCCGCCCACCTCGTCCTGCGTGAGCGTCGTCCTGACATTGGCCCCGGTCTGGTCTTTGGCGGGGTTTTCGCCCGTCACACTGCTTCGGCCACGGAGCGTCTGGCCGGGCGTCTCGACTGGGACCGTCTGGTGGGGCGCCTGAGGGCCGGACCGCCGGCGGTGTTGAGACCGGTCGATGACCCGATGAACCTCATCGAATTCTTCGTCCACCACGAGGACGTCCGCCGGGCTGTCGACGGGTGGGAGCCCCGGATCTTGTCTGACGAGTGCGGCGACGCCCTGTGGCGGTTCCAACGGGGGCGGATTCCGATGCAGGTCCGCAGGATTCGCGATGTCGACCTGTCGATCGCCCGACCTGGCAGGGACCCGGTCGCCGTTGGGCGGCAAAGATCAGCAGAACCGGGCCGTCCCGTTGTGGTCACCGGAGATCCGGGTGAACTGGCGCTCTACTTCTTTGAACGTCGAAACCACGCCGTGGTGGAGTTGACCGGTGATGCCGACGGTGTAGCCGAGGTCCGCTCGGCGACGTTCGGGCTCTAACCAACATGGGAGGCCGCCGCCGTGCCTCCGAGCACCCCTGCCTGGTTGTCTGCCCTCCGGGCCTCGAAGACCTCGTGGTCGAAGAGTTGTTGGCCCTGGGTGCTCGGCCCGAACGTACCGGTCGAGGAAGCGTCTCGGTGGGCTTGACGACTCGGCTCCTCTACGCCGCCAACCTCTTCCTCCGCTGCGCCACTCGAGTCCTGGTGCGAATCGACCGGTTCACCGTGCGTTCTTTCGCCGACCTGGAGCGGCGAATCACCGCCATCGACTGGTCGCCGTGGCTACCCGAAGACACGGTTCCGCGTTTCCGGGTTACCACCCGACACTCGCGACTCTGGCACGACGGGGCTGTTGCCGAGCGCTTCTCTATTGCCTTCGCGACAGGAAGTGGTCAGGCGGGTAGCCGGTCCGGGCACGAGACCGTGCGAGGCGATGAAGGGACCGGTCCGCTGGTCGTGGTGCGGGCCGTAGACGACCGGTTTGTCGTCAGCGTTGACGCCTCCGGTCCTCCCCTCCACGAACGTGGTTGGCGGCAGGCCATCGCAAAGGCGCCGCTCCGAGAATCAGTAGCTGCCGGCCTTCTCGCCTCGGCTGGCTGGGATCCGTCCTCACCCCTAGTCGATCCGATGTGCGGGTCGGGCACGATCGCGATCGAGGCAGCCCTGCTCGCCGCCGGGGTTCCGGCTGCAGCCGACCGCGACCTAGCCCTCCGAGCGTGGCCCTCGTTTGAACCGGGCACCTGGGCCAGTGTGAGCGCTGATGCTCGTCTTCTCCAGGTCGAGGCTCCGGTGCCCGACGGCTCCGATTCGCCGCGCATCGTGGCCGCTGACCGAGATGCCGGGGCGATCGAAGCTGCTCGTTCTAATGCCGAACGAGCTGGCGTGGCCGACCGCATCGAGTTCCGAGTGGCTCCAGTGTCGAACCTAGAGCCGCCGACCGGCATTGCTTCACGGGGTGTTCCCGGTCTGCTGGCGACCAACCCTCCTTGGGGTGGTCGGGTTGGCGGGGGCGACCTCCGGAACCTGTACGCCACACTCGGCAACGTTGCTGTCCAGCGTCTCTCGGGCTGGGAGATCGGTTTGCTGGTCGCCGACCGTTCCTTGGCGCGGCAGGTTCGAACTGGGCTTGGCGAGCGTTTGCACCTGGAACTCGGTGGCCGATCGGCCCACTGGCTGGTTGGTCGCCTGTCTTCTTGACTGGCGTTCCCGGCGTTAGACAGCGCCGACGGGCGGCGGGAGGCGGTAATCCGGATCGGTCTTTCGCGGTGGATCTCGTCGCGCCAGCGCGGCGCCCGTCACGTCGGCCAGCATCGCTTCCTTGGCCGCTACGTGAGCCGGGTCACGTTCGGCGAACTCGGGCATGACCTCGCGGGCGAACAGTTCCAGCGACTCGCAGATGTGCTCATGGCGGTTGTGTCCGGCTTGGCTGACGAAGATGACCTGATCCACGCCGGCTGCCTCGTAGTCGAGCAGCAGGTCACGGATCTGATCCGGTGTGCCGATGGCACCTCGGAGAGATGCGACTCCCTCGTCGACACCGTCGACACTCTTTGTCATCCGCGCTCGGAGGCTTACTCCGACTTGCGCAGCTGTCTCCCGGTCGAATCCAAAGAGGCTTCGGTTGGCCAGGAACTGCTCGTGGATGTTGGTTACCCCAGGCTGATGGTCGCCAAATCCGTAGAAGTGGCCTAGGGAGTAGCCGAAGAAGTGGGCACCGTCCAACCCCCGGTCGATGGCTTCCTGTTCGTCCTCGTGGCACATGAGCGGGAGCACACAGGCGAGGTTCGCGTTGACAGAAAAACCAACTGGAACGCAGGCCTCTGAGGCGATGATGTCGTAGTACTCGCCGACCCACTGCTCGGCTTCACCCGGTTCCACGAAGCCGAACGACAGAGCGCCTATGCCCTTTTGGGCAGCTAGACGGATGGTCTCACGCTGGGTGCAGGCGACCCACAGCGGCGGGTGTGGTTTCTGGTAGGGCTTGGGGACCACGTTGCGGGGCGGCATCGACAGCCAGGGACCGTCCCAACCGGCGAACGGCTCCTCGACCATCATCCGGGCAGCTGCCTCTATGTGGTCTAGCCACTGCTCGCGCTTGGTGTCCCTATCGATTCCGAATCCATCCAGTTCGGCATTGGACGATGACTCGCCCGTCCCGAAGTCGACCCGACCATCTGACAGCAGATCGAGTGTGTTGATGCGTTCCACCACCCTCGCTGTGTGGTTGTAGGCGCTGGGGAGCAGGACGATCCCGTGGCCGAGTCGGATCCTGGAGGTTCGCTGGCTGGCGGCGGCGAGGAAGACCTCCGGGGCCGAACTATGGCTGTACTCCTCGAGGAAGTGGTGCTCGACCTCCCATACGTGGTCAAACCCCAGTCGGTCGGCCAACTCCACCTGGTCAAGGGCGTTCTTGAAGAGCTGGTGCTCGGCTCCATCTCCCCAGGGCCTGGCGATCTGGTGCTCGTAGAACAGGCCGAACTTCACGATGATGACCCTACGACTGGTGTTCCGACAGGACAGGGTCGGGGGCCGGGTCCTAGGGTCGCGGCATGGCAACAAAGCGATCTAGTCGTACCGCGGTCATGGTGCTGCTTGGCATTCTTTTAGTGGCCTTTGCCGCCTGGTGGTTCCTAGTGAGATCCGACGCGCCACCTGCTCCGGAGATCTCGCTGGCCGCAGAGACTGCGGCGGCTTCTGGCGAGGCGGGGCAATCCAGTACCGCAGATCCAGAGGGAATCTGGATCGTCGACGACGCCATCGGTTCGTTCCAGGACTACACGTCCACGTGGGTTGGCTACCGAATCGACGAGGTGCTGGGTCAGGGCATCGGCTCGACCACGGCTGTCGGTCGGACCCCCTTGGTGTCTGGATCGGTCGAGATAGACGACGGCGTGCTGTTGGCAGCTGAGGTCAGAGCTGACCTGCGGGGCTTGAAATCCGACCGGGTCTTCCGTGACGGGAAGGTATCGGAGGCCTTGGGCGTTGACCGGCACCCGGAAGCTACTTTCATCTTGGGTGGACCGTTGTCGCTCGCCGAGGGAGAAACCGAGACGTCGGTCGACGTGGCCGGGACGCTCACCGTCAACGGCGTGGCCGCCGAGGTCGTAGCCACTTTGGAGGCCACCCTGGTCGACGGGGTGCTGACCATCGTGGGTTCGCTGCCCTTCCTGCTGGTAGATCACGGGATCGAAGCCCCAAGCGCGTCGATCGTGGTATCGGTCGAGGACCACGGCCTGGTCGAGTTCCAGTTGTTCCTTACCCAACCCGGCCAAGGGCCCGGGTGAACGACCCGGCGACGGGGAACCTCAACCCGTTTTCCGCCCTCCGGCACCCGGAGTTCGCCCGCTTTGCCGCAGGTTCCATGCTCTGCGGAGTTGCTCAGTTCCTTGGAGGATTGGCCACCCCGTTCCTGGTCAACCAACTCACAGATTCCAATTCGTGGGTTGGCGCAGCGTCCTTCGCCGCCCTCATACCGGCCGTGGTTGGGACGCCGCTGTCGGGAACCTTGGCAGACCGGATGGACCGTCGACTCCTGCTTCTGACCGGCCTGGGCCTGCAGACGATTGTCATGGCTGTCGTGCTGGTGCTGTACACGGGCGACCGCCTCACACCATGGTTGATCTTGGGCCTCAACTTCCTGGGTGGTTCTGCGGCCTCATTCCAGTGGGCTCCCGTCCAGACGATGGCCGCTGTTCTCGTTCCGCGGGAGTCGCTGGCTGCGGCGGTCCGCATGGTGTCTATCACCTTTACCGTCGGGCGTTCATTGGGGCCGCTGGTCGCCGCAGTGACTCTCGCTTTCGGGGGTCCGGGGTGGGCGTTTGGCGTCTGCCTTGGTTTGTACCTCTGCGGCTTCCTCGTCCTGACCACGGTTCGTACCACTTGGGCTCCGAAGGCCGACGGGATTTCGTTTCGAAAGCAATTCCGGGACGGAATCCAATACGTGCGGGAGCGTCCCGAGATGCGCCTGGCCTTCCGACTGGCCTTCACCGTGGCTGCCTTTGGCGCAGTGTTCGCCTTCTCGCTGGCCGCTGGCGTAGCCGATGATCTTTACGGGCTGGGCGGCGGCGGCCTCGGCGTCCTGTCGACGAGCCTCGGGGTGGGGTCCATCTTGGCAAGCGTCTACATCAGCCGCGGCGGGAGCGTGGTGGCCCGTGCCGTGATGGAGCGGCGCAGCATCCTGCTTTACGGAACTGGTCTGCTGGTTGTCTCCTCGACGTCTTGGCTTGCGGTGGGAATGGCCGGGTACCTGCTCTTGGGAGCGGCACACATGCTTCACGGCACCACTCTCAGCACGTCCCTGCAGATGCGTGTCGATGAGCGATATCGGGGGCGGGTGATGTCGGTCTTCTTAGTGGCGCTCCTCAGTGGGATTCCGGTAGGGGGCTTGGCGTTCGGCGTACTGGCCGACCTTTTAGGCCTGCGCTGGGTGGCGCTGTCGTCCGGACTGGTTCTCTTGGTCGACTACGTGTTGCTTAGGCGAAGTGGTGTTTTGGCCATGCTCGATAGGGAGGCCGTGGCCCAAAACGAGGGTCAGGTTGCCGGCGACGCCGATTCGGGGGAAGATTCTCTAGACAGCAACGGGTGATAGCCGCTGCCGGCGCAACAGAGGAGGCTTACATGACCGACAGTCCGTCCGTCCGACTCCTCGGCGTGATCGATGCACTTGATGCTCTCTCTCGATCCGGGACGCCAGCCGAGGCGGCTGCCGAGATGGATTCGGCTGCCTTGCAGGCCTTCTGGCGCGAGTGGCCGCATGCCAGTGTGTGGGCCGGAAACCTTTGGCGTGAATTGAATCGAGACCTCGCAGCACCTTCGGAGTCCCGCGTCGATCGCGAGGTCGATGAGGTGGGGGGAAGCGGCTGATGGCGGCCCTTGCCGAGGTGATGACAACCGAAGTGGTCACCCTGGAGCCGGATGCCTCGGTAAGCGATGCCGCCCGGGCGATGGTCGCTGGCGGATTCGGCTCGGTGGTGGTGGTCCAGGGCCGCATGATCCTGGGGATCCTCACTGAGCGGGACGTGTTGCGCGCTGCCGCCTCGGAGGAGGATCTTCGTGCGGCACGGTTGGACAAGTGGATGACTCCGGATCCAGATACGGCGATACCTGGCTTGGACACCGAGGACGCGGCGGCCACCATGCTGAGCCGAGGCTTTCGACACCTCCCGGTGGTCGACGGTGGAGACCTCCTGGGGATGGTCAGCCTGCGCGACGTCCTAAGCGCGCGGATCGCCCGGCGCTGACCGCCGACCCAGGTCGTATACATGGTCGAGGACAAGCGCGCCGCGTCACAGGAAGGCGCGTCGCGAACCGACGGTGGCGAAGGCGCTTCGGCAACTCGTCAGGATTGGGCGAGGAGGACCAATGCGGCTTGGACGGCGCCGCTTGTCTACGGAACGGTTCGCTTTCTGGTCCGGTGGGTGCTGTGGCCGTACTTCCGAACCGGCACGGTCGGTCGGGAGAACATTCCGGCTACCGGGCCGGTGATCTTGGCCCCCGTTCACCGGTCCAACCTGGACTCCGTGATGCTTTCACCGCTAACCCGACGCAAGATTCGGGCTCTAGCCAAGGAGAGTCTGTTCAGACTGCCGCCTCTGGGCTGGGTGATCGCCAGCCTCGGGGCCTTCCCGGTTCAGCGGGAGAGCGCTGATCGTGGGTCGATGCGGGTGGCCCGCGAATTGCTGACCGACGGCAACGTCTTGCTGGTGTTCCCCGAGGGAACCCGCCACGACGGCGACGCGGTGGCCGAGTTGTACGACGGCACCGCATGGCTGTCCGCCAAGACGCAGGCACCGGTGGTCCCTGTCGGCATCGCCGGGACTGGGGTTGCCATGCCCACGGGATCGCGATTTCCGAGACCGGCTCGGGTGCAGATAGTGGTTGGCTCGATGATCAACCCGCCACCTGCGAAGGGGACACGCAGGGCACTGACCGCCTGGACGACCGATCTCTCTGAGGCGCTGCAGGCTGCTCAGGACGGGGCATCAGCCCAGATTCGCAACTGAGCGATCGCACGTCGGCCCTTCGAAGACTGGTTTGGACGAGACAGGTGGGAGGGTGTTGTCCATGCGCGGCGGGCCGGGGTTAGGACGAGGAGCGGCAGTTCTCTCGGTAGCCCTCCTGGGGTTGGGACCGAGCATCGTCAAGTTGGTCGACATGGCCGAGATGGCGTTCGTCTTCTGGCGCCTGATAGCCGCTGCCGTCATCTACGCCTTAGTCCTTCTGGCCGTCGGCAGCCGGGTCACCTGGGAAGACCTCCGACGATCAGCGCTCGGCGGCGTGGTGTTCGGGGTCAACCTGATCTTCTTCATCTTTGCAATGCGCCGGACCAGCGCGGTCAACGCGGTGATCATCGCCGCGCTCCAACCGGCGGTGCTCCTCGTCGCTGGGTCCCGCCTGTTCGGCGAGCGCCCGCACCGCTCGGTCTACGGGTGGTCGATTCTGGCTTTCGCCGGTGTGGTGTTGGCCATGGTCTCCGCGGACGCCAGTGGAGCGGCCACCCGCTGGGGAGACTTCTTGGCCCTGATCACGATGCTCCTTTTTTCCGCCTACTACGTCATCAGCAAGCGGGCGCGAGCCGAGATGGACTCCTCGACCTACCAGTTGGCTCTGACTCTGGTGTCCACGGCCACCGTGGTGCCCTTCGTGTTGGTCTTCGAAGGAAGCGTCGCCGTCCCCGGTGGCGACGACTGGTGGCTGGTGATGGCCATGGCGGCGGTGCCCGGCACCGGACATCTACTGACCAACTTTGCCCACGGGCATGCCTCGCTGTCCATGGTGAGCCTCATCAACCTCGGGTATCCGGCGATCGCCCCGCTCTATGCCTGGTGGTTGGTCGGCGAGAAAATCGGCGGAATGCAGGCAGTGGGTATGGGTTTGGTGATGGTTGCCCTGAGCTTCGTGGTGACCCGCCCTGTCGAGGTGATAGCTCATCCCTGATTGTCGCCCCGAACCGGCTTTTCAGGAAGCGGAGCCGCGCATGAAACGGAGCATCCAGGTCGCCACGTCGACCCGGTGCAGCGGCGCGTCGAGTGTGGCCAGCGCGTCGTCGAGGATGCCTTCCGACTCCTTGTTCTGGAACCGGCCCCGGTAGAGGATGCTGGCGTACTCAGCGTCGAACTCGGGGTGGGCTTGGATGCCGAGCATGTGGTCGCCAACGGCCAGGGCAGCGACCGGGCAGTGGTCCGACGAGCCCAGGACCCTCCCGCGGGAGGGCATCTCCAGAACCTGGTCGCGGTGGCAGTAGAAAACTCCGAGATCTCGGCGTTCGGGGTCCATCCAGGCCTCCTGGTCGGCGACTCGAACTAGCCGGTTGCCAATTCCCCAAGCCTCGACCTGCTCCACTCGTCCCCCCAATGCATGGGCGATGGCCTGGTGGCCGAAGCACACGCCCACTGTCGGGGCCTTCGCTGCATCGAGGTCACGGACCAAGTCCAACAGTCGGTGAATCCAAGGTTCGTCCTCGTAGACGCCCCTGACCGAGCCCGAGATCAGCCACGCATCCTGCTCGTTGGGCTCGCTGGGGAACGAGCCTTCGAAGACCGGGTAGTCGACAAGGGCGACGCCGTCTGCTCCAGTTGCGGCAAAAAGATCGGTGAACAGTCGCTGATAGCCCTCGTAGCGTGGAACCAGGTCCTCGAAGATCACGTCGCAGCGCAGTAGTCCGATCCGCACGATGGGCACGGTACCGAGTGAGAATGCCCGAATGAAGCGGGGACTGGCTTTCATCGTGTGTGCCCAGGTCCTGTGGGGCTTGTCGCCGGCGTTCTGGCGGCTTGGCGCCGACGTACCGGCGCTCGACTTGTTGGGCCATCGGGCCTTTTGGACCTTTGTCACCGTCTTCGTCATCCACCTGATCCGTAGGTCCTGGCGCGACGTAAGAACCGCGGTCCGGCAGCCCCGGATCCTCGCCCTTGAGGCCTTGGCAGGGATCATCATCGGTTTGAACTGGCTGATCTGGCTGTGGGCGCTCACCAACGACCGTGTACTGGAGGGAAGCCTCGGCTATTTCATCACTCCGCTAGTAAGCGTGCTTCTCGGCGTGATGGTGGTTGGTGAACGTCTGCGACCGGCGCAGTGGATGGCGGTCGGGATGGGCGGAGCCAGCGTTTTGTGGCAGACCGTGGACATGGGACAGCTCCCCTGGGTGTCGTTGGCCCTTGCTGGCACCTTCGGGGTGTACGGCCTTATCAAGAAGAAGGTCGACCGCCCGCCCCTGGACATGTTGGCGATCGAACTCACGGTGATGCTGCCCGTGGTCGTGGTCTTCTTGGGGCTCAGAATGGCTGGGGGCCAAGACGCACTCGCCTCGGCAACCCCGACCGAGACGGTGGCTCTACTGGGTAGCGGCCTGTTCACCGCTGTGCCACTCCTGTGCTTCGCCGCGGCTGTTAGGCGTGTGCCACTTTCAGTGGTTGGCGTGATCCAGTACCTGTCGCCGTCGCTCAACTTCGTGCTGGGTGCGGTGGTCTACGACGAGCCGTTCAGCAGCGGTCGCTTGGTTGGCTTCATTCTGGTGTGGCTGGGCCTTGCCGTATTCACGGTCGACGGACTGCGGTCCAGTCGTGCGACACGGCAGTCTCCTCCAGGCCAACAGAAGCCGCTTGTCTGAGGTTCTGGTCATTTCTGGCCAGTGAGCTGGTTTCTAGGCGAACGCGCCAACCGATGCCAGGACTTCGGTCGCGAACGCGGGGGCCTCGACAGCGAGATGTCGTCGGTTCAGCGACCGGGCGGCTACCACGTCGGCCCCGTCGGCTTCCAGCACGGCGGCGAGCTTGTTGGCGGCTTGTCCTGGGTTGACGGCGTGAGTCATGAAGACGGCCACCCTCTTGTCCCACAACTTTGGGATCTGCTTGACCTTCCCGAGGTCGCCTGGTCGGTGGCCGAGCAGTATCAGGCCGTCGACCCAAGTGCCGACGAAAACCAGATCGGCCTCAGCTAGCTCCTTGTAGTCGAGATTGGTGGCAGGTCGCACCGTAACGGTGGCTCCGGCAACCTCGGCGGCCCCGCCGATGAACTCGGCGGCACGACGAGTGTTGCCGGTGCGACTTTGATGTATGACGACGACCTTCATGGCCACAGTGTGCCCCACCGGCAGGGGCGGTCCTACACTCCGCGTCATGCCAACCTACGACTACCGGTGTGGGGTTTGCGACGAGGCTTTCGAACTTCGCCGACCGATGTCCGAATCAGCGGAGCCGGCCACTTGCCCAGTTGGCCACGAGGGTGCACGCCGGCTGCTTTCGGTGTTCGCCGCATTAGGTGGCGCGCCTGCGGCTGGACCGTCCCCGTCGGGACCGCCGATGGGTTGCGGTGCTGCGTGCGCCTGCCATCCGGGATGAACAGGTGAACCGACGCGACGACGGCCGCTTAGCCGGGAAGATCGTCTGCATCACCGGTGCCGGATCCGGACTGGGTCGTGCTATTGCGCTGCGCTTCGCCGAGGAGGGCGCCACGGTGGCCTGCCAGGATCTGCGTTTGGAGGCCGCCGACGAAACATCGAAACTGCTAGACGGCGACGGCCACAGGGCATATGGCGGAGATGTTTCCGACGAGGCCGCCATGGTGTCGATGTTCGCCCAGATCTATGGCGCTTACGGGCGACTTGACGTCCAGGTGAACAACGCCGGCGTGGACCGCCTCCCAGGAGACGGTTGGGATGAGATGATGGCTGGCGAAGGTTCGCAGATCTCGCTGATGGGCCACGCAGCCTTCATGAAGATGCTGGCCATTCACGCGGGCGGCACTTTCATCTGTACCCGCGAGGCGGTCAAGCTCATGGGTGAGGGGGGTTCGGTGATCACCATGGCCAGCATTGCTGGCTTAGCCGGCTGGGGACCGATCCACTATTCGTCGGCCAAGGGCGCCATTCTTGGCTTCACTCGTTCGGCTGCTCGCGAGCTTGGAGCCATGGGTATACGGATCAATGCCATTGCCCCGGGGGTCATTGATACGCCCATGACGGCCGCTGTCGACGAGGCCTTGCTGGCCCCCATGGAGATGATGACGCCTTTGAATCGCAAGGGGACTTCCGAAGAGATCGCGGACACAGCGCTGCATCTGGCTTCGGACGAGAGTTCTTTCACTACCGGACAGTGGATCTCGCCCAACGGGGGCCTCATCACTATCTGACCGTGGTTATCTGGGATTCCAGCGGACAAGTTGGTCAACGTGTGCGATCGAGGTCCACCAAGTGCCGTTCTGCCTCGTCGGGCAACAAGGCCATCTCGGCCATGCCCTCGGCCAGGACCGCTCGGTAGGACGCGCTCGGGGGTCCGATCGGCGGCGGAGACGAAGATCCGAGAGTGCAGGTCGGTTCGCCATCGATCGGTGCCATACCGATTAGCAGGTCGATCACGCCATCCAGCACCCGGACCGAGGTTCCCTCGACCGGGGGAAGGTCAGGTAGGTGGGTGGAGGCGGTTTTGATTCCATTTTCTTGGGCGGCCACATCGGCCATCTGGTCCCAGGTGATCCGCCAAGCCCGTCCTACCACCGGTAGACGGTCAGGGGGCGGAGGTTTGTCTGGACAAAAGCAGCAGCCACCACCCCAACGGACCGAGTGCCCACCGAAGAAGACGGGGTGGGGGATGACCACCCGATGGTTGGCGGTGGGGAGGCTCGGGTCGACAGCACCCCGGTGGGCACCCCACGGCGAACTTTCGTCGCAGCCGGTTAGGTAGGCGAGGAATCGAGCCTCGAGCAGGTTCGACCCGTAGGCCACGTACCAGACGGGCGATTGTCCCGGCCTACTCATACACCGAGCCCTATCGACCGAGAGGGCCGAATCATCCGAGGAGGTCCGCTAGTCCGCGGGCCGCCGGGTCGTCGTCGGGTGGCGCATCTTCGTGCAGGTGATTGAGCCAGGTGAGGCTGACCAGGCCGGCCATGACCGCCCCACCGTCGGTATCTATGGCTAGTTCGTCTGGCTCGCCCCACTGCATCTCGACCCGGTACGTCCCGGCGTGTCCATCCTTCGGTACAAGCTGCGCGGTGCTGAGGCTGCGAGGTGGTGCCGAACCGATCACTGTGTGCCGCCACCCCTTTAGCTCGTCCATCGGCATGTTGGGAACGTTGACGTTGACGGCCGCGACCGCTGTCGGTGGGTCGGCGGCGATCGAAGTGGCAACTGCTTGGCCGACTAGGGCCGCAGTACTCCAGTTTTGGTCGATGAGAACTTCATTGGCCCCCTGGCCTTCGACGCCCCAACCGGACACGGCCTGGCTGATCGCAATCCCGGTGGTTCCCCCATTGCGTGCTGTCAGGGCCGCTCCTACCGTTCCCGAGTGGTACACCGACCTACCCACGTTCATGCCGGGATTGATGCCGGCTACCACGAGGTCGAATGGCTCTCCGAATAGGCCAAGTTGGCTATAGACGACACATAGGCCGGGCGGTCCGCTCACCGACCAAGCGCGTTCCACGCCCTCAATATGAGCGTCATGGACTTCTGGCCGCATCAGGTGCATGGGTCCGAGAGATGCGCCGGCCCCTGAGTATTCGGTGTCGGGAGCGGCCACGGTGACCTCGCCCACGTCGACCAGCGCCCGAGCCAACTCGTGGAGGCCGACGGAGTCGACACCATCGTCGTTGGTTACCAGGATGCGCACGGCGTCGACCGTAGTGACTGGCAGCTATCGCGACCTGACCCGGGTTCAGGCCTCCATCTCGAAGCTGAGTCGCTCCCATGCGGCCATCGCCTCGGCGGCTCGGTCTTTGGCGGCCTCGTGCTCAGCGACAGCCGAGGCGGCTCGGTCTGGGTCTTGGTAGAGGTCGGGGTCAGCTAGGCGCTCCTGAACCTCAGCGACGACCGCCTCTGCCGCCTCCCAGGCCTTTTCGGCCTGCTCCAGTCGCCGGCGTCGGGCGAGTTCAGGATCTCGGGCCCCCTTTTTCCTTCTTGATCCCTCCCCGCCCTTGGAGCCGTTGGCCTTCCCCTTCTGATCCGATCCTGCTGTGTTTGCTGCGTACGTGGCGGAGGTCTTAGAAGGACTGGAGCTGGTATCCGGCTCGGACCTCGCCGGATAAAGCACCCGGTCCGGGACGCCCTCGTGCCAGGTGGCTTGTCCATCACGGACCTCGACCAGGCAGTCGGCGACCGATCGGATCAGGTGTCTGTCGTGCGTGATCAGGACCACTGTGCCCGGATAGGCACTCAGTGCATCTTCCAGCACGTCGCAACTGGGCAGGTCGAGGTGGTTGGTTGGCTCGTCTAGGACCAGAAGGTTCACCGGCACGGCCAGTGTCTTGGCTAGGGCCAGTCGCGTTTGTTCGCCGCCGGAAAGGTCGGCTACTCGCTGGTCAATAGCGTCGCCCCGAAAGCCGAACGAGGCGAGATAGGTCCGAGGGTTTCGACCATCGATGCCGACTCCGGGCACTGTCTTGAATTCTTCCATCACGGTGCGACGACCATCCAGAACTTCGGCTTGGAGTTGGTCGAATTTCGAGAGGTCGACATTGGTGCCTCGCGTGACCGTTCCGTCCAATGGTGCCATCTCGCCAGTCAGGAGACGGACCAGTGTGGTCTTTCCCGCACCGTTGGGCCCGACGAGGGCCACGGTGCGTCCACGTTCGATTCCAAACGAAACTCCAGTGAGGACGACCTCAACCGCGGGGTCTCCTGAACGGGGAGCTTCTGGTCCGGAGCCTTCGACTCTGGGTGGATAGCCGGCAGACACGTCATGAAGCTCAGCGACCAGTCGGGACGACCGTCTCGGCTTCGGAAAGCCGAAACGGGCTGACGGATCGTCTGCCTTGGCCATCTCGACGCGGTCCAGCCTCTCCAAAGCCTTGACCCGGCTTTGAACCTGACGGGCCTTGGTCGCCTTGTAGCGGAAACGCTCGATGAATCGCTCGGTCTGCGCCACTTGCCGGGCCTGTTGTGCCGCCGCGGCCTGCTGGGCGGCGAGCTGATCCTCACGGGCCACCACGAAGTCGGCGAATCCGCCCACATACTCCGTCACCCGGCTACCAGCCAGTTCCAGGATCCGGTTGGCCACGGCGTCGATGAAGTCCCGGTCATGACTCACAAAGAGCAGGCCTCCCGACCAGCCAGCAAGGTGCTGTTCCAGCCACGCAACACTGTCCACGTCGAGGTGGTTGGTTGGCTCGTCCATAATCAGCAGGTCGGGTGACGACAGAAGCAGGCGGGCTAGGGCGACCCGCATTCGCCATCCACCGGACATTTCGCCCATGGGGCGGTTGTGGTCGGCGGGGTCGAAGCCCAGCCCGGAAAGGATCCGATGGGCGTCGGCCTCCACGGCGTAGCCACCGAGTTGCTCAAAACGCGCCTGAGCCTCACCGAACTCGGAGAGAACCCGGTCTCTCTCGGTGCCGGTGACCTCGCCGATCCGGCTGCCGAGATGCTCGATACGCCCGGCCAGTTCTGTGACCTGTTCTGCGCCGAGCATCACCTGTTCGAAAACCGAGCGTCCGGTTTCCACGGGGAGTTCTTGGGGGAGGTAGCCGATCCGCAGGTCCTTGGGCCGGTGGACCTGGCCGACGTCGGGATCTTGGAGGCCGACGATCGTCTCGATCAAAGTGGTCTTGCCGGTTCCATTGCTACCAACCAGGGCCACCCGACGTCCGGCACCAAGCTGCAGGGCCACGTCGGTGAACAGGGTTCGTGGTCCGAAGGACCGCGATAGTCCAGACGCGGTTAGCACGAGGTGAGCTCTGTCGTCTTTGCCACGTCGTTTGGGTCTGCGGCGGACTCAGGACGTAGGTGGATCCCAGCGGACCACGGCGGCAGCCGACGACATGCCGGCGCCGAACCCCACCAGGAGCACCAGGTCGTTGGGCATCACACGTCCGTGGTCGAGAGCATCGACCAGCGCGAGGGGGATGGAGGCAGCGGACGTGTTGCCGGTTCGTTCCAGAACCATCGCCGCTTTCTCCAGGGGAATGCCCAAGCGCTTGAGGGCGGCGTCGATTATTCGGATGTTGGCCTGGTGGGGGACGACGAGGGCTACGTCGTCGATGTCCACCCCCGCTTGAGCGAGGGCGTTGGTGGCAGCAGCTTCGAGTGCTAGGACGGCGCGGCGAAAGACCTCCTTGCCATTCATGAAGATCTTTCCGCCGTGTTCGCACCAAAGGACTCCAGCCGCTGACCCGTCTGACATCAGGTCCCAGCCGAGCAGGGTGGGGGTGTCGGCAGATCGTTGGATTACAACCGCTCCGGCACCATCGCCGAAAAGGACGCAGGTGCTCCGGTCTGTCCAGTCAGTGATGCCACTCAGGGCGTCACTGCCGACAAGCAGGATGGTTTCAACCCCACCCTCGGCGAACTGCATGGCGGTGACTAAGCCGTAGACGAACCCGGAGCAGGCGGCGTTGATGTCAATGGCGCCGCACGACATGCCCAATTCGTGCTGGACAACCGAGGACGACGCGGGGAACTGTTGATCGGAAGTGCAGGTGGCCAGCAGGAGTAGGTCTACGTCGGTCGGATCGACTTTGGCCATGGCCAAGGCATCCCGACTGGCGATGACCGACATCTCGCTAACCCGTCCGTCCACGTGGCGCGCGCCGATGCCGCTGCGCTCCCGGATCCACTCGTCAGATGTGTCGACCATCTCTGCCAGGTCGTGATTGGTGAGCCGGCGTTCGGGGAGATGGGTTGCCCAACCGGTGATGCGGCCGTGGGCCATGGGATGCTCCGATTCCTGCGCCTTGTCGTCGACCGTATAGCCGACTGGCCCAAGGGTAACCACCGACCGCCGGTAGGGTCGGCTGACCATGGACGAACCAGGGGACCACGAGGTCGCCGGCCTGCTCGCTCAGGAGGCTGGCGACCTGTTGTTGGCTGTCCGCGACGAGGGTTTGTCTGCTGGCCGTGCACCCTGGATGGTTCAGGATGAGGGGGATCGGCGAGCCCATGAACACCTAGTGGCCCGTCTTGCCGAACTCCGTCCAGAGGACGCGGTGTTGTCAGAGGAAGGACGCGACGACAGTGCTCGTCTGGGTGCCGAGCGCACGTGGATCGTGGACCCACTGGACGGCACCCGGGACTTCGCTCGACCGGGCAGCGTCGAGTGGGCCGTTCATGTGGCACTGGTAGTCGATGGCCGTCCGATTGCTGCAGCAGTGGCTCTGCCGGCCAGTGGGGCCCTCTACGGGACAGGCTTGTCGGCTGCCACCCGACCACCGGATCGAGATCGTCCTGTGGTCGTCACCAGTAGGTCTCAGTGGGGAGAAGCCGAGGAGGTGGCGGCAGCCATCGGTGGGTTAGTGCGGGCCTTCGGTTCGGCAGGGGTGAAGGCCATGGCCGTGGTGGCTGGGAATGCCGACGTCTACGTGCACCCTTCAGGTCTCTACGAGTGGGATGTCTGTGCTCCGGCTGGTGTGGCGGTTGCCGCCGGTCTGGATGTTTTCGGTATCGATGGTTCAATCCTTGAATTCAACAAGCCTCGGCCTGTGGTGCCAGGCCTTGTGGTGAGTCGCCCGGAATACACCGAAAGGGTTCTCGGAGCCCTCCGCTGGTGAATGACTTGCACTAGTCGAACGAGGCCATCTCCTTGAGCAGTCAGGTGGTAGGTGAGTCGGCGCCCTGGCCCACTAGGAGCGGGAAAAGGTCGTCGACAGCGGCGCTGAGGGTCGTCGGATCGCCGTTGTTGACCAACACGTGGTCGGCCGCGGCTAACCGCTCGGCGTCGGTGGCCTGAGAGGCCATTCGGGATTCGGCATCAGTTCGACCCATGCCTCGTTGGGCGAGGCGCTGGAGGCGGACCTCTCGGTCAGCTTCGACGACCACCACCACGGTGTAGCCACGACCATCGTCAAGCCGACCCAGGTCACTTTCTACGAGAACCGCCATGTCTAGGACGACCAGGTCTGGTGGGTTTGCGCCCGACTCCAAATCGTCTATTTGTTTACCAATGGCCTGATTGATGGCCGGGTGGCTGATCGCTTCAAGGTCGGCGAGGCGCCCCTCGCAGGCGAAAACCTGGGAGGCCAGAGCCGGCCTGTCGATGGATCCGTCCTCGGTGAGGATCTCGGACCCGAACTCGCCGACGACGGCTGCCAAAATGTCCGGCTCTGTGAGCACCCACCGGCCGAGGGCGTCAACGTCAATCACGACGGCTCCATGGCCGGCGAGCAGGGCAGCTACCGTCGACTTGCCGGCCCCAATGCCACCGCAGAGGCCTATGACCTTCACGACAGCGTGACCGGTGTCGAAACCTCGTCGAAGAAGTTGCCGCCCTTGTCGTCGACAACGATGAAGGCTGGGAAATCCTCGACCTCGATCCGCCAAACGGCCTCCATGCCCATCTCGGGATACTCGAGCACTTCAACCTTCCGGATGGAGTTGAGGGCGAGACGGGCAGCCGGTCCGCCGATCGATCCCAGATAGAAGCCGCCGTGCTGGGCGCAGGCCTCGGTTACCTGTCGTGACCGATTGCCCTTGGCCAGCATTACAAGGCTTCCTCCGGCGGCTTGAAAGCGTTCGACATAGGCATCCATGCGTCCCGCTGTAGTCGGCCCAAACGAACCTGAGGCGTACCCCTCGGGGGTCTTTGCTGGCCCGGCGTAGTAGACGGGGTGGTTTCGAAGGTAGTCGGGCATCGGTTCGCCGGCATCGAGCAGTTCGGACACTTTGGCGTGGGCGATGTCGCGAGCCACCACAAGAGTTCCGGTGAGCGACAGGCGAGTCTTCACAGGGTGTTTGGAGAGTTCGGAACGGATGGCGTCCATCGACTGATTGAGGTCGATGGGCACCACCTTCTCGGACAGGTCTTCGTCGACCACTTCGGGTAGGTAGCGGGCCGGATCTTCCTCCAGTTGCTCCAGGAAAATCCCTTCCGAGGTGATCTTGCCGAGGGCTTGGCGGTCGGCCGAGCAAGATACCGCCACACCGACGGGGCACGACGCACCATGTCGCGGTAGGCGCACGACGCGCACGTCGTGACAGAAGTACTTCCCGCCGAACTGTGCGCCGATGCCAAACGCCCTGGTCATCTCGAGGATCCGCTGTTCCCACTCGAGATCACGAAAGCCGTGTCCGGATTCGTCACCGGTGGTCGGGAGGTGGTCGAGGTACCGAGCCGAGGCGTACTTGGCGGTACGCAGTGTGTGTTCAGCTGAGGTGCCGCCGATGACTACGGCGAGGTGGTAAGGAGGGCAGGCGGCGGTCCCTAGCGACCGAAGCTTCTCATCGAGGAAGAGGGCGAGGCTCTCGGGGTTCAGGAGCGCCTTGGTTTCCTGAAACAGGAAGCTCTTGTTGGCTGAGCCACCCCCTTTTGCTATGAACAGGAACTTGTATGTGCGGCCAGGGGTGGCCTCAATTTCGATCTGAGCGGGAAGGTTCGTGCCGGTGTTTTGTTCAGTGAACATGTCCAGCGGTGCCAACTGTGAGTACCGGAGGTTGGACGTCAGGTAGGTGTCCTGCACGCCGCGGGATATGGCAATCCGGTCGTCAGCCCCGGTTAGCACCAGTTCGCCCTTCTTGGCCGAGACGATGGCCGTTCCCGTGTCCTGACAGGAAGGCAGTACACCACCTGCTGCGATGCAGGCGTTTTGGAGCAGTTCGGTTGCTACGAACCGGTCGTTGGCCGACGCTTCGGGGTCGTCGAGGATGCTCGCCACCTGGGCAAGGTGCCCTGGGCGCAAGAGGTGCGCTATGTCCCGCATGGCGGTCGCTGTCAGCAGGCGAAGTGCTTCCGGTTCGACTTCCAAGAAAGTGCGGTTGCCAGGGCCCTCGACGGTCGAAACGCCGTCGGAGGTCAGGTGCCGGAACTCTGCAGTGACGTAGGGGTCAGCGGTCAGCGGGAGTAGGTCGGCGGCGAAAGGAGGTTCGGTGGATGGGGCCACGGGATCGGCCATGGGCTCCAACCTACCTTTTGACTCCGTCGCAGACCGTCGGGATTCGCCCGAGCTAGGTCGCAGCCAACTCGGCGATCACCGGCTCCCAGAATTCCACGCCCCCGCCGCCAGTGTCGTAGAAGCTCAGTCGGTCCACGCAGTCGCCGTAACGATCTAGGAATCCGGAGGCGATCTGGTTGGGCTCGCCGATCACGGCGAATGTGGACAGTACCTCGTCGTCGATCAACTCTCCCATGGCCTGCCATTCGCCCTGTTTGGACATGCGGTTCAGTTCGTCCTGCAGGTCACCCCAACCGTGGACTTCGAGCACTGGCCGGTAGGCGGGCGTCGAGCCGTAGAAGGCGATTTGCTGTCGAATTCCGGTTGCCATGCGCTCCATGGCCTCCTCGTTGGGACCGGTCACGACGAAGCCCGGGCCGACGATCTCGAAGTCGTCCATGGTTCGGCCGGATCGTTCCAGGCCACGTTCGACGGCTGGGATGGTTACCTCGCGCAAATACTTCTCAGTACTGAAGGCATGGCAGATCAGACCGTCACAGACCTCGCCGGCCACCTCGGACATAAGCGGGCCGACGGCGGCGATGAATACCTTGGGTGGCCCGCACTCGTTCGGGCCCGGGTCGAAAAACGGGGTCATGAGGGTGTGGGTGTAGAAGTCGCCGCGGAAGGCCAACTTTTCGTCGCCGTTCCATGCAGCCCAAATGGCCCGAATGGCACTGATCATCTCCCGCATGCGGGCCGCCGGTCTCGACCACTCCATCGAGAACCTCTTGGTTATGTGGGGCTTGATCTGGGTGCCGAGGCCAAGAATGAACCGTCCGTTGCTATAGCGCTGAAGATCGTGGCCAAGATTGGCCAGGAGCATGGGATTACGGGCGAAGGCGACGGCGATCGAAGTGCCTAGCTCAATCCGGTCGGTGTGCTCGGCGGCGACTGCGTGAGGCAAGAAGGGATCGTGGCTGGTCTCGGCCGTCCAAGCCCCGGCGTAGCCAGCGTCTTCAAGGCGCTTCGCCGATTCGGCTATGGCGCCCAGTCCGCTCCGGGCGGCGGGAGTGGTGAGTCCGGTCAGTCCTCCGTCAATCTTCATGGCTCCGAACGTAGTGGTCTCCGCCAGTACCGATACTGTCCGGCCGTCCATGGAACTGCTGCTTATCCGCCACGCTTTGCCCGTCTCAGTCGACAACCGGGACTCCGGCGTTGAGGCCGATCCGGAACTATCGGAACTAGGTCTGCGCCAGACCGAGGCGCTGGTCGACTGGCTGACCACTGAGCCGACTGCCGAACAGATCGACGCCGTATACGCCAGCCCAAAGGTACGGGCCCGTCAGACGGTGGCACCGCTGGCCGATCGGCTAGGCGTTGAGTTGTTGATCGAGCCGCTGGTGAACGAGTACGACGCCGGCGAGGTCGAGTACGTGCCAATCGAAAAACTCAAGGCGGATGACGACCCACGGTGGGACGCCATCATGGCTGGTGACGACATCGACGATCCGGAAGCCTTTCGTGAACAGGTGGTCGCCGGTATGGACCGGATTATCGCAGCCAACCCGGGTCGGACAGTAGCTGTCGGTTGTCACGGCGGGGTGGTTTCGGCCTACCTGTCGCACGTGCTGGGCATCGACCGTGTGTTGTTCTACGAGGCGTACTACACATCGGTGTGCCGGGTGGCGGCCTCTTCGGCCGGGCACCGGTCGGTGCGGTCTATGAACGAGCTCGGCCATCTGCGGGTAGCGGGTGTGCCCCTCAGCGAGTACTGATATCCGGGAGAACCAGGAGTCAGTCGTATAGCTCGGGACGGTTCCGAAAGTGATCGAGCGCCTCGGGGTTGGCCAGCGCCTCGAGGTTGGTGATCGGGTGGCCTTCAACCACAGCGAGTACTGCAAGCTCTACAAGCTTTCCAGATCGGGTCCGAGGTAGCTCGGGAACCTGGAGGATCACCGCTGGGACGTGACGGGGCGAGGCTCCGGTTCTTACCGAGGTTCGGATCCTTTCCAGTAGCTCGGAGTCGAGTTGAGCACCTGTTGCCAGAACGACGAACAGGACCACGCGAACGTCGCCGGCGTGCGGCTGACCGATGACGAGGCTTTCGGCCACCTCGTCGAGTTGCTCAACCCGCCGGTAGATCTCGGCAGTCCCGATGCGGACACCTCCAGGGTTGAGCGTGGCATCCGAGCGGCCGTGGATGACGAATCCTCCTTCATCGGTTCGCTCGGCGAAGTCACCTTGGTGCCATAAGCCTGGGAACCGGTCGAAGTAGGCGGCCTGATAGCGGATGTCGTCCTCATCGTCCCAGAATCCCAGCGGCATCGAGGGGAAGGCTGATCGGCAGACCAATTCGCCCCGTACTCCGGTGGCGACCGTGTGGCCGGCGTCATCCACGACGTCGATGTCCATTCCCAGCGCCGGTCCCTGGATCTCGCCGGCGTAGACAGGCCGGGTTGGGTTGCCGGCTACAAGGCATCCGCACAGGTCGGTTCCGCCGGAGATCGACGCCAAGTGCAAGTTGTCCTTCCAGTCTGTGACTACGTGGGCAAAGCCCTCCGGGCTGAGTGGACTTCCGGTGGAGCACACGGTTCGCAGGGAGGACAGGCTGTGGGTGGCGATCGGCCGGAGGTCTGCGGCAGCCACCGAGTCGATGAACTTGGCTGACACACCGAGCAGAGTGAGGTCGTACTTATCGACCAGATCGAAGAGGCGGTTGCCGTTTGGGTGAAACGGGGAGCCGTCGTAGAGGACTAGCGAAGCGCCAGCCGCTAGCCCAGAGGCCAGCCAGTTCCACATCATCCACCCGGTCGTCGTGAAATAGAAGATCCGGTCGCCGGGGCGAACGTCACAGTGGAGGCGGTGCTCCACCAGGTGCTTCAGGAGGATTCCGCCGGCCCGGTGGACGATGCATTTGGGTTTGCCGGTAGTGCCCGATGAGTAGAGGACGTAGAGCGGGTGATCGAACGGGAGCTCGTGGAACTGGACGGCGTCAACACCGTGCGGCCCAATGAAGGACGCCATGTCGATAGTGCCTGCAGGCAGGTCGCCAGTCGGTCCGGCGGCAGGGTCCTGGGGCACCACGACCACCCGGCGAAGCGAGGGTAGGCCCTCCACCACTTCGGCTAGGCGTCGAGTCAGGTCATGGTGACGACCGGCGTACCAGTAACCGTCGGTGGCGAACAGCACGACCGGTTGTATCTGTCCGAACCTGTCCAGGACACCGTCGGTTCCGAAGTCGGGCGAGGTCGAAGAGAAAGTGGCGCCCACCGAGGCGGCCGCCAGCATCACCGCGTAGGCCTCGGGCACATTGGGGAGCCAGGCGGCAACCCGGTCTCCGGGTTCGACGCCAGCCTCAAGCAGGCCTTTCTGGAGGCGCGATACGAGTTCGTGGAGATCGGTCCGGGTCAGGCAGCGCCGCAGTCCCGGCAGCGTCGGGTCCTCGCCTTCGAAAAATAGTGCTGGCTGCTCGTCGGCTGATCCGAGCAGGGTTTCAGCGACGTTGAGGCGAGCATCGGGAAAAAACCGGGTGGCTTTCAGGTCATCGATCTGACCCGTATCGATAGGGGTGGTGCCAGGATCACCGACGACGCCGAGGTGTTCCCAAGCGGCTCGCCAGAAAGCTTCGGGGTGATCGATCGACCACTGATGTAGTTCGGTATCGGCGACACCGACCGAGGTGGCGAACTCGGTCCAAGCGCTTCCGGCAGCCTGGTCGTGATTGGGTGTCCACAGGGGTGTTGCCATGGTTGTCGAGACTACCGATGGCTGCTTTCGACGGACTGGGTGGATCTAAGGGCCAGACTGGGGCGATAAGGGCGGTCGGAGGTGGCCACCCGGACATGGAGGAGCGCTATGGAGCTGGAGGAGCCAAGATCAGGTCGATGGTTTGAGGAACTGCCGGTGGGGTTGGTGGTGCTTCACGCCCTGACCCGGACCGTCACTGAGGCCGACAACCTCCAATTCTGCTTGATGACGCACAACCCACAGCCCCTGCACCTGGACTCCGAGTTCGCAGTCGCCACCGAGTTCGGTGAACGTCTGGTCAACAGCTTGTTGACCCTTGGGTTGGCGGTCGGCGCCAGTGTCGGTGATACGACAATGGGTACGACGGTGGCCAACCTGGGCTTTGAGGAGACCAAGTTTCCGGCACCAGTTTTTATTGGCGACACGCTGCGGTTCGAGACCGAGGTGGTGGCCTCCCGGGCGTCTGGTTCGCGGCCGGATGCTGGCATTGTGACCTTTGAGCACCGGGCAACGAATCAACGCGATGAGTTGGTTTGCTGGACACGTCGCCTTGCTCTGATGAGAAAGCAGCCCTGAAGTCATCGGGCACGACTTCTCACAGATTCCCGGCAGAGAGATTGCGGCCTAGGCTCGCCGGATGGCGACTGGCCACAACCACCCTCCTCCGGTTGATGACCTCCATGTCACTGTGGGACGGAGGCTGCGTGCTGCTGGTATGCGCTACAGCCGGTCTCGTCGCCTCGTGGTTGACGCGCTCGCTGCAGCTGGCCGACCACTGACCCTCCCGGAGATCCTTGAATCCAGCCGTCCGGTCGATGGTCGAGCCCTTGCCCAGAGCTCTGCCTATCGCAACGTCGGCGAACTCGTTGACGCAGCGGTGGTCCGCTCGGTCTTCTCGGGCGACGATCATGCACGCTTTGAGCTGCACGAGTCACTCACGGGCCACCACCACCACTTGGTGTGCGACGGATGCGGTCGGATCGAGGACTTTGAAGTACCCGACGAATTTGAACAGCAGGTGGCCGGCCTGGTGGCTGTTGCCGAGGAAAACGGCTTTCGAGTGGATGCCCACCGATTCGACATGGTCGGCCGCTGCGCCGACTGTGCCTGATTGTGTTCGTGCGTCGACCTGCTGCTCGTGTTGTCCTGCTGGATGGCAGCGGACGGATCTTTATGGTCAACGCCGAGGACCCCCTCGACCCCTATAAACCAGCTTGGTGGGAGATCCCCGGTGGTGGCATCGACTGGGGTGAGGACAGCGCAGAGGCTGCCGGGCGAGAGCTGGTGGAGGAAACGGGCATCGAGGATTTCGAGATGGGCCCTGTGATCTGGACCCAGCACGTGCAGTTCACTTTCGGCGGCTACTTCTTCGACAGCATCGAAAAGATCCACGTGGCTTGGTGCGACGGAGGTGAGTACCACCCACGCCATCTCGAGGCGCTGGAGGCTGCGGCCTTCTTGGGAGCAAGGTGGTGGGTGCTGGACGACCTGCTGGCCTCAGACGAACCGGTTCTTCCGACGCTGCTTCGCGATCACCTGTCACCGATCGTGGCGGGTGACCTCCCCGGGGAGCCGATTGACATTTCGCCAGTGCCACTGGACTGACAGTGGCGTGGTTGTACTTTCGGCACTATCGGTGACTGACTGGTCAGCCGTTTAGGCCCTCGATTCCACTCCAGGCGAGCCGGGCGGCTAGAGCGGCCATCTCTTCGGACGAACGGATCCGTCCGAGGTGCATCCAGTGCCGGATCATGCCCTCCGATAGCCCGTTGATTCCGGCTGCCATGGCGAGTGCATCTTCGTAGTCCATTTCGCCCATGATGCGCGTCAGGTACTCGCTGAACGAGTCGCGGACCTGGCGGGCGTCTCTCCGAAACTCGGGGTCGGTGGCCAGACTCGAGCCGTAGAGCACAGCGAAAGCAGCTGGCCTGTCCTCGAAAAACCGGAAGAAGGCCCGGAAGCCTGCCTCCACGCGGCGACGGGGAGTTTCCTCGACTTCCGACGACTCGATCGCTCGGAGTAGGTCATCGCCCGTCTCGGTGAGAAGTACCTCGAAGAGCTCGTGCTTTGAGGCGAAGTGCTGATAGAGAACCGGCTTGGTGACGCCGGCCTCGGCGGCTACAGCGTTCATTGAGGTGTCGTGGTAGCCGGATCGGCTGAATACTTCGAGAGCCACCTGAAGGATCTGCCGGCGCCTTTCGGCTGCCGGCATGCGGATCGTTCCAGATCCGTTGGTGGAGCCGCCATTCTCAGCAGCGCCGCTATCGGCGGCCCGGGTCACTTTGGCGTCCACGGTGGCCGTGACCGGCTCTGTCGACATGTTGGGACCGTAGGCGTGCCGGTAGGTCGAGTGCCCACCCGGGGAAATTAGCTTTCGGCGGCGCGATCCTCTTCAGCAGCGGCCCGGACCGCGTAGTGAAGGACAATTGCCGGGGCGAGGATGATCGAGCCTGCGACGAGCAAGGCCACCAGGGCGGTGGCGATCCCGTCGGAAAACCCGGTAGACAAACCGACGGCGAACACGACGATCGATGAAACAAACGTGAGATAGCCGAGGCGCTGGCCGAGACGTGCCAGGCGTGCCAAACGAAGTCGTCGAGCAATAACTGGATCGTGGGCCTCAGGTCGTTCGTTCATGGCAGCCAGCCTGCCTCATGGATCAGAGCCTCCAGACGTGCCGCCATACGATCGAACGACAGGTGTTTGACGGCCACTCGGCGTTCCTTGGCCAGCCAGGACTTCTGTTCAGCGGGTGAGCTCTTCAACCAGCGTCGAATAGCGTCCATGTCGTCAACGTCGAACCAGCGAAAGCCAAGGGCACGGAGTTCGTCGGCGACCGGGTAGGGGCCGACGGCCACGGGCCGTTTAGCAAGTGACGCTTCCACCGGTGGGTTGCCGAAGCCCTCCCAGGTGGATGGGAAGGCCACAAGGTCGGCCGCTGCGTACATGTCTGCCGTCGAGGGAGCTGTGTGGCGCAGGACGGGGCAGCGGGCAGCGGCCAAAAGACATGCCAGCTCCGTTCCGTAGTCGTCCTCTGCCGGCCCGGGGAGCCAATAGGTGGCGTCCAAGTTCTCGGTCAGGGCAATCGCTCGGTCGACCGCCTTGCGTGGGATTGCCCGGACCGGATGAACGACGAGTAGGTCATCGGGAGTGATGCCAAGCGAGTCACGCGTGCCGTCCCGGTCCCCGTCTTCGACATCAACCCGAAATCCGTTGTGGATGGTGGTAGCCGTAAGGCCGCGGTCGGCCAATTGCTGGCGAGTCAGGTCATTGATGGTCACGTGGCGCCACGCAGGATCGTCCGGTGGTAACTCGGTTATGTGAGCGAATCGCTCGCGCTGCCACGGTGGGTCATGGTGGTGGAGGATGGTTGGTCGTCCTCGGAGGGCAGTCATCACTGCTCGGGCGGCTGGGAGGTTAAGCGGGATGGTGCAAAGGTTCTCGACCACTACTAGGTCTGCGTCAGCAAGTGCGTCGGTCACCTCCTGAGGATCGGGGCGGACCTCACCAGAATCCGGAAGACTGCCGTCCTGGGGCTCGGCCTCCGACCTGAGGCCTAGGCCGGCGACCAGACGAAGTGGGCGTGAGTCTTCCCAGCCCGGTTCGACCTCGCCGGCCACCCAGTCGACGTCGAACCCAAGTCCAACGAGCGCGTCGGCCCACATTCGTGATACGACCGACACGCCGTCGGTAGGACCGAACCGGAAGGAGGCGATGGTGCAGCGGGGCATGGTTATTGGTTACCCGTCGGACGCCGAGCTTGAGGCGGCTGTTCGCCAGACACTTGACGCCCATTGGGTTGCCGAAGGGTACGCAGCACCGCACGCCACGGTCTACCCGTGGCAGTGGCTGTGGGACTCTTGCTTCCACGTGTTGGTTTGGCTGGAACTGGGCGAGGTCGATCGGGCTCAACGCGAACTGGCGACGGCCTTCGGCCCGCAGACGGCATCCGGGTTCGTTCCTCACATCAACTACGTCCGCAGCCCGGGATTCCACTACGACCTATGGGGGCGGCGTGACGGCTCGTCGATCACCCAACCGCCCATGTACGGATACGCGGCTGCCGAACTGGCCCGCGCCGGACACCAACCCACTGAGGAGGTACTTGCCGCAGCCACGGCTGGTCTGCGGTTCCTTCTCGACCACCGACGCAATCCGTCTGGGCTGGTCCGGGTTTGCCACCCGTGGGAAACTGGGGCCGACGATTCCCCGCGCTGGGACGATCACTGTCCGGGGGATTTTGATCGCGACCGATGGCGGATCACTAAGGACCGTCTGGTCTCTCTTTTCGAGACGGGCCCGGATGGTGAGGCTCTGACCAACCCGGCATTCGACGTTGCGCCGGTGGGCTTCAATGCCCTCGTTGCCTTTAACGCCCGAGAACTAGCCGGCATCACTGGCGACGATCGCTTGGCCGATGATGCGAAGGTGCTGGCTGGCGCGCTGGCTGACCGCTGGGATCCCGTTCTCGGCACCTGGGTGGACGAGTGTTCGGACACCTCCGGGTCGAGCAGTAGCCGGACCACAGAAGGCCTGCTACCCCTTCTGGTTGAAACCGCTCCGGGTCGGGCTGCCAAGGTTGTGGACCAACTCCTCGACCCGACTGCCCATGGTGCACCGTTTGGGCCTACCGGCGTCCACCGGGCTGAGCCGTCCTTTGACCCCCGCGCCTACTGGCGAGGACCAGTGTGGCCGCAGATCGCCTACCTGCTAGTCCTGGCCGTTGCACCCCACTCGCCGACCGCGGCGGCCACCCTGGCCCGGGCCACGGTTGCCGGGGCGTGGTCCTCGTCGCTGGCCGAGTACTGGGATCCTGATACCGGTGAGGGTCTCGGTGCCCTTCCCCAGTCATGGAGTGGTCTGGCTCTTGTCCTGGCTAGACGCTGGGGCGGCGGAGCTGGCTAGCGGCGCGAATCCCTGGCTGTGCCCACCAGTTCGCCACCGTCTTCGCGATACACGTAGCAGTGAATGCCCCGGAATACTGCCTGCTCGTGCTCGAAGTCGGTCCTCGTGGGAGTGAGGTAGCCAAGCTCCAGTTCTGAGAGCTCGTAGATAGTCCCCACAAACCCGGCGAAGGTGGCGTAACACTCAGATCGGGCGTAGGCCTCCATCTCCCGGTCCCCGGGCCAGGGGGCGCCAGACCGTGCCGGATGCTCGGTACGCAGGTAGATCTCGTATTGGTGGGGTCCCTCGCACGGCACCCGCGTGTCGATTTCGATAAGCCGGTCTTCGCTCACCCACGAGTAACTGTTGAAGCAGGTACCAGCTCCCAGGTCGTGAAGATTGACAACTTCGCCGACCCAGTCGGGAACCTCGTCGTTGGCCAGCGAGGGTAGGACCTCCACGATCAAGGTGGTCGATGGGGCGGGATCGGCATCGACATCTTGTGTGGCATCGCCGTCACCGGGACCCGTTGATGCTGTGTTGGACCCACAGGCCACGACCAGTAGTAGTGCCAGAACCATGCCGTATCCGTTGATTTGTAGCCGCGCCCTCGACCCGGGTCTTCGGATTCGGAGGCCGCCTCGGGGGGTTGCCATGGGGTCAGGGTACGACGGACCGGTACCGTGGCGGGGTGCCGGTGGTCGAGTTGCGCGCCGTTGTCGCGCTACTGGGGCGCTTTCCCGCCCTTTCAGGGGTCAGTCTGACCGTCGACGCTGGCGAGACGGTCCTTGTTCGCGGCCCCAACGGCGCTGGGAAAACCACCTTGTTGCGGTTGTGTGCCGGTCTGGTGCGCCCCGAGTCGGGAATGGCAATCGTTTTGGGTCATGACCTCACTGATGGTGTCGAACGTCGGGCGGTTCGTCGCCGGGTGGCCCTGTTGGGGCACGGCGCGGCCCTCTATGACGACCTGACAGTCGTCGAGAATCTGCGCTTTTGGGCCCGGGCGGCCGGACTGACTTCGGGTTCGGGTGACGACGGGGTCGAACAGCGGGTGGCCGGAGTTCTCGATCGACTGGCCGTGCCGAAACGCTTGGTAGACCAGCGGGCATCCGCCTTGTCTCAAGGGCAGCGCCGGAGGGTTGCACTGGCTGCGCTCGCAGTGCGTCGTCCCGAGCTTTGGCTCCTGGACGAGCCCCACGCCGGGCTGGATCAGGCAGGCCGTGACATCGTCGATGGGTTGATCGTCGAGGCGGTGGCTGCCGGTGGCACTGTCGTGGTCTCGTCCCACGAACTTGAGCGGGTCGCCACACTGTCACCGCGGGTGGTGACGCTGGCCGGTGGTCAGGTTCTCGACGGGGGAGGGCTCGGGTGATTGGCCGCATCTCACGCGACGCGTGGTTGGTGGCTTGCCGCGATCTGCGCATCGAGGCGCGGTCTCGGGTCGTTCTCGACCAGGTAGTCCCCTTTTCGGTCTTGGTCCTCGTGCTCTTCGGCTTCGCCTTGGATGCCGACAACCGGACCCTACGGACCTTTGCCCCCGGCCTTTTCTGGGTGGCTGTCCTCTTGAGTGCATTGCTGGCGGTTCAACGTTCGGCGACGCTCGATCGCTCCGACGGGACCGACACAGCGTTGCGCATGTCGGGTCTTTCGCCCATCTCGCTTTTTCTGGGTCGGGCGTCCGCCGTATACGTTCAACTGGTGGCCCTTCAGGTTGTGCTGGTCGGCGGCCTGCTCATCCTCTATGGAGTCGATGTCGAGGATCCGCTGCTTTTGGTCGTGGCCGGCCTAGTCGCCGGGGTCGCTGTGGCGGCCGCCGGTACCCTCTATGGAGCGCTGGCCTCGGGGCTCGGGGTGCGGGAGACCCTCCTGCCGATTCTGCTGCTCCCGGTGCTGGCGCCGGTGCTGATCGGGGCCACCCGGGCGTTCGATGACGCTCTCGGGGCAGCGGCTGTGGACGGCTGGGCGTGGACCGGCCTGCTGTCGCTGGCTGCACTGATTCTCACCGTGGTCGGCGCGTCAACCCACAGCGCGCTGGTCGAGGACTGATCGGGAGCATCGATGGCCACGACAACAGACGCCGGACTGGGCGAGCGTGATACGACCGGTTCGCCACGATCAAGGCTTTTGGGCATCGCAACCCTGATTGCGGTGGCCATCTTGGGTGTCCTGGCGTTCGCACTGACCGAACCGGACGTGCGGATCCACCCGGAGACTGGTGAGGAGTTCGGCCAGTTCGATGCTGTGCGGATGCTCTACGTGCACGTGCCGCTGGTAATCGTGACCTATTTGTCCTATGGGATCTGTGCTGTGGCCAGCATCGGAGTGCTGGTGAAGCGGACGCCGTGGTGGGACGTGACAGCTCATACAGCTGCCGAGATCGGGACCATCTTCTGCGGCCTGGTGCTTGTCACCGGCTCGATCTGGGGCCGTCCGGTTTGGAACACCTGGTGGGAGTGGGGCGACGTCCGCCTGATGACCACGCTGGTGCTGTTTCTGATGTTCACGGGTTACCTGGCCTTGCGGCGAATCACCGAAGATCCGCGCCGCCAGGCCCGCCGGGCTGCTGTGGTGGCCTTGGTCGCAGTGTTGGATATTCCGCTGGTCAACCGGTCGGTGGAGTGGTGGGAGAACCGGACGCTGCACCAGCGCTCCACACTCGGAGAGCTCAAGATCGAGGACCTCACGTTGTTCACTCTCTTCTTCGGTTTCGTGACCGCAGGCTTGGTTCTCGCATGGCTGTTCCTTCACCGGTTTCGTGTCGGCTGGCTGGAGCGGGCGGCAATCGATCATGGAGTGGCAGCGGCCATCGTTGAGCGGCAATCCGAGACATCTGACGCTGAGGTCCGTCGTTCGGTGGGGGAGCAGCCCGAGGGACCCGAGGAAGGGCTAGTGCCATGACCCACGTGGGCTATCTGGTGGCCGGCTGGGGAATCGTGGTCGGCGTGCTGACCGCCTATGCCGTGCGTCTGGCCAGACGGGGACGGGCGCTCAGTTGCCTCGTGCCCAAGCCCCGCCGTCGGTGGCTCGAGGATCGAGGAGTCGATGGTTCCTGAGCCCGTTGATGGGCCGAATGGCGCACCGAACGACGAGTCGGACCTTCAGGTGTTCGACCTGACGCCTGCCCCGACGCGACCTGAACGGATCCGAAGACGTCCGGCGGCCATGGCAGCAGTTGCCATCCTGCTGGTAGCCCTGGTCTTTGTGTTGCTGCGCACCCTTGGAGACGCATCTCTGTTCTTCTACGAGGTTTCGGAGGCCGTCGAGCGTCGCTCCGAGCTGGCTGATTCACGCTTTCGTGTCGTCGGTACTCCGCAGCCCGGACTAGTCGAGATCGACGTCGATGGTGAGCCGGCAGTCGTCTTCACCCTCTGCGCCGGCGATGTCCTAGCCGATGTCGCCCACTTGGGAGATCCGGCAGAGTTGTTTCAGCCAGGGGTCCCTGTTGTGCTTCAAGGAGGCTGGGTGGCAGGTCCGGCTCCTGGTGTGGCCGACCTGTGGTCACCGGCAGCTGATGGCTGGCACCTTCGGACCGACCACATGGTCGTCAAGCACGATAACGATTACCGGGGCGATGGTGCCGAATTGGCACCCTGCGGCGACCAGGCCTCCATCGGATAGTGAACGCCACCCTCGGGACGGGGTTTGTCGCTCTTGGTCTGGTTGCGGCGGTGGCCGGCCTGGTCTCCACTGGTTGGGGGTTAGCTTCCGGTCGCTTCCGTCTGATTGCCCGGTCGACAACATGGGTTTGGCTACTGGCGGTGGCCGCTGTTGGTCAGGTGGTGGTGATGGAGAGAGCGCTCATCACCCGCGACTTCACAGTGGCCTACGTAGCCGAGCATGGCAGCCACCGCACCCCAGCTCTTTTCAATGTGGCCACCCTTTGGTCAGCACTCGAGGGCTCAATCCTGCTCTGGGTGTTGGTTCTCGTTGGATACCTGGTGCTGTTGGCACGACGTTTCCGGGACCGGCTCGAGGACCCGATGGTGGGTTGGGCTCTGCTGGTGATGTTCGCCGTCTGCGCCTTTTTCTTTATGCTCCTAGCCGGCCCAGCCCAGCCCTTTGGACGATTTGAGCCCTGGGCTGGCTACGACGGACCGGGACCCAACCCCCTTCTTCAAAATCACGTGCTCATGGCGTTCCATCCGCCGGTGCTGTACCTGGGTTACGTCGGATTCACCGTGCCATTTGCTCTGGCGGTGGCAGCACTAGCTACCGGACGCCTTGGCGAGGGCTGGCTTCTTGAGGCTCGCCGGTGGACGCTGAGTGCCTGGGGTTGCCTGACAGTTGGGATTTTGCTCGGTGCTTGGTGGTCATATGACGTTCTCGGATGGGGCGGCTACTGGGCATGGGACCCGGTCGAGAATGCCTCGTTCCTGCCTTGGCTGACCGGGACTGCCTACCTGCACTCGGTCATGGTGCAGGAGCGCCAGGGAATGCTGCGGGTCTGGAATCTATCGCTGCTGTGTGCGACCTTCGCCTTGACCATCCTCGGGACGTTCATCACCCGATCCGGAGTTCTTGAGTCCGTCCATGCCTTCACCGAGTCGGGCATCGGTCCGCTGCTTTTGGGTTTCTTCGCTTTGGTGGTGGTGACAACCGTCGGCCTGATCGGTTGGCGCGGCGACTCCCTGCGGTCTCCGGGAGCCATTGAGTCGCCGGTGTCGAGGACAGGGGCGTTTCTTGGCAACAACCTCCTATTTGGCGCATTCGCCTTCGTGGTTTTGCTGGGAACGGTCTTTCCGCTTCTGGTCGAAGCCGCTCGAGGTGACCGAATAGCGGTGGGCAACCCGTACTTCGAACAGATGACCATGCCTATTGGCTTTGCGTTGCTCTTCTTGATGGCCGTGGCGCCTGTTCTGCCGTGGGGCCGAGCGACCACCGATCTGCTGATGAACCGTTTGCACGCGCCGGCGTTGGTTGGGTCTACTGCCATGGCTATCTCAGTGGTTCTTGGTGGTCGAGGTTGGGCGCCCACACTGGCTGTCGGCTTGGGGGGCTTCGCTGGCGGCGGGGCGGTCCGGCACCTCGTGGTTGCTGTACGTGCCAGAGGTTTGCGTGGCCTAAGCGGGCGGTCCAGTGGTGGGATGGTGGTACATGTCGGGGTAGCGGTCGTAGCCGTGGCGATGGCTTGCTCATCCGCTTACGTTCGCCAGGTTGAACTTCGCTTCGACGAGGTCGGCGACACCGCCACGTTTGCCGGACACGAGCTGGTCTTTGATGGTCTCTCGGTTGTCAAGCTCCCGGAGAAGTCCGAGACCCGGGTTGCGGTGATCGTTGACGGTCGTCGACTTGAACCAGCAATCAGTGTCTTTCCGTTCGGTGGTCAGACCATCGGGACGCCGTCGACCAGGTCGACCTGGAGGGATGATCTCCAACTGGCGGTCCTCGCCGTTCCCGAGGCGGTGGGTGACGGGTCATCGTCTGCCGCCGGGGGTGGTGTAGGCGCCGAAACGGCCAGCAGCACTGTCGTTCGTGTGACCGTGCAGCCTCTCGTTTCCTGGCTTTGGATCGGCGGCGCCATAATGGCCGTCGGGACCGCCCTCGCCGCAGTTGCTGGCGCTGGGAGTGCGAGTAGCAGATCCCGCCAAT
>DEAU01000007.1:42525-106794 GCA_002348705.1 Candidatus Neomicrothrix sp. UBA2974
ATCAAGCCGATAGGGAGCCGGTTGCGTGAGCCCGATTCGGATCTCAGCGGCTGCCGTGGGGTTGGTGTTGACCCTGCTCATCGTGGTTTTTGCCACCCGAGACACCGGTCGTGACCGGTTAACGACTCATTTAGTCGGTGCTGTGGCACCACCGGTCATCGGTACGACCATTGATGGCGACATCTGGGATCTCGACGATCACCGGGGCCGCTGGGTGCTGGTCAACTTCTTTGCCACCACCTGTGTGCCGTGCATTGAGGAGCATCCGGAACTGGTGGCTTTTGCTGAGGCCCATAGCGGCGACGATCCGGACCGTCCCGAGGTCCGGGTAGTGAGTGTCGCCTTTGACGACCGGGCCTCTGCGGTGGCTGCCTTCTTTGCACAGAACGGTGGTGGCTGGCCCGTTCTTGCTGCCGACACGGGTCGGATCGCTGTCGACTGGGGCGTGGTGGCCGTTCCTGAGTCCTACCTAGTTGCACCATCGGGACATGTGGTGGCCAAAGTGGTTGGAGGCGTCGTCCGTTCTGATCTGGAGGACCTGCTGGATGAAGCGGCATCTCTCCTTCGGGGTGCTCCTGGGGGCGACTTGTGAGTCGGGTTCGTCTGCGGTGGTTCGTGGTCTTGGTGGTGGCCGTCGGCAGCCTGTTGGCGTCAGAGGTGGTTGACCACGCGCCTCGTACTAATGCCGAGCGGGTTCACGCTCTGGCCGACGACTTCGCCTGTCCTGTATGCCAGGGGCAGTCACTCGCTGAGTCGGATGTCCCAGTGGCCCGAACCATTCGGGCCGCTATGCGAAACATGGTGGACGAGGGCCGGACTGACGACCAGATTCGCTCGATGCTGGTAACTCGTTTTGGCGAACATGTCGACTACACCCCGTCCGGTCGGGGGCTAACCGGTTTGGTTTGGATCTTGCCCGTGGCGGTTGGGTCCGTCGCCGTGGTCGGCTTCGCTGCTGCCCTCCGGCGTTGGAGTGCCGGCGCCCGAAACGACGAAGTGGCGGTTCCCGGCGTCGCCGAAGCGGGTCCCCGGCGCGGCCTCAAATTCTCGCCCGTCACGGTGGCCGGAAGCGTCTTAGTCGTAGGGGCCTTAGCTGGAATACTGGTCGCCCGAACAGCTGGCGACCGGAGCTCGTCTGACACCTTGACCGGCGACATCCGCTTGTCGACCAGGACGATGTTGGCCGAGGCTGCGGTAGCCGCTTCGGACGAGGCCGAGGCGCTGTATAGCCGGGTACTGGAACTGCAGCCTTCCAATGTCGAGGCGCTGGCCTACCGCGGATGGTCGCGGTGGCGAAACGGAGACCGCGAAGCTGCCCGCGGTGACCTTGACGAGGCTGTTGCACTCGACGCCTCCTATGCCGACGTCCGGGTCTTTCGGGCGTCGGTCCGCCATGCAGACGGCGACCACGTTGGTGCAGCCGAGGACCTACTGGTCTTGGATACAGCGGACGCCCCGCCGATCGTGGATGACCTTTTGGCTGCTAGCCGGCTACGCCAGCGGATTGCGGGTGGCTTGGCTGATGAAGGCGAGTTGTTGGGCGCCCTCGAATTGCTTGACTCGGGCTTGGATTCCCAGGAGGAGGCGGGCGGGAAGTCGTCCGGCGAAGCGGCCCTGATGGCTGAACGGGGCTGGCTTTTGGCTGCAACGAGGGTGCCTGAGCTTGTGGAACGTGGTCTGGGCGATTTGGATGATGCGGTGGCCGCCGATCCGACCGACCTTTATGCCCGGGCCTACAGGGCCGTAGTCCTCGCTTTGCTGGCTGGCCGACCCGATGAGGCGGCTGAGGACGTGGAGGTTTTCGACTCGTCGGACAGCCGACCAGCCAACTTGGTTGATCTACTGACTGCGGCGGGCTTGGTCCCCGGTTGATCGGACTCCGGCATGGATTCCCGGGCCTGTCTTCAGGGTTGGTGATAGTGGGCATGGTCCACGACGCCGTTGGTGACGGTCAGTTCCCAAACCGAGGAGTAGGCGCAACCCCGTCCCCCGCTCAGTCCAGCACCGTTGGCCACCACGTCGCGGACCACGTCCGGGATTACGTCAGAGTGGCTGCAAAGCACCATGACCCTCTGGCTGGCATCGGATGTGGTGGCTAACTGGCGCACGAGTTCGCTGGCGGCCGTCGAACCACCCTCGAACAGGGCGTCGTCGACTGTGACCGGCAGGTCGCGCCGAGCAGCCAGTGGGCCGACAGTCTGGAGGCAGCGCACGGCTCGACTGCTGCGAATCTCGACCAGTGGCCGGTTGCCGCACATCCCCTCGACCAGATTTGCGAGACAGTCGGCCTGAGCGTGCCCATTGGCGTCGAGTGGTCTTTCGCTGTCGTCGCCCGACCATTGGTAAGGGTCGCCGGCCGAGCCGTGTCGGACTAGAAGAAGGGTCATCGAAGCGCCCAGGGTTGGGCCGGTACGTCGGTCAGGGTGAAGTCCGGTTTTTAGGCGGACACGTCGGTGATGCAGACGGCATCACCCATGGGAAGCGAGGAGCGCATCTGGGCGGTGGCCTCGCCGTACAGCACACCGAGCATGCCGCGGACGAGACCCCGGTCGATGGCGCAGATGACCGGGTGGTCGATCGGGGCTCCATCGAACGGGCAGTGTTCGGAGACGATGCGCAGACCGTCGTCGGCGGAACTCTCAGCCCGGGCAGCAAAGCCGCGGGCGGTTAGCGCCTCGGCCACCACCTGCATTGCCGACCGCAATGACCGGTGGACCTCCTCAGTGCCGAGGGCGTCCGCCATGCTCCGACCGACTTCGGCGCCGACTTCCTCGGCCATGGTCTCCGCCTTTTCAGGTGGGAGCAGGGCTAGGGCTCGCCCCAGAAGGCTCACCAGAACAGCGTCTTGACGGACCGGCAGTTCCAACGGGGCGGTCGGATTGGCTACCCGGTAGTGCTTGGATGGTCGACCTGCCGAGGCGCCCTTGGGCCTTTCGATGATGACCTCCAGATAACCGCCGGCAGCCAACTTGTCGAGGTGGTGACGAGCGACGTTGGGGTGGAGGTCGAAGACCTCGGCGGCCTCGGTGGCGGTGACCCCAGCGTCGTGGGTCTGCTCGCGGACATGCAGGTAAATATCCCGCCGGGTGGGATCGCCAAAGGCTCCGGAGATCGCAGTGACCGCCGAGGCGAACTCGTTGGCCGTGAGGGGGGGCCCGTCCACCCGGTTATTCTAACTATTCCGACCGGGCGGTCATTCGCCGGCCGGTCCGGGCCCGGTCGGCGCCCTCTTCCGTCCGCGTGCCCTGACTTCGAGATTTTGCCCCCGAGAGCCGATAGGAGTGCCCGTGCCGGTCACCGAAGCCCAAGTTATTGATGCTCTCCGCCCGGTTCAGGACCCTGAGTTGCGGCGAAGCATCGTGGACCTCGGGATGGTGCGACGCGTCGACGTGGCTGGTGCCCGAGTAGAGGTCGAAGTCTCTCTCACGGTCCCCGGCTGCCCTATGAAGGCTGAGATCCAAGCCTCGGTTTCTGGAGCGGTGGCTGCCCTTGACGAGGTCGAGGATGTGGAGGTGGTGTTCACCGCCATGACGGAGACCGAGTTGGCTGAGTTACGTGAGCGACTCCACGGCGATCCGGCGGCTACCGCTGGTACCAACTCCACTTACGGTCACTCTGAAGGACGGGCTGTTCCGTTCGGCGAGGCCAATTCGTCAACCCGGGTCTTACTGGTTGCCTCGGGTAAGGGTGGTGTCGGCAAGTCGTCCGTTACCACCAACCTGGCAGTAGCCCTAGCTGGACGTGATAGGGACGTGGCGGTGGTCGATGCCGACGTCTGGGGCTTCTCCATTCCGCGGATGCTGGGGGTATCTCATCAGCCCACGGTCATTGACGAAATGCTGATTCCCCCCGAGGCGCACGGAGTGCGCTGTATTTCGATGGGGTTTTTTGCCGAGGAGGACCAACCGGTCATCTGGCGGGGACCGATGCTCCACAAGGCTCTTGAGCAGTTCTTGACCGACGTCTACTGGGACGAGCCCGATTACCTCTTGGTCGACCTGCCGCCCGGGACGGGTGACATCTCTATCTCGCTGGCTGGCTTTCTGCCCACAGCCGAGATGTACGTGGTTACCACGCCGCAGTTGGCCGCCCAGACGGTGGCGCAACGGGCGGCCTTCATGGCTGAAAAAGTGAACTTGAAGGTCCACGGCGTGATCGAGAACATGTCGTGGTTCACCGGAGACGACGGGAAGAGATACGAGTTGTTTGGTGTTGGCGGCGGTACCGCTCTAGCCGAGCGCCTAGAAGTACCGCTTCTCGGACAGGTTCCGTTGGTGCCGGCACTGCGGGACGGTGCGGACAACGGTCGTCCGGTGGCCGTCGACTCTTCAACCGAGGTCGGGGCGGTCTTCGCAGAGATGGCCCGAGTGTTAGACATCGAGATGAAACCGACGAAGCGCCGTCACCGCGAACTCAAGATTCTGTGATCGTTGGACCAGGCAATGGGAGCAACACGTGGACGTACGTATTGGGGTGACCAACACCCCCAAGGAGATAACCGTCGAGATGGACGACGACGTGGATGTCGACGGCCTAGTGGCCGAAATAGAGCAGGCCGTCGCTTCCGAGGGCGTCGTGCTGTGGCTTACGGATGCACGCGGTAGACGGGTCGGGGTTCCGGCCGATCGCATTGCGTACGTCGATCTGGGTGCCGCCGGGGGCACGAACCCGGTCGGTTTCGGTTGACCGGTCGCCCGCGTCGGGGCGTTCCGGACTAGAGGACTGACCCATCGTGGCGACGCTTGCCGAACTGGCTCGTTCCCACACCGAACTTGATGATCGGCGCGTCGTCCACCTTCAGGACCTAGTCAGTTCATGGGGTCTCCTTGCCGACCTCTCGTTTGCCGACCTCCTGCTCTTCGGTCGGGGAGGTAATGCGGCCGAAGATCAACTGGTCGTCGTCGGACATGTGCGGCCCACCACTGGGATCACCCTCTACCGGGCTGACCTGATGGGCCAGGTGTTTGATGGTCGTCGCAGACCGTTGGTGACTGAAGCTTTTTCGACGGGTGTGACTGTCCGAGGCAGCGTCAACGTGGGTGCTGATCACGACGTTCGGGTGACAGCCGTCCCCGTGCGACAAGACGGCGAGGTTCTTGCGGTGCTGGCTCGGGAGCGGATCCGGCCGGATGACCGTTCAACGAGCGAGCAGGAGCGAACATACGTCGGCCTCTTCGACCGGTTCGCGGCGATGATCGAGCAGGGCGAGTTTCCCTACCGCGACGAGGAGCGTCTTCGGCACCGAACGCCGCGGGTCGGCGACGGTCTACTTCTGGTCGACGCCGATGGCCGCATCGAGTTTGCTTCTCCGAACGCCGTCTCCTCTCTGAACCGACTAGGAATGACCCGAGGAGTGACCGGTGCCCGCTTCGAAGACACCGGACTCGGTTCTTCCATCCTGCGCGAAGCGTTTGATCGTCGAACTGCGGTGATTGATGAGATGGAGCGCTCTGACGAGGTGGCCGTGGTCAGCCACTGCTTCCCGCTTCTGGACCGTGGAGTGGCGACTGGCGCCATCGTGCTCGTCAGGGACGTCACCGAGCTACGTCGCCGGGACCGCCAACTGGTGTCCAAGGACGCCACCATCCGGGAGATTCATCACCGGGTAAAGAACAACCTGCAGACCATCTCGTCGCTGTTGCGTCTCCAATCCCGGCGATTGCAGGGTGAAGAGGCTCGGTCGGCGCTCGGTGAGTCGGTCCGCCGCATCAGTGCTATCTCGGTGGTGCACGAGACGCTGGCGCAAAGCACCGAAGATGACGTGTCGTTCGGCGAGATCGTCGGACCCTTGGTCCGAGTCGTGGAGGAGAGTGTGTCGTCGCCGCTGCGACCAGTGACGTTCATCGTCGAGGGTGACGCTGGCATGGTGCCAGGCCAAGTTGCAACCACTCTGGCGGTAGTTCTGACGGAACTGCTTCAAAACGCCGTGGATCACGCCTTTCCGGAAGCCCCCCTCCTTCCTGACCGCTCGGAGACCCCAGGCGATGGAGAGGACTCCAATCCTGGCTTGGTTCGGATTGAGTTGGAACGCCGAAGTGATGGGCTCTCGCTTCGTGTGGTCGATGACGGCGTTGGGCTGCCCGAAGGCTTTGATTTGGACGAGGCCACCGGGCTGGGGTTGACGATCGTGAGAACGTTTGTGGAGGGGGAACTTGGCGGTGGGATCAGTCTGTCTCCCGCAGAGCGAGGCTCCGGGACGGTTGCCGAGGTCCGGTTGCCGGCCAGCCGCCTGACTGGGCCGTGGGGCGACTCCCGGGAGCCAACCGGATGACCAGATAGATGGATAGGCGGAGGGATCTAGTGTCTTGGCTGTGATTAACGAATCCTCTCCGCGGCGACCATTGGTTTTGGCCCACCGTGGAGCGTCAGTCGACCGGCAGGAGAACACCGTCGAGGCCTTTGTCGAGGCCCGCGAACAGGGAGCTGACTGGGTGGAGTTGGACGTCCGGCTTTCAGCAGACGCTGTGCTGGTTGTCCACCACGATGCGCACTATCCGGACGGTCGTCTCGTCCGGGAAGTGCCTATGGCCGAGGCTCCCGATCACGTGCCCTCTCTGGCCGAGGCGTTTGAGGCATGTGAGGGCATGGGAGTGAACGTCGAGGTCAAGAACCTGCCCGGTGATCCCGACCACGAGGCTTCGGAGGTGGTCTGCGAGGCGGTGGTCGGCCTTGCTTCTGCATACCGACCACCGGAACTAGTTCTGGTGTCGTCGTTCGATATCGCCGCAGTAGACAGGATTCGGGTTGCTGATTCGTCGATACCCACTGCGTGGGTGGTGGCTGAGCGGCACGGTACCGACCTGGTTTTGGACCGAGCGGTAGCTCATGGGCATGGGGTGGTGAACCCGTGGGACGAGCTAGTTGACGAGCACTTGGTCGAGGCGGCACATCGCCGGGGTCTGTCGGTGTTGGTATGGACAGTGGACGACCCGGTACGAATCGGCGAGCTCGTCGGCTGGGGCGTTGATGGGATCATCTCCAACCGGCCAGGCCTGGCTCGGTCAGTAGTTGACGGCTGATCCGCTTTCCTCGGTGTCGCCGATCTAGTCGATTGCCGGGGACGCGAGTGGTATGACGAGGTCCATCGCTGCTGGATGATGACGGACCGAAAGTTCGATTGCCTCGCCCACGTGGTCCCCGTCAACTTGCCACGGAACTGGCCGTGAGGCTGCGACATCGGCGGCGTCGACGTCGTCGATGGTCGCCACCGACGATAAGCGGCCGATATTGGCTCCTAGGCCGGCAGCTTTCATTAGGGAAGCTGCGACAGTGCCGGGGCGTAGATCGCGGAACGAGACGATCGACAGGGGTCGGTCCAGAGAGGCTGCTGGAGCTAGCGACAGCCTTCTGGTTCCCAGGTAGGTGTACGGGTCGGTGTTGAGGCAGACGGTGAATACAGACGGGAAGACCACCGATTCGTCACCACCGATGGCCACATGGAAGGCGGGTTGGCGATGGTCGTAATGGCGGATCCACGTGTCGACCGACGCGGCGACAAAGAGAGGATGTCCGGCGAAGCGTTTGAGCAGGCCACCCCTTCGCTCGACCTGTTCTACAACGGCGGCGTCGAAGCCAATCCCAGCGTGGAATAGAAAGTGTCGTCCATTCACAGATCCGAGGCCGATTCGGCGAATGGAGGCGGCCTCGATGGCGTCTAGGAGGGCGCCGGTGGCCTCGACCGGGTCGTCGGGCAGGCCGAGAGTGCGGGCGAAAACGTTGGTAGAACCGCCCGGCAGGGCCGCTAGGGCCGTGTCGGTGCCCACTAGGCCGTTTGCCGCTTCATTGAGGGTGCCGTCGCCACCGAGCACCGCGACCACGTCGATGCCGTCGTTTGCCGCTCCCTGAGCGAGGCGTGTGGCGTGTCCTCGGCGGCTAGTGGCCGCCACCTCGAGTCTGTGGTCGGCCGAAAGCGCCTTCTGTATGACAATGCGAGTCCGCGCCGTCACCGACGAAGCTGACGGGTTCACCACCAGAAGCAACCTCATAGCAACCGACCATAGGCCCCAATTCGGTCTGTGGTCGCCGTCATTGAAGTCTGGGGCGTGACAGACGACCTGCGCGAAATCAGCAGTCCTAGCTGGTCCGGTTCTCGCTCGATCCGGGCAGACTTCGACCCATGAACGTTGTCGTGTGTGTGAAACAGATTCCCGACCCGGCTGACCCGGGAGCATTGGATCCTGAGACCAAGACCCTGAAGAGGGATGTCAAGCTCATTTTGGATGAGTCCGACTCTTACGGCGTCGAGATGGGGCTGCAACTGGTGGATGCTGCAGGCGAGGGCGAGGTCCGTCTCGTCTCGATGGCTCCAAACAACGAGATGAGTGGCCTGAGGACCGCCCTAGCCATGGGCGCCGAGAGCGCCGTGCTGGTCAGCGATGAGGCCCTGGCCGGGTCCGATGCCCTGTCGACGGCCAAGGTGCTTGCCGCTGCAATCGCCCGCTGCGAACCTGACCTGGTCTTGGCCGCAACGGAGTCCAGTGACGGCTACACCGGCACTGTTCCGGTACAGGTCGCGGAACTGATGGACCTCCCGTCGGTGACCTTTGGCAAGGAGATCGCCGTGGTTGACGGTGTGGCCACCGTCAAACGCCAGACTGAGGCTGGTTACGACGAGGTCGAGTGCCCGCTGCCGTGCGTTGTCTCAGTTACCGCCGGCGTTGTTGAGCCTCGCTACCCCTCCTTCAAAGGGATCATGGCTGCTAAGAACAAGCCGGTCGAAGAACTCGACCTGGCAGGACTTGGGATTGAGGCCTCGACCGTCGGATGGACGGGCGCCCGACAGGAGATCACGTCCATTGCCGAGGCTCCGGCAAGGGAAGCCGGCGAGGTCATCGTCGACGAGGGCGACGCCCACGAGCGCATCTTGGCGTTTCTGGACGACCTCAAGGTCATTTAGGAGGCTGTCATGGGTATCTCGAAGATCTGGGTCTACGGCGAGACGACCGAAGCAGGTGTGACTGCCGGGACGTTGGAACTGGTGACAAAGGCTCGCTCGCTGGCCGACACCGTAGAGGTGGTCATGGCTGGAGACGCCAGTGCGGTGTCCGGCGAACTAGGAGCACATGGTGCCGCGACCGTCCATACGGTCGGCGATCTGGCTGGTTCTCTGCCTGGCACGAAGGTGGCATCGGCTATCGCTGGTGCTTTGGCTGCCGGCGTTGGTCCTGACGTGCTTTTAGCTGCTACCTCCTATGACGGTCGTGACGTGGCCGGTCGCCTGTCGGCGAAGGTCGACCGCCCGGTCGTCACCAACGTCGTGGATCTCGTCGGTGACGGTGACCGTCTTCTGGGAAGTGAGCCCGTTTTCGGTGGCACTACCGACGTTCTGACGGGGTTCACCGACGGTGGCTTGGCCATCTTCCTAGTGCGTCCGAAGTCGTTCGTTGCCGAGGAGTCGGGCGGTGGGCCGGCCGCCGTAGCCGAACTGGCCGTGGGTGACCTTGGCAATACCGGAGGAGCGTTGGTCAAGGACCGCTTTGTAGAAGAGAGCACGGGCCCGAAGTTGGATGAGGCGGCTGTGGTCGTATCTGGCGGTCGGGGACTCGGTGAGGCCGAGAAGTACGAGATGATCGAAACCCTCGCCAAGTTGGTCAAGGGCGCCCCTGGCGCTTCGCGTGCCGTGGTTGACGCTGGGTGGGTTCCGTACTCCTACCAGGTGGGCCAGACAGGCAAGGTGGTCAAGCCGACGGTCTACCTAGCCTGCGGGATTTCCGGGGCCACACAGCACTTGGTGGGCATGAAGGGTTCGGCCAACATCGTCGCGATCAACAAGGACGAGGAGGCGCCAATATTTGGCATCGCGGACCTCGGAATCGTTGGAGACGTGCACAAGGTGCTTCCCAAGTTGATCGAGGCCCTGCAGGCTCGGGGCTGATTCCAGCCTGATTCCGGAGTACGCCCTAGGGCGCAGCGCTTAGCGGCCCTAAAGCAGCGAGGCCCGGTCGTCCGGGTGGTCAGGACGAACTGGGTGTATCGATGGAGTCCCGAACTGCCAGGCCCCAGGCGATTCCGTCAAGTGGGTCTTCTGCGGCCAATCCGATGAACCATCCCGAAGGCCTTGCCCGGTCATCCCAGCGCCACCAACCCAACTCGGAGACTGCCTGGCCGAGTTGATCGGTGGGAGTAGGCCAGCTGACTGACGAGTCGGATTCATCTAGGCCGGCGAGGGCTGTGGCGCACCACCAGGCTTCGAATCGGCCGCGTGCCGCCCCACGCCTCCGGCCGTGGGCGCCGCCGGAGGCACCCAACCAAGCCAAAAGGCCAAAGGCCTCTTCGGTGGCCAACTGCCGCAACCGGACCTCCCCGCCGGCCAGCACGGCTGCCGCATCGGGTCCGGTTCCGATTACCGCCGCGGTGGTAGCAGCTCCCTCAGATCCTTCGGTCCATGCCGAAGGTAGGTCCCGCAGCGCACGTCGGCCCGACTCCGCTTCGGAACCGGCCGGTGGTGGCTGGCCATCGATCAAAGACACCTCGAGGATCCCGGCCGCAGGAACCGGGTCGTCTACCCCGTATGGCCCGATAGCGGGACTATCAACGGCCTGTTCCCAAGGGGCGAGGCATAGTGGAAGGCCGAGGGGGTCCTCGTCGAGTTGGACGCCGGTCAGGTTGTCGCCACGGGCTACGCGTTCGTGCGCCACGATTGCCCTGAGAGCTCCTCCATTGACGGGAAGGTGGGGGTCGAGCTCGGCCCACGTGTGGCTTGAAGCAGCCACTTCGGCTAGAGGGGCCACAGTGAAGGTTGCGGCATCGCGCATTACTGCCGCTGCAGCGAAGTTGGCTGGGGCCGAGAGGGCGAGGCGGTGTTCGGCGTGGTCGGAAGCTGGCCACAGCTGGTGACCCCGTTCAATGGCGGCACGCGATCGGGTGGCCACTCCCTCCACGGATTCCCAGTCTCCGTTGTCGCAGGCGTCGTCAATGAGGCGCAGGAGGCCATCGAGGTCCCCATCTTCCAGCAGGCGGTCGAGGTTGGCCATTGGGCCCGGTTCAGACCAGTGGCCAGGGAATACGTCGTCCGCTGGGGTCATCTGGCAGCCTCCCAGCCTCGGCTAGAGCCCGGGCTCGGACTACTAGGGCATCGCGTTCGAAGGTACCGAGAAGCCCAGCAAGTTGATCGGAGGGGCCGTCGGCGACGAGTCGTTGAAGATCGGCGATGAGGTCTTCTTCGATGACGTCGCCGGCGAAGTCCCATATCACGGTGCGGACCTTGAACTGGTGGTGAAAGCACAGGGCGTTGTCGATAGCCCACAGGCTTCCGTCGTCACCGGCCAGCACGTGGCCGCCCTTTCGGTCGGTGTTGTTTGCTACCAGGTCATATGCGGCGAGTCGCCTTAGGTCGTCGGCCCAAGCGGGGTCGTCGCGGAGCGTGAAGTAGTGCTGTTCGTAGTCGCATGGCACGTAGAGCTGGACTGAGCCTTCGCCGAATGGCCCATCGCGCACCACGGTGGGGGGAACCAGACCCCATGTCAACTGCGCAGTCAACTCCCAGGCAGCAGCCTCGCGACGGTGAAGTCCGGGGGGGAAGTCATGCAGAGGGCGTTCTCCACGACTCGGTTTGTAGACGCCCTGTAGTAGAGGCGTATCTCCGGTCTCGGAGTGGGTGACGTCGACGAGAAATGTGGCGTTGGATGTCCACGGCATCCGGCCCAGGAGCTCCAGCTCTCCTTCATTGAGCACCTTGAGGGCGAGTTCGTCGGCGATAGGGCCCCGGTGTCGGAATGGGCTGGGTCCGGCTTCGTGGGCTGTGGACGCTGCGTCAGTTGACACAGGGGCACCAGCCGCCGGCAGTGGGTTCCAGCGGTGCGGCGCACCATGGACAGGGTGGTCTGCCGGCGGCCACCAGGTCACGGGCTCGGTGGATGAAGGCGGCGACCAACTCCCGACGCATTGGAAAGCGGGCCTGGGCCGGTAGTTCATCTTCTTCTCGAAGGAGCTCTTCGACGATGAGGACCAGGCGGTCGGTCGACTGCTGGTAGGTCACGCCAAGGCTGCCCACGACCCAGTCGGCTTCTACAGGATCATCGAAGTAAGCCTCGGTTGCTGCGATTTCGACGGCGTCTTCATCTAACGGAGGGAGGTCGGCCATAAGACCACCGAGGAATTCGGCGAGTCCGGCCACCTGTTGCTTTTCAACTTTGAGGGACACCACTTGTCCTGCCCGACGGGCTTGGAGAAAGAAGACCCGTCGTCCAGGGTCACCGACGGCACCGGTGGTGAAGCTGTCGGTGTCGTCCCAGTCGATTTCAGGTCGAGCCATCGATTCGGATCCTAGGAACTCGGCTGACGCAAACGGTGGTATCGGGCCGGAGCCTACGAGTCGTTGGCCGATGGAGGTCGGGAAAGGTGGCCGGTCCCATTCACGGTCAGCACGGTAGGTCGTTCGGCAGCGTATTGGACGGCGCTAATCGAGCATGGTCCGACCACGATGCGCTGGAAGAGGTCGAGCGGAGTCCCAAGGGCTTGTGCGATGGCGGCCTTTATGGGATCGGCATGTGAAACGCATATGACCGCCTCGCCGGGGTGGCAAGCCACTAGGTCAGCCACCTGACCGGTGATGCGGGCCTGCATCTCGGCGAAGGACTCGCCGCTCGGAAACCTGAATATCGAGGGCTGGCGCTGGATGGTTCCCCATGCCTTCAAACGCATGAGGTCCTTCAGCCGCCGTCCGGTCCATGAACCGAAGTCGCATTCGTTTAGGCCGGGGGCAGTGCGGACTCGCAGGCCGAGTGCCCGGGCAATCGGGGCGGCAGTTTCCCGGGTTCGCTCCATGGGGGAGGCATAGATGGCGGCCACCCTGTCCGGGCCGTCAGGACCTTTGAGCCATCGGGCCACGGCTTCGGCCTGGTAGCGACCCTCATCAGACAAATGTAGGCCGGCTGCGCGACCGGGGAGCCGGGCGCCTGTGGTGGGCGTGCGGCCGTGTCGGACGTAGAGCACGAGGGTGGGGCGAGCCGAGGTGGAGGCCATCGGACGTCGAACCTACCCTGCCGGGATGTCCCAACGTCCGGCCGCCTCTCGCCTGATAGCCATTCTCCACGAAGAGGTATCTGATTGTCGTGCTTGTCCGCGACTCGTGGCATGGCGTGAACAGGTTGCGAGCGAGAAGCGGGCTGCTTATCGCGACCACGAGTACTGGGGCCGGGGAGTACCGGGTTTCGGCGATCCCACGGCCCGAATCCTCATCGTCGGTCTGGCTCCGGCTGCCCACGGTGCTAATCGGACGGGGCGAGTCTTCACCGGAGACCGGTCGGGGGACTTTCTGTTCGCAGCGCTCCACCGTGTGGGACTCGCCAGCCAGGCTGAGGCCACGGGTCGGGACGACGGGCTTGAGTTGAACGATGTTTTCATTACAGCTCCAGTCAAGTGCGCGCCGCCGGCGAACAAGCCGACACCCGACGAGCGGACGGCATGCCGGCCGTTCTTTGCACGTGAGGTGGAAGCGTTGGACCGTGTGCGGGTAGTGGTGGTTTTAGGCCAGATTGGCTACGTGGCTGCTGCTGCCGAGTTCGATCTGTCGCCTCGGCCGGCGTTCGGCCACGGGGTTGAGGTCGCGCTGGACGCTGGCCGCACGATGTTGTGCTCCTATCACGTGAGCCAGCAAAACACGTTTACTGGTCGACTGACCGAGCCAATGTTCGATGCTGTGCTGTTTCGAGCGCGGGAACTTGCCGAATTCCAGTAGGCAGCACTCGGGTTCGCGACGGGGGCCTTGAGGTCCTTCGACCCAGTCGGCCTGCTGCGGGTATGCGCCGGTAGCCTCGGGGCCGTGACGCGCCGCCTCCGCTCTCGTTCCTTTGCACCTGTCCTCCTGCTGGCCCTGCTGGCCGCAGCTTGTGTGCCGTCAGGAGAGCCGGTGTCCTGGGAGGACAAGGCAGATGAAAGCGGGCAAGGATTGGTCGAGCGTGAGTTCGTCGCCGCTTGTCTTGAGGCCAATGACGACCTTGGTTCAGTCAAGTCCAAGAACTTCTGCGGGTGCGTGCTAGACGGCGTGCAGGACGCGGTGACCTTTGAGGAGTTCAAGGAACTCGACGACTTCATTGACAAGCACCGAGACGAGGTCACTTCAGGAATGTTGACCGAGCACTTCGGCTGGTTCGTCGAGGTAACTGAGGCCTGCGCCGGTTGATATCCGCTGGAGTCGGGCAATACCTCGCGAAGTCGTCGATCTTCGTCTTATCCGAACCCAGGTCGAGTCGTTTAGCCGGCCTTCACGGGTAGTCCGACGCGGGCCGTCGGGTTGGCCCAATCGGGCCATCGGTCACGACTCTTGGCTGCCAACTTGTGCATCAGGGCGATGGCACCGGGATCGCTGTCTCCGGGACGGCCCTCGATGACTCCCTCGGCGAGCATCTGCATGATCACCTGACGGCCGAGTTCGGTCCGGACGATCGTTAGTGTCCAGTCGTTGTTCTCGCCGATGCCGCCCGTGGAGATGTCGGCGTGCTCGGCGGCAAAATCCGGGCAGTAGTTGCAACCCTCGCGGGTCCAGGCGTGACATTCCTTGAGGTTGATCTCGTGGTAGTCACCGTTGCGCATCCAGATCTGGAACACGCCCTTTATGTTCATCTTGACCATCTCCTCCTTGCGGAGGCGGTACTTGGTCCAGAACAACTCTTCGAAAATGCTGTCGTCGAACGACTTGGAGCAGAGCAGGCCGATGTTGAGCTTGATTGGCTTGCCAGCCTTGCCGACCTTGCGGTGCCACATAACGGGTCCGATTGAGGTCTGGCAGCTCATACCGACGAGGGCTAGAGATGACAGGCCTTGATCGAGCGCCTCGGGCATCGCCAACGTGTTGGCTGAGTATGTGTAACGGCTGCCGGCGCCGGCTAGGACTGAGTCGCGGTCGGTGGCGACGGCGGGGATCGCCTTCCAACTGCTAGATCCGTCCGGTCCTTCCGGTTCGAGGTGGCTGGTCAGGGCCCCGTCGATTATCCCGTTTTCTAGACACCAAATGAGGATGGCTGATACCAGACCGCCGTCCTGTCCCTGGGCGTGCACGGTGGCGTCGCTGGCCCGGGTGAGCAGTACGTCCTTGTAGACACCCGACATTTCGTCAGGACGGCGAACCCGGGCGAATAGGTGCTCGTCAGCCTCCGTTTCCCAGTCGCGGAACCGTGGGCAGGCTCTGGTGCAGGACGTGCAGCCCTTCTGGCCGTGGACACAGTCGTCGGTACCAGCCTCGTCTTCGAGATGGAAGGGTCGGTATTTGCCAGGCTCGTGTTCGTAGCCGATGACGTCGTGAGGACAGGCGATCACGCATCCGGCACAGCCGGTACAAAGCCCTGAAGTGATGACCTCGTCGTAAAGTTCCTTCCACTGGAAGGTCCACTTTTTTCGAGTTTCGGCCATCGGTTCAGACATTAGTCCAGTCGCTTTTCCGGCTCCTTTTCGGGCTCATCTGAGTTCATCCCGGATGGTTGACCAGGATGCGATAGTGCGGGCGAAGAGGCCTGCGTCGTAGACGTCCTCTTCGCTGGCCCACTGGCCATCGCCTCCCCACTTCAATATCGCCAGGTTCCACGGTTCGTGGATACTGCCGTCGCCAGGGTCAGCTAAACGGTTTCCGAAGCGGGCCACCACGACACCCTGGTCTTGATCGATGATGTGCCAGTGCACGGGGAAGGCAACCATTTCGGACCCCGGGGAGCTTGCCATGGTCTTTGACATCCAGTCGTAAATGGCGTCGCGGCCAGTGAAATCGCCATATGTGGGTTCCACGTAGTGGGCGTCGTCGGTGAACATGTCTGACCAATCGGACCAGTCTCCGGTTTGGGCGGCTTCGTTGGCCCGCCGGGCGAACTCAAAGAAGGTGGATTCGAGTTCAGACCGGGATGCGGGAGTCGGCATGGTCGCGAATTCGGTCATTTGGTCTTCCGGGCTGGTTTTGGATTTGCCTGTCAACTCCGCAGTCTCAGATCTCTTGGGGCTCGACCCGGAAAGAAAGTCATGCGATCCGCGATCTCAAAAACTTCGTCCTTGTCTCCGTCGAACCGTATCTGGGGGTACGGTGTCAACCGAGTTTCCAGGAGTTGCCAAAGGTAGACCGACATGGTTTGTGTGGCGTGTCGGGCGAAAGAAAGTTGGGGTTTGGTTACCAATATTCTTGGTGACCGTGCGCCAGTGGGGGGGGTTCCGAAAGGGACTCTTTCCACAATTGGCAAGTGGTCCGAATTGTAAAGGCTCGATTTCTTGAACATTGGCTTCATTCCGGGAAAGTGGTCTCGCCAGACTCCTCAAAGGGACGCCGTAATCGATTCGACGAGTGGTCGACGCCTCACCTTTGGTGAACTCGACAGCGCCGCACGCAAGTTGGCGAATGCTCTCCTCGGCCTTGGTCTAGAGAAGGGCGACCGGGTGGCAATCCTCAGCATGAACAGCATTGAGTACTGCACGCTCTATTTCGCATGCGGTCTAGCGGGTTTGGTGGTCCAACCTATGAATTGGCGGCTAGCCCCTTCGGAGCTGAGGCGCATTATCGAAAATGGTGAGCCAAGGGTCTTCATCACTCAGGGCCAGTATGCGGATGTCGCTGCGGAAGTCTCAGCGATGATCGATTGTGTGGAGCACTGGCTGCAATATGGCGATGGTGGAGACGGGACCTACGAACATCTGGTCGACCGGGCTGCGGACGAGTTGCCCTCTTGTGCTGACACCGTCGGTGATGATGACCCGTTCTGCATTCTCTACACAGGAGGAACAACCGGACAGTCAAAGGGAGCCCTGCACAGCCACCGAAGCGTTAATGCGATGATGTTCAACCAGACGGTGGCTGAACGCATCGTTCCTAGCGACGTCTATCTGCTTACCGGCCAGATGTTCCACATTCCGGTCGTGTTGGCACTCAATTACCTTGCCCACGGCTGTCCGCTCGTCTTGATGAATTTCGACGCCGAATTGGCGATGGAGGTAATCGAGAGGGAGCGGGTTTCAGCGTTCTTAGCGGTCACCACGATGCTGAACTGGATGATGGCGCTTCCTGGCTTCAAGAGTTATGACATCTCGAGCCTCAGGAATATCCAGTACGGGGGCGGACCGATGCCGTCGACAGTTATTGAAGAAGCAATGGAAAAATTTCCCTGCACCTTGATCCAGGGCTACGGACAGACCGAAGGTGCAGGCATGACCTTTCTTTCTCAAGAGGATCATCTGAGGGCGGTCAAAGAGGACTACCACCCGGAGCGATTGAAGTCCTGCGGTCGCGAAGGCTTCCTCACTTCACTAAGAGTTGTCGACGAAGATGGGGTCGATATTCCGACAGATGGAAAGACCACCGGACAGATCATTGTGAAGTCTGAGGCCAACATGTTGGGCTACTTCCGGCAACCCGACTTGACCAGAGAGACCATCCGAGAAGGATGGTTGTGGACCGGAGATATCGCAACGATGGACTCGGATCGTTATGTGTTCATCGTGGACCGAGCTAAGGACATGATTATCTCGGGTGGCGAGAACATCTATACGGTTCAGGTGGAAGAAGCAATTGCGAAGCATCCTGCGGTCCTCGAATCTGCCGTAATTGGAGTGCCTGACGACGAGTGGGGTGAGTCGGTCAAGGCATATGTGGTTCTCAAGCCGGGCCACACCACTACGGAAGAGGAGATAATCGAGGCGGCGAAGACCGACTTGGCGTCCTATCAGAAGCCTCGGTCTGTGGAGTTCATAGACGAATTGCCGAAGGCGCCCACCGGAAAGATCCTGAAGCGGGAATTGCGTGATCCTCATTGGGCTGGAAGAGACAAGGGTGTCTAGAGCTCTGCCTTGCTGCACGTGTCAGCGGCGACTCCGCTGAAAAGGTTGACTGTAGGTAGGTGTTGGCTTCAGGGCCACCCTTTCTCTAGAAAGAGATCCGGCGTTCTCAAGCCGACGTCGTAGTCGCCAACCTTTCAGCTATCAAAGTCGCTTCAGCTCAGTTTGCAGCTCGTTCATCGCGTCGAAACTGAAGCGAGCGAGATCCGGATCGCCGAGGCCAGTGATATTCCACATCACCAAATGACGCAAGCCTGCCGCGTGGTAGCTGGCGATCTCCTCAACCAACTGTTCGACCGTTCCTGCGAACGCATAGTGGGCCGACACCTTTGGTGGAATGGCCTCAATGATTCTTTCTACCTCTGGGCGGGGGATTCGACTTGGTATGAAGTCGTGGAAACCTCCCTCATTTCCTAGTGGAGGTTCTAGGCCAAGGCCCTCAAAAACCCAGTTGGGCATGAGGATGCAGAGCATCCGGACCATTTCAGATGCGAGGAGTCGGTTGACCGACTCCTCGTCGGGACCTACTAGTAGATAACCGAGCATGCCGGGCGTGAAGTTTTCGTCGTTCCTGTTTGCCTCGCGTGCGCTGGCGCGGATCCGCTCGAGAGAATCCCGGTAGGCCTCAGGCGACATCTTCGTGGGTAGCCACCCGTCGGCATATTGACCAGTCAGAGAAAGCATGCGAGGTCCGTGGGCGGCTAGCCAGATTTCAGGAGGACTGTCGCCATATGGGTCTAAACCCATCACTGCATCTTGAAGTCGAAAATGCTTTCCCTCGAAATCGACTGTCTGGTTTCCGGCAGTCATCAAGAGTCGAATGATCTCGAGGCCTTCAGCGAGTTTTGCGACAGGCTTGTCCCATTCGATTCCGTACGGCTGGATATTGAGTTGTTCTCCGGATCCAAGTCCGAGGATGGCACGCCCCTTGGTCATGTGGTCAAGAGTGAGCATTGTCTGGGCGATTGAGGCCGGGTGTCGGCGCAAGAGGTCGGTTACGCAGGTCCCTACTCGTATTTGGCTGGTTTGCGACCCGATTGCAGCCATCATCGCGAATGGATCCACGTGTACGTGGCTGGAAGGTTGGTGTTTGGCCAAGGGCGTGAAGTCTTCGTTCCACATGGTGTCTGGATGCCAGCCCATTAGATGGTCCGGCCACCAAAGTGCGTCGTAGCCGAGTTCCTCCATCTTGATGCCCAGGGATATCCCCCGATCCACCGGCGGAATTATCTGCCCTGGAGCACCTAGTTGGATTTCCATATTTTCCTCTCTTCCAGACAACTGGCACGGGGCCAACTTTCCTATGAGCCCCGCCAGGCAGCTATAGCGTGGGTCGGTGGGGATGGCGTTGGCCATAGCTCGGCCTCGCCGGCCTATGGCCAACCGATCGTATTGGGACTAGTCAAGTACTCCGACTAAGTTGACCTATATCTCATATCCAAATTGGCTACGCCCAATCTGCGAAGCGAAAGCATTCGGCTTTGGGAGTCCCATTGCGCGACTCAGTGTTGCGTCTGGTCGTGAGCGAGTCATTTCTCTTGACTTCGGACTGTTGCCTGGCTCGTTGGTGGGCGCCGACCGGGATTGATGATCAGGGAAGCTGCTCCGATGACTAAGGCTGCTCGAAAGGCTGACAAGGAAAGTTCAGCTTCGAATAACAGGCTGGAATCTATCTTGGATGCGGCTGCCCGGATGTTCCACGAGAAGGGCTACGCCGCCACTTCGACGCAAGACATCGCAAATGAAGTCGGCCTTCTAAAGGGGTCGATTTATTACTATATAAATAGCAAAGAGGACCTACTTTTTCGAATCATCGAAGAGTCCCACGAGGGTGCGCTCCGGGCAATCTCGACTGTTTCGCATCTTGATGTGAGTCCGCTAGCTCAGGCGTATTCGCTTGTTAATACGCACGTTCAGGTCTTCCACGACGACTTGGTGAAGCATTCAGTATTTTTTCGGGAGTTTCGCTCGCTGTCGGATGATCGCAAGGAGATTATTCGTGGAGCGGGGCACGCCTATTCGCTGTTTCTTCGCAGCATCATTGAGAAAGGCCAGGCGGGTGGACAGATTGATTCTGAATTGAACGCGCGGATGGCGACAGCGGGAATAGTGGGCATGTTGAATTCAATGTCATTCTGGTACCAGGAAAAAGGGTCCTGGAAGCCTGAAGAAATTGGAAATCAATTTGGCGAACAGGTCATTCTGGGGCTCGTAAGTGAAGGATATTTAGCTGATAGTGGTGGCCGGACCTCTTTGCTTGAGGCGATACGTGGAGAGTTGGGATAGAGCTAGTTGATTGGTTTCATTCCTTAATAGAAATCTGAAATGAACTGATGTTCGCGAATAAAGGTGACATGACCCGTTCCGCCACTGAGTGGATTTTCTGTATTTCTGAATGAGAGGCGTAAGCCGAAATGGATGGTGCTGCACTCGTAGTTGGTGGTAGTGGTGCGATAGGTGGAGAGATCTGCAGGGCGATTGCGGCACTCGGCATGGACGTCGCACTTACTGCACGCTCGAATGCCGAGTCAGCTGAACACGTGGCATCCGAGGTCGAAGGTCTTGGCAAGCGAAGTCTGGTGATGCGTGCAGACATCAGTTCTCCAGAGACACTTGGTGAAGCGGTTCAAGGCACGGTCGACGAGTTCGGTTCCTTGGACTGTCTTGTTTATGCAGCTGGGCTGCTGCCTGATCAGATGTGGTGCAGCACGATCGATTTTGAGAAGTATGGAACCCACTTGTCGTCTGAAGCGGTCGGTTGTTTTGCCAGCATCAACTACGCGATTCCCCATCTGAGAGAAACCGCTGGTTCGATAGTCGCCGTCACCTCAGTAGCTGTGCGTCGCCATGTTCTCCGAGATGTCCTTTCGGCATCTCCCAAGGCTGCGATGGAAGTCGTGATTCGCAGCATTGCGGCTGAGGAGGGGCGGTACGGGCTACGCGCCAACGCAGTAGGTGTGGGCCTTCTTGCCGACGGGATGGCAAGGCAGCTTGTCGATTCGGGGGCGATTACGCCGGAGGCCATGGAGGAGACGGAAGCTGGTTTGCCGATGAGGCGCTTCGGCAAGGCGGCTGAGATTGCCGGAGTCGTAGCATTTCTCGTCTCTCCGGCAGCGTCCTATGTCACAGGACAGGTGATTGACGTTGATGGCGGCTATTCGATCTGACACTGGTGGTAGCAGGCGAGGAAATGTGATTCAAACGACCGTTTGACTCAAGATCCCGTGGCCCTATGATCTGCCTGAGTTCGGACTCGATGTTTGAAGACGACGGATCGTTGGGCTGGAGGATGGTAAATGTCTGAGGCGTTCATTGTCGATGCTGTTCGTTCGCCTATGGGCCGATTTCGCGGCGGGTTGAGTGAGTTTCACCCCGTTGATTTGGGCGCTGAGGTGATTCAGGGTTTGATGGAGCGTGTCGCAGTAGATCCGGCAGACGTTGACGACGTCATCTGGGGATGTGTCGGGCAGATCGGCGCTCAGGCATTCAACGTCGGCAGAAACTGTTGGTTGGCCGCTGGTTTCGACGAAGGTGTTCCAGCGGTGACTCTGGATAGGCAGTGCGGCTCGTCCCAGCAGGCCGTGCACTTTGCTTCTCAGGCGATTCGGTCGGGGGACATGGACCTGGTCGTCGCTGGTGGCGTTGAGGTCATGAGCCTCGTGACCCTCAATAGCCAGGCAGATGTAGGACCCGATCTTGGTATGAGCTATCCGTTTGACGCCGATCGCTGGACAGGACGGTTCGGCGATCAGGTCATCCACCAGTTCAGGGGAGGGAACCTCATTGCTGAACAGTGGGAGATAAGCGCAGATCAGATGAACCAGCTAGCTCTGAAGAGTCATCAATCTGCCAGTAGCGCGTGGTCCGAGGGTCGTTTCGACTCGCAATTTCTTGAAGTGAACGGGGTGTTGCGCGATGAGGGGATTCGAGACACCACGATCGAGAAGATGGAGTCGCTCACTCCGTTCAGCGAATTCGGCCCACTGACCGCCGCTATGTCGAGTCAGCTGACTGATGGATCAGCTGCCATTCTCGTTGCCTCCGAAGAGGCAGTGGAGAAATACGGGCTAGAGCCGATGGCTCGTATTCATACTGCGGTGGTTACCGGAAGCGATCCGGTTCTGATACTGACTGGACCTATTCCCGCTACGAGAAAGGCTATGGAGAAATCGGGGTTGGAACTTGACGAGATCGGTCTGTTCGAGTGCAACGAGGCCTTTGCGTCGGTCGTGTTGGCCTGGCAGAAAGAGATCGGGGTGGATCCAAGTCTCGTGAACGTCAATGGCGGTGCGATTGCTCTAGGGCATCCACTAGGTGCGAGTGGTGCTCGCCTCATGACTACTTTGGTTCATGAAATGGAGCGGACAGGGACCAGGTACGGGTTGCAGACCATGTGCGAGGGTGGCGGGCTTTCTAACGCCACGATTCTTGAGTTGGTCTAGGACTTCAGAAATCCAATTTCACTGAGTTAGAAGGAAGACAGCCATGGGAATACATATTGACCATATTTCGCTCTTGGTTTCTGATCTAGATAAGGCCTATGAAGACTGGGAGCACATCCTCAGCGTCCTGTCACCGGAGCACACCATTTCTGTGACTAGGGGAGAGGGCAAGGATGATGTCGACGGGACTCCCATGGAATGGGTCACCTTCCAGAATCAAGATCCGACTGGGGTATCCATACAGCTTTGGTCTCCAGCAGAACCAGGCCACTGGCCAGACAAGGTCCTAGCCAAGAAGGGTGAATACGTCCATCACATCGCTTTTTGTTCAGACAACTTCGACAAGATGATCGATGATTGCCGAGAAGCCGATATCCCTCTGGTTCTTGAAGAACCCTCTAATCCCAATACGCAGCCTTGGTTGAAGTGGAACTTCATTTCTCCCGAAAAGGCGCATGGGCCGCTCATCGAGTTGGCAACCCGATATCTCGCAGGAGGAGAGAATTGGCTTCCTCATCCTGGGAACGCGGAGAACTCTGAACTATTGGGAGAGCTCGAAGATCGATTCGTAGCCGAATAGCCGATAGTTAGTTCGCGTCGTCTTTCTGGTCAGACTTAGCCGTCTGATTTATGAGCATCGAAGTGCTGGTATCGCGCTGATGAAGGTCGGTGTCACGATGCCGGTCGAAGACGGTCTCTCTGCACGAGACTTCGTTCGTATTGCGGTTGAGGCAGAAGAACTCGGATACGACGCGGTTTTGTGCGGCGAGATCTCGGGCGCCGAGGTCATGGCGACCCTCGGGATGATGGCTGCTAGCACCAGTCGAGTCCGACTGGCGTCCGGCATCATTCCTACTACTACTAGGTCGCCAGTGCTGGCGGCCATGGGATTTGCGACCCTCTCATCGATGGCCCCGGGACGGGTCGTCGCGGGACTGGGGGCTTCAAGTCCCATCGTGGTTAGTGAGTGGCATGGCCGTGATTTCATGAAGCCTCTGACTACTACCCGAGATTTCATCGAGATATTTCGTCGGGCTATAAGCGGCGAAAAAACTTCCATAGAGACTGAAACTCTTCAGACCAAGAACTTTCGTCTGACCATTGATCCAGAATCTGAGCTACCGATCTGGCTTGCTGCGATTAACGACCGAATGCTCCGACTTGCTGGGGCTGTGGCCGATGGAGTGTTCCTCACGTGGTGCCCTCCTTCTGAAGTTCAGCAGAAAGTCGATCTTGTTCGCTCAGGCGCGATTGATGCGGGCCGTGATCCCTCCGACATTGAGATCGTTCTGTCGTTCTGGGGCTTTGAAGGCAGAGGCGAGGATGTAGCTGTTGTTCGGGAACGGTGCCGTCGTTCGGTTCTTGCCTATGCGATGGTTCCAACCCACCAGTCGGCTTTTCTCCAGGCTTTTCCGACACTCTTCGAAGCGGCGACGGCGTGGGAGGCCGGAGACCGTCGAAGAGCTCTCGAACTCACGGGTGATGATGTGCTGGATGCGATGTGCCCAATTGGACCAGAGGGGATCGTCGCAACTCGAGTGGCCCAGTACGTCGAGGCGGGTGTTGACCTACCAGTTGTCTTCTTGGTGGGGCCAGGGCATTCCGGTCCTGAACCTGCAATTGAAACGATGCGCTCGGTTTCTAGGGGTCTTGCCCTCGAGTCTGCATAGATGGCTGGGGGCTCAGTCAGTTTGCTGTGCGAAAGCCCCTGACGGTACTGTTCTACAGACAAACGATCGTTTGGTTGGTAGCCGGACCGTTGAAATTCCAGTCAGGAACGGACCCGGTCAGGCTCCATCCTTATTGGACTCAGTTGAGGATTAGAGGGGTCGTAGTCGATGAGTAAATGCGACGTCGTCGTTATCGGAGCGGGGGCAGCAGGTCTATCCGCGGGAGCCCTACTCGCAGCTGAGGGAAAGTCGGTTCAGGTTCTGGAACGTTCGCCACACCTCGGTGGTCGCGCGTTGGCAGTTGAGGATGAAGGGTTTGCGGTAAACCTCGGCGGGCACCTGATCGAGGATGCTGGTTCCGGGATAACCAAGGTCTTCGAACACGTCGGCAAAGAGCTGATCCATGGGTCAGTGTCCAAGGAGATGCCGGTTTGGGATAACGAGAAAAGAAAATGGGGTTCCATCCGTGATCGCATGCCAAACAAGACAGAGGTCAAGAAGGTAATCAAGGCACTGACTGAGACTTCCTGGGACGAATTAGAAGAGTGGGACGATCGCCCACTGCGTCAATGGCTGCTGCAGCACACGAGCGATCAGGGAGTCATCGACCTATACGAGTTCATCTCGGTTCTTGAATGCCTGACCGATGAATGGTGGGACCATTCAGCCAGCGACAACCTCTGGGTTCGCAAGATGCACTATGAGGAAGCCCGAATGGCTGCCTATTCCTGTTGGCCAGGCCAGGGTTGGGCACAGTTGTGGCAGGACCTTGCCGATGCGATCACTGAGCGTGGTGGAAGCGTTCGTCTCAATACCTCCGCCGGTCGGGTCCTGATCGAAGATGGGAAGATCCTGGGCGTCACCATTCCGCATGAGGCCAGCGTTCCAAATGCCTATGACGATGGAGAAGTCATCGAAACTGATTGTGTGATTTCGACACTTCCCGTCTGGGATGTATTCAAAGTGGTGCCGGAATCCGCGCTGCCGGATTGGTACTCGCAGCAGATCCGATACTTGAGCCAAGATCGCTGGCGGGTGTCATGGCTCAACCTCTATATCGCCACCGAGGAGCCAGTCACGATGTGGGATCCGAAGGAGCTGGCCACCTGGACAGCGACTCCCCACAGTGAAACCCCTGGTTACATGTACGACCAGGCCGCCATGGATCCAGATTCCTTTCCAGATGGAGTTCATCTTCACTGCATGGGTGGTGTGATCCCTGGGGCATTGGCTCGGGACACTGACTATGTGCGAGACATGTTCGATCGCTTTGAGGCCGGGATCTATGAGATGTATCCCGGCCTTAAGAACAGTGTCTGGAAGCGGAGGGGTCTGGTCTTTGACCCTGCCTTTGGAGTGATTCAAAAGCCGATGTTGGTGGGTTCTTTTCGGCCAGATTGGCGAGCCCCAACGGTTGATGGTCTTTACTTTGCGAGTGAAACCTTCAAGAGTCGCGGAATCGGGACGGACCGTTCGGCCCGAGCTGCTCTTTCCTGCGTCGAGCACTATCTAGGTCGCCGGATAGCTACCTTTGGAGATGGCTGGCGTTATTGAGTTGAAGTAGAAGTTCTATAGCCCCCTTTGTGTCTGAGGAATCAAAATGGAATTTTCCCTTACGGCTGAGCAAGAAATGTTTCGCGACACCATCCGCAGTTGGGTGGAACGCGAGTGCCCGAAGTCCAAGGCTTTGGAATATGAGGCACAGGAGTTCGAGTACCCGTTCGAACTCTGGGACAAGATGTCTGAAGCAGGTTTCCATGCGATCGGCTTGCCAGAAGAACTCGGAGGCCAAGGTGGGGACACCATCACGCAAATGCTTCTGACTAGGGAGATGGCGAGGTCTCTTGCAGGGTTGACGTGGATTTACGGGATCAACGCCTTTTGCGCCAAATCAATAGACAAGTTCGCTCGAGACGAAGTTCGGGAGAAGTTGATCCCCGATATGGCTGCCGGACGCACGAGAGTCGCTATCTCGGTCACTGAGCCGTCAGGTGGAACGGATCTGATGGGCGCCATGCGGACCAAAGCCGAGAAGGTAGACGGAGGTTGGCGGCTGAATGGTCAAAAGACCTGGTGCACAGCGGCGCATGTGTCGGACTATCTCTTCATGATGGCGCGGACTGAAGAGGTTGAAGACAAGCCAGCAAAAGGGGTGACCCTCTTTTTGGTCCCGAATCCGTCAGAGGGTCTGGAGGCGCGCCAGATCCCGAAGATTGGGATGAGGTCTGTCGGCTCCTGTGACGTCTTCTTGGACGATGTTTTCGTGCCAGACGAGTTGGTTGTCGGTGAGCCCGGCATGGGCTTCTATCAGATGCTCAAGACCCTCAACAACGAACGCATCATGGTCGCGGCGCTCTGTACTGGGATCATCGACGGGACGATTGAGGAAATCCTCGAGCAGTTGAAGAACCGCACTGCTTTCGGAAAGACCATCGGAAGTTTCCAAGTCTGGCACCAGTACGTCGCGGACATGGCCATGATGCAGACTCAGGCGGAATTGCTTACCTACTATTCCGCGTGGAAGAGCGACCAAGGCGATGACTGTGGTCGGGAAGCCAACATGGCAAAAGTGGTGGCTTCCGAGTACGCGGGCAAGTGCGCAGACATAGCTATGCAGGCTCTTGGTGGGCTTGGTTACTCTCATGAGACGCAGCCACAGAGGTATTGGCGTGATTCCCGTCTCTATCGGATCGGGCCGATTACCAACGAGATGGCCCGGAACAGCATCGCGGAAACTTTCGGACTTCCAAGAAGTTTCTGAGAATCTGGCCTGACTTCTCGCCACGCCTGTCGGAACCGTCTTGATGCCAGACAGAAGGATTGCTCTCGTAACGGGAGCCGGGCGCGGCATCGGTGCCGCCATCGCCAGACGACTAGCTGAAGACGGCATGGTGGCGGTGGTCAACGATGTGGATGAGGACAAGGCCCACGAAGTAGCTGGGTTGCTTCTCGAAGAAGGTTTCGTGGCCTTTCCTGTAGCCGGATCGGTAGGAGAATCGGAGAGCGCTGATCTCATCATCGAAGAGGTGGGCCGGGAGTTTGGCCGACTGGACGTTCTAGTCAACAATGCCGGCGTTACAAGGCCGGCCATGGCTCACCGAATGACCGACGAAACGTGGAGTTACGTCATCGATGTCGCTTTGACCGGCACGTTCTATATGTGTCGCGCCGCTTTCAAACTTCTTCGGGATGGCGGAGTGAGTAGCCAGGGTCCTAACCGGAAGGTCGTCAACCTGTCTTCCATCAACGGGATCTATGGAACCGCGGCCAATGCGAACTATTCGGCGGCCAAAGCTGGAATCAACGGACTGACTCGGACTCTTTCACGCGAGTGGGCGTCATACGGGATAAATGTCAATGCGATTGCCCCTGGCTATATCTCTGGGACGCGCATGACTTCGGCCCTTGAGGATGGAAGTGATTTTGGGCTACCGGTTGAGGTCATTCGAGCGGTCGAAGAGGCGATACCCATTGGGCGAGCCGGCGTTCCCGAAGACGTCGCTGGCGTGTGCTCGTGGCTCGCTTCATCTGATAGTGACTACGTGTGTGGTCAGATTGTTGAAGTGCACGGAGGAATGGAAATCATCAAGGTGAACGAATAATGCCGGAAGACAAGTTGACCTCTTTGGCTGACGCCGTCGCAAATATTGAAGACGGAGCGACGGTTGCCATACAGAACATGGCCACACAGTCGGCTCCCATGGCCTCTGTCCGAGAGCTCATTCGGCAGGGCCGCACTGGCTTGGAGATAGTTGCCCTGGTCGGTGGGATTCCAATCGACCTGATGGCTGCGGCTGGCTCCATGGAGAGGTTTACCGGCGCAGCTGTCTCGATGGAGCAGTTTGGTCTGTGCCAGGCCTACCGAGGTGCGGTGGAGTCTGGTCGTATTACCGTCAACGAGCTTTCTGAAACGGCGCTTAACGCAAGGTTGGGAGCAGGAGCGCGCAACCTTCCGTTTCTACCCACCAAAGGACTAATCGGAACGGATCTGATTGAGATCAACCCCGACTTGATAATGATCTCCGACCCCTTCGGCGGGTCAGATGTGGTTGCCTGCAGGTCGCTCATCCCAGACGTGGCTCTCATCCACTGCCATCGTGCAGACCGTTTCGGGAATCTTCAGATGGAGCCCACGGCGTTATGGCCAGATATTGGCATCATGCCCAAAGCCGCTCGCAAAGTCATAGCGACTGTCGAAGAGATTGTTGACACTGAGGTGCTGCGAAATAGCCCAGAAAGAACTTATTTCCCGGGCTTCATGGTGGATGCAGTTGTCGAGGTTCCATATGGTGCACATCCCACCTCCTTTAATCCGTTTTACGGCTACGACACCGCCTTCCATCGCGATTGGATCGCTGTTGCGCGTGATCCTGAAGGCGTTGAATCTTGGATGCAGCGGTATGTGTATGAACCCGACACTCAGGAGGAATATCTCGAGCGAGCGGGTGGGACGGAGCGACTTGAGGAACTGAAGCGCTGGGAGATCACAGAGTGAAGGACAATCTTTCGGTCGACTGGACGGTTGACGAGCTCATGATCACCACATTGGCCGCAACTCTGGAGAATGACGATCAGGCTTGCAACGGGATGGCTTCTTTCATCCCGGTGATTGCTTTCCAGCTAGCTCGCCTGACACACGCGCCGGACCTCGTGTGGCTCGCTAGCGCGATTGGCCTTGATGCACGACCCGAGCGAGTTCCGGCGTCAACTCTTGAAGCACCCCTTTGGCGAGACTCGGTTATGTATGTCGAGCAGTTCTCGACTTTCTGGGACATTGTTCTCAACGGAAGTTGGCTGCAAAAGTTCTGTGTGGGGGCTGCACAGGTTGATCGATATGGAAATGGCAACAACTCGGTGATTGGTGACGACTACCACCGGCCGAAAGTTCGTCTTCCCGGTACTGCGGGCCTTGGCGACATGGGTTCGATTGGTAAGCGCCTCTTCTTCTGGAATCCGAATCACAATCCTCGGTCGTTTGTTGAGAAAGTTGATTTCGTGTCTTGTGCTGGGTGGCTCGGAGGTGGCGACGAGCGCGAACGACTAGGGCTGTCTGGTGGACCAGAGCTGGTTATTACCAACCTCTGCGTGATGGACTTTCATCCGAAGACGAAGCACATGCGACTCAAGTCGGTTCATCCAGGAGTGACCGTGGGAGAAGTCCAAGAAGCAACTGGTTTCGAACTGCTGGTTGAGGACTCTTCACTGCCTGAAACCGCTATTCCGACCGCGGAGCAGGTCCGCCTCATTCGAGAGGTAATTGACCCCGATGGTATGAGGTTGCGAGAGTTCGGCGGGCGGTAGGTGCCGCTTTGTGGTTTCTTTCAGATGAAGCCAACGGCGTTCTCGTCTTACTTTCTCTCGACCGTTCTCAGGTAAAGGTAAGGAACCGGTAGATGCGTTCACTAGAGGACATGTCGGTGCTGATCACGGGAGGCGGTTCTGGAATCGGCCTCGGTGCGGCAGAGCACTTTGGTCGTCGTGGAGCATTCGTGACAATCGCCGGGCGAAGGGAAGAGCCTCTTCTCGCTGCCGCTGAGCAGATCGGGACTCGATGTAATGCCGTTGTTGGAGACGTTACGGTTGCCGATGATCGGCGGCGGATGGTTGAAGACGCAGTAGAGCACGGTGGTGGGCTAGATGCTCTGCTGAGCCTTGCTGGCAACATGTATGTAGGGACGATCGGCGCCTTGGAAGAAGATCGCCTACTCGACCTATTTCATTCCAACGTTGTCGCCGGGATGATGTTGGCTCAATGCGCCAAAGATCACCTTGTGGAAAGAAAGGGGAGCATTGTGTTCGCTGCCTCTGTGCATACACGGAGGGCATTCCCAGGCGCATCGGGCTATGCCGCGACAAAGGGTGCAATCGAGGCACTAACCGGTGTGTTGGCCGCCGAATTTGGCCGGAAAGGGGTTCGGGTGAACTCTGTGCGCCCGGGAGGAGTGCATACGGAGATATTGGTTCGTGGTGGGATGGCCAAGGACGATGAGGAATCCCGTGAGCGAGTGGAAGCACTCGCATCTGCCCATGTACTGGGCCGCATTGGGACTACAGGAGAGATTGCCGAGGCGCTCGAATACCTAGTGTGCGCGGAGTGGACTACCGGAGAAGTTCTTACGGTTGATGGTGGATTGAGTCTCGGAGTGACCAAAGGTTAGGTATGTCGGCTCCTATGGATGATGCGAACCGTGAGTTGGTTGATCGTTACTTTTCGGCGCTCAACGATGAGGATTATGTGGTTCTTGAGGAGGTGTTTCACCCGTCGGCGGTTCTACGTCCACCGGGTACGCGCATTCGCGATGGCCGTGACGAGATATTGCGCTTTTTCCGCAAGGTCTTCGAGAAGTTCCCCCAACACGCAGATGACCCCAGTCGTGTCCTGACGGATGGGAACTGTCTGGTGGTGGAGATCGATTTCTCCGGAGTGACTAGTAGCCAGAAGCCAGTGAGTTTTCGAGCGGTCGATATCTTCGACATTGAGGATTCGCAGATCATCAACCTGTCGCAGTGGTTTGACACTTCAGATGTAGCTCGACAGGTCGGCGGCAGCTAACCCTCACGGTTCAAGAATTGTGGCTACTGGCAGCGTCATAGTCCTGGGATCTGGAGTTGCCGGACTTACTGCCGCGTTGGCGGCGTCAGAAGCTGGGGCTTCTGTTCAGCTCATTGAACAGGCCGATGTTTTGGGAGGAACCACCGCTCTTTCCGGCGGCGTCGCCTGGATGCCGAACAACCACCTGATGGAAGGACACGGTGTACAAGACAGCAACGACCGCGCGTTTCGTTACCTTCAGGAGGTAGTCACCGGCGAGGCCGACTTCCGGCTACTCGAAGTATTTGTTAGGGAGGCCCGTGAGACTGCTCGTTGGGTTGAAGAACAAACACCGTTGCGCTGGGAATCTCTTCCCTACCCGGACTACTTCCCTGAGAGCGAAGGCGGGTTGCTTGGACACAGGTCGCTCGAGCCAACTGGCTGGGCAGCGCCAATGGGCGTAGCCCAGCTGGTTAGGGATGCCCCGAACGTTGGTCTGCCGGTGTCCTACCGTGAGTTGCTGACCGGAATACCTTCTAGAGAGGAATTGGATCAACGCCAACGACAAGGCGTTTTGACGATGGGTCGAGCTCTTATAGCGGGCCTCCTTTCGGCCGCTATCGATAGAGGGGTTCACATAGAGACCGGCAGACGGGTGCGGTCTATCGATGAGGTCTCCCCCGATTCGTCCGTTGTCCTGGCCACGGGCGGATTTGAGCGAGATGTCGGGCTCTGCCGTGAGCACCTTGGTGCTGAAGTTCCGGGGACCACCGGGGTTCCGGGTCTGGTAGGCGATGGTCTCTCTATTGCGATTCAGGCCAATGCAGATATGCGGAATATGAATGAAGCTTGGTGGTGTCCTGCTACAGCCTTTCCCGACGAGTCGGTTGATGGGCAACAAATGTTCCGGCTTCTACTAACTGAGCGTTCTCGCCCTGGTTCGCTCATGGTCGATGGAACCGGCAAGCGCTTTATCAACGAGTCCCTCAACTACAACGACGCTGGCCGGGTACTTATGGACATGCCGAGACTTCGGTCAGACGGTGTCGTGGCATGGTTGATCTTTGATTCCAATTATCGAAGGCGTTATCACGTCGGAACAATTCGCAAGAGTGCTCCTGACCCTGGATGGCTTGTTTCAGCGTCTTCCCTGCAAGAGTTAGCAGTCGAGTTGAGTCTCCCTGCAGATCAACTGGTTGAAACTATCGGTGACTTCAACTGCATCGCTTCTGAAGGTGCCGATCCGGCCTTCCGACGGGGCTCTTCTGCGTATGATCGTTTTGTTGGCGACCCAGAGAGCCCTCACCCAAGCCTCGGAGAACTGCTGGTCGCTCCGTTCTATGCCATCCCGGTGATCCCCGGTTGTCTAGGAACAAAGGGTGGTCCCTTGACTAATCAAAATGGCCAGGTGCTATCAAATGGTCAGCCGGTCCCGGGCCTCTTCGCGGTTGGTAATGCGGCGGCTAACCCCATGGGTGCTGCCTATCCGGGCGCTGGCGGGACGATCGGTCCTCACATAGTCTTCGGTCGTCGCGCCGGCCGCTCTGCGGCCGAGTCCAGTAGTTGACGCGAGATTGAACGGCGTTTTGCGCTCGGCACGAATGGAGAGTCTCTGAATGATTTGGTGCGAGGTCACAACACTTGGCGACCTCTTGGTCCGGGGTGCCGAAAAGTACGGCGATAGTGAGGCTGTCGTAGTACAAGATGAGCGACGGTCGTTTGAGGGTCTCTTGGCCTCTGCAATGCAGGCCGCACGTTCGCTCCTCGGCCTTGGTGTTACTAGAGGTGATGCGGTTGGAATACTCATGCCCAACTGCATCGAGTTCTTGGAGGTGATGTTCGGAGCAGCGTTGATAGGAGCGCGAGTAGTTCCGATCAACGCACGGTTCAAGGACCGTGAACTCGCCTATCTGGTTGAGAATGCTGACCTCAGGCTGCTGTTTACAAGTGACATCATCGATCAACATACCGATTATGTAGAGATCCTCGGAAACTGTTTGCCGGGCCTAGCAGATGCGTCGGATCCAATCTCGTTGGATCTGCAGGTCGCACCGAAGTTGAAGAGCGTGGTGATGCTCGGAGAATCCTCCCCTAGCGGGATGGTTGACCGCGCGATGTTCCGGCAGTTGGGTGCAGACAGGAGCGAAAGCGACGTTCATCAGATTCGAAGTCGGATTGCGATTCGCGATGTCGCCATGATGATGTACACCTCGGGTACGACAGCTGACCCCAAAGGGTGCCCGACCACACACGAGGCTTTGGTTCGGACAGCTGTAACCGGTTCCAGAAGTTGCTTTGAACTCACTACGGAAGACCGAATGTGGGATCCGCTCCCTCTCTTTCATATGAGTGCGATTCTTCCGCTTCTGGGTTGTCTGGATGCCGGAGCGGCCTACATCACGTTGACTCATGTAGAACCCGGAGCCTGCATTCGACAGTTGCGTGACGAATCATGCACCTTTTCGTTCCCGGCTTTTCCGACGGTCACTAATGCAATGCTTGACCACCCTGACTGGGATGCAAGCAAAGTCCCTCTGATACGGGCCTGGCTCAATGTTTCTTCGCCCGATGGGCTGCGCGAACTCCACAAGAGCCTTCCAAATTCTCGCCACCTCAACGCATACGGATGCACAGAAATAGGAGGCGTGGCTTGTTTCACCCGTCCGGAGGACCCTCCAGAGACTTGGGCCACGACTTCTGGTCGACCTTTTGATGGGATTGAGATCGAGATTCGTGACCTTGAAACCGGCTTGCCGGTCGGGTCCGGTGAGCGAGGATCGATCTGGTCCCGCGGGTACAACCTTTTTGAGGGTTACTACAAGGACGAGGAGAAGAACGCCGAATCTTTCGACAGCGAAGGGTGGTTCTGCACCGGTGATATTGGCGCGAAGGACCCTGAGGGTCGGATTTCCTACTTGGGCAGAGTCAAGGACATGCTCAAGGTCGGTGGTGAGAATGTTGCATCTGTTGAAATCGAATCGCTACTGCAAACCCATCCCGCAGTGAGTATTGCCCAGGTGATCGCCGTACCGGATGCGAAGTACGTCGAAGTTCCCGCTGCGTATGTCGAGCTTCGACCGGATTTTGACGCTACTGAGGAAGAACTGATCGATTACTGCGATGGGAAGATCGCCAGGTTCAAGGTTCCGCGATACGTGCGCTTCATATCGGCGAGCGAATGGCCGATGTCCGCTACGAAGATCCAGAAGTTTCGACTCCAAGACCGCTTTCAGGAGGAGCAGGGAGCGAGTTCTACCTGACGTTTCTCCTGACCGGTTCTGCCCGTCAGTCAGCTCATGGTCACGGGGCACTCATTTGCTATCTCTAACACCGTGTAGACCCGGCCAACACCTAGACAGAAGGCGATAGTTGTAGCTAGCTCAACAATTTCCACGTCGGTGAAATGTTCTCGCAGTTTAGAGAAAAAGGCTTCGTCCAGATTCCGGTGATCTACAGCGAAGCGTTCTGCAAACTCGATTGCTAGGCGCTCAGGCTCTGTGAAGTCCTCATATTGCTCTGGCTTGTCAACATGCGCGTACATGTCTTCGGTGAGTCCCTGCTGCATCGCCGATGCAGCGCGAGTGTCCAGTCATATAGGGCATTCGTTGATTTGAGCAATCCTCATGCGCGCCACTTCGCGAACACGAGCGGGGAGAGACGACTCTTCATATGTCGCCTTGCGCATAGCGTTAATTCCGTGGCCGAAGTGAGGAACCATTTCCCAGAGTCTGAGTCGCTCTAGGCCCTCGCCTGCTGGGACATCTATGTGAGCCATATTTCCGTTCCGGTCGTGAGTTAGAAGGGGTAATCCTCGGGGAGCATGGTTTGATGCCAAGTCTGACTCTGCCACCACAGCCACTCGCCGTTCAATACCTGTTCGATGGTCATCGTGGGATGTTGTTCGTCCCAACTGATGGACGTTTTGACTATTTGGATAAGTAGACCGAATCCTGAATTCGGACGGATGAAGGTCTCTTGCCATAGCTCCCTTGAGGACATATCCGTATCTACAACTTCAAAACCCGATTTCGTCACCTCTTCAATTGCCTTTTCGACGTCATCCACGGCGACTGTGAGGTGGTGGAATCCCTCGCCGTGTCGCTCTATGAAGTCAGCGAGATACGACTCATCTGACAGAGGCTCAAGAATTTCTATCTTGAAATTTTCGAGCTTGTAAACGACAGAACGTATGCCGATCCGTCGGTCGTCTCCCCCGTACATCAGCGTGCCGCCAAGAGCATCTCGGTATAGCGGTACGGCACTGGCAATCGAGCGAACGGCGATCCCAATGTGGTCGACGCGTTCGATGAGTGGAACGTTTGAATGATTGATGGTGCCGGTGTCGGGTAGTGCGACCTGGCCGAGGGTTCGCCAACTCATTGTTTCTCGACATCCTTTCGGGGAAGACCTATTGCAGCAGAGCGCGTAAAGATGAAATAGATCAGTTCAGTCCTTCTCTAGATCAGGAGGACTGACGACATGAACCTCTCTAGCCACAAGATCGATACGGCCAAAGGCGAGTCCAGCTAATGCAAGCTCTGCGCTGTCCCTATTGTTCGACCTCAGATGGGCCTTGGCTTGCTCGAGGTTCTGGAACCAGGCCATGTGAACGGCGTCAAAAACTGCTGGCGGTTGGTCCGAGTGCGCCTCATGGTCGGTAACCAAGATGCGTTGGCGGATTGGGTCGTCTTTGGCAACAGACTCCGCGACGTCGTTGCAAAGCACAGATACAAGTCGCTGGTTTGTTGCTGAAGGATGGAGTCGAAAGGCGGAGATCAGTTTGATTGACGAATCCGGTGCGGCAGAAGTATCGCCCAGTACTAGTTGCTCACGAACGAGTGCAAGAGAGAAGCGGGATTTGTCGATGAATGCATCTTCATCCTGACGAACAGATTCGAGGTATTGCTGGGATGAGAAGCCATCGTTCATGGTTTCAACAGTCTCGAAAGCCAGTTCAGAACACGCATCGAAGCCGGGGTAGGGAAGTAGCGGTCTCCCTTCAAACAGAACTGAGTGATTCTGTGTGTAGACCAATAGGCCGGGTATGGCCCCGGCTGCATCTGCATGGGAAGTCATCCAGTGGTGTTGGAAGGATTCGAAACTTGATCCTGGGAGCCTTGGGGCCATGCCGAAGCGAATGATCATTTCGTTCCCTCGAAATCAAGTACCTCGGGACGGTCCATCGATTCCTCCTTCAATTTGTACTTTTCGATTCTCTCACTGGGAGTTTTCGGGAATTCGGTTCGCTGTTCCATGTAGCGAGGAACCATGTAGGGGGGGAGATTTTTCTCACACCAGGCCCGCAGTTCTGGGAGGTCAACTTTTTCAGTGGCCACAATGTCCAGTTTGATGTCTTCTTCACCAAGTTCGGACGGAACCCCGTATGCAGCTGCTTCAGCTATCGATGGAAGGCTAAGAACTGGGATCTCGACCTCAGTCGCGCCGACCATCTCGCCGCGCCGCCTCATCCGGTCCTTCTGTCGGCCGACGAAAGTCATCACACCATCCTCGTCGTAGTAGGCCAGATCACCAGTGTGGAACATGCAATTGCGAAACGAATCGACTGTGATCTCTGGGTCCTTGTAGTACTCCCGAATCATTGAGTGAGGAATCAGGGGCCGAAAGACCATTTCTCCGATCTCCCCCGGAGGGAGCAGGCGTTCGTCTTGGTCAACAACGCCGTATTCCGTCCATGCGGCAGGCAACCCCATGGCTCCGATGGATTTGCCAGGAAGCATTTCAGCTCGGGCGGGGATCGGACATATCTCTGTCATGCCGTATCCCTGATAGGTCACGTTGACGTTGAAACGTGATTCAAACCGCTCAAGGTCTGGTGGGGCGGGTGGACAGTAGATGAGCTTGAGCTGATGCTCGGGAACGGTCTCCGTGCGCTTATCAATGATCGCCGCCATCGGTCCCAGAATGATTGAAAACGTGGCACCTGCTTTTGCGGCCTGCTGAAAATATTGTCCTGGGGAGAAGGACGTCATCAAATGTGCGGTACAGCCGGCATGCAAAGAAAGATTTCCCACAATGTGCATGGCGCCAACGTGGTAGATCGGCAAAGGGGTATACAAGACCGAGTCCTCAGTCTGTTCGAGAGAATCAGCGAAAACAGCCGAAGCGAGATAGAGGAAGTGGTGTGTGTAAACGACTCCCTTAGCGAGGCCGGTCGTCCCGGAAGTGAACTGAATAAGAGCGTTCTCGTTCCAGTTAGGCAGATCTCCTGGCAGATCAGGAGGTAAGTCGGCGATCCACTGGTTGAACGCCACAACTGTAGCTCCATGAAGTGTCTCGACTTCAGGGACTCCGCCTACTACGACAACGGTCTCAACTATGCCAATATCTTCCAATTTTTGGAGATGCTGAAAGTATTCGTCTCTCACGACAATCACAGCGACGTCACTTTTGTTGACGACGTGATGAAGGTGTAGTCCTCTAGTTCGTGCGTTGAACGGCACCGCTGTTCCTCCTGCAGCATGAGTGCCGTACATGGCCGGAAAAAATTCGACTTGATTTTCCATGAACAAGCCCACATGGCTGTTGGAAAAACCATCTCTGACCAGCGCCTGCCCGATCTTGCAGGACATTTCATATCCCTCGGCGAAGGTTATTTGTGAGTCAAAATCGAAAATTAGCCAGGGGTGGCCACCTCTTTTGGCTGCTTGGTCTTTCAAGACGCGCAGGAGGACGCGGTCTTCCATGTCGTACCTGAGTGCTACCTCGCCGAGTGGCGCTCCGGCTCCCCTAAGAAGTCCTTGACCGTTGGTTTGGCTGGCCATTTTCGAAGTTTTCTCCCCAGGATTCAGAGAAGTGCCCCTACTAACCGATCCGTGAACGTCTGTAGGGCAGATCCAGCTCTAGCTCAAATAGCTCAATCGGAGGCAGGTTAGTCTTCGTATAGAAGTCGCTCGGTTTCGGGCGAGCTGACGTCGGAGACCAATATCGAATACCTATCTCATGGCGTCAACGGTGCTTCGCTTGGCCACTATTCACGAAGTCAGGTAGATCAATGGATAAATCAAGTTCGCTAGAAGACCGGCTTGAGTACTTGGAGTCGAGGATTGAAATCTCGGATCTGGTCTCCGCATATGGCAGGGCGGTAGACGATCGAGACTGGTCGTCGGTCGGAGAGCTCTATTGCACCGATGCCACTTTCGACGCAGTCGAAGGGCCCGCTACCGGTAGGGATGCAATCATCGCTTACTACGAGCACCGGACAGCAATGTTCGGAGTCACCTACCACTATCCGCACTCCTTGGAGGTCCTCGATATTGAGGGCGTCAATGCAAGTGGCGTGGTTTGCGCTCATGCAGAACTCTCGATAGACGGCAAGTCGTTTTGGGTGGCTCTCCGGTACTACGACTCCTACAAGAAAGAGGACGGTAGGTGGCGCTTTGCCGAGAGGCGCGTGGAGCAGCTTTATGCAATGGAACTCAGGGAACTTCCCGACCAGATGGACTCACCACTTCGTAAGCGCTGGCCAGGTACGGAACCTGCTCTTGCCGATTGGGGCCCAGGGTCAACCTGACTAGCTCGTCTGAAGTCTGACCGGAAGACTTCTGACACCCCGGAGGATGTAGCCCTCTTCTTCTGGAGGGGTTTCGGTCCATTCGATCCTGCTGTAGGTGTCCAACAAGAGGTTCATTCCTTCGATCATTTCAAGTTTGGCTAGAAGCGAGCCTGTACAGAAGTGGGTGTCATGGCTGAATGAGAGCACAGTGGCGTTAGCGCTGAATTGAGCTTCGGCGTTGTCAGAAAATCGGTCCATGCAAAAGTGATCCGGGTCGTCGAATATCTCCGGGTCTCGGTTTGCGGCTCCCAACAAGAGGAGCAACTTCGAGCCTTCAGGAATTTCCTGGTCCCCAATAGCAGCGTCCTTCCTTGCCGCACGGTTGATCGCATGAACGGGAGGACAGAAACGCAAGCCTTCAGCAAGAGCAGGAAGAAGAAGGTCTCGGTTGGTCTGGAGCTCGATCCAAAGTTCTGGTTCTGAGATAAGTATTCGGAGCAAGTTCGCCAAAGCTCTGTCAGTTGTTTCCACTCCCGCAGCCAAAAGGAACATAGAGGAGGAGAGAATTTCAGCGTCGCTGATCGGAGCGCCTTCATATTCACCCTGACAGAGGGTGGAGATGTAATCCTCTCCTGGCTCGGTGCGCCTCTCTGTTAAGCGGGGAGTGATTAGTTCATGGAGTTCATCTATGGCCTTTAGGCCGTCTCGGAGAATGTCCGGGTCTCCGCTCTGGTTTGAAGTGCTGGCGGCGACCATTCGGTCATAGGTAGTGCGAAACCCAGTGGCTTCTTCCATGTCCATTATCCACGCAGTAACAATCAACGGCATTGGAGTTGTGAATCCACTCTTCAGGTCTAATGGGCTGTCTAGAGGCAACTCGTCCACGAGTTCTTTGCACAATTTTCGGACATAGTTCTCTTGGCTATCTGACAGCAATTTTCTATTGCGAATATGTTGGGCAATAAACGCGTCCTTGCGACGATGTTCAATGCCATCCATATGGAGAACGTTTCTTCCATAGATTGCGGTTGAGCCTTTGCCTTCTATAAGGGGTCCGAATGACTCTCTGTCTGCAAGAACATCTTTGATATCGGAGTAGCGAGAAACGATCCAGCCCTCGGCAGATTCACTCCAAAAGACTGGAAATTCTTCGCGCGCCCGCTTATAGAAGGGCCCAAGATCACCGGGATTACCAGCTAGAACAGAATCAAATTGTTCAGATGCTGATGCCATGGTCACCTCAGTAGTTAGGCCGTTTTGGGAAAAGATAAGGGAAAAGAGCGAATTTCAACCAATCGTTCGGTTGAGGTATTGTGCCGCAATGGGAGATTCGTTTCAAGACCTCGTTGGCTCGGAGCCATGGCTGTCTGAACTTCAATCTGCTGCGCCACTAGTTGATCGAGCTCTTGAGAGTCTTGCGGATTCTCTTTCGGAGGATGGAGCGCTTTCTTCAGAAGAAAAGGGTGTAGTAGTTGCTTCGATTGCTGCGACTAAGGGTGATTTAGATGGATGTCGCCACTGGGTGGAGTCACGATGTGGAGACTTCGCTGAGTGGCGAATGCTTGCCGCTCTTCTTTTCCTCTCTAGAGGTTCGATGCCGGCCAAGACGTTGCTTACGGCTACCGGAAATATCGAAGAATCTGAGCCACGGGCACCTACTCCGGCCAAGCCGGATCCCGTTGAGATGGAAGAATATTTTCGCGGAGTATTTGGCCAATTGCCAGTGCGTGTAACCCTGCTTCAGAACCATGCCCCTGACGCGTTAGAGACCTATTTTCTTTTGCGACAGGGGACTCTGGCTGGCAGTTCTTTGGACCCAATGCTGGCCCAGTTGGTTCTGGTTGGCGTCAATGCCGCTGATCGACAGGAGGACTTCACGTTTGAACATGGCCTTGGCGCAGTCAAGGAAGGCGCTTCGGAAGCCCACTTGGTCGAAGCAGGAGTTTGCTCGATGCTCTACGGAGGGCTCGCTTCGTGGACGGCAGCTGCCGCGGCGATCACCCGTGTCCTGTCCGATAGCGATAACCACACCTTTTAGAAGAACTTAGGAAGGTGTACCCCCGTGTTTGGCGAAACTCCAGTTCCTTAATGGTCTATTGCTTCAAAGAAAGTCTCTAAGCAAGTGCCGAAATCTGACCGCTTGATTGTTCCGGCCGACTCACCATCAACCTTTCCTGAGTGGATTAGGAGTTCGTGTCTGAAACTGGGAGAGAAAATAGTTCTGGATGTCTGCGGTCAGACGAGAACTGCAGCGGAACTCGATTACCGAACCGATTGCTATGCAGCTGGTTTGGTATCTCTGGGTTTGGCACCTGGTGATCATGTAGGTGTCATGATGCAGAACTCGATTGAGAACATCGAGGCCTGGTTTGGTATCCAAAAAGCAGGTCTAGTTGAAGTGCCGGTTCATACTGCTAGCCGAGGTGGTCTTCTTCAGTACCTTCTGGACCACGGCGATGTGAAGGCTCTAGTTGTTGATGAATCCCTCTTGAGTCGGGTAGTCGAAATTCTGGACTCCCTTCCCAAATTGGAGCACCTCATCGTGAACTCTGGTTCTGTGCCGGAGCCGGTTACCGGAAATGTTGCCTCCCACAATCTGACAGATCTTTTCCAAGAGTCAGCGCCGCCTGAACTCCAGCTATCAGCGCTCACGACTGCAGTAATTCTTCATACCTCGGGGACGACCGGACCTCCCAAGGGCGTTGTCCTTTCGCACGGGGCGGTTCTTCATTTGACTCGCCACATCGTCTGGCTCATGGACTACGTGTCCAGTGATCGCCTCTATACGACGTTTCCTTTGTTCCACAACAACGCGAAGTACACGTCTGTAACTGCAGCCCTTGAATGCGGAGGCAGTTTGGTGATGGATCGAAAGTTTTCTGCTAGTGGGTTTTGGTCAACCTGTAGGGAAAAAGACATCACCGCCTTCAATTACATGGGGGCAATGCTGATGATGCTCCACAAACAGGAGTCCAAAGCAGACGATGTTCTGAATCCTGTGCGGACTGCGTTCGGAGCTCCTTGCCCCGTCCATATATGGGAGGACTTCGAATCCCGTTTTGGTCTCTCGCTTGTTGAGGTCTATGGGATGACCGAGGCCCCCATGGCGTGCGAAACCCGTCTGGAGAACCGAAAGATCGGAACAGCTGGTCAGGAATCAACGACCTATCAGGTGATGGTTGCGGACGAAGAGGACCAACCGGTAGAGCCTGGGGTCCCTGGCGAGATTCTGATTCGACCCAAGGCTCCGAACGCGATCTTCTCCTCCTACTACAAGCGGGAAGAAGACACAGTTGAGGCATGGCGCAACCTCTGGTTTCACACTGGCGATCAGGGGAGCATGGATAGCGAAGGTTTTCTCACCTTCATCGACAGGAAGAAGGACTGCATTCGGAGGAGGGGAGAAAACATTTCATCATGGGAAGTCGAATCGGCGATCAACAGCTTCTCGGAAGTAGTTGAGTCCGCCGCGTACGGCGTTGCTTCAGATCTCAGCGAAGCAGAAGTCATGGTGGCGTTAGTTCCCCGAAACACGGGGTCCTTTGATTGTGCCGAGCTGATTCTCCACTGCCGAGGAGAGATGTCCGATCATGCGATACCTCGTTATGTGCGGATAGTTGATGAACTACCGAAGAACCATGCGCAGCGGGTCGAAAAGTATCGCCTTCGGGAGGAAGGTCTAACGGCAGACACCTGGGATCGCATGGCAGAAGAGAAGTCAGGGTGAATGGCGTTGAACCTGTTAGAGCGTGTTGCCAATCGTGTGGAGTAGGGGAAAGGAACTGAAGTGACGAACCTTTTTCATCTGGAACGTGGACAAGAGGTCCCAATGGGTGACGGGACCAAGTTGGTCACTGATGTTTATCGGCCATCCGGAGATGGGCCGTGGCCGACCTTAGTTTTTCGAGTTCGCGGAAGTCTTTCTGCAGGATTTATTACACATGTGTTGATGCTCAACCCGTTTCTTGCGGTTGAGCGGGGCTACGCAGTCGTGATCCAGCAGGTACGTGGTCGTGGACTGTCAGGAGGAGAGTGGAATCCCTTCTTCAACGAAGGAAGCGATGGCGCTGACTGCGTTCGGTGGGTGCTTGATCAGCCCTGGTGCGACGGTCGGATAGGGACCTACGGAACGGCCTACTCGGCGTATTCGGCCCTGCAACTGGTGGCCCAGGGCTTCGATGAGGTCAAGGCGTGCACTGTCCTGGGCACGAACGCCAACCCCTATGACAACTGGGTCTATACGGCTGACTGCTTCGAACTCGGTTGGAACGTCTACTGGGCGTACATGCTGGGAATTGAGTCCATCGGTCGCCTTGATTGCACTGAGGAAGAGCGTGCTCAGATCAAATCGGATCTTTCTCAAGCAATCATTGATCTGCCTGATGTCGTGGGGCGACTTCCCATTGATGCCCACCCAGAGCTCCGAAACGGCATATCTCCGTGCTACGAAGATTGGCTCCGACACTCTTCATACGACGAGTACTGGGACGCGATCAACATCATCAAAGAAGCTCCACAGATTTCAGCGCCGATACTCAGCATCGTCGGCTGGCACGACAACTTCCTCAAATCACACCTTGACATGTATCACCAGATAACCAGCGTGGGCGCCGAACCAGGTCGTTCGAACCATCGGATGGTCGTAGGTCCATGGGAACACGCGAGTTATGTAAACCCATTCTCAACAAGTTCGAATGGAGTATGGGAATTTGGGCTCGAAGCCTCTTCCGGGGTGGGGCTCTCCGGTTCCCTCGTCCTTGACTGGATGGACAGGTGGGTCAAAGAGGAGACAGGTGAAGAAACAGGAGGGGTCCGATATTGGCAAATGGGGGAGAACTGCTGGAATGAGGTTGGCGCATGGCCGCCTGCTGGAACGGAAACCTCTTGGTACTTGAGTTCCGAGGGAGGCGAAGCGGCTTCGCGTAATGAAGGCGAGCTGGTTCTTCAGGCCCCTCAGCAACAGGACGCTGACACCTTTGACTACGACCCGGCGGATCCGACACCAACCGTTGGCGGGAAAATCCTGATGCCGTTCATCCAACTTGCCGGCGTCTACGACCAAACATCGGTGGAGCAGCGTTCAGACGTGGCTTGCTATACCAGTCCCATTTTGACCGAACCTGTCGCGGTTAGCGGGCCCGTGAAGTGCGTTCTTTGGGTTAGCTCAAGTGCTCTCGAAACTGATTTCACGGCGAAGTTGCTCGACGTCGAACCAGACGGGATCGCGGCGAACCTTGCTGATGGGATTATCCGGTTAAGTAGGGCGTTCCCAGATGGTCCATTGGAACCAGACACCGTCCGGGAGGTGGAGATCGATCTCTGGGACCTTGGTCATACGTTCTTGCCAGGTCACCAGATCCGATTAGAGGTGGCTTCTGCAAACTTCCCCAGATTCGACAGAAACCTCAATGTCATTGCGGAGTCGGGGCCCCCATCGCTGGACGACGCGGTAGTGGCTTCACAAGTGATCTATCACGATGAGAGTCGCCCCAGTCGCCTGGTGTTCACTGTGGCTGATCGCTAACGGTTGTCTGTGATCCCCAAAGTTCTGACCACTGCCGTCCCTGTCAGCAATAGGTCACCATTGGATCGAACGAGTCGCACATCGCACTCTGCGGTGGCCTCCTCGGACCCTTCGGCCACCGCTGTCACAACTCCCGAAGCCTCAATGTGATCGCCTTCAAAGACGTTTGCAACGAATCTGACCTTGAGGCGCTTAATGGAATCGGGACCCGCCCAAGCGGTAAGCATGTTGGCGACGTATCCGACATTCAGAGGACCTTGGTTGATCCTCAGGTGGTGACCGGCTTCAACGTTGTCCGAAGGTTCAAAATGGATCGGATTGGGGTCACGGAGTATGGCGGCCATAAGCGCCATGCGTTCAGGAGTGACTGGGCCGTGAGACCAGGTGGGAATGGGATCTCCGATCATGACGCTCAACTGGACGTCTCCTCTGCACTTGGTTCGGTTCGCAAGAAGAGCCAGGTATTCGTTGCGCAAGCAGCAATCCCTCCCGAATCAGACAGTTCGATTGCGAAAACGACGGCGTCGAATGTGCCAGCTTGCTTTCCTTCTTTACGGTCGACGGAAAGTATTTGACCTTGGGCCTGGTACTCGACACCTTCTTCGAGAGTCCTGAAAATCTCCCAGTCGTACTCGCCGGCTCGGACAGCGTCAGCCGATTCAGCGCCGCACAGATCAAAGATCTCCTGGTAGTTGAGCCCGACTGCAGCCAGGGGAGCGTGGAAGAGGAAACTTGGATGGGCGTAAACGGAGGAGGAGTGGTGTCCTGCAGTCGCCTCCGTGAGGAGGTAGTTCTCCCAATGCTCAATCTTGTAGGACCCAGGGGGAAACCTGTATCCGACAAGCTCTTGAACCTTTTCGATAGGAAGCACAGTTATAGGGTCCCGGGTTCGAGTAATGGTGAATTTCGCAGATATCAGTTGGTTTAGACGACAATCAGAGGAACAAGATGACCGATAAGGAACGTCATTCTGACAGTGTGCAGATGCTTCTTGACGAGCGGGAAATCTGGCGCTTGATGGTTGAGTACTTCGACGCAGTTGATGCTCTAGAGCCCAAACGCGCCGTTCAGATCTTCAGCGACGACGTTACCGGAGACTTCATGACAGGTCGCGTCTACACGGGTCGCGATTCCATCGAAAGAGCACTATCCAAGATCCTCCTGCAGTATGAACATACGAGCCACCACATCACGAACCATCGAGTCGAGATATCGGGGGATGATGCCACTGCGTGCACCTGGATCTACGCCTTTCATCGGATGTTCGAAACCAATGACGTTTGGCATCTTTGGGCTCGTCACGTTGACGAGTTGAAACGTATAGATGGTTCCTGGAAGGTTTCGAAGAGGGTGCTTGCTGCGATTGATTCAGAGCCTCGGTGGGCTGCGATCAAGCCCGATTGGTACTACGGCCACCCGGGCCGTTGTGATCGTGATGTGGTCAAAGCGCAGTTGATTCGAGATTCTGGCCAATAGAGAGCACCTCATGAGCACTGTTGATTGGTTCAGCGTTAAGGACCGGGTTATCTGGGTCACCGGTTCATCAAGGGGAATAGGCTTAGGCGTAGGTAGACATCTCCTAGAACAAGGCGCCAGGGTGGTATTCCATTCGCGCAACATCGAGTTGTTGAACGATCTGGTGGCCGACCTGGGTGGTTCTCCCGAAGTAACGGCTGTCTCATGTGATGTTCGAGATCCAGAGCAGGTGCGAGATGCCGTTGCCGAGATCGGTCAGGCGCATGGGAAGTTGGACGGCCTAGTAGCCAACGTGGGGGGAGCGGCCTTCGCGCCAGCTGCAGAAACCGAGCCAGCTCAATGGGCGAAAATGCTGGACCTCAACTTGTCAGCAGCGTTTTATTGTGCTCAGGCGGCCCGACCTTTGCTCAAGGGATCCGAAGCGGGGTCGATGGTGCTGGTTGGTGCGGTAGCTGCCATTAATCCAACACCGATGTTTGCTGCTTACGGTGCTGCGAAAGCTGGTGTTGAACATCTGGTGGGAAGCTTGGCTGCTGAATGGGGTCCCGATATTCGCGTTAACGCTGTTTCGCCTGGGTTGATATTGACCGAAGGTTCTTTGGCTGCCGTCTTTGGAGGTTCGAAAGACCTTGCAGACCGCGCTGGTGTTACGACCGCCGTCGGTCGCTTGGGTCTGCCATTGGATATCGGTTTGGCCTGTCAGTTCCTTCTTTCTCCGGCATCGGCCTTTGTTTCTGGAGCAGTTCTCAAGATCGACGGCGGTCCTGTAGAAGGACCGACACAGAGAATCCTTTCTGCCGTTCGATCGTTGGCAGACGGTGATTAGAGAGCCCGTCGGTTGACCAATGTCTGATACAAGACTCTCGGTTTCTCTTGGAGAACTCCTCGCATCTCGAGTTGCTAGCTCTCCAGAAAAGGCTTTTCTTGAGTCAGATCAGGGTTCTTTGACCTACAAAGAGATAGAAGAAAGATCAAGATGGATCGCCGAGAACTTGTCTGCGGCTGGTGTTCGCAGGGGCGACAGCGTGGCCACCATGGTGCACAAAACAGATCAAGCCCTAGCTCTGTGGTTTGCCTGTTCCAGAGCTGGTTTTGTTGAGGTTCCGCTGAACGTTGAGCTCAAGGACGAACTCTTGGTCGATGCCATCAAGGGTGCAGATTGTTCCATCATCGTTGTGGGTGACGACCCCGTGGCCGAGCAGCAGCTGGAGTTATTGCAGGAGAGGCTTCCTCCAGTGTTCGAGATCGAGAGCCTGGAGGAGGCTGGAGGGGCGTTCGGATGCATTGATCAACCCCTAAGGACCGATGAGGTCTCATTGATTCTGTATACGAGCGGCACGACGGGCCGTTCGAAAGGGGTCAGACTTAGCGAGCGCATGACCATGCGGTTGGCCTGGTCGATCATTGATCACGTTGATCTCAACAGGGAAGATGTGCTCTTCACCGTGTTTCCGCTTCATCACATAGCGGCTCGGTTCGTTTCAGTAGTCGCCGCCATGCTGATTGACGGCAAGGTGGTGATCCGCGAAAAGTTTTCTGCAAGCCGGTTCTGGGAGATCTGTTCCGACCATGGGGTAACGGCGATCCACTACCTCGGAACTCTTCCAATGATGCTTTGGAATCAGAAACCCATTCTTAGACAGGAGAAGAACTCGGTAAGGGTCGCCTATGGAGCTGGGATGCCGAAAGAGATTCAAGAAGACTTCGGTGAGAGGTTCGGTCTCGAGATATTTGAACTTTATGGCTCGACAGAACAGGGCGTTGTAGCAATGTCGAGTCGAGGTTCCTCAAAGATTGGTACATGCGGGAAACCAGTTGCTGATGTCGAAATGGAGATTCATGATCCCGAGGGAGGCCGGTGCCCAACTGGCGTCGTAGGGGAGATCGTCGTTCGCAACAGCGACCCTGGAATATTTTTCGACGGTTACCACGGTATGCCGCAGGCAACAATCGAAGTCTGGCGAGATCTCTGGTTTCGGACCGGAGATGCAGGTTTTGTCGACGAGGAGGGATATCTCACATTTACCGGCCGGTTAACCGATTCAATCCGTCGACGAGGAGAGAACATCTCGGCTTGGGAGGTGGAAAGGGTTCTCGTAGAACACTCAGACGTTGATGAGGTTGCAGTATTCGGGGTGCCGTCAGACCTTGGTGAGGAAGAGGTGATGGCAGTTGTTGTCGGCGACGGGCTCAACCTTCAAGACCTCTGGGAGTTTGCGACAAGGAAGCTTCCCGGCTATGCCGTTCCGCGCTATATGAGACTTCAGGGCGAACTTCCGAAAACGCCGACAGGAAGAGTCCAAAAACACCAGTTGACTGGTGTTGATGGGGAAACAAGCGAGTGGACACCCGGACTAAGTCGGTAGTCGTTTTGGGCGCCGGCGCCCTCGGCTCGCTCTACGGCGCCTGGATGGCTCGCGCTGGCCTAGATGTCACGTTGGTAGCTCGGGAGCCGCATGTCAGAGCAATAGAAGCTGATGGGCTAACCGTCATTTCTTCTAGTGGAAAGGCCGTGCTACCCATTCGATCCGTATCGGATCCGAGCCTTGCTGGTGACGCTGACCTCTTGGTTCTTGCCTGTAAGTCTTTTGATACCCAGGAACTTCTCGACAGCTGGTCTGGGCAACCGAAATGCGCATTCTCTGTTCAGAACGGAGTTGGTCAGGCTACGGAACTCGTCAGACGTTATGGCGGTAGTGCCCTCGGCGCGGTGTCCATGGTCGGTGCGACTATGTCCAACCCTGGGGAGATCCTGCACACTTTTGGCGGAGCCACTTACCTCGGCGACCTACCAACCAGTTACGAGAGATCGGCAGAGCGGGTAGGTGAGGCCCTTTCGACCGGCCTAGAAGTAGTGGTCTCGTCGGACATCAGATCTGTTCAGTGGTCGAAAGCCGTCCTTGCCGTCGCGGCTATGGGCGTTGTTGGTCTTACTCGTCAGGAGTACCACAGAGTCTTTCTTCAGCCAGACAGTCGTGCCGTATTTCTCGAACTCGTTCGGGAGGCCGCATCGGTGGCTGCTGCAGACGGCGCGGAGTTAGTCGACCTGCCGGGACCTCTTGGGGTGGCCAGCTTGTTGTCACTAGCTGACGACCTAGCGATGGAGCGGCTAGAGGGTATTGGCCAGGAAATGGTTCAGTCGGGTGCGACCAGCGTGCGAGTGTCGATCTTGCAAGCTTTAGACCGACAACGTCCGCTTGAAGTTGATGCAGTTTTTGGAGAAGTCGTTTCGGTGGCCCACATGCATGGCCTCAAGGTTCCACTTATCGAGAATGTCACCAAGCTTCTAGCGGCGGTTGACTCAGCGATCCGAGGTGATTTGTAATGAAGCTAGGTGTCCTTGCCCGGATGTTGGACCTGCGACCGAGAGGGCTGAGAGGTCTCGCATCGGTTGATGACTTCGAGCGTGCGGCCAACCGGAAACTGCCGCGTATCGTCTCGGACTTTGTGTCTGGTGGCTCCGACTGTGAAACCACAGTTCAGAAAAACCTTTCAGCTTTCGACCAGATCGAGTGGGCGCCCCGCTATTTGAGCGATGTTTCTGACCGGTCGGTCTCAACAGAAGTCTTTGGGGAACCACTGAAGCTCCCGGTGATGTTGTCTCCAGCTGGTCTAGCCAGTCTGGTTCACAGAGATGGAGAACTCGCAGCAGCGAAGGCAGCGGAAAGAGCAGGGACAGTCTTTGTCGTCTCGACTGCTTCCAGCTTTTCTCTTGAAGCAATATCTGCTGTGACTACTGGCCGTTTGTGGCTTCAGGTCTATCTTTGGAAGAGTCGTGAAGTCGTTGGTGACTTGGTGAAGAGAGCTAAAGCAGCCAACTATGAAGCTCTTGTTTTGACGGTAGACGTCCCCGTAGTGGGTAAGCGAGTTCGTGATATCCGCAATGGCATGGCTATACCGCCGCGCATCCGGCCCAGCAGCGTCCTGAATGTGCTTCGGCGGCCGAGATGGCTTGCACACTTGTTGGCCGGACCAGATCTTACTTTTGGATCTCTTGTTGGAGCAGTGGATCCCGAAGGGCAGGAAAGCATTGCCGCCTATGTAGATCGAGAGCTCAGTAACGCCGCTGCGACGTGGGAAGAACTCACATGGCTGCGCGGTATCTGGAAAGGTCCTCTTCTGGTCAAAGGGATCGTTGCTGCGGAAGATGCCAAGGAGGCATTGCGACGGGGTGCCGATGGGATCATCGTCTCCAATCACGGTGGGCGACAACTGGATAGTTGCCCGGCATCTATAAACGCGTTGCCCCGCGTAGTTGAGGCAGTTGGAGATCGCATTGAAGTTTTCATGGATGGCGGGGTTAGGCGTGGAAGCGATGTGCTCAAGGCGAAGGCCTTGGGAGCGAGAGCCGTTTTCGTGGGACGTCCCTGGTTCTGGGCTCTAGCTGCTGGAGGGCAGGACGGTGTTGAGAGGATGCTTGGGATATTTTCGGAAGAGATTGATCGGACCCTTGCCCTTGTGGGTTCGCCCAACTTTCACACCGTTAGCGATTCCAACATTTGGGGGCACGAAGGAACCGTGCCGGAATAGTGAAGTTGCTGTTTGGCTATTCCACTAGTTGAGCCGTTACAAGGTCAACGACAGATTTCGCCAGAACTGCCAACTCCGGTTGGTCGAAATTCGAGACAGGATGCGGTAGTAGCGCAGTGGGGAAACTTTCCGCTCCGAGTGTCGGGCTCACAGAATCGACGACCTCCTGGAAGGGTTCAGTTATTAGGAGCGATGTCGGGACGCCGAGCCGCTCCATCTGGATCGCATCGTGCAGACTGCACGCGGTGCACGCACCTCAATCACCTATGCCTGTGATGACCATTCGTGATCGTGCGGCGACAGATTGAGCAACATCTGCCTCAAGCGGTTTACCTGCCGATGATTTCGAAACGATTTCAACGTTTGCTATCGGAAACCGGTCTTCCAAAAGGGACGCCAATTCGGTGAGGAGTTGTTTCGCTTTTGGCTTCCCATTGTCGATTAGTGAAAGTGTGAAAGGTTCGGAGGGAACAGACCTCAGCGCAGGAACAAAGTCCTCCAGTTGATCCTCCTCGTAATCTGGCCTTAGCACGATGGATATCTCGCAGCTAGACATCGCTGCCTCCAATGGTTTCTGAGTGCCCGGTCTTGGCTACTAAGCGGCTTGTTGCTCTGGAATGTTGTACCGGTGCCCATGCTGGCATATAGGCACACCATCCAGCACCTGGTCCACCTGCTGTAACCAGAAGAATGTCGGTGGGGCTAGGAACGGTAGGGAGCAGACCGTCTGCCTCCGGAATCATGTTGTGAGCGCTTCCTACTTCAAGAAAGACTCCTGCCGCTTCTAGCTCTTCAGCTGAGATTCGACTGTGTTCAGCCAAGAAGGACCTGATATCGCCTTTTGACCAACCTTCACGGCTAAGCAACTCACGAGCCTCATAGCCAAGAACGACTGCAACCTGAGCTCCCTTGCCGACGCTGAAGGTGGCAGGACATCGCATTGCCGAGGCGATAGTCAGGAGCCAACCTTTCGGGTCCGGGTTCAGGTGATTGGCGATCTGACGAGGCCCTTCTGCGGCTAAAACTGTGACCGAGGTCCTATTGGGGGCCGCCCCCAGTTCTTTGGCGAAAGTCGGCCATCCTTCTGGTGGCTGTGTCTCGGCGACGACCATCGAGTACTTCCCGGGGTGTCCGATAGATGAAGCATCCATCATTCCGGTCTTGGCACCAAAGACGTTCATGGCGACCAAGCGGACTGCTCGTCCAATCGAAGCGTTAGCTCGGTTTCCGCTTCCTAGGGCATTATTGAGGTGGAAGAAACCAAGTTCTTCGACGAGCGGGCCGCTGACAATGAGGCACAGTGCCGCTCCACCTGTAGAGCTCATTGCTGCATGAGCATTGAATTCAGGATCCAGGATTGCCTCAAGTGCGGCTACAACAACCGGGAAGTATTCGGCCTTGCAACCAGCCATCACGCTGTTGATGGCTGCCTTCTCAGCGGTGAGGTGACGATCGCGCTCAGAGACTGAGCCAAGAATGTCGTCGGCTTCCAAGCCAACGATTGCGAGGAACTCCTCAACCAGTTCAGGTGTGGGCGGGACTATCGGAAGACCATCTGTCCAGCCACGGTCAAAGAAGTATTCGACGGCGTCGGTGGTCGAAAGATTGAGCTGTTCAGCCATGTTCTGGGTTCCTCGGGCTAACTGCCGGATAGGCCCATTTGGGACTGTAACACTCTCCCGACTCTGATTGACCAACCGGTTGGTTGGTCACTATTGTCGTGGTTCCGACTAGCGAAAATATCTTTTGAGAGTCCTTAAAAACAAGGTTTCCAGCGATCGCCGGCCTTGATCAGAAAACCATTTTTAATCTAAAAGAGACAAGGAATTTCTTGGCGTGGACAAGCGGATGGGTATCGAGCAGGCGGTTGAGAGCATTCCTGATGGCGCAACGGTTGCTCTAGGTGGTCTTTCTATGAATAGCGCCCCTATGGCCTATGTCAGGGAGATTGTTCGTCAGGAAAAGCGTGATCTAACAGTCGTAGCGATTGTTGCCGGTATGTCCGTGGACTGGCTTATAGCCGGAGGCTGTGTCAAGAAGGTGGTCTCTGGTTTGGTCAGTTTCGAAGGCTTAGGTCTTGCGCCCAGCTTCCGGATGGCGGTGCAATCAGGAGCAGTTGAGATTGAGGAATACTCTGAAGATCTCCTGATTTGTCGGCTTAGGGCTGAGGCCTGGAACCTTCCCTTTGTTCCAACGAAGGCTGGACTGGGAACGGATCTAATCCCCCTTCATGAGCAGACAGGGACGATTCGAGCTGAGGTGGATCGGTCTACTGGCGAGCACTACGTGGCGTGCACTCGACTGCCTGTAGATGTTGCGCTTGTTCATGCACATGCGGCTGATGAGATTGGCAATGTTCGCGTTGACCCGAAACTGATCTGGATGGACAACGAGATCGTTAATGCATCCCAGAGGACGTTGGTGTCGGTGGAGCGATTCATCGACCATGGGGACGTCGTTGCCGAGCCGCATCGGACGTCGTATCCGCAGTTCATGGTGAGCGGGGTTTCACTGGCCAAGTTGGGGGCATATCCGAGTTCATGTTTTCCGGAGTACGGCCACCACACAGCGTTCTTTCAGGAATATTCGACAGCGGCGTCTGATCCGGAATCGTTTTCAGCCTTTTTCGCCGATCGGATTGTGAAACCAGAGACTTGGGAGGATTTCATCCGATCTTGCGGAGGCGATGAGATGGCTACCTCAATTAGGAGGTCAGCGGCATGACCCTTGAATTAGAAGAATATGGGTGCACCATCGACGAGTTGATGGTGGTGACCTTCAGCAGGGCAATGGACAACGACACCAAGGCCTTCAACGGTGCGGTGTCCTTCATCCCCGTATGCGGTTATCTCCTGGCAAGGCGGACTCACGCTCCCGGTCTGGTCTGGGCAGCTTCGTCTATAGCTATTGATGCTGATCCGCCTTCGATTCCGGAGTCGACCTTGTCAGATGCCCTTTGGGGTGGTGCATCCATGCTGGCAACAAGTGCTCACGACTTCTGGTCCTATGCATCGGGAGCTAGATACAACACCTTCGCCTTTCGTGGGGCACAAATCGATGCCTGGGGAAATGTGAACAACACGGTCATCGGCCCCTATGACGCGCCAAAGGTTCGTTTGCCTGGAGGCGGAGGGATGGCTGACCTCGGGTCCATGATCCCAAAGATCTATCTCTGGAATACAGTCCACAATCCTCGGGTTTTCGTCGAAAAGCTCGATTTTCGTTCTGGAATCGGCTGGGGGGATGGAGGGGATCACCGGGAGCGGCTCGGACTTCCTGGAGGTCCACAACTCTGCATCACCAACCTCTGCGTGTTTGATTTCCATCCTGAGAGCCACCGCATGAGAGTCGCTTCTTTGCACCCGGGCGTGACCGTCGAAGAGGTTCAAGAAGCAACGGGATTTGAAGTCTTGGTGCCGGACGGTGAGATCCCGACAACGGATCGACCGACCGAGGAGGAGTTGCGGATCTTGAGAGAGGAAGTCGATCCGACTGGCGCCCGGCTCCGCGAATTCTAGTTGAAATCTAGTTCCCAAATTCGGTAGTTGGCTTCAGGTAGATGCAATACGGGGTCGTTCTTCCCATTCAGGGGATCAACCAAGGTCTTGACGAGTTCCTCGGCGAACTGATTACGGAGTCGCAGGTTGCTGAAGAAGCGGGGTTTGATGCCGTATTCCTCCCGGAGTTCCACCAGGCAAAAAATGGAGCAGTTGTTTCTCCTGCGCTAATTGGTGCAGCCATTCTGCAGGCGACATCCACTTTGCGCTTTGGGACAGCGGTGCTCGCGGCTCCGCTGCATCATCCTCTCCGAATAGCTGAAGACACCCTCATGCTGGACTGGCTGTCAAGCGGACGGTTCATTCTTGGCATGGGAGCAGGCCACCAGGTCGCCGATTTCGCTGCGTACGGCGTGGACCATAGATCTCGAACAGAAAGGTTCGAAGAGATTCTCCACATCCTGGGGCTGTGCTTTGCAGGTGAACCCTTTGCCCATGCTGGAGAGTTCTTTGAGATCAAAGCAGAAATAACTCCTCGGCCGTATTCCAAACCACGGCCACCGATATGGCTTGGAGCGCACGGTCCAGTTGGCATTGACCGCGCCGCGAGACGGAGCGACCTCTGGCTTGCGGACCCGCAGCGACACATTGCGATAGTCGCGAGGCTGGCAGGGCACTATCGAGAACGCTGTGCCGTCCACGGCACCTCACCCAAAGTTGGTATTTTCCGGGAAGCTTGGGTTGCTGACGGTACCGAATCATCACTGTCGGAGTGGACTAGGTCTGTCATGGCAGTGCATCGGCTCTATTACAACGTCGGTGCTTACCGGCCTGAATTCGAACCGTGGGCAACCCGGTCTCTTCCCCGATCGGAGTTCAGCTTCGAACTGCTGTCCCCTGGACGGTTCTTGGTTGGAGATGGAGCGCAATTGCGACATACCGTCGAAGAATGGAGGAAACTGACTGGAGCCCAGTATCTGGCGCTTAGATTCCGACAGCCGCAGGGACCTAGTCATGCGGCTACCTGCGAAGCTCTTCGCAGATTCGGTCATGAAGTGATATCGGCGACGCCGAGGGGAGAGGAAGGATGAAAGTCGAAGGCTCAGTGGCACTAGTGACCGGAGGCGCTTCAGGGCTTGGCGCAGGGGTTGCCCAATCAGTACTTGAGCGCGGTGGACGGGTGGCGATTCTCGACCAGAATCTGGATGGGACCAAAGGCCTGCTCGAGCGCTTTGCAGATTCCACTACTTGCCACCAGTGCGATGTCACCGATCCAGCACAGGTGGAAAATGCAGTTCGTACGGCGGTCCAGGAGCACGGTCGCCTCGACCTACTTGTGAGCTGTGCCGGGATCAGCTTTGGTAAGAGAGTGATCTCTAGAGAAGGTGATCCACATCCACTTGATCACTTCAAGAAACACATCGATATCAACCTCGTCGGACTCTTCGATGTATTGCGCCACGCCGTGGTTGCGATGGCACGGAACGAACCATCGAGCGACGGAGAGCGCGGTCTGGTAGTCAACCTCGCGTCAATAGCGGCGTTCGAAGGTCAGGTCGGTCAGGCCTCCTACGGTGCGTCGAAAGCAGGTGTGGTTGGCCTCACCTCTCCGCTAGCACGAGACCTTGCGGTCCATGGGATCAGGGTTATGACCGTCTGCCCGGGAACCATGGACACGCCGATGCTGGAAACATTGGATCAATCGGCAATTGATTCGATTGTCTCAGGCAACGTATTCCCCAAGCGCCTGGGCCGGCCTGAGGACCTTGGCAACCTCGTTGTTCATATGATGGAAAATTCGTTCCTCAACGGAGAGGTTGTTCGTCTTGATGCCGGGCTAAGACTCGGTCCCGGTTGACGAGAAGTTATGTCCGAGAAGATCCAAGATCGTTTCCTTGTAGAGAAATACGAGGGGGGAGTCGCTCACTTGGTGATGAACCGGCCCGCCAAGTTGAACGCCATGGACCGCCTCTTCTTTGACCAGTTGACAGAGAAGATGGGTGAGCTGAGCTCAGATTCCGAAGTCAACTGCGTGGTTCTGAGGGGAGAGGGAAGAGCGTTTTCGGCTGGAGGCGACATCGCCACCTTCCCGGCGTTGACGGAGTCGCAGGAACGCGCCGAAGAACATGTCGGAGCAGTCTTTGAGTCGTTTCATTCAGTACAGAAATGCGCGATTCCGGTGGTAGCGGCCGTGCACGGCGTGGCGCACGGGGGTGGCTTGGAGCTCATCATGGCCTGCGATATGGCCGTCGCTTCCACAAGTGCCCGATTCGCATTTCGCGAGGTCGGGTACGGCCTAATTCCCGGCTTCGGTGTTACCCGGGCAGCAGAGAAGGTCGGTCTTCCCTGGACTATGCGGTTGGCCTCCACAGGTGAAGAAGTCGATGCAACAACTGCTCAAGAAATAGGCCTTGTGCTCGACGTCGTAGAGGACGAAGAACTTGTTTCTGTTGCACACGGCCTCGCTTTGTCGATCGCTCGGCATAGTAGACACGCGCTCGAGGCGCTTAAGGGCCATCTGAATCGTGATTCAGGAAATGGGGTTGACGAGGCGGTCATTGCCACGGCGGGGACCTTCAAGCATGAATCAACCCAGAGAGCCATATCGGAGTTCTTGTCTCGCAGGTGACCCGTGCAATCTCTGTTCGAGTTGATAGTTGTGGAAATACGTAAAACACGTCGAAAAGACATAAAAGGAAGGTGCGATTGAAATGGGAGACCGTCTAGCCGGGAAAGTAGCGATCGTGACCGGTGCTGGTTCTGGCATCGGCCGTACAGCGGCTATTCGATTCGCTACCGAAGGAGCGAAGGTCGGGTGCGCTGACCGTGACCGAGATGGACTCGATTCCACCGTTGAAGAAATCCGTGAGTTGGGTGGTCTTGCCATCGGGTGTGAGGTGGATGTCACTGACGAGGAACTGGTAGAGCAGATGGTTGCTGAGACCGGTAGTGAATTCGGGACGGTGACGGTTCTCTATTCCAACGCTGGCATCGCAGGCTCAGGCAACGCCAAGGACCTCACGCTTGCAGAGTGGGAAAAGGTGATTGCGGTCAATCTCACATCAGTATGGCTTTGCAGCCGCGCCTGCCTGCCCGGGATGATTGAAGCCGGAGGGGGTTCCATCATCAATCAAGCGAGTGTCGGCGGCATGGTTGGGGTTCCAGGCATCGCTTCCTATGCAGCGGCGAAAGCCGGCGTGATCGGTCTGACCAAGCAAATGGCCGTCGAGTACGGGCCTTCGAAGATACGAGTGAATGCCATCTGCCCCGGGACCGTGCCGACACCTCTGGTGGAAAAGACCTATATGGCTAGGGGTGGCTTTGCTGCTACCGCGGAAGAGGGCACAGATCCGACTTACGAAGAACTTCTCGAGCAATCACTATTCCGGTATCCGATCGGCCGTGTGGGAATGACCGAAGACATTGCGGCATTCGCTCTTTACCTCGCATCAGACGAATCGGCTTGGACAACTGGAGTAGTTGTGCCCATTGATGGTGGGATGACTGCCGCCTAGGCCATGTCGTCCTGCCCGCACCTAGGGACGTTCGGACGTCACTAAGCGATTGACGCAGGACCTTGGTCTCGGAGCTCGGGACCGGAATCCTGACCTGAAGTTCAGTCCGGATTCATCACCTTCACAGCAGGTGGGTCACTCTGACGATGTCTGTCTTGTTCATCAGTCCTGGGCACAAACTCCAACAGGGAGACCGATAATCCGCCATCTACGAGTAGCTGTTGTCCTGTTATGTAAGTCGATAGGTCCGACAGGAGAAAGACTGCGGCGTTAGCCACGTCTGAAGGGCGACCGGTCCTGCGCAGTGGAACTATCTGGTCTCGTCCAGACGCCACCTCCGAGTTTTGGTCTGCAAGATTCGTCATTTCGGTTCCGCTAATCAGTCCTGGGCTGATGGCGTTGCTTCTTATGCCGAGTGGACCCCAGTCGACGGCGAGTTGCCTGGTGAGTGAGAGAACCGCAGCTTTGGACGCAGAATATGAACCAACAGTTATTGATGGCTGGTCGGCCGCGATCGACGCGATATTAACGATCGTGCCTCTGGACTCGGTCAGATGAACCAACGCGGATTTACACATATAGGCAACTCCAGCAAAGTTCACCCTTAGGGTCTCATCCCAGTCCTCATCCGGTGTGGTGTCGAGAGTGCCAAATCGAACAATTCCAGCGTTGTTTACCAAGCCATCCAGTCCACCTAGGTCCTCTGCGGCTTGCTCAACAACCTTTGAAGCGTCATTTCGAACTGAAATGTCGCCGGGCGCAGCATGGGCCTCACGTCCAGAAGCCCGAATGGAAGAAGCGGCGTCTTCACTAGCTGCGGCGGTGAGGTCATTGATGGCGACCCGCGCCCCTGCTTCGCTTATGGCGGAGGCGATACCAAATCCGATGCCCCGTGCTGCGCCCGTCACCAAGATTCGTTTTCCATCAAGTAGTTCAGTCATCTCGCTAGCTCCATGTTTCTCGGCATCTGAGATTCACAGTTGGTGGTCGGCTCATCTCCTAGACGGCTAGTCCTGCCCGAATCTCACCGCTGCTCCGCTTGCGGCGACAATTCCCGGACCGCCGGAGAAGAGAATTCCAACTCTCATCGCATCCCTCACTTCTTCACCGGTAGCACCCTCGTTGCGCGCTATTTCGGCGTACATGTGCATTGCGTCGCCTTGGTGGAGGGCGGTAAGCAGAGCCAGAACCATGAGGAGTTTGTCTTTACGGGGGATGACCCCTTGATCCAAAAGAACAGTCCGAAAGTCCCGGTAAGCCCGAAACATCTCGGGGTCGAGTTCCGTGTAGAGGGATATTTCATCAGGTAGGGGCGAGCCGATTTCGTCGACGATCTCCTTTTCGATCGAACTCATTCCTGAGTCGCCGGCGCTCTCTGATGCCTGGTTCTTGTCCTGCTTTATTCCGTCCAGAACCAAGTGTCGGGTCTGGATCTTCCATTCACCTCCCACTTTCGTAAAGGTGTCGTAGTAGACGCCGGTGGCCCGAAGCTCGGGTTCTCCGCCTTCCTCGGCGGAAAGAATGGTTCCAAAGGACTCGGTTGATGCTTCAGTCGGAGTGAGCGATTTGAAGATGGTGTTGGTAGTGACATGACGCCTCTGGGCACCACCTTCTGATACCACCGCATATCGTTCTCCCATCTTGTCTCTGATGTCTTCCCGTCCGACCAGCGGAAGTTCGAAGAAGCCTGGATCAGGGTCGATGGACATCTGGGCATCGGCAGCGAAAAGCTCGCCGAACTCTTCGAGTCGACCGTCGTCATAAAGCGATCCGTAACTATCAATCAATTCTCGAATAAGTAACCGGTCTATTGCTTCAACAATCAGGACTTCAGTCATCTCTGGAACCTCCTTTAGGGGGGTCTACAGGTGGCATGGACCGTCCGATCAGGGTACGTCCACCATCTGCTACCACTGTCGTGCCAGTTATATAAGAGGCGCGCCTTGACGCCAGAAAGAGAACGAGGTCGGCAATCTCTTCCGGCTCCGCGATGCGTCCCAGCGGAATCTCAGATTCGATCTGTTCGCGCTCCACCTGCGAGAAGGAGTCGAACCGACTAGTGCGGGTGAAGCCAGGGCTGACACCAACCACGCGAAGCGGTATTGGTGACAACTCGACTGCTAGAAGTTTGACTAGGTGTTCAAGCGATGCGTTTACCGCGCCGCCAGCTGGATTGGCGCCGAATGGAACGATCGCGGCAATGCCGGAGATCAGGACGATTGCTGCACCAGGTTGCATGAAGGGAATTGCCTGCCGACAGAGGTCAGCAATGCCTAGGTACTTGATTTCGAACTGTTCTTGCCAGGTTTTACGATCAAGGTCCCAGAATGAGGCGAAGCTATTGACCGACGCGCTGACTATGAGCGAGTCGATACTTCCGAGATGGCCGGCTGCTTCGTCGAGACCTGTTCCGATCGAAACAGAGTCGCAGAGATCCAGCTTTACAAAGGGGGAGTTCTTGTCGTTAGGTAGGTGTTCGCTTGGAGGATTCGAACTTGCACCGACAATTGCAGCACCTTCGTTTTCGAGAGCGTCGACCACCTTGGAGCCGATACCGCCTCCAGCCCCGATGACCAGTACCCGGGAGCCCGCCAACTCAAGGTCCATGCTTACCGGGCCTCGTTGTTCAACGCGCCGATTCTCGACAAGACACCATGGGCGTTGTTGTAGAGAACATCAGCCATGACTTCAGTTGCCATCCCAAGAGATTTGAAGTTCTCCAGTGTTTCCGCGATCGGTCGAAATGGATAGGCGGACGCGTAGAGCATCTTTTTCCCGATCATTTCATTGGCGGCCTGGACGAGGATCTCTGCTCCAGGAGCAAAGTGGTAGAACGAGTTCTCGAAAAAAACGTTCGGCCTGCGCCATGCAACCGCGACCATGGTGTTGGTAAACGGCCAGCCAGAGTGGGAACCGATCAAGGTCAAGTCCGGATGTGATTGGGCCACTTCGTCCAGAGCAATCGGGTCTCCGCACCTGAGCGGCTGGTTTATTCCCGGCATTCCTCCCATCGTTACAGCAACAGCCGCACCCTCTTTTTCACACAGTTCGTAGATGGGCGACAGCCGTTCGTGGTCGGCTGTGATGCCGACCTGGAACGGGTCGATGCAAAGACCTCTGAATCCGAGGTGTTCGATGCAGCGTTCCGATTCGGCAAGGGCGAAAGAGATGTCTGTGACATCAATGCCACCGAACGGAACCAGATGGTCTTTATGGGGAGCCACACATTCTGCCACCAGGTCGTTGGTTAACTCCCATGACCCGTCTTGCGCTATTCGACTCCTTGCAGCCACGACCGCCAATTCGACTCCTGCGGTGACGAGTTGGTCGACGAACCCGTTAACTGTTTCATCGGGAGCCGCGTAGCGGCCAAATTCGCCAGTTTGTTTGGCGATGTCCTCTAGGCGAGGTCGAAGATATGCGGCATATTCGGCAATATTGGGACGTGCTCGAAAGTCAATGACTTTCATCGGAGACCTCGTCAGTTTCGACGGGCAAGACTCGAATGTTCGCAGGCTCGACCGTGACCCAGACGTCGTCGTTGTAATTCAACTGTGTCGACTCTGCTTGCCAGACCACAAAACTTGTCTGTTCGGACATGTTTATGTGGTGTTCTGTGTGAGAGCCGAAGAAACTTGACGTATTTACAGAGCCTCGCCAACTGGGACTTCCCTCGATTTGGTGAGTTGAAATGCTGCATCGTTCGGGTCGGAATGTCAGTACTACATCTGACCCGATGGTAAGGGTCGCTTCATCGGGTACTTCAACTTCTCCCAGGTCGGTAGTGACTGTCGCAGACCCGTCGGAAGCTTTGCTCGCAACGGTTCCTGACAATTCGTTGACTGTGCCAATGAAGTTGGCGACATAACGAGTGCTCGGCTTTTCGTAGATTTCTTTTGGCGGTCCCAACTGGACGATTTTTCCGAGTTCCATGACCGCGATGCGATCAGCCAGCTCCATCGCCTCAATCTGGTCGTGGGTGACGTAAATAGCACTGAAGTTGATCTCTCTCTGCATCTCAACAAGTTCGCGCCGCAGCTGATCTCTCACCTTGGCGTCGACGTTGGACAATGGCTCATCAAGAAGCACCAGGTCGTCACCTGCGACTAGGGCCCTGGCCAGAGCAACTCGCTGTTGCTGACCCCCGCTCATGTCGCTTGGGTGTTGCCCACTGAGTTCGCTGACTCCTACCAACCCCAGCGTCTGGTTGACCCTCTCAATGACCTCAGCTTTCGGAAGCTTTCGGGACTTCAGCGGGAAGGCCACGTTGTCAAATGCCGTCATATGAGGCCAAAGGGCATAGGACTGGAAGATCATGCTCAGAGCGCGATCCTGAGGTTGAACCTCTAGTTTCTCTGCTCCCGAGAACATTGCTTCTCCGTTGATCAGGATTTCTCCGTCTTCGGGTTTTTCGAGGCCAGCGATGGATCGAAGCAGAGTGGTTTTCCCACATCCACTGGGACCAAGAAGCACGATGCACTCACCAGATCGGACTGAGATCGAAACGTCGTCAACAGCGTTAACCGGTGTGCCGTCAGCGCGCTTGAAAGTTTTCTTAAGGTTCCGTACCTCGACGACGAAGTCTTCCACGATGGTCCTTGTTCTTAGTCGGTGGATTTAGTGAACGTTTAGAGAATCAGGTGAGATAGGTCTCTTGTCAGAACTCATGCTGCAACCGAAACGGCTGCTCGTTTTCGGGTCAGTGCGAAAACGATGCCAATTATCAGAGTGGTGATAACGGTGAGGCCTAGTGCCAGAGCAGCAAGGTAGGCGTAAGAGCCCATTTCGTATATTTCGATGATCTTCTTTCCGGCAGTCTGGTTTCTTGTGCTCGAGAGGATCGCCGATGCCTGGAAATCTCCGGCGTAACGGACGAAAAGAAGCGACCACCCGGCAACGAGACCGGGGAGCATCAGAGGAACGCTGATCCGCCAAAAGGTCCTGCTTTCCGAGGCGCCGCTCACATACGAAGCTTCAAGAAGGCTGTGGCCAACCTGGCTTGCCGCTCCGTCAGCGGCAATTGATCCACTAGGCATGTGCGTGGCGATGAATGCCAACAAAAGAATCAACATCGTTCCATGCAAGCCGAAGGGTGGGCCCGCGAAAGCCAGAATGAACCCAACGGCGATGATTAGACCGGAGACTGCAGCTGGCAACTTGGCAATGCCATCGATGACGGTGGACACCTTCCCTGGTTTTCTCTGGACGTAACTAGAGATTGTTGCTGCAATGAGCATCCCGATGGTTGCCCCGATAAGACCGAGATAGACGCTGTTGAAGAGCGAGTCCCGAGTCTTCTGGTCAAACCAGAGGACTGTGCGGAAGTGGTCAAGAGTTAGTTCGCCCCATCTGGTCTTGGGTGACCAAAAACCATTCAGAGTTGTGATGAGCAGGCCGTAGAGAGGAGCGAGGAGCGCAAAAAACACGTAGCCAAAGGTCAATGACCGCGCAACCCAGCGCCATTTTCCTAGCTCAATTCTGCGCCCTCGTGCTGCCCGGCCGCCAAGTGTCGCAAACCTTCCCCCTCGTATGAGTCGAGCCTGCAGCCGCCAGATGCCTACCAGCACGACCAAGACGACGACGCTCAGACCTATTGCTTCTGCAGTCTGGGGTGGATAGGAGAAGTTGAGCAGTCGGACAATCCGGGTCGAGATCACCTGGATGTCGGCACCGGTTCCGATAAGGATCGGCACGGAAATCATTGCGAAGCCGATGGTGGCCACGATGAGGGCCGATCCGGCAATGCTCGGCCAGACGTTCGGCAGGGTGACCCGCCAAAGAGTACGCCAGAGGCCCGCCCCACACACCCGGGCTTGTTCCTCGAGGCTTGGGTCCAGGTTACGTAGTCCAGCGGATATCAAAAGATACGGATACGGGATCAGGTAGAGGGCGTAGGTGAAGATCAGGCCGTACCAACTGAAGATGTTGAATGGCCCCTCCTTGAGGTGGATTCCAACCAGTTCGAGAACTTCTCGGATGTAGTAGTTGAAGTACCCAGCCCTGGGTGCCCCGATGATCACCCAACCTGCAGCCGCAGCGATGACCGGCATTATGAAGGGAATGAGGGGCAGGATGTCGGTTAGGGCCCCAGCGCGTGCGTCTGTTCGCTCGTTGAACCAGGCGAGGATGAAACCGATGGCAAGTGCCAGCCCACCGCCAGCTATCACCAGGAAGAAGGTGTTGAACATCAGTTCGCCAAGATTCGGCAACTGAACGACGTTTTTGAATGGCTCAAAATTGAAGCCACCGTCGACCCAGAAGAGGCGAAGGAGCACTCGAGAGAACGGGTAGACGATCAGGATTGCAGTAACCAACCCGACAAGGATGCTGAAAGTCTGAAACGGCGTGACTTTCGAACTCCTGAGCCTCTTGCCCAATGGGTTTCGAGGACTGGAGTCCCTAACCGCTAGATCCAGTTCATTCACGGTGATCTCCCGTACAAGGCATGTCCTCTGGGCGGAGGTTGCCGCATCGTATGACAGAGGGCGCTGCTGCCGAGTAGATGGCAGCAGCGCCCTCTGAAGAAGACTTAGCTCAAACTAAGGCTTCAACTCCTAGTTATCACCCATTCCCAGAAGGCCAAGGATGTGGTCCTTGCGGTCAAGGAAGTCAGTAGCGACTGGCAGCAAGCCGCTAGGCATGTTCTCCCTATCCCATGGGTTGATGTTGTTTGTCGTCTGTCGCCAAGCTTCGATTCCGTCGCTGGACAGGGCGTGGTCAATGAACAAACGACCCGCATAAGGATTCGGAGCATTCAGCATCAAGGCTGGCCGCTGCTCGAAGGCTGAAGTTACTGCTGGAATGATCAGTTCGACAGGCGCTCCGGCCTTCTGGACGAACTTCGCCAGTCCTTCTACGCAGACCAACTCAATTGTCCCTTCACCGGCGGCCACGGCTTCAGTTGCTGGCACGCCGCTTGCGAAGATCCTGCCGAAGTTGGCTGCGATTCCCGCTACGACGTCATCGCCGTACTCGGTGGCTAGCGCATCCCAGTGGCCGACGTAGACGTCAGCGATCGAGAAGTCAGCAGCAAGGATCTCGCCTTCCCACTTCGGATCTGCCAGGTCGGCGAACGAAGTCGGTCGGTCTGCCTCGTCGACGTAGTCGGTGTTGACGCAGATCCCCCACGGGATGGCGAGGGAAACAGCACTTCCGGTATACGGCCGCTTGAAGTCATCCGGGTATTCACCATAAATCGGGACGAGGTCCTCGTTGATGGCCTGGAAGATTGTTCCGAGGTTGTCATGCACCAGGACGTGTGCTGTCGAAATGACGACGTCGGCGACATGGGCGCCCGACTCGTATTCGGCCAGAACACGGGAGGTGATGTCAATCGGGGTTGCCCTGACGTACTCCACGTCAATTTCCGGGTACCGCTCCATGAAGCCGTTCACCATCTGCTCCAACTGAGCCGGAACAGCGTCGCCGTAGATGAAGAGCTTGCCTTCCTCATGCGCAGCCGCAACCAACTCGTCGTAGGTCATGGCCTCGAACCCTGGCAGTTCCAACTTGGTTACGACCGGGTCGATGCCGTAGACGCCATCGAGGTACGGCGCGTAGTCGTCCCAGTGGCCGGCTGGCACCATGCCACCGGTCGCCGGATCCAACGTCATCGGCGCACCACATGGGCTGTGGTTGGTCGTCGTCCAGTCGATCTCACAGGACAGACCCATCGTGTCGAACTTGCCAGCTAGAGCAGCAGTCAAGGTCTCGCGGGTCACGTTTCCGCCATTGTTCTCGGCGGCCTTCTCAATGGCCTGATGCAGGATGTAGCTGTTCACGAAGCCATGCGAGAAGTTGCTGACCAGGTCCTCGCCGGGGTAAC